>JAKJBR010000108.1:0-2178 GCA_022706885.1 Bacillota bacterium
GACTTATCAAAATGCCCCGTTATAGCCGAACTTACCGGGGATGTTGTATATTATCAAGATCACTTTATGCTACAGGAACACTATCTGCCGGCAGACAAAGACTGTGTAATATTCTTTGTTAAAGACCCTGTAAACAAACTTTACAAAGTCAATTACAAAACAAATGAGATAGTATGGGAAAAAGGCTATGGCTTGATTAACAGGGGAATACTTAAGTACACGGACAGCTTTTCCTATGAAAAAAATAATATCTTTGAATTTAAATACTACAAAGATGATTTTCCTTACATTACGGATTTTATCGATACCGACGGTAAAGTTATTGTTGAAGATGCAAAAGATTATAGGGTGGATTATATATCCGGCACCGATTGGAAGGTTATAAGCGATAACGGAAAGATAACTCTTGAGGATAGAAAAACCAAAAAATCCTATATGATTCTTGATCATATCGGATTTTCGGGTATGAATTTTACTTCAAGCAAATTTATAAAAGCAATCAGTAAGAATAAGATTGTTATAGAATCCACATTTCCGGGAGAAGGTTCGTTGCATAACTGGTATTTCATATATGATATCAACACCGGTCATACAACAGGTCCTATAGTACTTAATGAATACCGACTCATATACAACAAAGATGATAAATATGTAAGCAAGATTATTGACCATGATGACTTTAACCACAAGGAAACCTTACTCATTCAGAACTATAATGACAACACCGTTACCGATATACGTAATTGGACAGATCCTTTTGTCTGCATCAATGCTTATGCCGTATCAAAGGATGGCAGATATCTCGCCCTTCTTACTACGGACAAGTTTATGAAAACGGAGTTTACCGTAAATCGTGAAAATACAGGTATAATTATTATCGACCTTGAACAGAAAAAGGTATTGGTACAGGATGAACTTATATTAAGTTACGGAAGTTTATCTTTTCTTGACGATAACACATTGGTTGTAAACGATCAAAAAACAATGATATATATTGATGTTCCGTCCGTTAAATAGCAAGAAGCAGAGCCATTGTCCTGTTGTAAACATCCTTAACCGCTGTTCCCGATATGCAGTCTATATCAACAACGGTCTGACCGTTGTTGATTGCTGTTACCGCTGCCGGGTCAAAGGGTATATTGCCTACAAGAGCTATCCCGTGCTTTTTACAATAATCTTCAATCTTTTCGGTATTACCGATATTTGTATCGTATTTATTAATACATACGGCTATCTCTATTCCGAATATAGCCGCCGTTCCGATAATACGTTCCATATCGCTGATACCGGATATGGAAGGTTCGGCAACAATAAGAACCATGTCCACTCCGCTTAGAGAAGCAATTACCGGACAGCCTATGCCGGGTGAGCCGTCAATAATTGCAAAATCCGTATTCACTTCTACCGAGTTCATTTGTTTTTTCACTTCCGTGACAAGTAACCCCGAGTTGCCACTGCCCATTTTGAGCTGTGCGGTGGAAAAAACTTTTTCATTATCGGAGTAAAGGGTTAATTCACCGTCCACAGAAGGAATCATTGTTATGGCTTGGGCGGGACAAACCAGTTCACATACACCGCAACCCTCACAAGCAAAAGGCTTCATTTTGTATTCTCCGTCCGACAACAGGATAGCATCAAAACGACAATGCTCTTTACACTGACCGCATAAGATACACAGCTCGGGATTTATCTCGGCTTTAGGTAATCCGTAATAGTCCTTTATTTGAGGTTGCGTTTTCCATTTTGTTACCAGATGCAAATTGGGGGCATCCACATCGCAGTCGGCACATGCTTTGGCATCCGCCAACTTAATAAACGCACTTGCTATGGTGGTCTTTCCGGTACCGCCTTTACCGCTTAATATCAGTAACTGTCGCATGTTTTACCTCCTTTACCACCCTATAAAGCAATGAAGAAAACATATCTTTATACTTCTTTTCTTCATAAGCAACTATCTTTGCATCGGAGTTTAATGCTCCGAGATCGGTATCAAACGGAATCTTTCCCAAGATTTTAATATTATTCTCTATACAGAACCGCTCTGCCGGATTTTCTCCTTCTAAGCATTTATTAAGCACCGCTCCGAACGGCTTTTTGAATAATTTGACCAATTGATATACCAATTCCAGGTTATGTACACCGAACAAGGTAGGCTCGGCTACCAGAATACAGTAATCC
>JAKJBR010000109.1:0-2161 GCA_022706885.1 Bacillota bacterium
TTGTGCTGACAAAGAACATATATGACATGTATAAAGAAGGCACAAGAGCGGATTTTGAGATAAAGTATGCAGCGGAAACGGCTTTAAAGGCACATGCTGATACCTTTAAAGCGAATAACAGGAATTACTTTATAGACTATCATGAGGATACCTGTACGATATATGAAGTATCCGGTTCGGAAAAAATACCGTTTGCCAATATAACCGGGCTTATAGTTACTCCTATTTCCGCCGATGTTTTCTTATCCATTGATTTTAAAAATGCCGTGGAACATGCAATGTATAATAATCTTTCTTCTTTTACATATACCGATAACTTGGGAGAAACGGTGGAATACCTTGTGGAAAGGCATGATTTACAGTGGGTTATAAGGACGGATAAAATGACCGATCTGATTGATACTTATGCCTTCCCCAGTAAAGAACATCCGCTGGGAACCGACGGTTCGGGAATGGATATACTGGTAAGACTTATGTACGGCGGCAGAGTATCGTTAACAATAGGATTTGTCGTTGTGCTGATAGAAATGATTATCGGAGTCATTATCGGCGGTTTATCGGGATATTTCGGAGGATGGGTGGATACTTTACTTATGAGGCTTGTGGAAATATTCAACTGCATACCCACCATGCCTTTCTATATTATTTTAGGAGCCGCTCTGGATACCATGAAGCTGGATCCCAGTGTGCGAATTTATCTTTTAATGATTATATTAGGCATCTTCGGATGGCCGGGTATAGCAAGGGTGGTCAGAGGTCAGATTTTATCCTTGAGAGAACAGGAGTTTATGATAGCCAATGAAGCCACCGGATTATCTGTTTACAGAAGGATATTCAGGCATCTTGTTCCCAATGTCATTCCGCAACTTATAGTATTTGCGACAATGAGCCTGGGCGGAATAATACTTACCGAAGCGACATTGAGCTTTTTAAATCTCGGTGTCAAATATCCGTATGCTTCCTGGGGTAATATAGTAAACTCCGTTAACGACAGCTATGTATTGCAGAATTACTGGTTTGTATGGATTCCCGCAGGAATGCTGATACTTATAACAGTTCTCGGATTTAACTTTGTGGGAGACGGTCTTAGGGATGCATTTGATCCTAAGATGAAAAGGTAGGTGACAAAATGAAACTTGGTAAAAAATTCGATAAAAAAATAAAGAGCTTAAACTACCTTTCCGCAAAGGAATCGCGGGCTATTTCCAGAAGAAACAGAAAGATAACCGATCAACTGGAGAAAAAGAAGAACAGGAAGAATGTTCCGGTGGAAGAGTTCACCACAAAGATGAGAGATGAGAACAATGTATTGGAGATAGATAATTTGCATACATACTTCTTTACCGATCTCGGTACGGTTAAAGCGGTTGCCGGGGCTTCATTTGATGTTCCCAAAGGTAAGACTGTCGGTGTGGTAGGCGAATCGGGATGCGGAAAGTCCGTTACCAGTTTATCCATAATGCAACTGGTTCAGCGTCCGCAGGGACAGATTGTAGACGGTGAGATCCGCTTTAATAACGGAGATGTAGCATATGATATTGCCAAAACTCCTACTGAGTTCATGCAGACGATACGCGGTAACATGATATCCATGATATTCCAGGAACCCATGACAAGTTTAAATCCCGTTTTCAGGATAGGCATGCAGGTGGATGAGGTAATAACTCTTCATAATCCCGAAATGACGCCTGAGGATGTTGCAAAACGAACGGTGGAGTTGCTGGATCTTGTGGGTATAGCCAATTCGGAGGGTGTATACAAAATGTATCCTCACGAATTATCGGGCGGTATGAGACAAAGAGTTATGATAGCAATGGCTCTGGCTTGCAGTCCCGACCTTATAATAGCCGATGAGCCCACAACCGCACTGGATGTTACCATACAGGCCCAGATTCTGGATCTCTTAAGAACATTAAAGGATAAGATTAACAGCAGCATAATGCTCATAACACATGATCTGGGCGTTATTGCCGAGATGGCGGATCTGGTAGTGGTAATGTATGCAGGAAAAGTGGTGGAAAAAGGAACGGCGAATGATATATTCAAAAACGCCAAGCACCCCTATACCATAGGACTTATGGAAAGCAAACCCGTTATTAATAAGGATGTGGACAGACTGTACAGCATACCCGGTAAAGTTCCCAATCCCATAAACATGCCC
>JAKJBR010000042.1:0-10303 GCA_022706885.1 Bacillota bacterium
CCCTGTTCGATATGGGAGGAGACGATGCCGGTGCCACGGTAATGGGGCAGTTTTTCCGCAACATGAAAAGCAAAGAATATGATATGCTTTATGTAATAAACGGAAAAAGAGCCATGATTGAAAATGTGCATGATGCGGCACATATGCTCTATTCCATAGAGACAGCCTCCAGATTGAAGGCGACATATATCGTGAATAATACGCATCTTAAAGACCTGACCGATGCTAAGACAATACTTGATTCCATGGAATATGCAAAGAAAGTATCGGAAGCGGTTAAGTTACCGATATTGTGCACCACATATCCCGAAAGTCTGATAAAGGAACAGGAAATATCGGCAACGGGAGCAATAACACGGGACCTGTACCCGGTGCAGGTGTTTGTAAAAACACCGTGGGAAGTTAATTAAAGGAGGCCGATAATGGCAAAAGCGATAATAGATGAGACTAAATGCAAAGGTTGCGGTTTATGTGTAGCCGCCTGTCCGAGGAAAATACTTGTACTGTCACCCGATAAGATTAACAGCAAGGGTTACCATCCCGCACAGGTAATCGATCAGTCAAAGTGTACCGGTTGCGCATCCTGTGCAATAATGTGTCCCGATGTGGCAATAACGGTGGAAAGGTAGGATAATATGGCAAAAGTATTGATGAAAGGTAACGAAGCGCTGGCCGAAGCCGCAATTATGGCGGGATGCAGGCACTTCTTCGGATATCCCATAACACCTCAGACGGAATTGGCGGCCTATATGGCAAAGAAAATGCCCAAGATAGGCGGTGTTTATTTACAGGCGGAATCGGAAATTGCAGCAATCAACATGGTCTTGGGAGCTGCAGCCGCAGGAAAAAGAGCCATGACATCCTCTTCTTCACCGGGAATAAGCCTTAAATCCGAAGGTATCTCATATATCGCTGGAAGCGATTTACCCGCAGTGATAGTCAATGTTCAGAGAGGAGGACCGGGCTTAGGCGGTATACAGCCTTCGCAGGCCGACTACTGGCAGGCTACAAGAGCCACCGGTCACGGGGATTTTCATCTTCTGGTATATGCACCTTCAACGGTACAGGAAATGACCGATCTGGTCGCTCTGGCATTTGACAATGCCGACAAATACAGAATGCCGGTAATGATACTGTCCGACGGTATGTTAGGACAGATGATGGAGCCGGTGGAGCTTAAAACTGCCGGTTCGACTGATTGCCCTATAGAAAAGCCTTGGGCGGCATGCGGCCACCGAAACAGCAGACCTCACAATGTTATCAATTCTCTCTACCTTACGCCGCAGGCATTGGAAGAGCTGGTAAAGAAAAGATATGAGAAATATGAAGTTATTAAAAAAGAAGAACAGATGGCGGATGAATACCTGACCGATGATGCCGATATAGTACTGGTTGCATACGGGGCTTCGTCCAGAATATGCAGAACCGCGGTTAATACGGCAAGAAAAGAAGGAATAAAGGCGGGACTTATCCGACCGATAACATTATGGCCTTATCCCGCTAAGTATATAGAAAAACATATCGCTCATGCTAAATCTTTCTTATGCGTGGAAATGAGCATGGGACAGATGGTGGATGATGTCCGGCTTTGTGTCAACGGAAGAAAACCGGTTGCCTTTTACGGGCGGACGGGCGGCATAATACCTGCACCCGACGAGGTATTGAACGAGATAAGAAAATTAACGGGAGGTACAAAATAATGGCTGTAGTATTTCAAAAACCCCAAGCACTTTTAGATGTACCCTTTACATATTGTCCGGGATGTACTCACGGAATAATACACAGACTGGTAGCGGAAACTATAGACGAACTGGGAATAGAAGGCCACACCGTGGGGGTGGCTCCCGTAGGCTGTTCGGTTATGAACTATAATTTCTTTGCCTGCGATATGGTGCAGGCTCCGCACGGCAGAGCTCCTGCGGTCGCAACCGGTTTAAAAAGAGCCATACCGGAAAATATAGTGTTCACATATCAGGGTGACGGGGATCTGGCGGCAATAGGAACGGCGGAAACCGTTCATGCAGCGGTAAGAGGCGAGAACATTACCGTTATATTCGTAAACAATGCCATATACGGCATGACGGGAGGTCAGATGGCTCCCACCAGTTTACCTCATCAGGTAACACAGACCACTCCGTACGGAAGAGATACTTCTTATGCCGGTCATCCCATAAGAGTATGTGAAATGCTGGCAACACTGGAAGGGACGGCACTGGCACAAAGAGTATCGGCAGATAATGTAAAGAATGTTCAAAACGCTAAAAAGGCAATAAAAAAGGCTTTTACCTACCAGATAGAAAAAAGAGGCTTTTCCATAGTGGAAGTGCTGTCCACCTGCCCCACCAACTGGGGCTTGGATGCACAAGAATCACTGCAATGGCTGAGAGATAACATGATTCCCTACTATCCGTTGGGACTATACAAGGATGTCGGAGGTACAACAAAATGAGTACACTGAATATTCTTCTGGCAGGTTTCGGAGGTCAGGGCATATTGTTCTTAGGTAAGATGGCCGCATATTCGGGACTTATGGATAACAAACAGATAACCTGGCTTCCCTCCTACGGTCCGGAAATGAGAGGCGGAACTGCAAACTGTTCGGTCTGCATATCCGACGACCTGATAGGCTCTCCGCTGGTTATAAATCCCGACATATTGGTGGCCATGAATCTTCCCTCTTTGGAGAAATTTATTGATAAGGTAGTACCCGGAGGCACCGTTTTAGTGGATTGCTCAATAATAGACAGGAAAGTGCACAGAGAAGATATAAATGTTTTCTATGTACCTGCAACACGCCTGGCAACCGACAACGGATTGCCGGGACTGGCCAATATGATAATGCTGGGAAAGATGTTTAAAGAGACAGGCTTTTGCACAGAGTGTGCTTTGGAAGAAGCTTTATCGGCATGTGTTCCGCCAAGAAAAGCGGAAATGATGGAACTGAACAGAAAAGCGCTTAAGATCGGGAGTGAACTGTAATGGAAGAGACAATGGAAATCGCAAGAAGAATTGCGGGATTGAGAGATGCCTGCGGATATTCACAGGAAGATATGGCAAAAGAGCTAAATATCGATATTGAAACATATCGCGATTATGAGAGAAACGGACAAAATATTCCTATATCCGTCATATTTCGTATAGCAAATAACTTTAAAGTGGATCTTTCCGAGATACTTACCGGAACATCGGCTAAACTGGACACATACCATATGGTAAAAGCCGGACACGGCAAGGAAGTGGACAGATATCCCGGATACAACTATACCGATCTGGCTTTTCGCTATTCCAAAAAGATAATGCAGCCGTTATTGGTAACACTGGATCCGTCGGATGAGCCGGCCGCTCTGGTAAGCCATACCGGTCAGGAGTTCAACTATGTTATAAGCGGAAAGATGGCATTTTCCTTCGATGATCAACAGATAATTCTGGATGAAGGAGACTGCATTTATTTCAATGCAACCCATCCTCACGGTCAGAGTTGTGCATCGGATGTGCCCGTAGTGTTTCTTACGGTTATAGCGGAATAGGAGTAAATATGTTAGAAAAATACCTCCAAAGGACGGAATTTGTCTCCTATGAAGACTTCAAACAAAACTACAAGGTAATTGTTCCGGACAATTTCAATTTCGGATTTGATATTGTGGATGCATGGGCAGAGCAAGATAAAGACATGCCGGCTTTGGTCTGGTGTGACGACTTCCAAAACGAGAAGTACTTTACTTTTACCGACATTAAAAAACTGTCCAATCAAGCGGCCAATTACTTTATAAGTTTAGGCATAAAAAAAGGCTCCAAGGTACTTGTAATCTTAAGAAGAAGATGGGAATACTGGATAATAGCGGTGGCATTACACAAGATAGGTGCCATACTCATACCCGCTTCGTTGCAGCTTACCAAAAAAGATATAGCTTACAGGGCAAATGCCGCAGATGTGCAGGCAATCATTTGCGTAAACGATGATTTCGTAATATCACAGACCGAGAGCGCTTTTCCCGACTGTCCGAAAGTTATGAACCTTATACTTGTAAACAGGGACAACAGCACTGATAGAAACAATGGAAGTACTATAAGTGAGATATGGAAGGATTTTTCTAAAGAGGCTTTCAGATGCTCCGATGTATTCAAAAGACCTGCAGGAAAAGAAGCCACAAAAACTAAAGACACCATGCTGTTGTACTTTACTTCCGGCACAACGGGAATGCCCAAAATGGTACATCACGATTACTCCTACCCTTTAGGACATATAGTTACCGCAAAGTACTGGCAATGCGTGGAAAAAGGAAAACTGCATATGAGCGTATCCGATTCCGGTTGGGCAAAGTTCGGTTGGGGCAAGATTTACGGGCAATGGATATGCGGTGCCGTAATATTCGCATATGACATGGACAGGTTCATACCCGCCAATCTTCTTAAAATGATGGAAAAATACAAACTGACCACCTTCTGTGCTCCCCCTACCATGTTCAGGTTTATGCTTCAGGAAGATGTAAAGCAATATGATCTTTCTTCCATAAAGCGTTTCTGTATCGCGGGGGAACCGCTCAATCCGGAAATATTCAGAAAGTGGAAAGAGATTACCGGAAAACCGCTTACCGAAGGCTTCGGTCAGTCGGAATCTTCCGTTATGATAGCCAATTTTAAGTGGATTGAACCCAAGCCCGGCTCCATGGGAAAACCCGCTCCTCTCTATGACATACAGCTTATAAATGCGGACGGTATTGCCTGCGAAGACGGTGAAGAAGGAGAAATAACCGTACGCAATATGGAAAGCGAGCACCCGGTAGGGTTATTCTTAGGGTATTATAAAGATACGGAGCTTACAAAGCAGCACATTCAGAACGGAGTGTATAACCTTAAAGACGTGGCATGGCGCGACAACCAGGGATATTACTGGTTTGTAGGAAGACATGATGATGTTATAAAATGTTCGGGATACAGAATAGGTCCCTTTGAAGTGGAAAGCGCCCTCCTGGAACATGAGGCCGTTGTGGAATGTGCCGTAACCGCGGTTCCCGATCAATTGAGAGGCCAGATAGTTAAGGCCACGGTAGTACTGAAAAAAGGTTATACACCGTCGGCAGAGCTCATAAAAGAGCTTCAGAACCATGTAAAGAAAGTAACAGCACCGTATAAATACCCCAGGATTATAGAGTTTACGGAAGAGTTGCCCAAAACCATAGGCGGGAAAATAAAGAGGGGCGAGATAAGGAACAGCGATAAGGAAGGTAGCAAATGAAAGTTTTATCTAAAATATTTATAATTCTGGCAATTTTACTGTCAAACGTTATGTGTGCCGTAGTCGCATATAACTATTGCTCTCTTGAATGGGGAGCAAAATATGCCGGATACAGCGCACCTCCGGGTGCAGCCTTAGCACTTGCTATCCCTTATGCCGCAGGTATTGTCATACTCATAGTATTAGCGATAATCTTTAACAGAAAAGCCGGTAAGAAATCTTAATGTAATTTGAAAGAGTACTTGGACAAATACGACGTAGCTCTGACATTTCAAACATATTCCGTCACAGTTTTTATGACATTTCAAACATATTTTGCAGCGTTTTCTCTGACTTTTTAAAAATACTGCCATATTCTTTTCTATGAAATTTATGGCATCTATACATTTTTTTTGTTCAATAGATTATTAGTAATAGGGTACAAGTTGAAAAACACTGATATGACGATTACATAAGGGAGTTGCATTATAGCCTCCGGATGCAGTTACAGTAATCTTATATTGCAGCTTGAATGTGAAAAATTATTTAAACACAAAGCAACCTGTTATTTCTTTCTTAAAGATGCACTTATAAAGTAATGTTTACTGTTCTGCTTTTTACCGTTAAAATAGCAGTCATCAGTATGCCGGATTCTATCTATACCGTAATTGTCAAACAAAGAAAAAATATCATCCGGTTCCACATAGAAGTGCGGTATGCCTTTCTCCGGTCCTTCTTTTGTCTTGATTACGGTATTGGCATCTATTTTGAGATTATCGACATCCCTGAAAGATGCCGACTCTTTTGAACACAGTGTAATGTATATTTCACCGCCGATTTTTAATATCCTTGAAATTTCTTTAATAATTTCTCTAATCCCCGCTGAATCGGTATGAGAAATAACATGATATGCAAAAATCGCATCAAAAAAGTTGTCTTTATACGGAAGTTTCATCATATCGGCATTTACAACCTCAATAGACAGGTTTTCTTTTTCCGACCATGCTTTCAGGTGCTCCGTTGCCTCAAGGGATAAATCAAAAGCACTGACTGAAAACCCCTGTTTTGCAAAAAATATCGAGTGTCTTCCCAGTCCGCAACCTAAATCCAAAACCTTCTTAATATTCTTATCTTTCCAACGCTGTGCCACATAATAACTTTCTTCACTCGGTTGCAGCCAAACGGAATTCAATTCCTTGTTCCAATCCCATGCTTTTGATACCGTCATGTACAATACCTCCTACCTACTGCATTCATTTCAGCATACAAAACGGATACATATACAGCCTTGATATATCGTTTATAGTTGTCGTCTTAGGTATCTTATGTATGCCTTTTCTTAAAATATAATCATTTATATTCACTTTTACTTCTACTTTTTCTTTTAACTTTAATTGCTTAAAAGCATCTTTCAGAATATAGTAGGAAGGTTTCAGTCTTTCATGGTATGTGGGAGCCGACCAGGGGCTCCAGGTATAGTAATCCATGATGATATCGATTTTGTCGGTTGCACCTTCTTTTACAACACCTGCTCCTAAATAGAAACCGTCAATCGTTTGTCCCTTTATGGAATTGTTTTTATAAAAATTCCCCATAACGGTCTTTGTTGACGGATCCATCACATTCAGTAACTGCCACGGAATCCTTATTTCAATATTTCCGTCTTTATAGCAGAAATCCGTAAGAGAGTTATAGTCTTTATCTTCCGGATTGCTGTTACCGTGTTGTAATACTCCGGTTTCATATTGAGAAAACAGCAACGTTCTCTTATCTTCCGGCAACCACATCTCTCTGTTTAAGCAAAGATACATGGGATTAAATATTCCCGTATCGTTCTTCTTATACTTCTCCTTTTTCGGAATCATATTCAATTGTTCCGCATAGATATAGTAAAAAGAATCGTAATGAGCATCCACCAGAATCCTGGATTTATTCTTACCTTTAATCTGAATAAGAAAATCCGCTCCGCGCTTAAAACTTAAATTTCTGCTCTTATCATGGGTGTTCCCCTGACCCGCTATTGAATCAACGGAAATATATAAAGTGTCTTTACTAAAATCAAAGTTCCCGGTTTTCAGCATCAGATAAACATACTTTTCATCGGATTTGACAAAAAGACTTGCACCGGACGAGATATTAATCGGTTCATCCTTTTTCCATTCATCTATATCTCCGTCCACATAACATATGCTTTTTTCTTTACCGGGGTCAAAAGCCAATAATCCGAATTGCTGCTCGTTGGTCTGGGGATTGGACCAATACGGTCTTTCATCAGGCAAGTCCAAATCCATGGTGTTCCAGGTGCGCTTAAACCATTCATCCTGCCACGCAAACACCAAAGCTCCGCAATAGCCTTCATCATAAATGTCTTTAAGCATATCTACTATTATTCTTCCCTGTTCGGTTTCATCATGATTACCCTGATTATATCCGGAATATATTGCGTCATGTGCTTTTCCTCTGGAAGCCGGCACACCGAATTCCGCAACCAGCACGGGAATATTATGGTGATTGTATAAATCCCTTAAGTACGCTTTATAAGTATTAACCCTGCCCTTATCATCTTTAAACCCTATATACTCTTTCTGATAATTCATAAAATCCGGATAGTACGGATAAACATGATAGGATGCAAAAACGCCCGGCTTAAAGTTTTCTCTCGGCTTTATATACTCTACATTCACTTCCGCAAGATCCTCTTTTACAAGCGGCTCGTTGGGATGCTCCATCATGTCGGTTGTCAGCCAGTTGGTATAACTTACCGGTCTTACCATACCGTATTTTTCCGCTTCATAGGACAGTATCTTGTCCCCTACTTCACACAAAAAGGTTTCAAACGGGGGTGAGTTCTCCGTATACAGATATTTACCGGAATAGGAAGTTTTTGAAGGGTTGTTTTCATTGGTCCCTAAAACAAAATACGGATCCCATTCTATTCCCAATATCCAGCCTATCACATACTTTGAAATATCGGTTTCATACTTTCCGTGTGCAAATCCGTACTTAAAAGGCAGCTCGGCATTTCCGTGGAAAATATCCACCAAATCCAAGGCATCTTTAATAAAGTCGTTTTTTATTCTTTCATTATCGGCATAGGCATCATTCAGCATAGCAATAACTTCCTCATTCACCCATACACCGTGCATAAGATACAGAGGCTTGGAGGAGGTTTTGTTGAATTCAAGCAATGCATCGTAAAAATCCGGCTTCATTGTCGTATACACCCTTATAACTTCCGCATTCATCCTGCTTATGTATCTAAACCACCGTAAATACTCTTCTTTGGTAATGGCCAGTTCTCCGGGAAATGTTCCGGGCTTTGCCGCTCCGATGTTTACACCTTTTAAAAAAACCTTCTTCCATTGTCCGTTTGTATATATAAGAAAGTCACGACCGGAGACCTTGGCGGGATACTTCAACCCCGCTTCCTCAAAGAGCATGCTCTTATTCCTGCGATAAACAAAATCGTCCGATGCATGGCAGGTAAAAGCATTATTCCACAATACAAACATCTGTAAACATATGAGTAGTAATATAGTAAATCTTAATCTTTTTTTTCTCATTGCACCTTTTATCACAGCACTATCTTAACAATGTCTCCTTCGGCACTTTGTACATCCACCAGTTCAAACCGTCCGTATTTCTTTTTAATCTTCCTTAATTCAACCATAAGCCTGCTTAAATCCTTACCGGATAGGTTAAACTCGTGCGGCTCGGCATTCCTGCTGATGACTTTAGCGGCTATTCTGGCACCTAAGTCGGAAAAAACAAACCATGTGGGGAAAATAAGATTTATCTTTTTACCGTCATCCGATTTAACCTTGATTCGCATATTACTCCACCACTATATCCACGGTATCTCCGTCCGCACTTTCCACTTCCACAAGTTTACCTATCACACCTTTATCCGCCAGCGCAATCAGTTGGGAAAAATCTATGTCTTTCAATGCTTCATTTCCCGAAACTTCCGGCATCTTGAGTCCCATTTCCAGTCCCGCTTTAACCAGCGACATGGGCAGGTTCACTTTTACCCTGTCACCGTCTTTGGAGTTGACATAAATCCTTAATACCAGATCGTCTATACTCTTTCTCTTTTCTTCCGGTACAAGTTCCACACTTTTCTTTGGCTGATCGGACAACAACTCGTCCACCGTAACCGACAGCATTTGTGCTATCTTGGGCAACAGCATAATATCCGGACAGGATATATCGTTCTCCCATTTGGATACCGCCTGAGCTGTTACATTGAGCTTCTCCGCCATCTCATCTTGAGTGATGTTCTTTGCTCTTCTTAATTCCGCAATTCTGTTTCCTAATGTTCTCATCTTTTCTTCTCCTTATATAATATATATTTTTCTTTGCCCATATTCAACACTTACAAAGCTGAATACCGGCACTTTTCATAATTAAATTTTAGTATCGCCTATACAGGTATTGAATATATCAAAGGTTGTTTTTACTGTTTTTTCACAACCTGCGGTTGTATAATTACTCAACTAACGGTTGATTTTGGTAATTTTGCAGCACTATCCCCTCTTCATGAATGCTTACATTCGATTAATATTCACCGAATATTCATATTTATGCATATATTAAGATATTTTATTCATAAATGTATTGACTTTATGCAGTAATCCTGTATAATTATGCCAATCAAACAGAAAGAGGCTGTGCAATGAATAAATTTGATGAGAAAATAAAGAAAATAGTACTGGCATATTCGGGAGGATTGGACACATCGGTAATAATACCGTGGCTGAAAGAGAACTATGAAGGCTGCGAAGTAATAGCAGTCTGCGGAGATGTCGGACAAGGAGCCGAAACCGAAGGACTGGAAGAAAGAGCACTTGCTACAGGAGCTTCAAAACTGTATATAGAAGATCTTACCGAAGAGTTTGTATATGACTTCATATTCCCCACCTTAAAAGCCGGTGCGGTGTATGAGAAGAAATATTTATTGGGCACATCTTTTGCGCGCCCGGTTATTGCAAAGAGAATAGCGGAAATTGCATTAAAGGAAAATGCCGATGCCATATGTCACGGCTGTACCGGAAAAGGCAACGACCAGGTACGCTTCGAGCTGACCAT
>JAKJBR010000043.1:0-10142 GCA_022706885.1 Bacillota bacterium
CATACGAGCAGCAAAACCGGGACAGAACCATAAAAGCCGAAAGAGGCACTATTTATGACAGTTCGGGTAATGTGCTGGCAATATCCGTAAGCGTGGATACAATTTCCGTAAGCCCTATTGAAGTACGTAAGAATAAGAATATAACGGTGGAGGAAGTTGCACAGCAACTCAGTTCGGTTCTGGAACTGGATTATGAGAATGTGCTGAATAAGTTGAATATGGACAACCATTATCAGCTTATAGCGTCCAAGGTGGAGCGGAGCACTTCCGATTTGTTAAAAGCCTTTATAAAAGAGCATAAGGTTTCGGGAATATACATACATCAGGACAGTAAAAGATATTATCCGTTCGGTTCTCTTGCCGCTCATGTCATCGGTTTTACCGGTGATGACAATCAGGGATTATACGGTCTGGAGTTATCTTTGGACAACTATCTTAGAGGAACCGACGGTAAAATACTTACCGAACTGGATGTTGCCGGAACCGAGCTTCCTTTTGCATTTGAATCCAGAATAGAAGCGGTAGACGGTTATGATGTAATAACCACCATAAATACCGATATTCAGAAAATTGCCGAGAATGTGGTTAAACAGGCAATAGAAGACAATAAAGCCGAAGGCGGTGCGGTATGTATAGTTTCCGACTGTAAAACATCGGAAATATTGGCTATGGTCTCCGAACCGGGAATGGATCTGAATAACCCCAGAGCACTGCCCGAAGGCTACACGATAGACGGATGGACCGGTTTGAGGAAAAGTGATGTAGACCTGTTGTACAGCACCGTATGGCGCAATAAGGCTATCATGGACACATATGAGCCCGGTTCCACATTCAAGTCCGTAACTACTGCAATGGCACTGGAAGAGGATATAGTTCAACAGGATACGATGGTGGATGATTTTCCCGTTACGGTTTACGGAGCCACAATTCACTGTTGGGCAAAGCAATATCCTCACGGCAAAGAAACATTCTTACAAGCCGTATACAATTCCTGCAATCCGGTTTTTGTAAAAGTATCTCACCTTATAGGTATAAAGAGGTTTTATGAGTATATAGAATCATTCGGATTCAGAGATCCTTCGGGAATAGAGCTTATGGGAGAAGGGCAGAGCATATTTCACAGTGAACCCACAAAACTGGATATGTCGGTTGCTTCCTTCGGTCAGCGATTTCAGATAACACCCATACAGATGGTAGCGGCATATAACGCGATTGCAAACGGGGGTTATCTTATTAAACCAAGTCTTACCGATGCTATAGCGGACAAGCAGGGGAATATAATTTACGACTTTGAGCCACAGGTAGTGCGACAGGTCATATCCGAAGAAACATCCGATGAAATGAGAAAGATTCTGCAAGGAGTGGTATCAGAGGGCGGAGGAAAGAATGCTTATGTTGACGGTTACAGGATAGCCGGTAAGACGGGAACCAGTGAAACGACGGTTGAGGGCGTGTATGTGTCTTCTTTTATCGGATTTGCTCCTGCGGATAATCCTGTTATAACGGTGTTGCTTATTGTATTCAACCCACAGGGTGATTCCTACTACGGCAGTCAGGTTGCCGCTCCCTATGCAAAACTTATCTTCGAGCAGGCATTGGAAGAATTGTCCGTAGAAAAGCAAGGAACGGCGGGTAAGGAGAAAACTCCGGTATACGTTCCCAATTTAAACGGGTATAATGTGGAAAAAGCCGCTAAGAAAATAAAGAGTTACGGCTTGAATTATGAGATTGAAGGCAGTACGGCAGGTGAAGATGTCACTATTATGTATCAATTTCCCGAAAGCGGTACCGTTATAGCCAAAGACGGGGTTATAATATTATATACCTACGTTCCCGAAAACAAGAAGACGGTCAAGATGCCGTATCTGGCAGGTAAGGATAAATCGTATGTTGTTAAAGCATTGAAGGATTTGGGATTGAACATCAATTCCGACGGAGACGGAGAGTGTATAGGCGTTCAGTATCCGGCCGGAACATATGTGGAAAAGGGCACTATTGTGAATATAACTTTCCGGTTTACCGATTACCCGGATTAAGAAAGGATGATTGAGGTAGAATGCTTCTGAAAGATTTATTGAAAGTAACGGGTTGTATAAGGATTTCAGGCTCAAAAAATACGGATATTACCGACATATCCTTTGATTCCAGAAAAACAAAGCCGTGTCATCTGTTTATTGCCATAGACGGGGTAGACGATGACGGGCATAAATATATAGGTAATGCCGTTTCGAACGGTGCGGTTGCCATAGTTGTAACCAAAGATTTTGAATATTATGCGGATAAGTATCCCGATGTATCGGTTATTGAGACTGATGATGTCAGAATATTTTTAGCAAAAGCTTCTGCATATTACTTCAATTATCCCGCAAATGCTCTCAATCTTATAGGAATAACCGGAACCAAAGGCAAATCCACCATTTCCTACATGATTAAGAACATATTTGACAAAGCAAGGATGGCATGTGCGGTTATAGGAACCGTGGGAGCGGTCTATAAAGACAAGGAAATAGCCATATCGCAGACAACGCCTTCGGCATATGAACTGAATGAGATTTTCAGTAAGATAAATAAAGAAAGTGTTAACAATTGTGTAATGGAAGTTTCTTCCATAGCGTTGAAACAAAACAGGGTATACGGATTACGGTATAAGATAGGTATGTATACCAATCTTACTCAGGCACATATTACCGACAGGGAACATCCGGATTTTTCCGACTACTATAACTCCAAGAAACGGATGTTTTCGGCAAGTGACATAATGATTGTAAATAATGATGATAAATATGTAAGAAAAGCCGCAAAAGAGTACAAAAGCAGTGAAGGTTATAACAAGGATAAGCATAAGATATATACGATAGGCATAGAAGAGAAAGCCGATATAACTGCGGACAATATACTGTACCGGAATGACGGCTGCAGTTTTATTTACCGGGGTTTAGGTATGGAGCTGGAAATAGAGTTGGATATGCCGGGAAGATTTAATATATATAACAGCCTGTTTGCCGTTACCGCATGTCTTCTCAACGATATTGATGTAAAATATATCAGACAAGGGCTTTCCGATGTAGTTGTCAAAGGAAGATGCGAAAAAGTCGATACGGGTAAAGATTTCACCGTAATGATTGATTATGCTCACACGCCTGACAGTCTGGAAAAACTGCTCATTGCGGTGCGGGAAACCAGGACATCCGGTCGGATAATATGCCTGTTCGGATGCGGCGGTGACAGGGATAAGTCCATGAGACCCATGATGGGAAAGATTGCGGGGCAAAATGCCGACTTTTCCATAATAACATCGGATAACTCCAGAACCGAGAAGCCGGAAGATATCCTGTCCATGATTGAACAGGGTATTAAAGAGACCGACGGCGAATATATATGTATAACCGACAGAACGGAGGCTATTTCTTATGCGCTTAGTAATGCAAAAAAGGATGACCTTATAATACTTGCCGGCAAAGGACATGAAACTTATATGGATGTTATGGGTAAAAAGACACATTATGATGAAAGAGAAATAATACAAAAGGTGCTGAAAGGGGAAATATGAGAATACAACTGGGGAAGATATATGATTTGTTTGCTGCCGGGTTGAAAGCCGACAAAAAGACCGTTGTTACCGGTGTGTCCATAGACTCGAGAACCGTAAAACCCGGGGAGATTTTCTTTGCTATAAAGGGCGAGAATTTTGACGGTCATGATTTTGTCAATAAGGCTTTGGAACAAAAAGCCGTAGCGGCCGTCTGTTCGAAGAAAGATAAATATGCCGGGGACAACATAATCTATGTTGAAGATACCGTTAAGGCATTGCAGGATCTGGCAAGATTTTACAGACAGTCTTTGGAAATACCCTTTATCGCCGTTACGGGCAGCAACGGTAAAACCACCACCAAGGATTATACCGGAGCGGCTTTGGCTGCTTCTTTCAAAACCGATTATACAAAGGGCAATCTTAACAATCAGACCGGTGTTCCGTTAACGGTATTCTCGGTACGGCAAGACTCGCAGGCTGCTGTTGTTGAGATGGGGATGAATAATGCGGGAGAGATAAAGCAACTGTCCTCTGTTGTATTGCCGGATATAGCGGTAATAACCAATATAGGTACCAGCCATATAGGTAATCTCGGGAGCAGAGAGAACATTTTCAAGGCAAAAACCGAAGTACTGGACTATCTGGATAACGGTTATCTGATAGTAAATGCCGATGATGATATGCTGAGAAGGATTAAAGGTAATCATAAGTATAAGGTTATACGGGTGGGAATACTTGCCGACGACCTGGATTACAGGGCGCGGGACATAGTAAAAAACGCAGATAATACATATACATTTTCCGTATCGGACACAAGAATTACATTGTCCATACCGGGTATTCACAATATTATTAACGCATTATTGGCCTTTGCGGTGGCGGATATTCTGAAAGCCGACAGGAAAGCTGCGGGAGAAGCCATAGGAGCATGTACTAATCAGATTATGAGAACACAGATAAGTGTTATTGACGGATACACCGTTATTAATGATGCGTATAATGCCAATTTTGACTCCATGAGGATGGCAATAGACATATTGAAAAATTATAGGAGCAGAAAGGTTGCCGTGCTGGGAGATATGCTGGAACTGGGCGATTTTGAAGAAATCATGCATAAAAGAACGGGAGAATATCTTGCGTACAACAAAATAGATGTACTGATTGCGGTAGGTAAAAATGCCGACTGCTACAAAAAAGGCGCAATGGATTTCGGAATGGAAGAAAAGAGTATTCATGTCTTTTCCGATATACCTCAGGCAAAAAAGCACATTATGGATATAATATGTAAAGGCGATACTATTTTGATTAAAGGCTCGAGAGGATCGTCTATGGAAAAGGTACTGGAAGTTTTTGAAGGAGATTTTTTATGATAATTGCAATAAGCGCATCTTTCATATTAACGGTGATATCGGGAATAGTGCTGCTGCCTGTACTAAGACGACTTAAAATAGGGCAGGTAGTCAGGGACGACGGCCCTAAAGATCACCTTAAAAAAGCCGGCACACCTACTATGGGCGGGATTATATTCATACTTCCCATAATAGGGTGTATGTTATTTCTCGGATGGAATAATCCCGTGGTGTCGGCCACATGCGGTCTGATATTACTGTCCGCTCTGGTGGGTTTTCTGGATGATTTTCTGAAAATAAGGAGAAAGAATAAAGACGGTTTGAAGCCGATACTTAAAACATTGTTTTTTATAGTGATATCGGCGGCTTACGGCATATATATCGTATATTTCTCCAAGATAGGATCGGAGATTATCATTCCTTTTACCGACGCCGGAAAGACTTTTGTTATACCCGGATGGATTTATGTTATTTTCATAGTATTTTTCTACAATGCGGTCATAAATGCGGTTAATTTTACCGACGGGGTGGACGGACTTTGCGGATCGGTTACTGCGGTTGTATTTATATTTTTCGCGATTGCATCAAAAATTGTGTTTGATAATACCGATATGACATATATGTCGTTGATTGTAATCGGAGCTATGGCAGGTTACCTTATATTCAATATCTACCCGGCAAAACTGCTCATGGGAGATACCGGCTCTCTGGCCTTAGGGGCAGCGGTAACGGCAATTTCGGTGAATTTGAGAATTCCGTGGATAATACTGTTTGCGGGTATCATATATGTAATAGAAATTTTATCTTCGGTTATTCAGGTTCTGCATTATAAACGGACAAAAAAAAGGATATTTCTTATGGCTCCCATTCATCACCATTTCGAGTTGAAGCATTGGAGTGAGAATAAGATAGTAATAGTGTTCAGCGCGGTAACATTCATTGGCGGTATAATTGCGTTTTTGGCTATATAGGAGCGGTGATTTGAAAAACGGTGAAAAGAAAAAAGCGGACTTTCTGATATTGTTATTTCCCTTAGGGCTGACGGCTCTGGGCCTTCTTATGATTTTCAGCGCTTCCGCACCGTATGCCAAGAGTCAATTCGGTGACATCTACTTTTTCATTAAAGACCAGATGATTGCGGCATTGATAGGCATAGTGGCCATGATGGGGGTTTCCTTTATAAACTATAAATTGTATAAGAAATTTTCCTGGATTATTATTGCAGGCGGATTGGTGCTTTTACTGCTTACTTTTATACCGGGAATAGGTGTGGAACACAACGATGCAAGAAGGTGGATAAGTATAGGAGGATTTGAGTTTCAGCCTTCGGAACTGTATAAACTGGCATTAATAATATTTCTGGCAAGAGTTATTGTGGATTTTAAGGAGAAAGATAAGCCTTTAGCCGGATATTTTACGGCATTGGCAATTACTTTGACCTCCGCCGTTATTATCTTTATGCAACCGCATATGAGTGCAGCGATTATCATTATTCTGATAGGTTTCATTATAATCTATGCGGGAGGAACGAAAATTAAATACCTGATACTTACAATAGCACCGGTTGCGGCGCTTGCAATTGTCGGTGCCTTTACCGTCGATTATATGAAAACCAGAATAATGGCATGGCTGGATCCTTTCGCATATCCTTCCGACAGCGGTTATCAGGTTATAAAGTCATTGTATGCCATTGCATCGGGAGGTCTGTTCGGAGTAGGTCTGGGAAAGAGTACACAAAAATTCCTTTATATTCCGGAACCTCAGAATGACTTCATTTTTTCCATTATTGCGGAAGAATTGGGATATTTAGGAGTTTTTCTTGTCATAGCGCTATTTTGTATGCTGCTTTGGAGAGGTATCAGAATTGCAATCTTTTGCGAAGATTTATTCGGAACACTGCTTGCCACCGGGATTACCGCACTGATATTTGTGCAGGCGGCATTGAATATAGCGGTTGTGACCGGTCTGATACCCAATACCGGAATACCGTTACCGTTCTTCAGTGCGGGAGGTACCAGTCTGGTAATGTTTTTGACAGAGATAGGAATTCTGATGAATATATCCAAACAACCCAAAAAGAAGGAGCGACTTACGGAATGAATATACTGATAGCGGGCGGCGGATCGGCAGGGCATATAAATCCCGCACTGTCCATAGCAAAGAAAATACGAAATAATCATCCGGAGTATAAGATACTGTTCATAGGATCGGAAAGAGGGCTGGAAAAGGATCTGGTGCCCAGAGAGGGATTTGATATAGAGTTCATAGAGATAGAAGGCTTCAGACGTCCTTTCGGACTTAAGTCAATAAAAACACTCTTTGTTTTGATTAAAGGATTATTTCAGGCGAGGAAGATAATAAAAAGATTTAAGCCGGATATTGCAATAGGTACCGGAGGATTTGTGGCCGGCCCCGCAATTTATATTTCCTCACTGTACAAAGCCAAGATTCTTATCCATGAACAGAATGCCTATCCCGGTATTACTAATAAGATGCTGGCAAGGCGTGCGGATGTTGCCATGGCAAGTTTCCAATCGGCGCTTAAATCCTTAAGTAAAGCAAAAAAGACCGTACTTACCGGCAATCTGATTGATGAATCATTTTCTCGCTTTGCCAAGTATCAACCTTCCGAGGGTATTAAAACCGTTGTGATAATAGGCGGAAGCCAGGGAGCCATGACCGTCAATAATGCCGTTACAGGTATGATTAATGAATATATGAAGGAGACGGATTTTAAGTTGATTTTCGCTCCCGGTAAAAGGCACTATGAGGAGGTTATAGGAAAGATAACCAAGACACTTAAGAATGTTACTGTCCGTGATTATATATACGACCGCGATACCGTATACGCATCTGCCGACCTTATGGTAACCAGGGGAGGTGCTACCACAATAAGCGAAGTGCTTGCCATGGGTATGCCTTCGATAATAATACCTTCTCCTTTTGTGCCGGATAACGCACAGGAGAAAAATGCCGAGCAGATATTTAACAGGGATGCCTGTGAGATTATATATGATAACGGTGAATTTAATTCCAAGGTTCTTTACGATAAGATAATGAATCTTCTCGGAAATAATGATAAACTGATTGCTCTGTCGGAAAACGCCTATTCGCTGGGTATACGTGATGCCAATCAAAGAGTTTATGAGGAGTTTTCGGAGGTTGTAAATGAAATTAACCGTTCTGGGAAATAACGGACCTTTCCCTGCAAAAGACGGAGCCTGTTCGGGATATGTTATAGAGAGCAATAATAAAGATTGCGGAAGCGGAATTAAGACTTTAAACAGTAAAGGTCTTGTAATTTTGGACTTGGGAAGCGGTTGTCTTGCAAATTTCCAAAAGAAGTTCGACATTTCGGATATATCTTTTATTGTAATAACCCATCTTCA
This sequence comes from Bacillota bacterium, assembly GCA_022706885.1. GTDB lineage: Bacteria > Bacillota > Clostridia > DUPQ01 > DUPQ01 > DUPQ01. The sequence continues at coordinate 8,271 of JAKJBR010000043.1, forward strand.
TTTTGATCACATGTCGGATTTATTGGTCTTGCGATATGCTCTTCAGGTGAAGGGGAGGACATTGGATGTATACTTGCCGAAAGAGCCGGAAAACATAGTATCGGTAGTGAAATGCGATGAGTTTAATCTTGTCCATATTGACGAATCTTCGGTAATAAAAAGAGATTTTTTTGTCTTGCGTTTTAAGAAAACCACACACCCCGTGGAAACATATGCTGTAAAAATTAATGACCGTTTTGTTTATTCGTCGGATTTGTCGCAACCGGAGGATTTGACGGATTTTGCATACGGTGTTGATACTTTGTTAATCGATTCGGCTTTGCTTGCAAAACAGAAGAGTAAAACAAAAGCCGCTCATCTTTGTGCAAAAGAATGCGGGATGCTGGCAGCAAAATTAAATGTAAAAAGGCTTATACTGACACATTTTCCGCCTTATTCCGATTTAGAGCAATACTGTATGGAAGCTTCCTCATATTTCAGCAATACCGTGGCAGCGGAAATTCTTGGAGAATATTAACGGATATATGTAATATTTGCTGCGAATTTCAAAAAGAGTTATTAAAAGTTCATGAAAAGTTCATAATGTTTTGCAGTAAAATGCTTTTAATTGACAGGTTAATGGGCTATAATGCCTACAGAAGGACTTCATATGAATAAAAAAGCATATCTTTCCGTACTATTGATAATATTATTGATTTGTATGACAGGGTGTATGTCAATCTTCCCCAAGGAAGATGAAATGCTGTTATTGCCTGTTCCCTCAACGGCTCCTGTGGAGTATAAGACTATAAACCCCACAAAAGGCGATATTGTCAACTCCATAACCATTCTGTGTAATGTTGCTAACAGATATGAGAACTTACAGGATCAGTTTTTTTCGGTAGACGGATATCTGGAAGAATTGTTTGTGGAAAACGAACAGTATGTAGAGAAAGGCGATTTAATAGCTATTCTATCCGACCGCAAAGATAAAGAGCAGGTGGAAAATGCATATCTGAACGCTTTGAACGAGTTTATAAGAGTACAGGACCTGTATGTTAAAAATGCCGCAACCGAGTATCAGTTCAGAAGGGCGGAAATAGCTTACAATCATGCCAAAGAGAAGTATGACGACCTTTATATTTACATGACCAACAAGGAACTTCGGGCATCGCAATCGGGCTTTATAGTTAATATTCGCTCCTTTCCCAATGATATTGCAAAAGATGCTCCTATCGGCAGGACTATAAGATTCTGTTCTATTGCTACGGGACAATATAAGAGCATAAGCGGTACCACATCGGCTGTCAATGCCTCTAAATTGAAGCCCGGAGCGGGTGTGATAGTTGTCAGTAAAGATATTGAATATAACGGGTATGTGTTAACATCCGAGGGAACGAATCTTTCCTTCGGATTGGATGAAATGGATGCGGTAACTGCGGGAGAAGTAGTGCAAATCAGAGTGATAATAGATGAAGTTTATGATGTGCTCAAACTCCCGAAATATGCCGTTACCATAAGAGATCAGAAAACAGCTGCGGTAAGGGTATTAAAAGATAATACCCCCACAAATATGGAAATAAACATCGGATTGACTTCGTCTTCGGAAGTGGAAATACTTCCCGGACAAGGCATTGATGAAGATACTATGATTATAACGGGGACCAAGTAGTATGCTGAGACTTATTTTCAGAAAGATATTGAATAATAAATGGATGGTTATCTGTCTCGTTATAGGGTGTGCATTTGCCATAGCGGTAGCTGCGGCAATTCCCATGTATGCTTCGGGTATGTACAACACAATGCTGGTCAACGAATTTAAAAAAGAACAGGTGCAATTTGATACTTTTCCGTTTAAAGCCTCATACAATGTGACATTTTTCGGACTGCAAA
>JAKJBR010000110.1:0-2033 GCA_022706885.1 Bacillota bacterium
ATATTCTGACTTCGGTTTTGGCAGGATGAACATTGATATCCAGATTGTGAGCGGGAACATTGAGTTTTAACACATAGAAAGGAAATCTGCCTTTCATTACATGAGTCTGATATGCTCTTTCAATTGCAACATTCAATTCCGGATATTTTACATATCTGTTGTTGACAATTAAACTCTGGTGTTGTCTGTTCCCTCTGGATGCAAACGGTTTACCTATATACCCTGCTACACTGAATGTATCGGACTTGGCATTGACCTTTATGAGATCTTTTGCTATATCTCTTCCGTATACGGAATATATGGTGTTTAAAAGATCTTTATCACCGGTTGTTCTGAGTACTTCCCGGTTATCGGATATCATGGTAAAAGCGACATGTTCGTTTGCCAATGCCAGTCTTAGCACAATATCGGTGCAATATCGGGCTTCCTGGGTATCCCCTTTTAGGAACTTATATCTTGCGGGTGTATTGTAGAACAGATTTCTCACTTCCACGGTTGTGCCGGCAGCTCTGGCGGCTTTGGTAATGCTTTTTTGCTGTAATGCTTCATATACCGCCTTTGATGCATATTCGTTACATTGGGTTTTGGTAGTCAGTGTGACCTGAGATACCGATGCTATACCGGGCAGCGCTTCTCCCCTGAAACCCATTGTGGAGATGGTTGTCAAATCGGAAATCTGACGGATTTTGCTGGTTCCGTGCCTTTCAAATACCATCGGAATGTCTTCCGGCTCAATTCCTTTACCGTTATCCGATACTTTAATGTATCCTATACCGCCCCTTTTAATCTCAATCTCTATTTTATCGGCACCTGCATCTATGGAGTTTTCAATGAGTTCTTTAAGAACCGAAGCGGGTCTTTCCACCACTTCTCCGGCTGCAATCTGATTGGATGTAAACTCATCAAGTATAATTATTTTTCCGCTCATTTTATACCTTGCTCTTTAATTCATACAACTTATTCAATGCTTCCAACGGTGTCATCTTCTGAATATCGCAGTTTTCCAGTATGTCTTTTATTTCTTTATAATTGTCATCCCGCTTATTAAACTCCAATATTCCTACCTGACCTTCCATATATGTCTCTTTATTTCTTATCCTTGTTCGTTTGTTTTCGCTCTTTTCCAGTTCGGTAAGGAATTCCCCCGCCCGCACCACAAGTTGTTCGGGAATACCCGCCAAACGGGCCACTTCTATACCGTAACTTTCCTTGGCCGCTCCTCTTTTAACCTTACGTAAGAACACTATATCTTTATCCTTTTTAATTGCAGATATGAAATAGTTTCTTACACCCGATAACTTGTCTTCCAGTACTGTCAGTTCATGATAATGAGTGGAAAACAGTGTTCTTAACGCCCTTGTTTCATTTAAGTACTCAATAACCGCCCAGGCAATGGATAATCCGTCAAATGTGCTGGTTCCCCTGCCTATTTCATCCAATATCAGCAATGATTTATCGGTTGCATTTTCCAAGATATATGCCAGCTCGCTCATCTCCATCATAAAAGTACTCTTACCGCCCGCAAGATCGTCGGTTGCACCTATCCTGGTGAATATCTTATCGGTTATACCTATTGTTGCAGACTGTGCCGGCACAAAGGAACCTATGTGTGCCATTATTGTTATGAGGGCTGCCTGACGCATATATGTGGATTTACCCGACATATTGGGTCCGGTTATAATCAGGGTCTTGTCCGTGGTATCATTCATGTATAAATCATTCGGAACGAACTCGGGACAGGTAGGCATTCTTTCCACAACCGGATGTCTGCCCTCTTTAATATCTATAACACAATCTTTTGTCATTTCAGGTCTGTTATATGTAAATCTGTCGGCTGCTTCACTCAAAGAACACAAAACATCGAGCACAGACAGGCTGTAAGCCGTTTTTAAGAGCTTTTCGGCATCGGAAGCAATGATATCCCTTATTTTACAGAATATCTCATATTCCAGTCTTATGAGCTTCTCTTCCGCTCCCAATATGGATTCCTCCATATCTTTCAGTTCCTGTGTGATAAATCTCTCACTGTTTAC
>JAKJBR010000044.1:0-9512 GCA_022706885.1 Bacillota bacterium
TTCCAGATTTAATGCCGATACCCAGAGTGTAATAACGGTATTTGTCGAATTCGAGCATATATTTGAGTCTGCCATTGTTCTATTAATGAGAATACCTTTTGTGCTGCTGTTGGATTTCCGGTTCGGAGCAATTCTCTTAGGCTTCTCCGTTTTTACCGGTGTTTTGAATGTTCTGTTTATTAAACCGTTAAGAGAAAAGCATAAAAATATTTTAAAAGACAAAGCGTCATTAAGTAAACAGGCTTCCGAAGTGGTTACCGGCTTTACGGTTGCAAGAATGTTTTCCTTGAGTACTTTCTTGCGTTCACGTTTTAAAAAGAGTGTTCAGGACAGTTTTGACAGCGGATGGAAGGCGGCAAAGACCTATACTCTGCAAAGTGGGCTGAATACCATCATATGGAACTTTTCGCACTATTTAAGCACTATATTAGGCGCTTTATTCATCATTAACGGTACTCTGGAAGCGGGAAATTATATGGCTATATCCACCAGTACCGGAATAGGCTGGTCGGTATCCATTCTTATAACGGCATTACCCAATTTACAAAAAGCCTTTGCAGGCTCCAACAGATTGAAAGAGTTGTATGACCAACCTAAAGAGCCTGAATTATATGACATCGAAGGTACGGGTACCGATATGGGTATAGAGATGTCAAAAGTGGGTTTTGCGTATGAGATTAGAGATAATGAAGAGAAAGAGGAAAATAACTTTTGCATATCCGATTTAAGTCTGGATATTGAGCAGGGCAAGACACTGGCATTGGTAGGTGACAGCGGAGGCGGCAAGAGTACTATTGCAAAACTCATCTTAGGTCTTTTTAAGATTGATGAAGGTAAGATGCAGATTAACGGTAAAGCCTATAAAGATTACACTTTAGAGCAGTTGAGAGAGAGCATAGGGTATGTTCCGCAGGATGCATATATCTTCAACGGTACCATAACCGAGAATATCAAATACGGTAAACCTGATGCTACTGAAGAAGAGATTGTTAATGCGGCCATGCTGGCAAATGCTCATGACTTTATACTTGCTCAACCTCAAGGATACGAAACATATGTCGGAGAGAGGGGAATAAGGTTATCGGGCGGTCAAAGGCAAAGAATTGCCATTGCAAGGGCTATAATTAAAAATCCTTCCATTTTACTTCTTGACGAAGCTACATCCTCTTTGGACAGCGAATCGGAAAAAATGATTCAGGATGCGCTGGACAGACTTATCAAAACCAAAACATCGCTTGTAATAGCGCATAGGCTTTCCACCATCATGAATGCCGACCGTATATGTTATATAAAAGACGGCTATGTAGCGGAACAGGGTACTCATACGGAGCTGTTAGCTAAAAAAGGTCTGTATCACGAACTGTATTACAGAGAGTTTGCCAAAGAGACTATTTAATTGTTATAGATAAAGCAATTTTATCCGCCTGATCCTTTGTAAGGGCAGGCGACGGATGTGCATAGTATGCGGGGTAGTATGCTACCGTATACGGTGCATCTTTGAATGTGGTATCGGTATTACTCTGATTATCCCTTGTTGCGGTTATATAGTACCTTACAACATCCTTACTTTTAGAACCTGTCATATCTTTTATGTTGAATGAATATCTGAAGTCTTTATCATGCTCTGCTATGTTAAAACTCTTCCAGGTGCCGTTATTAACCGAATAATGAAAGGTTATATATTTCAGGGAGAAACGTCCGTAACCGCCGTAATAATCAAGGTTTTCCGTATCCGACGATACATAAGCGGTGACGGAAAAGATATTGGTTTCATCATTGAAAAGAGGATAACTGAACACATCCAAATCGGAGCCGTTGTTCCATCTTAAAACATCGGAAAAAAGATCATAGATCTGATAATGTAATGTTCTGTCTTCATTCACTCTTCCTATGTGAAGATGTGAATCATACCTGTTATATTCATCAATTGTGGCAATGGGAATGGAAGTATAGACATAATCGTTTTCATCCAAACCCCGGATGGGTATCACATGAAGGTATTCTATATATACAGGCTCTTCATATCCTATATCCGATTTAACCACAATATGACCCAACTGTGCCGATGTGTCTTTTTTAATGTAAACTATTTCGCCGTCATATATAGGGTAAATGTATTCTCCCACATTAATTGTTAAATCGGTACCCTGGTGAGGATTTGTGCCCGATACATATCTCGGCTGGTTATTTTTGCTGGTGCAAAAAGACCAGTACTCGATACCTTGGGAGTTCTTGTACGGAGAGAGCGCCTGTATTGACAGGTTGTCGGCGGTTTTCTGCACAAATGCTCTGTCATAGTCGGAAGCTGATAAAACAGTAAGCAGTGGAAAGAGCAGTATAAGAAGGACTAAGGTTATGTATTTAGTACGAAAGTAAGTATGTTTTCTCATTATCTCCTCCCTCATATCCGCTTACAAGAAATGTGTCATCATCAATCCATTGAGTATACACCACTCTGAATGAGTCGCTTAATACAAAGGTTTTAAGTAATTTGTTTGTCTTTATATCTATAAAGGATAAAGTTACATTGTTGCGGTTGAGTAAAAGAACGGCTGCAATGTAATGGGTATCGGTTTTAATCGGCGCAATTTTCAATGCCGATTTTTCTATCCCGAGAGATCCTTTTTCCACATTCAGTGATAATATGTTCAAAATCTCATATTTCTGATAGTAATCGGCAGTGTAAATATAGTAGGGATAGCAAAAATGACCGTTAGGAGATACCGAAACCGACACGGTCGCTTTTACCCCGGATGGTATCTCTATTCTGTACAACATGTCATTACAAGTGTAAAAAACAGTGGTATCGGATATGTATGCCCGGTTGTAATAGGTATCCTTTGCCAGAAGGACATCTTCTTTGCTTTCAAAGTCATATAACCGGATATCATTTGTTTTCCCGTTATTTCTTCTGTTGGTCAGATAAAGAAGAAAGCGTCCGTCTTCCGACAATACCGGCTTTGTACCCCAGTAAAGACCGTTAGCCCTGTTATTCTCCAATGAGTATCTGTAAGTGGTAGTCTCATCCGATTCCGACAAAAGTATATCCATTACGGGAACGGACAAATCCACAAGATATATCTTGTGCTGGTTGCATAAAAGATATTGCTTTCCTTCAGTATCGGGTATTGCGATAAGAGGGCTGTTTAATGTTTCATTCTCTCTTCCGTTATATACCGGATATTCCTGCCCATTAACCTGTATTAGATACAATTTTACTTGATAGCCGTCCGATGCTTTTAATGTGATTGAACGGGTGTCATATATAGCCGGCAGGACCTGAAAGCCGTACTGATACTGCATAAGCATGTCCAGTTGTACAAAATCCGTCTGTTCCGCAACTTCAGATTGGGTAGGCTTAGCGGTAGCGGAAGGTAAGGCGGTTGTTGTAGGGGAGGGTGACGGACTGTTTTTATTGCAAGCGGAAAGCTGCAATACTATACATAAAGTTATCAATGTCGGCAATATATACCCTTTTACTTTTTTCTTATGTATCTTAACCATGTGTATATTTTATCCGTAATAGTGTTAAATAACAATAATAATTGTTGTTTGACAGTATACAGCAATGGTATAATCTATGTGTCACAAAAGATAAGGAGGGCAATGCCTTGAAAAAAAGAACAGTATCAATATTTGTTTTAATATCTCTTCTGCTTTTAATGCTTCCGGTACAGGCTTCAAAAGATTCCTACAGTAAGCATGAAGTTTCCGCCATATATTCAAAAGCTTCAATAAACGATTTACAGGCGACAAGCGCTATTTTGCTGGAAGTCAATACCGGAAAGATTCTTTACTCAAAAGAGGAGAATAAACAGATACCCATTGCCAGTCTTACAAAGATTATGTCGGTTTATCTTGTTATGCAGGCCATTGCAAACAAGGAGATATCCTACGATACGGTTGTTAAAGCCTCCGCTAAGGCACACGGAGTGGAAGGTTCTTCGGTCTATCTCAATCTGGGTGAAGAATTCACTCTGGAGGAAATGCTGTACGCTATTGAAGTACGATCTGCTAATGATGCTACCGTTGCGGTTGCCGAGGCTGTTGCCGGCTCTCAGGGTGACTTTGTAAACAGAATGAATCAAAAGGCTATGGAACTGGGTATGATGGATACCTATTACAGAGACTGTACGGGATTAACCGACGTGGGGCATTACAGTACCGTTAAGGATTTGTCTGTCATTTGCAGAGCGCTAGTAACGGAATATCCCGATATATTCAGGTTCAGTACCACACTGGAAAGGGATTTTCGCGACAAAGAGCACAGAGATTATCAATATATGGTTAACAGGAATAACCTTTTGAATTACTATGACGGAGCAACAGGATTGAAAACCGGCTTTACCACTGCTGCGGGATACTGTCTTGTGGGTACTGCCGAGAAGGGGGAACTCAGTCTTATCGCCATTGTTACGGGGGAACCGGACAATAACCACAGGGTAGCGGAAACGGCTTTCCTTTTGGACTACGGATTTGCCAATTTTATGTTTACCGATACCCGAGACGATATGCAGACGGTAGGATCCATTGAGGTCAGAAAAGGCATTGAAAAGACCATAGAGACCTATGCCAAGGGAACTTTGAGGTTTTTATTGAAGAAAACCGAAATACCCGAGATATCCAAAGAGATAGTATACAATGCGGCTACTTTGGAAGCACCTGTGGAAAAAGATACCGAAATAGGTAAGGTGGTATACTCCCTTAATGGCGAAGTGTTGGGCGAAATACCGGTATACACTGCAGAGGGTATGGAAAAAGCGGGTTTCTGGACATTGCTGTGGCGCTCTATCCTTTCCTGGTTCGGAGTGGATTGGGAGAAATAGCTGTACCTAACCAAATGCAAGGAGATTAATTCAGGATATGGTCGATTATACCGGAGAATCATTGAATAAGATTTATAGGCCGTTAGTAGAGAAAACATATGACCTGGTATCAAGTCTTACAAAATTGCATGGAGGGTTTAAAGTTACAAGCGGTTTTATAATGGTCATTACCATAAAAATGATCAAGGAAAATACCAGGAAGATTATTATCCTATTCCCGTAATAAGCGTTAAAGGTATATGTGATATCGAGATTGATCTTAACGGTATTTCCGTTACAACAAAATTAACAAAAGATAATATTACAACTTTTAAATGGAATACTTTTAATGATGCTGTTTTTGAGGTTTATGGGGTGAAAGACTATTTGAGCGACTATGGTAACGAAAAGACCGTAGACCGAATCAGGGATAATGTACTGTCCTGCGAGGAAAAGGAATTCTTTGTTTCATTTTCTTTACCCGTTACTACAAGCGGTGAAGATATGCTGAAGTTTATAAGGGTTTTACAGAAGAACTATTTTTATTATTAGGTTCTTCAAATATTTCTTGAATAAAGTGAGTTACCGGTAATGTCAAGAATATTGACTCGGTCGCATTTTAAGAAGGAGAATTTAATTAGCGAGAAATAGCCTTTCCGCTTTACATCTAATATCGTAAAATGTATAATCGGTAAAAGGAAAAGGTGTTAATTATATGTGGCAAGGCCTTTTAAACACGTTGATAACCATGTTGTATATGATTCCGGTAATGCTTATATCGCTTACCCTTCATGAGTGTGCGCACGGCCTTATGGCGTTAAAATTGGGAGATACCACCGCAAGAGATGCCGGTCGTTTAACATTGAATCCTTTGAAACACTTAGACCCTATGGGTGCGATAATGATGGTAATTGCCAGAGTGGGTTGGGCAAAACCCGTTCCGGTCAATCCCATGAATTTCAAAGACCCTAAAAACGGCATGGCGTTAGTGGGACTTGCCGGACCTCTCACAAATCTGCTGATATCTTTCGGAGCGGCCTTTCCGGTTGCTTTGATTGAACAGGCGGTGAATTTGCACGGGGTGGAATTTACCGTTTTCTTAAGAATTGCATATACTTTCTGTTATTTGCTTTTTCAGGCAAATGTTTTTCTTGCACTGTTTAACCTCATACCGGTTCCGCCGTTTGACGGATCGAGGATATTGTTCGGTATACTGCCCGACAAATACTATTTCAGTGTAATGAGATACGAAAGAATTGTGGGAATGATATTTTTAGTTGTTTTCTTTATATTCCGGTCACAGTTTGCGAATGTGTTGGATTTAATCGCTTCACCCATAACAAAAGCGTTTTTGTTTGTGGCAAATTGGTTTGTAGGACTATTTTACTAGGAGGTTTTTATGAAAAAGAAGGTTGTATTAAGCGGAACAAGAAGTACGGGCTCACTGCATTTGGGAAACTATTTCGGAGCGGTGGAAAACTGGCTCAATTTGCAGAATAAATATGACTGCTACTTTTTTATAGCTGACTGGCATTCGCTGACTACCGGTTATGAAGATACCGAGAATTATGTCGGAAATATAAAGGAAGTTGTTATGGACTTATACGCATCGGGACTGGATTCCGATAAATGTAACATATTTTTACAATCGAAAAACCAGGACCATGCAGAACTGCATCTGCTTTTATCCATGATTACACCGTTATCCTGGCTGGAGCGGTGTCCTACATACAAAGATCAGTTGAGCCAGCTTGCCGAGAAGGATATAAGGACATACGGTTTTTTAGGTTATCCCTGTCTGATGGCTGCGGATATTCTCATTTACAGGGCGGAGGGTGTACCGGTAGGTGAAGACCAGCTTGCGCATCTGGAAATAACCAGAGAAATAGCAAGAAGATTCAACTATATGTACGGTGAGGTATTTCCCGAACCTAAAGCTCTGCTTACAAAAGCAAAGGTGCTGCCGGGGCTGGACGGAAGAAAAATGAGTAAAAGTTATGACAATACCATATTGCTTAAAGATGAAGGCGAAGTGTTGCGCAGTAAGATTATGAGCATGGTTACCGATCCCGCACGTATAAGAAAGACCGATCCGGGACATCCTAACATATGCTCGGTATATGCTTTCCATAAGGTCTTCAATCCGGCGGAAGTTGCTTCCATCTGTGAGTCCTGTAAAAAAGGCGAGATAGGATGTGTTGCCTGCAAGAAGAACTTATACGGCAAGGTATCGGAGTTCTTACATCCGATTCAGGAGAGAAGAAAAGAGATAGAAGCAAAACCCAAGCTTATGAATGAGATATTGGAGAAGGGCAATGCCAATGCTAAAATAAAGACGGATGAAACTATGACTATGGTAAGAAAGGCCATGAAGGTAAATTGGGAGTAGGATATCAGTTAAAACTGGAAAACTTTGAAGGCCCGCTGGATCTTCTGTTACATCTTATCGATGAGAATAAGATGAGTATTTACGACATAAAAATAAGTATAATAACCGAACAGTATCTGGATTATCTTATGGCTATGCAACAGCTGGATATGGATATAGCAAGCGATTTTCTGGTTATTGCCGCCACATTGTTGCATATAAAATCCAGATCCATGCTTCCTAAGGCAAAAGAAGATGAGGTTGACAGCGAGACCGATTTGATAAGACAGCTTATCGAGTATAAGAAGATAAAGAAAGCTGGAGAACGGTTCAAAGAATTACATGAAGAAGGTCAGAAGAGTTTGCATTCCTTTGCCTCTACGGAAGACTTCGGAGAATCGGAAAAAACCTATACACTTTGCAAGAGCATGCTGGTAATGATTTACAGAGAAACCATGCAAAGGCGGATTGATAAAACAAATCTGAAAGCGGAGAATATAAAAGAGATTGTAAAAAAAGAGAAAATATCGCTCATAAAATCCATCAGAAAGATAATCGATGTGCTTTTTAAGGAAAAGAGGATAAGTTTTTTCTCAAGATTTAAAGACCACTCGGTATCCAATGCCCAGCTGGTAACGGATTTTTTGTCCATTTTAGTTTTATCCTCGCAGAAAAAAGCCACACTTAAGCAAAAAAAAGCTTTTGAAGATATAATCGTGGAAGGAACCGAAACATTAAGCTATCCGGATAATATACAGGAAATATACGATTGGGAGTAAGAATATATGGATAAAGAGTACATAATAAACCAGATAACCGCAATGCTTTATGCTAACGGGGAGCCGGTGCCCTTAACCAGATTGGAACAGATACTGGAGACCGATAAAAAAGAGATAAAAAAGATAATTGATGAACATATAGAGCATCTGAAAGATATCCGATCCGGTGTCCTCATAAGACAAATTGAAGACTCCTACCAGATGTGTACCAACCCGATATATTTTCCCGCAGTCCGTCAGTTGTTTGAAAAGAAAAAGACCGATACATTGTCCAGAGCGGCATATGAGACTCTGGCAATAATTGCATACAACAAAGAAGCTACCAGAGCAAAGATAGAAAGTATAAGAGGTAATTCCGACAGTCCATTAAAGACATTATTGGAAAGAGGTCTGGTAATCGAAGCGGGAAGACTGGAAGCTCCGGGAAGACCGGTATTATACAAGCCCGCAGAAGAGTTCTACAGAGCCTTTGATGTGTCTTCTTTGGATGATTTGATTCCGCTGGACAGTTTTGATGATGAGGAAGTGACGGATACAGAGGAAACTGAAGTAACCGAAGTGTCGGAATAAAAGAATCCGTGGAAAAAATGCGTTTACAAAAATATATTGCATTGTGCGGTTATGCATCCAGAAGAGCGGCCGAAGAGCTTATCTTCAACGGCTCGGTATCGGTAAACGGCAAGATTGTACGGGATATTGTAATGGTGGACGATTCCGATGAAGTAAGGGTTAACGGAAAACTATTAAAGACAGAAACAAAAAAACTGTATTTCGTATTCAATAAACCGGAGATGGTTATAACCTCCATGTCAGATAAGTTCGGCAGGAAAACCGTTGCGGATTTTTTTAATAATATAGAAGAGCGGGTTTATCCTGCAGGAAGATTGGATTACGATTCCTCCGGTCTTATATTCATGACCAATGACGGAGACTTTGCAAATTATCTGATGCATCCTAAGAACGAGGTAACAAAGACTTATGCCGTTTCGGCAAAGGGTAATATAACCGATGAGATAAAAGAAATGTTGGAAAACGGGGTGGATATAGGGGGATATATAACAGGGAAAGCTGAAATAAGTAATATAGTAAATTATAGTGACGGGAAATGCTCTGCCGAAATATCGATAAAAGAAGGTAAAAACCGTCAGGTAAGAAAAATGTTCGAAGCAGTCGGTATAAAGGTATATGCGTTGCAAAGAATATCCGTAGGGGCTGTGCAATTGGGAGATCTTAAAAAAGGCAGATACAGGTCTCTTACGCAAAAAGAATTGCGTGATTTGGGATATGAAAGGCAGTTTTAACCCGAGTTTTCCGTAATATTTCTATTGTTGTTTTTTTTGTACAGCAAACCGGTAATAAACTTAATAATTTACACAAATTCATTTGTATAGATGTATTAAAAATGATATAATTGATTGTAAGGGCATAATATAATTTAGAGGTAAATAAATGAGCATGACAGAAAAAGTAGATGAATTAAGAAAAAGAAAGCAGCAAACATCTCTTGGAAGGGGTCAACAGCTGATTAAAGCCGAGAAAGCCAAAGGAAAGAATACGGCA
>JAKJBR010000045.1:0-9349 GCA_022706885.1 Bacillota bacterium
CTGTTGCCTACATATATGGGATCGCAGTTCTTTAAATGAAGTATTACCACATCCTTAACCACTTCGGCACAACCTTTTAACTGTTCGTGGAAAAGTTTTTCATGTTCATAATACATCTTTACTCTTTCCTGTACGTCGGGCAGGCGCATGACTTCATCGATAGTGTGGTCGGGACAATAGTTTAAAAGCATCATCATAAGATCGTAGTTGGTTACTCTGAAATTTCTGAATCTGCCCAAGCCCGTCCTTGCATCCAGAAGATAAGACAGCATTACCCAACCTTTAGGATTAACTATATCTTCCATGGTATATTGTGCCGAATCGAATTTATCTACGGCGTCCATGAGTTCTTCGGATATCTTAAGTCGGCTTGCTCCTCCGAAATACTCATACAGTACTCTTGCCGCGGAAGCAGCTTCAGGTTTATTTATGTAATTAACGGCTTTGGTCCCCTTCTCGGATATATGATGATCAAATGCCAGATAAACACCCGGCAGATACGGCACATTGGTGGAAATATCTCTTTCGTTAACATCAATCATACCGTCCTGCATATCCTTCGGATGCACAAACATTATGTCTTCCAACATATCCAGTTCCTTTAAAATCATGGCACACACCAATCCGTCAAAGTCCGATCTCGTTATTAACCTGTATCTGCCCATCATCTACCTCCTGTCAATCATTCGTACAGCACAAATTACATGTTTATTATATAACAAAAAACTAAAAGTCAAGTTTTAATATACCACTATTTACCCAAAGCAAAGCCCGTTGCACTGAAGTACAGCACTTCCCCTTCATTATTCATCTCATAGTATACATATGTCAAATATACCCTTATGTCTTCTGTAACATCGAATATCATATCCGATCTGTCATTACCTTCTTTTATCTTCATAATCTGTTCGGCAACATTGTATTCCGTATTGTCAATAACTATCTTCAACTCTCTTTCCCGTGACGTATCGACAATATAGTAGCGACTGTATCCCGATATATCCAATGCGTTATAACTGTTGCTCTTGTTAAGATGTATCAGGCTGTATTCATCCAAACTGCCGTACTCGTTAAGTTTTTCAAATCCGAAAATATCGTAGAAAGAATTTGACTCTTTTATATATTCGGGCGCCTTATCTTTATAGTTGAGATAGTCATAACAGCTGGATATTATCTCCTTATCGGTCTTTGATATATCCTTATAGGGCTTAACCGTACCGTCCGCAAGCATGTTGTTTCTTTTCAGTACCTTTTCCAGTCTGTATGTCTGCTCATACACCGGCACATCGATTATATTCAACGGAGTCAATGACGAAATCAACACTATCACGGCCAGACCGGTTATTACATGCTTTGTATATTTTCCCTCTTTGATAAGGGTAAGGATTATAAAGACCAGAGCAGTTACATTCAGCAGTATTGATGCCCATCTGGCAGAGGTCAGTCCGTATGCGTTTACCCTTATATATATCGCTATGGCCTGTGAGGCAATTATCGGGAACAGGAACCATCCTCCGTATTTTCTGAAAAACCGCACAGGAGCATTATCGTAACTTCCTACGGTAAGGTAGAAGAAAATAAAGAAAAGAGAAGCCAGCGAAGCAAAAAGATTAATCTTACCCTGCGGCATCTCCATTATTACAAGTATTTTAATAAGATATGCATAAAGCACTCCGAGCAACAGCGTATATACGGGAAGACCGACATACAGCACCAGAACTTTAAATATCTTGGGAAGTACTATTTCATCGGTCTTTTCCGGTAACATTGCAATGAAAAGGTTATAGCAGAGTATGATATATGACAAAAGGGCGGTAATGGTAATCCATTTGTCAAACTGCTGCAACTCCACCACCAGAAAATCCAGAGCCAGTATGCACAGCGTTATGCCTCCGAAAAACAGTGAAGCCACCGTTACGGCAAAGAATGCCGATTTTATAATCTGAGGAAATACCAGATCACTATTCTCGTTATCATACATCACGTATAACGATATAAGAAGAAATGCTATTATCAGCCCGAAAAACCCCATAAAAGTCCTGTCCGACTCCATTATATTGCCGATAAGAAAATAGCACGGTACAGCGGTCAATGCAGAAACAATGCGCTGTATGATATCGGCTTTATTGGAAAAATTGTACTTTATGCTTATAATCTGCATCATTACCGACACTATAACGGCAAAACCCACCGAAAAAGCCATAAGCACTACGGTATTTTCCGTGAAGTCGAATATAATCTGCAATGTCAGAAGTATAAAAGCGATAACGCTTCCGTAAAAAGACACCACGAATTTCGACATAGCTTCTTTAATATTACTCAGTATCAGTTCAAAAATTTTCTTCATAACACCGCTCCTCGTCCGATACTTTAATAAGTATCGGTCTTTTTGTTATTTTTCGGGTGCAAACTGCACAGTAATACTGCTGTTTCCCTTTAATTGGACTTTTTTAAAGTCTAAAAGTTTCCTCTTTGTCTTATCTTCATATCTCAACACCGAATAACCGGTATCAACATCACTCAGGTTTGTCAGTTTTACCGTATATGCATCGGTCCACTCTTCTTTTATATTTGCATATGTAAGACCGTGTCCGAACCGGTATACCGGCTGCCCTTCAAAGAATCTGTAGGTTCTTCCCTTCATGGAATAATCTTCAAAATCGGGAAGATCCGATGTCTTTTCGTAGAAAGTAACGGGCAACCTTCCGCAGGGAGATACATTTCCGAATATCACATCGGCAAGAGCTATTCCTCCCAATGCTCCCGGATAGAAACACTGCATAACGGCGTCGGCATTTTTATCGGCATGTGCCAATCCTACGCAACTGCCCGATACATTTACGAAAATTATAGGTTTTCCAAGTTTCTTCAGCTCGTCAAACAGTTTATACTGTACCGCCGGTAACTCTATTTCGTCTCTGTCTCCCTTGAATCCTCTGTGTGTTGATTCTTCTCCTTCTATCGAGGGATTGATACCCATGCACATAATGATTACATCGCTGTAACCGGCTGTTATTATTGCCTCACGTAGCGGATGTTCGGAATATCTCCATGTGGATTCGTCTTCGAAAACATGCGAGCCCCTTGCATAAAGAACATCGCCTTTGCACACCGATTGTATTCCGCGCAGCAATGTGTAATAGTCATCGGGCGTACCGTTGTAATTGGCTAAAAGCACCGATTTGTCGTCGGCATTGGGCCCTACTACAGCAACGTTGGTATTCTTTTTCAAAGGAAGTATTCCGTTATTCTTCAACAGTACAATACTTTCTCTCGCCATTTCAAGATTTAATTTCTTATGCTTTTTACTGCATATAACCGAATAAGGAATATCGTTATACTTACACTCTTTATCGAACATACCCAGTTTGAGACGTGTATACATCAGTCTCTCCACACATTTTGTAATATCTTTTTCCTTAATAAGACCTTCGGCTACCGCCACTTTAAGCCATTTATATGCATCACCGCAGTTTAAATCGCATCCGCTTTTTACAGCCAATGCCGCACTTTGCGCTTCATTTTCCGTTACCTTATGATGCAGATGGAAATCGCATATTGCTCCGCAGTCGGATACCACATATCCTTTAAAGCCTAACTTCTTACGCAAAATCTTCTGTAAAAGGAACGGACTGCCGCAACACGGCTCTCCGTATACCCTGTTATATGCTCCCATAACCGCAGCCGGTTTGGCATGTTTAATGCAGTATTCAAAAGCATATAGATATGTTTCGTAAAAATCCGTCTCCGATACATGTGCATCGAAACTGTGACGTAACCACTCGGGACCGCTGTGAACCGCATAATGTTTAAGCGTGGCATCGGTCTTTCTGTATACTTTATCGTTGCCTTGCAGACCTTTTACAAAGGCGGTACCCATTTTAGCGGTAAGCAGAGGGTCTTCTCCGTATGTCTCATGCCCTCTTCCCCACCTGGGATCACGGAATATATTGATATTGGGCGACCAGCAGGTCAGTCCTTCATATATCTTGGTGCCGTTCAACTTTCTGTATTGATTGTATTTGGCGCGCACTTCATCGGATATTGCCGTTGCCACTTTATACATCAGTCTATCGTTAAAAGATGCGGCCATCGCTATGGACTGAGGAAATACCGTTGCCGTTCCGCTTCTGGCAACTCCGTGTAACGCTTCGTTCCACCAGCAGTATTCGGGAATACCCAACCTTTCGATTGCAGGTGACTCAAACTGCATCTGTGACATTTTTTCCGCCAAAGTCATCTTGCTTACAAGTTCAGCAGCTCTTTTCTTGAAATCCATCTGTTCCTCCTTATACAAAACAAGATTTATGAGTTTGTAATAATAAACGGTGCACAGGCAACCGATGCAGTTATTATATCAGAAGAATACCACAATTAAAACCTGTATATATAACATAGTTTTGTTAATTCTTATAATATAGCCGGACAAAATTATAAATAAAACTTTACATGCGTGTATGGTATAATCGGAATGTGAATGTATAAGAATGCATCAGGGAGTTATCATGAGTGAAATAAGTAACCTGTTCCCCGTCTGGTACCATCTTACCGAGGAGCAGAAGCAGTTGTTAAACGATAAGGTGTATATAAAGGATGTTAAAAAAGGCACCGTTCTTCATAGAGGCGATGAAGACTGTGACGGATTATACATAGTACGAACCGGTCAGTTAAGAGCATATATCATTTCCGACCAGGGTAAGGAACTTACTCTTTATCGGTTGTTTGAAATGGATATATGTCTGTTTTCCGCATCCTGTATACTGTCCAACATACAATTCGAAATTATAGTGGAAGCGGAAAAAGATACTTCCATATTGATAATACCGGTTCGGGTATATCAGAAGCTCATGGAAACAAATAATGCGGTTGCAAACTATACTAATCACCTTATGGCTTCCAGATTCACCGATGTCATGTGGTTGATAGATCAGGTTCTTTTCAAGAGCATGGCAACACGTCTTGCCTCTTTTCTTCTGTATGAAAGCAATATAGAGGAAAGTGACGAGTTGAATATAACGCATGAGAAAATTGCCAACCATATAGGTACCGCCAGAGAAGTTGTGACCAGGATGCTGAAATATTTCCAGCAGGAAGAATTAATAGAAATGGCAAGAGGCAGTATTATCATAACCGACAGAAAGAAACTGGCGGAACTGTAAAACGGTTGCCGTTTATATACTCAATTTAAACTGCATCTAAAACCTTTCGTACTCTTTTTATTTAAAAAATATTTTTTAAAATTTTATCACGGGATATTGACGGCCAAATACGGTAATAATAAAATATGGTAAGTATATTGTACATAATAATATATGAATGTCTGTTTGTTGTGCCGTACCGGGCATTTCAGATAAATGCTCTGTCTTACGAAATAAATTTACGGAGGTGAAAAGATGTTTTGTACAAATTGCGGTAAGCAGATACCCGAAAACTCAAATTTCTGCACTTATTGCGGTGCTTCAACGGGAAATATTCCGCAGCCCATGCAAAATCAACAGCAATTCCGACAACCTTATCAGCAACCTTTCAATCAATATCCGCAAAAACCTAAAAAAGGTAAAGGCGGTGTTGTTGCTTTGGTTGCCGTACTGATAATCGCTTTGATTGTTACGGGTATTTTTGTTGTACCGAGAATAATAGATTATTTTAAGTCTTCTCCGCCATCCGGCAAGTTCGCATCCATCGGATTTACCGAGCAGAACGTGTCGGTAGAAGCTGCAAAGATTGTGGATAACAGAGGAGGTGTAATATCATTACCGTCAGACAGCGCCCTGGCAGGCTGTTATGTCACGGTTCCCGCAACGGCCGTTGATCAGCAGATTAATGTTTCGGTGGGAACGGTAACCGGTACTTATAAGAATGCTCCCGCGTCCATTTCCTCTACAGCCCTTCATTTGGATTTGGGAGGCTATAAGGATATTAATCAACCGATACTTATCACATTCAAATATGCAGATACTCCTGCGGAAGCGGAAAAGGTACCGGTCGGCTTATATATAGATGAAGCAGGCAAACTGCATCATATGCTGACTCACAGCATAGATAAGAAAGCCGGACAGTTCACCGTCATGACTTTCCATGCAAGCACTTTCACCTATTATATTCTGGAAGATATGGACGTATATCCTGATTCCTCCACTACCGGTTTTATGCCCAGCAAAGACGGCTTTGCCATAGTTAATCACGGATCCAGTCTGTTTTCAGGCGGTGAATGTTACGGCATGAGTACATTTGCCAAATGGTATTATATGAATAAGAAAACATCGGCATCGGATGCACTTTATAACCTTTTCAAAACACCTCAGATGGGTGTTACACCCAAGGGTGACGCAATAACTCCTCAGGATATTATCGCAACAAAGGCATTCCAGTATACCACCAAGCAATCTTCCGTCCTGTATGATACCGAAAGACAGTTCTCAAGCTATGTTGAAACCGATGAAGACGGCAAAATTATCAAATATACAGCCGATAACTCGGTTGCCGTACGTTGTATCATGGATTCTCTCTATTTCTGGGAAGAACCGGTAGAAGTGGGTATCTACGGAACCGCCGGCCATTCGGTGCTTGCTTACGGCTACACTAAAACCGCTGACAAAATAACCATTAAGATATATGACCCAAACTTTCCCGGAGACAATAATCAAAAAATAGTTTATGACATAGCAACCAAAAAAATATCCACACCTGCTTATGCCGACGGTTTCCTCGATAAAAGGCTTACCACAACCGGTAGCGGCACATTTACCAGTGTAAATGAATATGAAAAGATACTTATAGATGCAAAAAGCAACTTTGCAGGTACCATAGCGGACCTTGTGGTTATAGACCCGTATAACGGAGATGAGGTGGAAGAGAGAACATGTATGATAACCGGTTATCTGGATACTTTGGGAATGATGGGAGAGCAGATAGGAGATGCAGTGGAGATTATATCGGATGAAGGAGAAATATTCCGCCAGAATTTGAGTAAAGACGGCTCCAATGCCTCTACTTTCTCCATTGAAGTACCTTTAAAGAGCGGAGAAAACAAATTCTTAATTAATGCCATCTACAAGGACGAAAAAGGAAATGAAAATTTCCTGTCACACAATCTCTACGGCTGGCTTGTCATTAACTGCAATGCCGCAGCAAACGCCATTTATATAACCCTCACATGGGACTCTCAACCGGATATTGATCTTTATGTAACAACCCCTTACGGAGAGACTGCTTATTGGGAATCCAAAATCACATCCGACGGAGGGTTTCTGGATATTGATCAGACCTACGGCTACGGTCCCGAGCACTACACCTTAGTCGCATCCGACAGTGTTGCCTGGGGACAGGCATATACAGTACGTCTGCACTATTTTGACGGTGACGGTCCTACCGCCTATAAAGTCATGGTTACCGAGAATGAAGGTACCAAAAATGAAAGAACCACATATTACAGCGGAGTAATATACACCCACGGTTTTGAAATAGATGATTATTACAATAACTATAAGCCGGGATGTTCAGGACCAGACTGGGTGGATATATGCACGGTTGTACCCGTTCGGGAGAGCGACTGATGCCGGCAACAGTAAGAAAAAATTAAAGTTTTCATATACATACATCCGGATATTCTCCGGATGTATGTTCTTTAACCGTATTTTAACATACATATTATTGACAAACCGACATGTTATTCTATATAATTACAGATAAATTATTACTTGGTAATAAATACTGATGAGTTATATCAAAAAAAGGGGGAAAACATTGATCGGTAAACAATCATCAGTTATTGCCATATGCAATGGTACCGGGTTTTATGGAGGTAGTAATATGGATATTTTCAATAAGTGCTATAACTACACAAAAGCGGATGAAGTGCGTGAATTGGGCATATATCCGTATTTTCATTCTTTACAATCAAAACAGGATACAGTAGTCATTATGGAAGGAAAGCGAAGGATAATGCTGGGTTCCAACAACTATCTGGGACTGACTACCCATCCGGGCATTATGAGAGCCGGAATAGAAGCCGTAGAAAGATACGGTACTGGATGCTCCGGCTCGCGATTTTTAAACGGCACATTACAACTGCATCAGGAACTGGAAAAAGAGCTTGCCGATTTCCTGCATCAGCAATCAGCACTGGTTTTCTCCACGGGTTTTCAGACCAATCTGGGAATAATATCGGCAATTGCGGGTCATAACGATTATCTTGTATGCGACAAGGAAAACCATGCATCTATATATGACGGTTGCAGATTGTCGCAGGGAACATTATTAAGATACAGACATAACGATATGTCGGATCTGGAAAGGCAGCTTAAAAAAATACCCGAAACCGCAGGAATTCTTATAATAGTAGACGGAGTTTTTTCCATGGGAGGCGATATAGCCGATCTTCCCAATATTGTATCCCTTGCCAAAAAATACGGTGCAAGAGTAATGGTGGATGATTCACATGCCTTAGGAGTAATAGGAGAAGGCGGCAGAGGAACGGCTAGCTATTTTAATCTGGAAAAGCAAGTGGATATCTATATGGGTACTTTTTCCAAGTCCTTGGCAAGCCTTGGCGGTTTTATGGCAGCCGATGAGAAAATCATTGACTATGTGCGCCATAATTCCAGACCTTTCATTTTCTCGGCATCCATGACCCCTTCCGCTTGCGCGGTCGCTCTGGCCGCCTTGAAACATTTAAGAGCTCATCCCGAGTTGCCGAAGCAACTGACCGATATAGCGAGCTATTTCAGAAAGCGGTTGAAAGAAGAAGGTATAAAGACGCGTGATTCGCTTACACCCATCATACCCATCTACACTTATGAGATGATAACCACATTGACGATTGCAAAAGAATTATATGACGAAGGTGTATATGTAAACTGCTCGCTTCCGCCGGCAACCGCTCCCAATGAGTGTCTGTTGAGAACCAGTCTCATGGCTACTCATACAAAAGAACTTATAGACGAGGCGGTTATGAGCATAAAAAAAGTACTGGGAAGGTATAATCTGTAATGGAAACAAAGGTAGCCGTGATAACCGGTGCAAGCAGCGGTATCGGTCTTGCGACAGCTTTGAAACTGTCTGATAAAGGGTACACTGTGTACAACCTCAGCAGAAGGAATTTTGTACATGACCGGATAAGGCATGTGACCTGTGATGTCTCTTCGGCCTCATCGGTAAACAATGCAATGGCACAGGTGGTAAAGCAATGCGGTAAAATCAGTCTTCTTGTAACAAGTGCCGGTTTCGGTGTTGCGGGAGCTGTGGAATTTATTCCCGATGAAGATGCAAAAAAACAGATGGATGTAAACTATTTCGGCACAGTAAATGCCGTTAAAGCGGTTATTCCGTACATGAGAAATTACAGGTC
>JAKJBR010000012.1:0-38358 GCA_022706885.1 Bacillota bacterium
GGTTAATGAGCCATTTCGCATCGCTGCAGTTAGGATCCATTGCTTCAAAGTTATGTTGTCTCTCTGCCGAAAATATCAGAAAGACCGTTACTAAAGCAACTATTATAGAGGCAACAATATATATCCATCTGTATTTTGATTTTTTCATTTATTTCTCCCGGCAGCCTTTGCTTTCTTTGACATGATTATACCATAGGCGAAGTACAGTATGGAATAAGGTGAAATTTCAAAGAGTGGAGTACAAAAGATTGCGTATGTGTGCTACAATATAATGTGGTAACAACCAAGTTATTAATTAATATACATGTTAAATAAAGGAGAAACAAATGGCAAAGAAACTTAAAACGATGGATGGGAACCAGGCAGCGTCATATGTATCATATGCTTTTACCGATGTTGCCGCTATATACCCCATAACACCCTCGTCGCCCATGGCGGAAAACGTAGATGAATGGGCGGCTTTCGGTCAGAAAAACATGTTCGGTCAGCAAGTCAAGGTTGTCGAGCTTCAGTCGGAAGCAGGTGCAGCCGGTACCGTTCACGGGTCATTACAGGCGGGAGCTTTAACAACAACATATACGGCATCACAGGGATTATTACTCATGATACCCAATATGTACAAGATTGCGGGAGAACTGTTACCGTCGGTATTCCATGTCAGCGCCAGAGCCGTAGCAGGTCATGCGCTTTCCATATTCGGAGATCATTCGGATATATATGCCACAAGGCAAACAGGCTTTGCTCTGCTTGCATCGGGCGGTGTTCAGGAGGTAATGGACCTTGCCGGAATAGCACACCTTGCAACAATTAAAAGCAGAGTGCCTTTTGTGCATTTCTTCGACGGATTCAGAACCAGCCACGAAATTCAGAAAATAGAAGTTATAGACTATGCGGATTTCGAAAAACTTGTGGACAAAGAAGCAATTAAAGAATTCAGACAAAGGGCATTAAATCCGTCAAAGCCGGTTCTCAGAGGAACTGCACAGAATCCCGATATATTCTTCCAAGCAAAGGAATCTGTCAATAAATTCTACGATGCGGTACCCGCTATTGTGGAAGACTATATGAAAAAGATTTCCAAAATCACGGGAAGGACATATAACCTGTTTGATTACTACGGAGCAAAAGATGCCGACAGAGTAATAGTTGCAATGGGCAGTGTTACCGATACGGCAGAGGAAGTTGTGGACTATTTAACGGATAAAGGCGAAAAAGTAGGCTTACTTAAAGTACGTCTTTACAGACCTTTCTCTATTAAGCATTTCCTTAACGCATTACCCAAGACGGTTAGGAAAATAGCGGTTCTGGACAGAACAAAAGAACCGGGTGCAACGGGAGAGCCTTTGTATCTGGATGTTGTAGCCGCATACAAGGGAGATAAGAATGCTCCGGTAATAGTGGGCGGCAGATACGGATTAGGTTCAAAAGATACCGATCCTTCACAGATAGCGGCTGTTTTTACCAACCTTTCCATGAAAGAACCCAAGAACAATTTCACCATAGGAATCAACGATGACGTTACATATCTTTCACTTCCTATAAAAGAAAGAATTAACACCACACCCAAGAGTACGGTAAGCTGTAAGTTCTGGGGACTGGGATCGGACGGAACGGTGGGAGCAAACAAAAATGCCATCAAGATAATCGGAGACCATACCGATATGTATGCGCAAGCCTATTTCGCATACGACTCCAAAAAATCCGGAGGAATCACGGTATCGCACTTGCGATTCGGAAAGAATCCCATCAAGTCGACATATCTGGTTTCCGATGCCGATTTTGTTGCATGCCACAACCGCAGTTATGTGGATAAATACGATATAGTTTCCGATGTCAAGAAAGGCGGAACATTCCTGCTCAACACCGGATGGACGGTGGAAGAAATGGAAGAGGCTCTTCCGGGGCACATGAAGAGATATATCGCTAATAATAATATAAAGTTCTATACCATAGATGCGGTGAAAATTGCACAGGAACTGGGACTCGGCGGAAGAACCAACATGATACTGATGTCGGCATTCTTTAAGATTACCAATATTATTCCCATTGAAGATGCGGTTAAATACATGAAAGATGCCGTACTTAAATCTTACGGAAGAAAAGGCGAAAAAGTTGTTAATATGAATAATGCCGCCGTAGACCGCGGAATAGATAATATTGTCGAAGTGAAAGTTCCCGCATCATGGAAACATGCACCGGATCTTCCCAAGGAAGACAAGAAGTATCCCGCATTCATATCCGATGTAGTGGAAGTGATGAATGCTCAGCAGGGAGATTCCCTGCCGGTATCCACATTTGTAGGAATAGAAGACGGAACATGGGAGCAGGGTACGGCAAGATATGAAAAGAGAGGCATAGCCGTGGATGTTCCCGAGTGGATTATGGACAACTGTATACAATGTAATCAGTGCTCGTATGTATGCCCGCATGCGGCAATCAGACCTTTCCTTGTAAGTGAAGAGGAAATGAAGAAGGCACCCAAGGGCTTTGAAACAAAGAAGGCTATAGGAAAAGGACTGGACGGAATTACTTTCAGAATACAGGTTTCACCGTATGATTGTGCAGGTTGCGGAAACTGTGTTCAGGTATGTCCTTCCAAGGAAAAGGCTTTGGTTATGAAGCCTATTGAAACGCAGATGGATCAGGCTCCCAACTGGACATATGCCACAACTCTTTCAAGAAAAGAAACTCCGTTCAATAAATACAGTGTAAAGGGCAGTCAGTTTAATATGCCTTACCTGGAATTCTCCGGAGCATGCCCGGGATGCGGAGAAACTCCCTACATGAAACTTATCACTCAACTTTTCGGAGACAGGATGATGATAGCCAATGCTACGGGCTGCAGCTCTATCTGGGGAGGTTCTGCACCTTCAACTCCGTATTGCAAGGATGAATTCGGATACGGACCCGCTTGGGCAAATTCACTGTTTGAAGATAATGCCGAGTTCGGATTGGGTATGCATATAGCCGTTAAGCATATAAGGGAGAAAATAGAGGAACTGTTGAAAGAGCTTTTAACAACCGATGCAAACGACAGCGTTAAGAAGGCAGCTCAGGATTGGTTGGATAATAAGAATAATGGTGAGAAAACAAGAGAAGTAAGTGATGCTCTTCTTAAGCAGCTCAAAGCCTGCAAGAGTAATGAATTAGTAAAAGAACTCTTAGACAGGAAAGACTTCTTCGTAAAACCTTCACAGTGGATTTCCGGAGGAGACGGATGGGCTTATGACATAGGTTACGGCGGACTGGACCATGTTCTTGCTTCAGGCGAGGATATAAATGTTATAGTTTACGACACCGAAGTATATTCCAATACCGGCGGACAGGCAAGTAAAGCGACTCCCACAGCGGCGGTTGCGAAATTTGCAGCATCGGGCAAAAAGGTCAAAAAGAAAGACTTGGGAATGATGGCAATGTCCTACGGATATGTCTATGTTGCACAGGTTGCCATGGGTGCAGATCAGAATCAATTCATCAAGGCCGTAAAAGAAGCCGAAGAATATGACGGGCCTTCGCTCATAATAGCATATGCTCCTTGTATCAATCACGGTATAAGAACAGGCATGGGAACCACTCAGCTGCAGGCAAAGAAAGCCGTGGAAGCGGGATACTGGCATCTTTACAGATACAATCCGAAACTTGCCGAGGAAGGAAAGAATCCGTTCATTCTGGACTCCAAGGAACCCACGGGAAGCTTCAAGGATTTCCTGGCTACCGAAACAAGATATACTTCTCTGAAGGTCACATTCCCCGACCATGCGGAAGAACTGTTTGAAAAGACCGAACAGGATGCCAAAGAAAGATACGAGACCTACAGAAAGAAAGCCGAATAAGTAAAGGTAATATTCGAATAAATCAAGATGACTGTACAAAATGTGCAGTCATTTTGTATGTGAAGGGGAGTTTGCCGATACTTCAATAACCGGAAAACACGCCGCTTGATGTTGACTTAGCAGCCGGATTTGTATATATTAAGAGTTGCTATAACAATATATAAAAAGGAAGGTATTTTCAAATGTTTGATGAAGCAACCCGCAAGATATTACATGCTTGTCCGAGAGAAGCGCTTGATGAGAGTCTGTTTTCCACAAGCCCCATAATAACAAGATATCCCGATACGATTCTGAGCAGACATGATGTTCCTTATTCCGCGGCATTGACCTTTAATGCAGGAGTAGTCAAGACCGATGACAGATACATCATGATTTTCCGTAATGATTACGGCTCTTTTGAAGAAGAAAGAATTGACGGGACCAATTTAGGGCTGGCTTTCAGTGATGACGGAATTAAGTGGAAAGTGGAGCCGGAGCCGTGTTTTGCCATGGCTGACGATGAAGTGCTCAGAGTTTATGACCCGAGAATAACCGTATTGGAGGACAGATATATACTCTGTTTCGCAGTGGATACCAAGCACGGAGTTCGCGGAGGAATAGCCGAGACAAAAGACCTCAAACATTTTGAAGTACTGTCAATGTCGGTACCGGAAAACAGAAATATGGTTCTGTTCCCAGAGAAAATAAACGGCAACTATGTTCGTTTAGAAAGACCCATGCCGGTTTACGGAAGAGACGGGATGAAATTCGATATATTCCTTTCAGAATCACCCGACCTTGTTTACTGGGGTAAATCCAGGCTGGTAATGGGTGTAGAGCATGTCCCGTTCGCAAATGAAAAGATAGGACCGGGTGCACCTCCTATCAAAACGGACAAAGGCTGGATAATGTTGTTCCACGCAGTGGATTTTGATCCTGCAAGAGGGAAAAACGGCTGGGAGCCTACATGGAAAAAGAGATATACAATAGGTGTTGCTTTACTGGATTTGAAAGATCCGTCGAAAGTAATAGGAATGTATAAACGTCCGTTAATGATACCTGAAGGATATTATGAGCTGGAACAGGGCTACAGAACCAATGCATTGTTCCCGTGTGCCGCTCTTGTTGATGAAGGTAATGTGGTAAGGATATATTACAGTGCGGGAGACTGTATAATCCGTATGGCTACATGTGATCTTGATGAGCTTATAGGCTTGTGTACCGAACCGTTATAATATGATACAGACAAACTATATTAATTCACCCATAGTAATCACCCCTTTCAAAAAAAGGGTGATTACTTATGCCTTTCATGATATTGACGGCACACATTCATTAATACGAGACTGGCCACCCGTAATGAGCATAGTTTTAAACGATGTAATAGAAAACGGATTAAAAGAAGGCTATGACAGCGAAAGGAATGTAAAAAGACTGGTGAAAAATGCCGGAACCAAACCCTTACCGGAGACCGACAGGTTCTGTGTGGAATCGGCAGGACTTTCCGCTTTGACTCAGATGGAATGGGCGATAAGGAGGGGTGTTCAGGAGAAAACCGTCACAGTGCAGTGTGATGATTCGGTAAACAGCGAGATAATCAGCCTTATATGGCAGGGAAAAGAAGAATGGCACCATATAGCGGAAACCGAAGAGATGAAACAGATGCTTACGGAGAACACCCCCAGATTGTTTAAATACTATGAAAAAGTATTGAACGGTTTCTGTCGGGATAAAAACCTCGTACTTGCAAGAAAAGACCCGGAGAAATTCCGAATAAAGGGCTCTTTCAGATTTTTAAACTATCTTAAAGAAAACGGAATTAAGAACTATTTCGTTACAGGAGCGGTGGTGCAAAGAGGAATGGGCATGTTTGAGGAAGTGGAGACGCTGGGGTATAAGATAGGTCACGGAGAGGTTGTGGAAGATATAATAGGCTCCACATGGACGGATAAAGTTCCCAAAAACGTCATAATGAATCAACTGCTGGATAAGTACGGTATCAAAGGTGAAAATACCATGGTTGTCGGAGACGGACGCTCGGAAATACAGGCCGGGGTGGATATGGGTGCTTTTACAATGAGCAGATTATGTACTCATATGCAGTATCAGAAGCAGCTTCATATCAGGATGGGTACCAACGTAATAGTGGAAGATTTTGAACATGAGGATATATACAAGATATTAATTGCGAAGTAAAAGAGGAGTAGCACATAAAAGAGGGGACTGTCAGGTATTTTTAACAGTTCCTTTTTTATGCAATCGTTTTCTCTTCTTTTAGCTTTTCCGGGTCTCTCATTCCCGAAAAAAAGAAAGAAATCATTTGTCATATACCTGCTTTTCAGATATACTCCGTTTGTAAACCGTTATATTTTTATGTTATAAGGAGAGGTATGGATTTTTATCCTGTAGATTACTTAAAAGAAAATATTAGCGACTCCGGGTGCATAAGAGAATGCATAGAGCAGGCTGTTAAAATCAACGGTCATAAGAGGATAATATTTAACAAACGCAACTGGCATATAGATGAAGCCATTCTTCTGCACAGCGATATGGAAATCATAGTTGACGGGTGTTTTATAAAGCAGAATGACGGTGTGTTTGACAATATATTCAGAGGAGTCAATTTAAGAGTTGATGAGAAAGACCCGTACGGTAAACCGTTGTATGTGGAAAAAATGAAAAATGTATCCATAAAGGGATATAACAACGCAAAGCTTATAGGGTGTGATGTGAATAAAAAAGGGTATCATCCCGTTAAGAAAGAGTATGAGGATATGGTAGGGGATAACTGGGGATGGAGAACTTTTATGATATGCTTATCCGAATGTGAAGGCATAGAGATATCGGGGTTAAGTATTGAAAACACTAAATGCTGGGCGCTGTCGCTGGATTTGTGTTCTTACGGAGATATTCATGATATTTTTATTCAATCGGATGTTAAAAACGGAGACGGTATCGATTTAAGAGCGGGATGCCGTCATTTCCGTATATGGAACATAACCGGCAATACATCGGATGATACGGTGGCATGCACTGCGCTTTTACATAGCAAGCAACGGTTTCCGTTCAAAAATTATCTGTATCCTTTAGCTCCGGCGGTTTCCGTATTTGACGGAGACATACGCAAGCTGGACATACATGATATTTCCGTTTCCGATATCCGCACGGGAGGTTTGCACCATGCGGTTATATGCCTGGCAGCCGACGGGTTGAGAGTATATAACATAGATATAAAGAATATAGAGGACATAGGGGAAGGTAACAGATCGGCAACGGTTATGTTGTATACCGGGTACGGAGAAAATTACGCGGATAACGATATTCATGACATAAATATATACGGAGTTCATTCAAGATTCTCCAAATATGCGGTGCATATAAACACAAAAGTGCACAATGTCACCGTATCCGATATCCTACAGGAAAACAAAGAAGGCAGTCTTTACGAGTTTGCCGATACGGAAGGTATAACGGTATTAAACTAATTAACTATATACGAGTCTATTGAAGGTTGTGTTATAAAAGAAACCATATACCAAGGCAGATAAAGAATTTTATTTTCTCTTTTAATGTTGCCGGAATACAGAACTATTGCTTCTTTCATATCGTATTCCTTTACAGATAAAAGATTATCCAAGGCTTTATGCAGATTATAGTCTTTACCGGATTTACATTCGACAGGTAAGGCAATAGCGCCTTTTTGTATTATAAAATCAATTTCTCCTACTTTTTTACTGTTGTAGTAATAGAGTTTGAAGTTGTTTGAAACCAGTAATTGCGCTATGGTGTTTTCTAAAATACTTCCCATATTAACCGAAGTATCGCCGTTTAGAACGGCAAATTGGATATTACCCAAAGACTGTGAGCACAATAGGCCCGTATCACACAGGAAAAGTTTGAAAAGATTATACTTGGTATTAAGCTCAAAAGGTAACACCGGTTGAGATATGTTATAGCAGGGAAGTGAAACGCCTGCGTCGGACAACCACATAAATCCGCTTTCGTATCTGTTGTATCTGGCATTTTTATCCATGTCTGATAAAGTAAACCTTTTATTGTTTTTATTCAATTCCGCAGGTATGTGATTAAAGATCTGTCTTATTCTCATCTTTTCTGTTTCGGAGTACTTGGTTATATCCTGCCTATATAGTTCCATTATTCTTTTCTGAACAGCTATGACCTGTCCTATATCTTTTGTTTCCGCAAATTTAGAAACCACGGCGGGCATGCCGCCTATTATCATATATCTTTGAAACAACTTCTTTATCTCTTCATGAACTACTTCACTTATACACTTTTCATTAATAAAACAGTCTTTTAAGTAGTCTATAGTGTCTTCCTGAACATTGTTGGCCCAAAGGAATTCCTCAAAATCCATGGGATACATTTGCAGTATTTCTTCATATCCTACGGGAAGTGAAGGTATTTCTTTATAGTTAATTCCAAGGAGAGAGCCGGATTCAATATAGTCAAATCTCCCGTCTTCCACAAGGAACTTAATTGCCGTTCTTGCATTTGGACATTCCTGAATTTCGTCAAGGAATATAAGGGTTTTACCGGGCACAAGAGCCTTTTTCACAAAAGCCGAGAGGTTTAGAATAATATCATCAGCTCTTAAGCTGCCGCTGAATATGTTGTCGGCATTTATGTCCGTAATAAAATTTATCTCTATGAAGTTATCATAATATGTTTTGCCGAATTGTCTTATAGATGCCGTCTTGCCGACCTGTCTTGCTCCGGTAACAAGAAGAGCCGTCTTATTATTCGCCCGTTTCCATTTCAGTAAATCATTTTCTACTTTTCTTCTCAGCATTTCACACCTCTTAACACTTTATTTGAATTTTATCCGTATTTAAGGCATAAGTCAATATGTGTGTAACGTTTTTCTCATATATTAAGGAGCATTTTGTAACGTTTTTCCGATGTAAAGAGGGTTGTTTTGTAACATTTTTCCCAAGAAAGAGTATTTGACATAATTCTCCTCTTGTTCTATACTTTTTTGGTAAGGCGATGATAAGAAAAAGTAGTGTGGTCAATGGATTTACAGAGAGCCTTGATGCTGAGATAAGGCATTACACATCACATGAAACAGGCCTTGGAGCCGTTAGCACCGGGGGTTCCCGTTACAGGACGGAAGTACTTTTGTACTTTATAAGGCATATACGGTGACGGATATGCGAAGAAGGGTGGCACCGCGATATTATCGCCCCTGATAAAACAATAGTTTTACGGGGGCTTTTTTGAGATAGGAGTTAATTATGAAAGAAGAAATTAAAAGACCGGTATTTCCCAAAAGGGCAGTTATAACATCAGGTATGCCGTACGGAAACAAAGGACTGCATTTCGGGCATATAGGAGGATTATTCGTTCATGCGGACGTCTTTGTCAGATTCATGCGGGACAGAATAGGGGAAGAAAACGTCATCTTCATATCGGGAACCGACTGTTACGGCTCTCCCATTCTGGAAAGTTACAGAAAACTTAAAGAAAGCGGCAATACCGAACATAAAAATATAGTTGAATATGTAGAGTCCAATCATATTAAGCAAAAAAACACACTGGATGCATATGAAATAAGTCTCAATCATTTCGGAGCATCGGGCTTATACAGAGATAAAGAAATTCACAGAAAGGTATCAATTGAAGTTTTTGAATCACTGTACAAAGGCGGGTATCTTTCTGTTATGTCTACGCCTCAGTTTTACGATCCGAAATTCAAGACTTTACTGAATGGCAGACAGGTGGAAGGCAAGTGTCCGTTTGAAGGGTGCGGATCGGAAAAAGCATATGCCGACGAATGCGGACTGGGACATCAGTATATGCCGGAGGAACTGATCGATCCGAAAAGCACTTTATCGGGATTAAAGCCGGAAATAGTTGATGTGGAGAACTGGTATTTCCGGCTGGAAGATTTCCGGGATAAGATGCAGGAGTATACAAAGGATTTGAGAGAGCACTCCGTTACAAGGAAGTTTGTTCTTGACGCGATAGATGAGTTTTTGAAACCTCCCGTCATATATGTTCAGAGAAAACAGATAGATGATTTGGAAGAGCTGGAAAGGGCTTTCCCCGAGCACGAAAAAATAGATGAGGAAAACAAGGCTTCCATTACTTTTGTTTTTAAGAATCTTGATGACCGCGATATTGCGCGCGATGTACTTAATGAAAGGCAGATCCGATACCGTACCGGCAAGACTCTGGTTCCTTTCCGTCTTTCGGGAAACATAGACTGGGGAGTTCCCATTCCGGAAAAAGATAATCTGAAAGACCTTACTTTCTGGGTATGGCCGGAATCGTTGTGGGCACCTATATCATTTTTGAGAACCTATCTTGAAGAAAAGGGAGCAAAAGAGGATGAATGGAAAAAATGGTGGCTGGATGATGAAAGCAATGTATATCAGTTCATAGGAGAAGACAACATATACTTCTACTGCATAGCGGAGATGGCAATGTTTGCGGCAATGAAGCATCCGGATTTTGACACATTGGATATGACCAAGCTTCATCTTCCAGATATTATTGCCAATAAACATATTCTGTTTATGGACAAAAAAGCCAGCAGCAGTTCACAGATAAAGCCGCCGATGGCGAATGATTTATTGGAATACTATACCGCAGAGCAGTTGAGAATGCATTTTATAAGCTTGGGACTTACAAGTAAGAGCAGCTCCTTCAAGCCTCAGGCTTTACTTCCCAAAGAAGAGCGGGAGGGAGTGGACCCCGCATTAAAAGAGGGTAATCTTCTTACCAATGTTTTCAACAGACTGATAAGATCCTGTTTATATTCCATACAGAAATACAACGATTCGATAGTAACGACAGGAAAAGTATCGGAAGAAATCAAGCAGCAATCGGATGATGCAATACTGGAATATGAAAGACATATGTATAACAATGACATTCACAGAATTGCATATGTGCTGGACAGTTATGTGAGAATCATAAATAAGCACTGGGCCAACAACATAAGAGTGGCCGATGCCAATGACGACGAGGCGTTGAGAAATCAGATTCTTATCGACTGTTTCCACGGCATAAAGACTGCGCTTCTTCTTTTACATCCCATTGCTCCGACAGGTTGCGAGAAGGCAAGGGAATACATAGGTTTTTCCGAAAAACTGTGGAGCTGGGATTATGCGTTTTCCTCCGTAGAAGAGCTTCTTATCGACAAAGATGCCAAAACAATATTCTTGGAGCCGAGAGAAGACTTTTTCAGAAAACATGACAGCCAGTTTGAATAGATTATAAGTTGCTTATGCAAAGTTTCTGAAAAGAACGATATTGTATTAAAAAATACTGTTTTGTCTGTGGTATATGTTGCTTGATTCTGTTAATATCGCCTCGGATGCCCCTTCATGAAACTAAATAGTCAGTTCCCCTACATCTATTTTCCGAAAATGCAAACATGAAGTTCAAGGCATCTTCTTTTAATAATTCAAATCGCCGGGTATATTACGCAGTACGGCTTTTCCGAGTTCAACCGCATTAATAAAATCATCATATGCACAGTAACCGTAGTGGGTATGTGCATACCTAACGGGAATACCTATTACCACCGTAGGTACAGCTCCCGTCACCAGATGAATTTTACCTCCGTCGGTTCCGCCACCTGCTCTTACTGCATCCTGGAATGGGATGTTGTATTGTTTTGCAATACTTCTTACAAAGGCAAGAAATCTGGGGTTGGTAATCATGCTTCCGTCCCTGTGACGTAGCTGAGGTCCTTTTTTGAGAGCCGCCTGTGTTTCATAACCGCTTGTAAAGGTATCATCCGCCGGTGTGCCTTCATATACTATGGCTATATCCGGATTAACCGTTTTAACGGTTACTTCCGCTCCTCTTAAGCCTACCTCTTCCTGTGTGGATATGGTCCCTATAAGGTCTATATTGAGTTCCTCACGGGCTAAATCTTCCATTGTTGCGATTACAGCTGCCGCACCTATTCTGTCATCAAATGCTTTTGCACACATAATGCCGTTACTGTTCATGGAAAAATCCACATCGGGAACTACCGGAGCCGCTATATCTATACCGAAATCGTTTATGACTTCCTCTCTGGATGTTGCACCTACATCTATAAGCATGTTCTCAATCTTAGGCGGGGCATCTTTCTGAGCCGCGGACAGAAAATGAGGGGGAACCGATGCGACCACTCCTTTTATATATACACCGTTGCGGTTTCTTACCCTTACTCTTTGTGCCGCTACATTGGCATCCTGCCAGCCTCCTATGGGAATGAACTTCAACAACCCGTTTCCCGTTATGAACTGAACCATGAAGCCTACTTCATCGGAATGTGCATCAATCATAACAAGAGGTCTGTTTCCGGCATTCTGCTTCTTTCCCAGAAAGACATTGTTCATGGTGTCCACCGCGACTTTTTCGGACACCGCATATTTCTTTATTACATCGACAACTTCATCCTCAAAACCCGATATACCGTTTGCATCGGTCAAGCTTCTTATAAGTTCAACATATTTCATTTTACTTACCTCTTTCTATGACGGCTTTCAGAGACTGCAGTTTCTTGATGAAATCTTCGTATCCTCTGTCGAGATATTCAAGATTGTATATAGTGGTCTGTCCTTCCGCCATCAGTCCCGCTATAACCATTGCCGCTGCAGCACGGAGGTCGGTAGGCAATACCGGAGCCCCTATCAATTTAGGCACCCCTTTTATAATCGCCGATTCGCCGCTTAACTGTATATTCGCACCGAGTTTCTGAAGTTGTTCCACATACTGGAAACGGGTGGGAAATACTCCTTCGGTTATTCTGCTCTCTCCGTCGGCAACGGACAGCAGTGTTGCGAACTGAGGATGTAAATCGGTCGGAAAACCGGGATAGGGCATGGTCTTTATGTTGGTATTCTTTACTCTCTTTACATTGGCTTTTACCGTTATGGAATCATCCATTGCTTCAACGGTGACTCCCATCTCGGTCAGTTTCATGGACAGAGCATCCATATGCTCAGGCATTACATTATGTAGTGTAACGGTACCTTTTGTTGCGGTAGCGGCTATCATTAATGTACCCGCTTCAATCATATCCGGACATATGGAATAGGATCTGCCTCCCGAAAGTTCCTTAACGCCCCTTATTCTTATCGCATTTGTACCCGCACCTTTGATATCGGCACCCATCATGTTCAGGAAGTTGGCAACATCCACCACATGAGGTTCTCTGTTGGCATTTTCTATTGTTGTCGTGCCTTCGGCAAGAGTCGCCGTAAGTATGGAGTTAATGGTAGCTCCAACGGAATAGTTATCGAAATAGATACTGTTACCTACGAGTTTTTTTGCTTTTGCAGTGATATATCCGCCGGTGGTTTCCACCGAAGCACCGAGAGTCTCAAACGCATAGACATGCTGATCAATAGGCCTCGGAGCAAAATTGCATCCGCCCGGAAAAACAACTTTTGCCTGCCTGAATCTTCCCAAAAGTGATCCTACGAAATAGTAAGAGCCTCTCAATGTGCTTAAATCGGGATTATCGCATATAGGCGAATTGACACCCGTTGCATCAACCTCAACGGTTTTATCTCCTGTCCATTGCACGGAAGCACCTATTTGTTTCAGTGTTTCCAATAAAATGAGTATATCGGTTATCCTCGGAACATTTTCCAAAAAAACCTTGCCTTTGACCATGGCCGATGCGCATATTATTGCTACAGCCGCGTTCTTTGAACCACCTACGGTGACATCGCCTTCCAGCTTTTTGCCGCCTTTGACAACAATTCTATCTTCTGTACTCAATCAAGTATCTCCAATCATCTTTCAATATTAATATGATACATTTTCTTGACTGAATATTCAATGATTTTATAATTTTCAATGTGTTCATAACATTTTCACCCTTTCATCACATTACGGATTTAACATAGAATTACCACAAACTAAAAAGGTTCCGACCTTTGAGAAAAAAAAGACTGCCGTCTACCCCAATGCAGTCTTTTTTCTTTTTAATATAAAAAGCAAAAAATGTTAAGTTCACGCTCGTTTCACATAATATTAACATTGAGTTCATAAAACATATGTATCATGTAGTCATTAACCACTACCCCATAAAGATCAATTTTCCCCCAGAAGAGATTGCGAAAGCGGTCTCTTCATCTTTGCAACAATAAAAGCGACAAGCCGGATAAAATATCCGGCCTGTCTGTATAGTTAACATACGATTCATCGTATGGGAACCGGGCAGCAACTATTCGGCCTTTGCTTCAGCTGCCGATATTTCAACAGGTTGGTCTTTCCTGTATACCAGTTTTGTCAGTGCTTCCACAACAATGGATCCGATTATAACGGCGCCTACCGTTTCAGGTATACCGTTTGCCACTCCTATCCCTACCAGAAAATCTTTTGCCAAGGAAGGGTCAACACCTAATTTGGCAACCCATTCGCCGCCGTAAATCAATCCGATCATACTAAGTACCAGAACAGTATTCGTCAATGTCGCAACCGCTGCGGACAGAGCAACGGCAAAGTTCTTGGATTCGTAGTTCAGTATGGCATAAATCTCGGCACCGAAAACCACCAGTAAAAGGAATATATTGAATATGGCATAAAAAGTTTTGCCTTCCTGAAAATTGGTTACAACCTGATTAAGAAGATAATATGCCGTTGCAAAGAGCATAATAGTAAGTAATGTAACGGAAAGAGGCTTTTTCAGTTTTTTGAACAAAGCATATACAAAGTATGCCACAAGGCCGACAAGTATTCTCGGAACTACCGATACTAACGGATTCAAAAATACATATGATGTTACAGTAGGGAATAACAGGGCATTCAAAACACTGGACAACCCGAAAATCAAGCCTACTATCGCTCCTACCAAAGGTCCTTCTAAAATTGCCGCTACAATTACAGGAATGTGTATGATTGTTGCTTTTGTCGGTCCGACGGGAATATAACCTATCGGCGTTAAAGCCATTACTATGCATAATGCACCCATTATGCCCGCTATCGCGATTTTACGTGTCTTCATATTACTACCTCCGCTTCAGTTCCCTTAAGGGATACCTATCTTGGCGTGAATTATATAACAGAAAAGACAGATGTGCAATGAAAATATAAGAAGGGGAAGTTTTGCCGTGTTTTATCTGAATGCCGTAAGCATTGCATCTATATTCTCTACAGGCACATCCGGCTGTACGTTATGAGAGGAAGCTAAAATATAGCCTCCGTTTTCACTTAGTATATCCGATACTCTCCGTACTTCTTTTTTAACCTCTTCAACGGTGGCTTTGGATAAAAGATTCTGCTCGTCAATGCCTCCCCAGAAAACCAGTTTATCGCCGAATTCGCCTTTTAATTTTTCCGGTTCCATATCTGCAGTTCCCGGTTGAATGGGATTCAGTATATCCACTCCCATGTCTATTATTGCGGGTAACAGCCTGTATACCGAGCCGCAGGAGTGATGGAAGAAGAGGGCATTGCTCATTGATTTGACTTGACCGATTCGCTTTTTATACCAAGGTGCTATCATTTCTTCAAACATATCCGGTGAAATAAACGGACCGTTCTGCATTCCGAAATCATCTCCGCTGGTTGTTACATGAATATATTTTCCCAAGCTTCCGTAATACAATTCATTCACATCGGTAACGTATTTGTGATAATTTTCAAAAAACCATTCGGCTGTTTCCGGTTCCGCCGCAATCCTGTAGAGAAAATCATCAAAACCGAACATCCAGCAGCCCAGCTCGAAATAGCCGTAAACGGGATGTCCCGCTACTACCACATAGTCGGTATCGTAATACAGTCTTTTTGCTTTTTCCGTTTCTTCCCTGATAAGATTTCTGTCAATATCTTTGGCATCCGGCCAGGGAAAAGCCTTTATTTCCTCAAATGTCGCATCTTTCAGGGGATTATGCACAATCTCCCAATATAGCCCGAATAACTGCCATTTTATTCCCCAGCAGTTGGTAAACTCTCCCTGTGCCATTTTTGAATTGTCGGTAAGTACCGTCGGAGGCTTGAAAATATATCCCACTCTTCGAAAATCAATATCGTAATGACGCATTATCTTCTCTTCCGCATCGGCAACATCCAAAGCGTCCATGTTGTGGTATTTTATAAAAGCCTTCAGAAATTCCTCATGATAAGATGTCAAAGGAGTGCCGTTCAGATCCAACGGCGGCCTGTCGGTTTTAATGTGTTTTACTGTCTTTTCAAATCGCGCTCTGTAATCCATGTATTTGATTATATTGTATTGCCTCTTTGTTTACAAGTTATTCAATAACCGATGTATGTATTGACTATTTGCACCGGTAGGCTGATAATTTACTTGTGATGGATAATCGGAAAAAAACAGAGAAAAGCGAGACATTTAAATCGGAGAATGTAAAAAGGACAGTAAAAGATTATGCCCTGGTAACATTCGGGATTTTACTTGTCGCAATAGGTGTTCACTTCTTCAAATTTCCCAATAACTTTGCTATAGGCGGAGTTACCGGACTTGCCATGATTCTGAGTAAAGCTTTTGGCGGTGCAATAAGTTCGGCGACTATAGTTTTGGTTATGAATGTTATTCTGCTTATCATTGCCTATCTGATATTGGGGAAAGATTTCGGTAATAAGACTTTATACGGAAGCCTGCTTTTTTCATTGGTCTTAAGCCTTTTGGAAAGAATAGTACCCATGCAAGCTCCCATAACCGATCAGCCTTTATTGGAGTTGGCTTTCGCCGTAATATTTCCCGCATTCGGTCAGGCAATTTTGTTTAATATAGGGGCGTCTTCCGGCGGTACCGATATTGTGGCAATGTTGCTGAAGAAATTTACACACTGGGATATAGGGAGATCGCTGTTTATTTCCGATTGTATTCTTACATTAGCGGGATTTGCCGTTTTCAGTGTGGAGACGGTACTGTTGTCCATATTGGGGCTGCTGATAAAATCCACTCTTGTTGACAGTGTAATAGAGAATCTTAATCTGAATAAATACTTTACAATCATAACCGAGCATCCGGAAGAGATATGCGACTATATACTTAATCACATAAAAAGGAGTGCCACCGTTTTTGACGGGAAAGGCGCATTTACCAATGAGAACAAGAAAATAATCATCACCGTAATGAGCAGATCGCAGGCGGTGCAGTTAAGACAATATATTAAACAGGTAGATCCCGGAGCCTTTATACTTATCACCAATACCTCGGAGATTATAGGGAAGGGTTTTCGTGCATGATTGCCATACATAAAGTGCGGAGGATATAATGAAAAGTACCGGAGATTTCGGTTTTTTACCGGGTAACAATGCAAGAGCCAACACAACAGCTTTACAAAAAGCGGTCGACAAAACAGGAACTATAAGAATAGAACAACCGGGCATATACGATATCGATGATACCGTCTATATACCTTCCGATACCGCACTGGTATTCGGTAAGGGTGTGTATATAAGAAGGACTACCGATAGGGGCTATGTATTTATCAATAAAGGAGCCTATACAAGAGAATATGATTATAATATTTCTATAACCGGACTTAATCTTTTATGTAACGGACACAACTCCAAAGAGGGTAATCTCATAGTCGGCCTTAGGGGGCAGGTATGTTTCTTTTATGTTAAGGATTTGGTTATACGTGACCTTCTCTGTTTAGATCTTACGGAACACAGTTTCTGCATTCATATATGTACATTTGAGAATCTTTTAATAGAGAATGTGCACATAGAAGGGCTTAAAGACGGTATACATATAGATAAGGGCAGCAAGTTTACAATAAGGCACGGGGTATTTAAAACATTCGACGATCCCATAGCATTAAATGCCCATGATTACACAAGCTGTGCTCCGGAACTTGGCTGGATTGAAGACGGCATAATTGAAGACTGTTATGATTTGGATCAGGAAAAGACTACAGGCTATTTCTGCAGACTGCTTGCAGGGTCCTGGCTTGACTGGTTTAAAGGAATGAAAGTTCAGCAATCGGATACCGTCGTATACAACAATAAGATATACAGGGTAAACATGCAGCCGGACGGCAAAATATATACATCAAACACCGCTCCAAATCACAGCGAAGGAACAAAAGAATATGACGGTATAAGGTGGACAATGTTACAGGACCGAGAAATTGTATATAACTGCGGATGCAGGAATATACATTTTAGGAATATCTTCTTAAAAAAGAAAAGACATATGGCATTTGCTCTGACCTTTGATAGGAATGAATATTCCAGAGGTTATTATCCCAACTCAATACCTCCCGTGCAGGAAGATATAACCTTCGAACGTATATATGTACAGAATGAAATTATCGACTTATTAGGTATTAGAACGCCGGTAAATACAATAAAACTTACCGATTCGGTAATAGGTAATAACAGGATTTATCTCAGATATCTTGAAGAAGAGGGAATAACATATATTCCCGCACATGTGCTTATATCCAACACAACTTTTAAAGGTGACGGCAAACAGAGCCTTGTATATGCGGAAAAAGGAAGAAAAGCGACGTTAAAGATTAAAGGCTCCGTAAAAGAGAATGCTTCCTATGAACCTTTAATAGAAGGGGATATCGAAATATTGAAAAAGGATATATAACACGGGCATGTTCCGCCGACTTGCACATCAAAACAGCGCCGACTTGCACATTCGTGTTGCTGT
The DNA here is from genome assembly GCA_022706885.1 of Bacillota bacterium. Lineage (GTDB taxonomy): Bacteria > Bacillota > Clostridia > DUPQ01 > DUPQ01 > DUPQ01. Next base: position 18,421 of record JAKJBR010000012.1, read on the forward strand.
CAGGAACTGATGATGTGTATATGTAATGCCTATTCGGTGTTTGAAGATAAATGCTCGGATGTAACCATTTTACAATTTTCAACGGCTTTATGGTCTCAGCGCGGTAATCGGTACTACATAAACTCCATCTTCCCTTTGATAAGCAAAATTGCTTAATCCGCATATGACCACCAAAATATCCGGAATTCTTGCTCCTTCAGCTTTTAAATCATCTCTGATTTTGATTAGTGATTGTGCAGCTTTTTCAATAGCATCTGCACCGAGCTTTATTTCAAAAGCCCCGAAACGACCATCTCTAAGTTTGACAACTGCATCAATTTCTCTTTCCTTGTAGTCTTGATAATGGTACAGTTGAGCTTCCAAGGATTCTGCGTATATTCTTAAATCTCTTACACATAGCGCTTCAAACATAAAACCGAATGTGTGCAGATCGTTTAATAAATCCTCATAACTTGCTTCAAGTATCGCTATAGCTAAAGAGGGATCAACAAAATGTCTCTTTTCCGATTGCTTAATGCGTGTTGATGACCTTATATTACTTGAAAAGGCCTTTTGGTTTTCTATTAAGAACAGTCTTTCAAATGTACTTAAATATGTTGAGATTGTATCATTGTCAAGAGTATCGTTATCAAAATCGGAAATATCCTTTTTAAGAGTAGCAATAGAAGCTGTTGTCGATTCATTTCTTGCAAGAGATTGTAACAGGAGTTGCATTTTGGCCGAGCTTCTGTTTATTCCTTCCAGTCGATAAATATCATGATTTATGATTGACTTAATATACTCTTTCGGAAGTAGCCTGAATTTTTCATAATCCAATCCTAAACTTTCCGGCCAACCGCCTCGGATTGTTAATTTTATAAGGGTTTCCAAATCTATATTGCCGGTGGCTACTGCCTTAAAAGTACCATCAAACAAAGAGGTCAATGATACTTGTCCCGATGAATCATTCGATTCAAATAATGACATCGGTCTCATTCTTATCGTAGATATTCTGCCGGCACCGCTATGCAATATTCCTTTTTGCTTCGGTGTTGACGAGCCTGTTAAAATAAACTGTCCTTTTTTACCTCTTCTGTCTACTTCATGTCTGACTGCGTCCCAAATAGAAGGTACTTCCTGCCATTCATCTATTAATCTGGGTACTTCTCCTTCTAAAACAGTTGTTGGTTCGAGCTTTGCCAATTCCCTGTTTTGAAAATTTCTCGACGGATCTCCTAAGTATATGGCGCTTTTGGAATGGTATCCGGAAGTCCATGTTTTGCCACACCATTTAGCTCCTTCAATACAAACGGCGCCAAAGGCTTTAAGCTCCAGTTTTACCTGTTTATCAACTAATCTCGGTTTATATAGCTCTTTATCCATAGTTACCTCCGACACGAGTATAACATGAATCGGTCATATTTTCAATTTCTATTCGGTTAAATTTGCAATTTCTATTCGGTCAATTTTTGGAACATTAAACTTGATTAATGTTTTTCGACGGTTTCATTTAGCGTTTTTCCTGCATATTGACGATTTCATTTAACGTTTTTCGACAATATCAATCTATGTTTTTCGGAGTATTGATTAGAAACAGTGTATATTTGATTATTATTAAAATACGGCTACTCTTTCACAAATGTTATCTTGGCATCTTTGGGTAAAGCCAGATTACATTCAACTTCCGCCGCTTTTATAATCCCTGCTATAGCGGGACATCCGCAGTGGCCGGGCAGGTGCTCTTTTGCATAGTCATATAAAGGTCCGCTTCCCGGTTTACCGAGACACAGTTCATATGCGTCAAATGTGTTGCCTAAGTCCTTAAACATATCATTAATGCTTTTGCATCCCGATTTAACTTTCAGTGTAACTTCCATTCCGTCATCCGAGGATGCCTCTACCGATGTGACAAGGTTGCATATACCCGGATCTATCATTACTTTTGTCATATTACAGAATATCCTTTCAAATGTTTTACATGAATGCTATTTTACACCAATATACAGTCGTATGGAACATGTGACAGTGATATTATCACTTCCCTAATATGTGTAAGACTGTAAATCATTACATGAACATGATAGAATTCATGTATAAAAGCGGGGGTGTTGTCATGGGCAGATATACACAAATAATATCTCAAAGACTTATTCCTTTACCGAAGGAGTTGTCATGCAATGACATTAAAAAAGTGGCATTCAATGACATAAAAATAGATGTAATATACCCCGAAGATGCTTTACTGCGTTCGGCTAAAAGAAAGTTGGTATCGTTTTTCGGCAATTCCCTTTACGGCTCTTTCAAGATAAGGATAGTGGATCCTATGCCGGAAACCTTGAATGTGCTTAACCATTTTCCGAATTCCGATCAGGCATATCGCATATGGTATGACGGATCATTAAACATATCTGCACTGACTTCCAGAGGAATAATGAACGGAGTACGCACATTATTACAAGCCGTATCAAAGGAAGACGGCATGTTCAATATACCGCTTCTGTTCATATATGATTATCCGGACATACCGTTAAGAGGACAACGGAGCGAAACAGCCGTGCGGGATATCGCATATATGGCTTCTTTAAAACTCAACAGTGCGGATTATATGTCAATTAATTCAATTGATGAGGAAAAAAGATTGAAGGAAAACTGCATAAATGAAGGTATAGTGCTCAACTCCAATATATCTTATTCCGGATGTATTACAGATGAAAATCTTTGTGTTTTATCGGAAAACACGGATACCGTTATTTTTGATTGGATGACTTACGGCGGAAAATGTATATTCCCCCGGACCGCTGTAGATTTCATAAAAGAAAACTGTGAAAAATTTGTTGAGAATAAAACACGCAAGGTTGTATGTTACACACCGACATCCGACATATATCAAAAGTTCAATATAACGGCTATGGCGGAATGGTTATGGAACGCAAAAAGCAGGGATGCGGAAAGCTTCATGAGGGCATATGCGACCGTCAATCAGATGGATTCCGACAAATTCGTAAAATGGTGTACATATAACATGACTCCGGCACGGACGCTTGCGGAAAACGGATTTATTGAAAGACTGATGTCCAATAGGACTGTGACGGTAAAAGGGAAAGAGGACTTGGATTACTGCGGATTTGATGACTTTATAGAAAATGCGATTATAGATATTGATAAATATATCCGCATGGCCGACAGAGCCGTAAGAGCGGCAAAGCAGACGGGATATGAAGAAGGTGAGACTGAAAGCAGATGTGTAACGGCGGTCTTACGTTGTGCGGGAGCACAGCAGAAATTCTTTACATTGTATAGAATGAAAAAAAGAAATCCCGAAGAGGAACAACAGATGGTACTTATGTATGAGATGATGCATAATAACTCCAGAAGCTTGTATTATGCTCTTTTAGATTGGAAAAATGTTGTCGATAAAGAGAATCTGCATTTCCATACGGGAATAACATGTACGGCCGTCGCATGTATGAGAATGGCCGACCTTATGAAGAAAATACTGGAAAAACTGGATATAAAGCACCGGGAGCATCATTCACTTTCTTATCATGAAATCGGCGGCTGGGACGTGTCTGTGTTTGACAAAGAAGGAATTGCGGAGCTGACGTATGATATTGCAAAGTATGCCGACAAAGAAGGCCGATATCACATTTGTTTCGATTATACGGACGGTAAGTCCGATATATCGGTAAAGAGCATATCGGGTTTATGCAATAATATTGAGAAAGCGCATGTTCTTTACGACAATACTTCTTCTCTGAAACGGTTGAATAACGATGAGCCTTGGTATGAGGTATTTATCGATATTGAGTGTACAGGAAGAGACCAAGAAAAAATACTGAAAATAATATTGGAAAGGGCTACAGACAATAAGAATAAGTGTAACGGTATTGTAGGTATAAGGAAGATATAGTTATCGATATTCGGCTATTGTACGAACAAGCATTTCCATATTTTCAAACGGGAAACCGTTGTCGCATTCCACATAAAACCACGATCCCCCTTCATGCATACGAAATGTTTCGTATTCTCTTTTTACAAGGTCCCGTACTTCGGAAGGCGTTCCGAAAGTCATTACTTTTCCTCTGTCGGTATGAATGGCTACGGCAAGTTTTAATGACCTGCAGTATTTTGCAAACTCCTCCATATTGTAAGCGGGAAGCTGAGGCCATATGGAATGAACGCCTAATTCTTTTAAGTCTTCCAAAATAGGAAGAACATACCCGCAACTGTGGAAATGAATATTTTTTCCGGCTGCTCTTATAGGCTCAAAAAGTCTGTCCCATCTGGGCTTAAAAAATCTTCTCCAAAGTGCGGGACTCAGAATCATACTTCGTTCAGTTCCGTAGTCATCGCCGAAATAAAAGCCGTCGGCATCAATAGCCAGAAGATATTGAATTTTCTTTTCGTAATATTCAACTATCATATCGGCAAGTTTGTTTATTTCTTTTGTGTCTTCTGCTATATCGCAGTACACATTTTCGTCCGGGCACAGAGCCTTCAGCTTTTCAATCATAGTGCCTGCAAATCTGGACAGATAATATTCTTTTTTATGAAGAACGGCATCCCGCTTATCCTGCAAAAACTGCTCGCTGCCGATTTCAGACTGTTCAGGCATTTTGTAATCTTTTAAATTTGACATATCCTCAAGAGGATATATATGAGGAATTCCCGCTATACCGTATATCCTGTACTCCCAGACCGTACCCCATTCGTCTTTTTTGAATTCATGATAATTGCCGTTTTCGTCCAACTGATCTTTTGTGAGTGCGGGAATCTCTTTTTTTTGAAAAGGTCCGAAATCATCGGGAACGGAAGCATAAAGTTCGTTAAGCTTCTCTCCGTGCTCGAAATATCCCACGGGAGTGTAGTTATATTGCAGCGGTGCTTTATCCACCGGTCGGAAATGTATGGCTGCGTTAACTCTTTCACGGCTGTTCATAGGGTACCTCTTCTTGTGATACTTATCAAATATAAAGTCGGCATGTTAAACTATATAACCTTTGGTTTTCAGTTTTCCGTGTACTTCTTTGACCTTTTCGGTAATGACTTCAACCGCTTTGTCCTCGGGTATATTCATACAGACATATTCATATCCCTTGTCGTTGATAACAGGCGGGATTTCATTATCTAACGGATTGGGTCCGAAAAACTCTTTTAATCTTTCCAGATTCTCCTGTACACATGTGAATTTAATAAACAGGCATATATCCTGCAGGGTTTTGGAAGATATGGAAAACTCATATTTAAAAGGTATACCGCTTACAGTAATAAGATTAATGGAACATCTTACATCGGACATTTTAGTGTCGCTCTCGGATTTCAGCGGTTGCCATATTTCAAAATCTCCTATCAGATTGGTAAGGTTTGCGTCTACGTCATCTATGATAGCTCTGTTTCGCGCCCTTATCTTCTGATCCGCTTCCATACCGGTGCCGGTCTTTGCCTCTTCCATTATGGAAGTAACCGAGGAGAAGAAAAGTATCTCTTTCATATCATTCAATTCCTCGTCGGATAAGAGCTTGTCTTTGTCTATATCCACTATGGAGACAAATGTTTTCATAAATGCACACATTCTTATGAGTTCGTCTTCATCTATCTTCCCGTCTTTACCTATTAAACGCAATTCTTCCGGAAGACCTTTGTAGTTGCGAACCACTTCGGGATCGGCAAGTGTCCGAAGGCCCTTTCCCGTAAGTTCGTCATTTTTAGCACTTGTTACAATGAAAGCATACAGATGTTCATAGGTCATCTGCATGCAGATTATTGCAAAAAGCAGTCTTTGATGTAAATCTTCCCTGACACTGGTTTTCTTGCTGTCCGATATCAGATTCAGCAACTGATATGTGTTGAAAAGTCTTTTTATGCTTCTGGGATTGAATCCTATGGAATTTCTTATGAGTTGCTTATAGTCTTGCACTATTCTGGAATCCGCTCTCATATTCATTTTTTTCAGCATATCGTATATGTACTTATTTATATCATACTGCGCCACCGGCATCTTAAACGGAAGCTGTATTATCTTATCAAAGAAGCTCTTGCCTTTGTCTTCATCCACAAGATTTCCGAACTTCTGCCGTACACCGGCTGTTACCACGCTATAGTCGACGGCTAAAATGAATACACAGTTTTCACAGTCTAAAAACACTTTAAGTACTTCCAGAAGTTCCACCGCTTTGCCGGGATTTAATCTGTCCAGATCATCCACAAATATGACAACACGGTCTTTTTTATTGTCTTTAAGTTTGTTGTTTACGCTTTCCTGGAATGCGTCTTTCAAATCGTTTACCGCTTTTGCTATATCCGAGTCCTGCTTATCAAATACATTCACTATAGCAGCGCCGTCAAGACCGACCGAACTGATGGCTGTTTTGGCTCCTATCTTCAATATCTTTAAACTGGTTTCCAGAATTTTGGAAGTTGCGGTCTCCGCTTTGGATTGCAGTTTGGTTATAAGGTTTTCCAAAAAAGATAAACACAAATCATTACCCATATTAAACTGTGAATATTGCCAGGTATTAAACCAGATAGGATATACTTTATCCTCGATTTGTTGTTTTATCATATTCATCATACTGGTTTTTCCGCTTCCCCAATCACCCTGAATGGATATGGTCATCGGTGTATCACAACTTACAATAAACTGGCATAAACCGTTAATATATGTACCTATACCAAAAGAATCTTCCGTTAAATTTTCTACCGGTTTATCCGTATATCCCAACCTGCTCATTTGCTACCCCCTTTTAAAAGCTAATAGAATTCCGATATTCTTAATCCGATTTTTTTATACATAATGATTATACACAAAAACCATGAATAATATCAATTAATCATGGGTTAAGTGTCAAATATTATTTATGCTATTCTTTCAAGCTCCGATTACCGTTGCCTAAAAACGATTACCGAACATTATGGAGTTTATAATGCTCTCCAGCATTTCCTGTCTTCCCGAAGTATTGGTTGTAATCTCTCCGTTGGACAATGCATACCTGGTCAGTTTCTCGAAATCGGTTTTTCCGTTTAAGATATCTGCACCTATACCGTGAGTGTAACTCTTGTAACGCTCCTTAACGAAGTCGTCAATTCTTCCGTCGTCTATAATTGCATAAGCTATTTTAAGACCTAATGCGAATGTATCCATACCGGCGATATATGCAATAACGGTATCTTCAGGTGTATATGAGCCTCTTCGCTGTTTTGCATCGAAATTCAAACCTCCGGTAGTGAATCCCCCCGCTTTTATTACTTCCAGCATGCAATATACTGCATTGTATACATCGGTAGGGAACTGATCGGTATCCCATCCCAGCAACATATCTCCCTGATTTGCATCAATGGATCCGAACATATCGTTTATTGCCGCAGTTCTTAACTCATGCTCGAATGTATGTCCCGCAAGAGTTGCATGATTGGCTTCAATGTTTAGTTTGAAATGCTTTTCCAATCCGTATTTTCTAAGGAATGATATAGTAGATGCCGCATCAAAATCATACTGATGTTTTGTAGGCTCCTTGGGCTTGGGTTCTATGTAGAAGGGACCGTTGAATTTAATTTTCTTCTTGTAATCCACAGCCATATGCATCATACGTGCCAGATTATCCAACTCCAGTTTCATGTCGGTATTCAGAAGAGTTTCATATCCTTCGCGTCCGCCCCAGAAAACATATCCCTGTCCGTCAAGTTTCTTGGTTATATCCATCGCTTTTTTTATGGAAGCTGCCGCATAAGCGAAAACATCGGCATTGGGAGCGGTAGCGGCACCGTGCATGAATCTGGGGTGGCTGAACAGATTAGCCGTTCCCCACAAGCATTTAATACCGGTGCTGTCCATTTTTTCTTTGATGTAATCGGCCATTATATCCAGATTGGTATGTGTCTCGGCCAGTGTTTCACCGACAGGCGCAATGTCCACATCGTGAAAACAGAAAAATCCGATTCCAAGCTTGTTCATAAGCAAAAAACCCGTATCGGCTTTTGCCTTTGCATGAGCCAATGTTCCTTCTTTCTTTGAAAAAGATTTGTCGGCGGTTCCCGAACCGAACATGTCCACACCTGTTCCGCACAGCGTGTGCCAGTAACTCATTGCAAATCGCAAATGTTCTTTCATGGATTTTCCGTGAATAACTTCGTTCGGATTATAGAATCTGAAAGAGAAAGGATCGGTACTTTTTGATCCCTTGAATTTAATCTTCGGAATGGTTTTTAAATAGTTTTTCATATGCCTCCTGCCTTTTGATAAATGTTTTATAATTGCTTTAAAAAAGATATTTTTATAGTATCAGCCGCAATGCTCTTTGTCAAAGGTTAACATATAGTGTGAAAAAATTCTGTTTATGTTTTCTTTATCTTAACGAGACTGCTATCTTCTTTAATACAGGCAAAGCATGTATCAGAAAATCTTTCTGCGGGCAGTAATCGTTTGTTTGGAAGTAGAAATATCTGTATCTTCTGCATCCTCCGTTACAGTAGTTTTTAACCTCACAGTTATAACACACGGGGTTGTATGAGGAATTGTCTTTAAGGAATTTTTTGAAGTTATGGGAATTCAATATAGAGTCAAAATCCTGAGTGTTAATATTTCCGCCGTTAAAATCGTCCAGTACATAAAAATCGCAAGGATAGACCGAGCCGTCGGCTTCAATGACAAATTGCGCCTGGCAGAATCCCGTCATTCCGCATTGCTCGGGAGGATATCCCGCACACATTTTTACCAGATTATCAAACACTCTTATACTTACATACTTTCCCTGCAAATACTTCTGTAACCATATATCAAAGAAAGTTTTTAAAAAATCCGCATATGCCTTCGGTTCCAAGGCATACGGTTGATTGCAATTTGTGTTGTCTAAAGATGAAAGGCAGGGGATTAACTGAATGTAATCAAATCCGTTCTTCTCATATGCGTTCCAAAGTTTTTGAGGATGTCTTACGTTATATTTATTAACAACCGTAAGTATGTTGAATGTAACTTCGTATTTTTTTAACAGATTAATACCGTTCATTACTCTGTTGAAGGTGTCTTTTTGAAAATTGTCCTTTCTGAGATTGTCATGTGCTTCTTTTAATCCGTCAAGCGATACGCCCGCCAGAAAGTCATGCTCTTTGAATAACCTGCACCATGTCTCGTCTATAAGTAAGCCGTTTGTCTGTATTGAATACATGTACTTTATTTTTTCAGTCTTTGCCTGTTGTGCGTATTCCGTGAAATCAAGAAAGAAATCTAATTTTGCAAGAGTGGGTTCTCCGCCCTGAAAGGAAAAGGTTATTTCTCCCTCGGGACAAGCCTGCAGTGCCCGGTCTATTATTTTATGTGAAATATCTTGAGACATTATCCCGTAGGACTTTATCTTTCTTTTATTGCTTACATCGTCATAAAAACAATATTTACAATTCATATTGCAAAGAGAAGAAGCCGGCTTTATAAGTACATGGAAATTTTTTCTCATTTCATTGTCCTTCAACTTCTCGGATTTTATCACCATGTATGCTTTTTGGTCAAACGGATATATTTCGTGATATTAAAAAAACGCCTCTTACCTGTGGGACAAAAAGACGTTTCTCATATCTGTGGAGCTGGTGGACGGACTTGAACCCCCGACCTGCTGATTACAAATCAGCTGCTCTACCAGCTGAGCTACACCAGCATGATGGTGGGAGCAATAGGGCTCGAACCTATGACCCTCTGCTTGTAAGGCAGATGCTCTCCCAGCTGAGCTATGCTCCCACGGTGTTACAGCATTTTGAAGTATACTAAAAGCACAAACGGTTGTCAACAGGGATTTTAAAAACACGACAACCGGACAAACAGCGGTTTTTATGTTGTGTATAACTTGTTTCCTTTTTTTTCGGAATACTTAATTGCCAGTCCGCCTTCGGAAGTTTCTCTGTATTTACTGAAGAGATCCCTTCCCGTTTCATACATGGTATCCACAACCATATCGAAGGATATTTTCCTTGTATGCGTAAGAAAGTTGGCAAGGCTTACCGAGTTGATTGCTCTCATTGCGGCAACGGCATTTCTTTCAATGCAAGGAATCTGTACAAGACCCATTATAGGGTCGCAGGTAAGTCCCAGATGGTGCTCCATTGCGACTTCCGCCGCATATTCAATCTGATCCAGATCCATGCCGAAGAGTTCGGCAAGTCCCGCCGATGCCATGGAACATGCCGTTCCTATTTCCGCCTGGCATCCGCATTCGGCACCGGATATGGAAGCATTGGTTTTTATTACATTTCCTATAACTCCCGCCGCAGCAAGAGCTCTCAAAATATCCCTGTTGGAATAGCCGTTTTTTTCCTGCATGTATTTCAGTACCGCAGGCAACACCCCGCAGGATCCGCAGGTAGGCGCCGTTACTACAATACCTCCGCCGGCGTTTTGTTCCGATGCCGCAAAAGCATAAGAGCAGACAATGCGGTTTTCTCTGGTGGAAGGACTTTCATCCATGTGCCTCTGTCTGTACAGGTACCGGGCTTTCCGCTGAAGTTTTAATCCGCCATGCAGTATTCCCGTGGCACTGAGTCCCTCTTTAATGGACAATTTCATATGATGCCAAACATCTTCCAGATAATTGTATATTTCCGGTCCTTCGCATTGCTCGACATATTCATAAAGCTTTAAGTGGTGTTTTTCGCAATATTTTTTAATCTCTGTAAAATTCTTTTCTTTATAGAAATCGGGAGAGTCCATGTATGGTTTGCCCTCGATTCTTATGGCTCCGCCGCCTATGCTCATCACTCTCCACTTGTCCGCTACCTCGTTATTTTTAATAGCCACAAAATCCATGGTGTTGGGATGAGGCAGATCTTCGGTGACGGTATCTATATGTACTTTAACCGGTTTATCGGGCAAAGCCTCTTTTACCGCCTTGTCGGTCATATGACCCAATCCTGTTTTTGCCAGCGAGCCGTACAAAGTCACCTCAAATCTTTCGGCATCGGGATGTTCCTCTCCGAACCTTCTTGCCGCCCTGTCCGGTCCCATTGTGTGAGAGCTTGACGGACCTCTTCCTATTCTGTACAGTTCTTTTAAAGATTTCATTATTATTACCTTCGCTTAGAGGCAATTATATCATAGATATAATTTAATACCAGTATAGTGATGCCTTATATATATCGGAGGGTATCAGTAACGGGAAAGCACTGTAAAATAGTTTTAAAAAAGAAAAAATCCGAGGGGAGCGGATCTTTTCTTGCTAAGATTTGATTGCTGACATCAGAGTCAGGGTACGAGCGTATTATACAATATACGAACATATGTTTCAATAGCAAAATTTTTACTGTCCGATTAATTACCCAGTGGTTTCTCTGTTGTAAAGAGAGCGGCCGATGATATATAATTTAGGGGCAGGAAAGAGGGATTTGTGAAGAATAAATCTGTAATAAAAACCATTAACATAATTGTTCCGATTTTTATTCTCGGTCTTATTATCTTTAACTCGACAATAGAAGCGCTGGTGCTTGCCGTTTTTTACTTTATATATAGGATAATAATCGGATTATCCAAGATATATTCATATATAGCCATAAAGTATTATGTAAAAGGTAATTTAAAGAAGGCAAGAAAGTACTATAAAAAGGCATATGAAGTAAAAGTAAAGGAACCGCCCATTGTCGCATCATACGCATACCTCCTTATATTGCTCGGCGAGTATGATCAGGCCGAACAGGTACTTAAGGCACTGGAAAGCATGAAGCCGGTAGGCAAAGCCGCCACATCGCTGATGCTTTGTAATGCGGTGCTTATATGGAAAAGGGATAAAAACCTTATTGCGGCACTTGCTCATGTGGAATCGATGGATGAGACCATGCGCAATCAATGGTATTACAACGTATATGCCAAACTGTGCATTTTTTCCGGTAATATTGGAAAGGCAAAGGAAGCCGCCCTGAAGGGTTATGAATATCTTGAGAGCAATCCGGTAGCGGTGGAAAATCTTCTCATTGTGCACTGTATAAATGAAGAGTATGACAAAGCTCTTTCCGCTGCGAACAAACTTATAAGCAGCAACAAAAAATTCCGGGCATCATCACAGGATGCATATTTCTACAGTGCGCTGGCTTATGAAAAGAACGGCGATAAGGAGATGGCAAAGAAATTGTATATTAAAGCTTTACAGTATGAGAACACGACAATGACTTATGCGGATAAACAGAAAGTGTTGGAGAAAGCGGGAGAGTATATGAAATGAAAGAAAAACTGAAGGTTGCATGGCCTAAGATTGCTGATTACATTGTTATGACTGTAGGGGTGGTTATTTCCGCTGCGGCGGTAAATCTTTTCTTTGTTCCGTACAAGATACACTCGGGAGGAGTTTCCGGTATAGCCACCGTATTGTATTATATTTTTAACAATAAGGTGCCGGTCGGTGTTCTGGTAGCCATTCTCAACCTTCCTCTTTTTTTAATAGGTTATAGAATAATAGGAAAGAGATTTATGATAAGAACATTGTATGCCACCGTGATGTACACCGTTGCAGTCGATGTCACCGCAAAGTGGTTATCGGAAGTTTCCAAAAAGATAACAATTGAAAGCGGTAATATACCCGATCTTATGCTGTTTTGTTTCTTCGGAGGAGCACTTATGGGTCTGGGATTGGGTATAGTCTTTACACGCAATTCCTGCACCGGCGGTTCGGATTTATTTGCGGAGATTATGAGAAGAAAAGGTATACACTACAGCATAGGCACATTGATGTTTATGTTTGACGGCGTATCGGTTTTGATGTCACTAATCGTATTCAAAAATTTATTACTTGTACTATATTCGGTAATTACCATATTTGTTTCCATGAAGGTGATTGACCTTATTCTTGACGGTGCAAATGTTGCCAAAGCAGTCTATATCATGTCGGATAAGAGCGAAGAGATAGCCGATGCCATTATAAACGACATAGGTAGAGGAGTCACGGGATTTGCCGGTCGGGGCATGTATTTCAAGCAGAGCAGGGAGACTCTCTTCTGCGTGGTAAAAAACCGACAGCTTCCCGCCTTGAAGAAATTAGTTAAAGAATTGGACAGCAAAGCATTTTTAATAGTTACTACCGCACACCAGGTGTTGGGAGAAGGGTTCGGAGCCTTTGACAAAGAGTTATGAGATGATATAATTACCGCATTAGGTAATAAAGGTATAATCTTCGTAAATTGCATATATAAACAGTAAAAAGGAGTTGTTAATGGAACAGGAATTATTGCTAAAATTGAAAAGGAAGGCAGCCGATGTCAGAAAAGGCATTATTGAAGCGGTTTTCTCAGCCGGAAGCGGCCATCCGGGCGGATCATTATCCTGTGCGGATATACTGACGGTTCTGTATTTCAAACACATGAATGTCAATCCTTCCAAGCCCAAAGATCCCGACAGAGACAGATTTGTACTTTCAAAAGGACATGCGGCACCGGTATTGTATTCGGTACTTGCGGAAAAGGGATATATACCCAAAGAAGACCTTTTTACATTCCGTCAAGCCGACAGTTATTTAGAAGGACATCCGTCTTTGAAAGATGTTCCGGGAGTGGATATGACTACAGGCTCGCTCGGGCAGGGAATCTGTGCGGCATGCGGTATGGCCCAGATGGGAAAACTGGATAAAAAGGATTACAGGGTTTATGCCGTATTGGGCGACGGAGAACTGCAGGAAGGGCAGGTATGGGAAGCTATGATGTATGCAGCCCACTACAAACTGGACAATCTTACGGCTTTTCTGGACCATAACGGTTTACAGATAGACGGAGACATAAAGGAAGTAATGTCACCCGAACCGGTTGTTGCCAAGTTTGAGGCTTTCGGTTGGAGCGTTATTCTGATTGACGGACATGATATGGATCAGATAGATAAGGCAATTAAAAAAGCCAAAAGGACCAAAGGTAAACCTACCATGATTGTTGCGGAAACAATTAAAGGTAAGGGTGTATCATATATGGAAAATAAATATGAATGGCACGGAAAGGCTCCCAATCAGGAACAAAGGGATATAGCCATTGCCGAGCTGGATGCGTATATAGAAAGTCTGGGGGTGTAAATTAAAAATGAAAAAAGCTACAAGAGCGGCTTACGGTGAAGCGTTAGCGGAATACGGAAGCAATGAAAGAATAATAGTACTTGATGCCGATTTGTCCAAATCCACCATGACGGCCAAGTTTCAGGAATTGTATCCCGAGCGATTCTTCAATACGGGAATTGCCGAAGCCAACATGATATCCTCCGCAGCGGGTATAGCCACATGCGGCAAGATAGTATTTGCCAGTTCTTTTGCCATATTCGCAGCGGTAAGAGCTGCCGAGCAGATAAGAAACTCGGTGTGCTATCCCAGGCTTAATGTCAAGATAGCTGCAACTCATGCGGGTATATCGGTAGGAGAGGACGGTGCAACTCATCAGGCAATCGAGGATATAGCGGTAATGAGGGCATTACCCAACCTGACGGTAATTCAGCCGTGTGACGGAAGAGAAACCAAACAGGCGGTAAAAGCAATAATAGATTATGACGGACCGGTATACTTACGTCTAGGAAGACTGCCGGTGGAAGATATATATGATAACTCATACGAATTTGCCTGGGGTAAAGGTGTACAACTTAAAGACGGCTGCGATGTAACAATAATAGCAACGGGACTTATGGTAGGTTCCGCTCTGGAAGCTTATGAGATGTTAAAGGCTCAGGGTATTTTGGCAAGGGTAATAAACATACACACCATAAAGCCTATTGACAGGGAAATAATTGTTAAAGCGGCAAAAGAAACGGGTGCCGTTGTGACTGCCGAAGAACATACCATAATCGGCGGACTGGGTTCCGCGGTATGTGAAGTTTTAAGCGAAGAGTACCCCGTTCCGGTTAAAAGAATAGGAATTGAAGACAAATTCGGAAAATCGGGAAAACCTAATGAACTTTTGAAACTTTACGGTCTGACGGCGGAAGATATAGCCATTAAAGCAAAGAATGTAATGGCGCTGAAAAGAAAATGATATTTGAAACACACGCTCATCTTCTTGCAGAACAGTTTGACCAAGACAGAAATGAAGTTATACAAAGAGCTTTAGAGAACGGCATATTGGCCGTTCTCAATGTTTCCGACGACATGAAATCTTCCAAGAAAGCCGTTATGCTGGCACAGCAACATGAAAGAGTATTCGGCTCCGTCGGAGTACACCCTCATAACGGAGCGGATTTCAGGGATCAAGATGTCAGTATACTTAAGGAACTTACTTCCGATGAGAAAATACTTGCAATCGGTGAGATCGGTCTGGATTATTACTATGACTTTTGCGACCGAACGGTACAACGGGAGGTTTTTGTAAAACAGCTGGATTTGGCAAAACAACTGGATTTACCCGTGATAATTCATAACAGAGAAGCACATAAAGATACAATTGATATCTTATCTTCCTACGGTAAAGATATAAAAGGGGTAATGCACTGCTATTCGGGAAGTGCCGAGAGCGCAAAAATACTTCTTAACTTAGATATGTATATTTCCTTTACCGGAGTTATTACATTCAAAAATGCTAAAAGAGCCGTTGAAGCATTGGAGGTCATCCCTTTGGACAGGCTGCTGCTGGAGACCGATTGTCCGTATATGTCACCTGAACCTTTGAGAGGGACCAGAAATGAGCCTAAAAATCTGATATATATTGCAAGGAAAATGGCTGAGGTCAAGAAGATATCGTATGAAAGACTTTTGGAACAATTGTGGGAAAACAGTTTCAGACTATTTAAAAAAGCGGAAAAATACAAACAGACATTGGAAACAACATGAAGAATACAGACAACATCATACCTCTCCCTGATTATGTAAGAGCGAAGAAAGCTTTGGGACAGAATTTCTTAACCGACAAAACTATAGCTTTAAAGATAGTGGAAGCACTGAATCTTTGTAAAGAGGATATTGTAATTGAAGTGGGTGCGGGTACCGGTGCCATAACGGCACTTATTGCTCCTTTATGTAAAAAGCTTTATGCCGTGGAGACCGATATCGATCTTATAAAACCCCTCACTTCCGTTTTGGCAAAGTATGATAATGTAGAAATAATAAATAAGGATATTCTGAAAACCGATATTAACGATATTATTGATAAAGAATGCAGATATAAAACAGTAGCCAATCTTCCGTACTATATAACCACTCCGGTTATATCTAAATTCGTGGAGCAAGAAAACCCGCCCGATGTAATGGTTTTTATGATGCAGAAGGAAGTTGCGGACAGATTATGCGCATCAGAGGGAAGCAGGATATACGGAAGTTTCACAATATACGTGGGTTACAGATATGTTGCATCATTCGTAGTGAATGTTCCGCCGGAAAGTTTCATTCCCGCACCGGAAGTGGATAGTACGGTATTGAAGTTTATAAAACGGGAAAAACCGCCGGTGGATGTACCGTCGGAAGAGTTCTTCTTTTCGGTGGTAAGGGCGGCATTTTCCCAAAGAAGAAAAAAACTTTCCAACTGCATAGCGGCAATGCCTATATTTGATATAAGCAAAAATGAGACGGAAGATATACTTATACAGATGGGTGTAAG
Source organism: Bacillota bacterium (assembly GCA_022706885.1). Taxonomy (GTDB): domain Bacteria; phylum Bacillota; class Clostridia; order DUPQ01; family DUPQ01; genus DUPQ01. Next base: position 34,915 of record JAKJBR010000012.1, read on the forward strand.
GGCGGATGCCAGAGCCGAAGCTCTGTCCATGGAGCAATTTGCCGAGCTGTCTTGGAGATTATATGACCGAAATACAAACAATGTAAATAAATGACAGTTTAGCAACACTATTGCGGGATAAAAAAAACAAAATTTGTTTCGTTTAAAAATTAACATGTAAATTCTTAAATTTTTGTAAAATCGCTATTGCAAAACAAAAAGGGTAGCAATATACTAATAACTAACTGTTGTGTTTATATTCACACTAAACATACTACATATTGGGAGAGAGGGTCATGATTACGAAAATTATCAAACGCGATGGCCGGGAGGAAAGCTTTTCGTCTTTTAGAATCACCAGAGCTATATTCCTAGCCGCAGAAGCGGTAGCTAAAGAAGAAAACACCAAAGCCGATTTCACAATTGCAGAACAGTTGACCGAGAAGGTCGTGCAATTGCTCAATCGAAGATTCATTGAAACAATTCCTACAGTTGAGGATGTTCAGGATGCGGTAGTAAAAGTACTTATTGAAGAGGGTCATGCCAAAACCTCCGAGAAGTATATTCTGTACAGGGAAGCGCGAAGTAAAGCGCGGTCCATGAAGACACGTCTGATGAAGGCTATTGAGGAAATAACCTTTCATGAGGCAAATCAAAGCAATTTAAAAAGAGAGAATGCCAACATAGACGGCAATACCGCAATGGGCACCATGCTTCAGTACGGATCTGCCGTATCGAAGGAATTCTGCAAGACCAATCTGTTGGATCCCAAACACACCAAGATGCACGAAGAGGGAGATATCCATATTCACGACCTGGACTTTTATAACATGGGAACCCTTACATGTTGTCAGATTGATCTTTCCCGTCTTTTCAAACACGGATTTTCCACAGGTCACGGACATCTTCGTGAACCTCAGGATATAGCCTCGTATACCGCACTGGCTGCAATAGCAATACAAAGCAATCAGAACGATCAGCACGGCGGACAAAGCATACCGGCATTTGACTATTATCTTGCGGACGGTGTTGCAAAGACATTCAGAAGAACTTACAGAAGCAATACCATAAAAGCCATGAAGATTATTTACGGCAATGTAGCACCGGATTGTGATGATAAGATAAAGGAGTTCGAGAAACAGGTCGGTCTGTATGCAAAGATAGAAATGCACAGCGAGTATCTGAAGAAATTCAACGAATTCCTGGTAAAAGAATTAAAAGTCAAAACCAAAGATCTGGATAAGATTAATAAGTTTGCTTACAGTGAATCTTTAGCGGAAACCGACAAGAGAACATTTCAGGCTATGGAAGGAATAGTACACAATCTCAACACCATGCATTCGAGAGCGGGAGCACAGGTACCGTTTTCCAGCATCAACTTCGGTACCGACATATCCCCCGAGGGACGTATGGTAACCAAGAATCTTCTGCTTGCTCACGATGCGGGCTTGGGCAACGGCGAAACGCCGATATTCCCCATACTCATATTCAAGGTAAAAGAAGGTGTAAACTATAATCCGGAAGATCCGAATTATGATTTATTCAAGCTTGCATGCAGAGTTTCCGCAAAAAGGCTGTTCCCCAACTTTTCGTTTATAGATGCTCCGTTCAACATCTCATATTATAAACCGGGCAACCCCGATACCGAAGTTACATACATGGGATGCCGTACAAGGGTATTGGGTAATATAAACGGTGATGAGGTGGTAACCAGAAGAGGAAATATTTCTTTCACATCCATAAACCTGCCGAGACTGGGTCTTAAGCACGGAGTGGTGCTGAAAGGTAAATTCGATGAAGCGGGATTCTTTAAGGATCTTGACGATAAGATGGAGACGGTAAAGCAGCAGCTTCTGGAAAGACTGGTGGTACAGGGCAGCAAGAAAGTTAAGAACTTCCCGTTCCTCATGGGTCAGCATCTGTGGATGGGATCGGAGAATCTGGGTTGGGAGGATACCCTTGAGACTGTTGTAAAACACGGAACCCTTACAATAGGTTTCATCGGACTTGCAGAGTGCCTGAAAGCTCTTATAGGCGAACACCACGGAGAAAGTGAAAAAGCTCAGGAGCTGGGGTTGCAAATAGTCCGCCATATGAGAAAAAGATGTGATGAGTTTATGAAAGAACATTCTTTGAACTTCTCACTGATAGCTACCCCCGCTGAAGGATTATCCGGTCGATTCACCGCGCTGGATAAAAAGATTTACGGAACCATTGAAGGAATAACCGACAAAGAGTACTACACCAATTCCTTCCACATACCGGTATCCTATAAAATATCCGCTTATGACAAACTGCAAAAGGAAGCACCTTACCACGCACTTACCAATGCTGGTCATATATCTTATGTGGAAATAGACGGAGATCCTTTGAAGAATCTGGAAGCTTTCGAGGATATTATACGATATATGAAAGAGTGTAATATAGGATACGGAAGCATAAATCATCCGGTAGACAGAGACTCGATATGCGGTTATACGGGTGTTATACAAAATTCCGTTTGCCCCAGCTGCAAAAGAGAAGAGAAGAACGGTCCCAAGTTCGAAAGAATACGCAGGATAACGGGATACCTTGTCGGAACACTGGATAATTTCAATGATTCAAAAGCCGCAGAGGAAAGAGACAGGGTCAAACATGCATAAGATAAGACTGTCCGGTAAGTGCACAAGAGACAGTACTGTGGACGGACCCGGTTTAAGAATTGTCATTTGGACACAGGGATGTTTACATAACTGTAAAGGATGCCACAATCCCGACACTCACGATTTGAACGGCGGGTTTTCGGAAGATGTAGATAATGTAATTAAATTTATAGAGGAGTCTAAGATACAAAAAGGCATCACCCTTTCGGGGGGTGAGCCTTTTTTGCAACCGGAAGCTTTGATACCCATCGTAAAATCGGCAATAGATAAAGGTCTCAATGTGTGGGCATTTTCCGGTTACACATACGAGCAGTTGCTGAAGGATAAAAACAAAAAAGCTCTTCTCGACTATGTCGATGTCCTGGTAGACGGCCCTTTTGTGCTGGAGCAGAAAGACGAGCGGCTTGCCTACAAAGGATCCAAAAACCAGAGAATAATCGATGTTAAACAATCTTATGCCCAAAACAAGGTTGTTATAAGCCGATATGACGAGGTAAATGCGGGTTTTTAGAATCTTAATAAAATATTAATGATATTAAGGCTTTTTCCTTAAACATTTATAGGGCAAAATAGTAAGTGAAGGAGACAGCCATGTACAACATACTTATATGCGATGACGATTATGATATAGTTTCCGCATTAAAGATTTATCTTTCAAGTGATAACTATAATATTTTTACGGCTTATAACGGAAAAAGGTAGATTGCATAACTAAGTTCCGTTCTTACATAACCCAAAAAAGCGAATTACCGATAAAGTGTTAAAAAAGACATAAAATCGTTGAAATATTTCAATTTGAATGATATTCTATGGCTGTCAAGCA
>JAKJBR010000111.1:0-1890 GCA_022706885.1 Bacillota bacterium
TACTCCCATATATTATTGCCGGTCTTCAAATATGTGCCCGCTCCGTAAAGTTGATACTGTTCGTAAAAGGAAATGCCGTCTACGGAATTGGGCTGAATTTCTACACCGGTACCTATTGTAATAGTGCGCAGTTTGCCGTTTCCCAGAAATACATTCTCTCCGAGATATATAAGATTGGCGGGCAGAGTTACACTTTTCATATCGCTGCTCTCCGCAAAAGCATAATCTTGTATATATGTTACAGTATCCGGTATATGAACCGTGTAAAGCGGGCTTTTGTAAAAAGCCTTTTCTCCGATTATTCTTGTTCCGTGTGCTATATAGTATTCCGTTCTCATAAACGAAACGGGGAAATACACTATTTCCGACATGCCGTCCTTGAACAGTACACCGTTAAATGACTTATATATTTTGTTGCCCTGATCCACCTCTATTTTCGCAAATTCGGGACACTCACTAAAAGCCGTCGGACTTATATAAGTAACCGATCTAGGGATAAATACTTCTCTTAAAGCGGAACAGTTATAGAAAGATTCATCCTGGAGTTCTATAATGCCGTCATCCAATTTAACGGTTATCATGGAGGAGTTATCGCAAAAAGCTCTGTTTCCTATTGAGGCAACCGCTTTGTTATCTATTGATGCCGGTATAACGGGGTGTTTGGCATTTGTCTTGCAGGAAATAATTGTTTCTCCCGATACGACATACTCAACTTTTGTTTCATAAGTAATAATAACATACATCAGTACGGCTGCGCATAATATAAACACTATTAGAGATATCGGTTTGAGGTACTTCATTTAAAACCCTTTCTACCGTTAGATTATAACATAAACGAACATAAAAAAAGGGGCTGTTAGAAATTTCTTAACAGCTCCTTTAAAACATGATTAATTAATTGTTCAGTCCTCTTCCTTATCGGATACAAGAGCAGGCTCCTCAACATCCGCAGCTTCAGCTTCCTCATCTTCCGTATATACCTTAGGTACCGTTACGGTAACAACAACGCTGTCCGGCGGTGTAACCAATTCTATTTTTTCATTCTTTGCTATATCAAGTTCCTCCACCGTCAACACATCACCGGGTTTCATTTGCGAAACATCCACTTCCACACGGTCAACAAAATCTGCAGGAAGGGCGCTGTATGTTATTTCATCCAGCATATGAATGAGCACACCTTCTCTTATTCTTTCTCTTCCGCTGATTATGACTCTGGCTACGCTTCTTGCAACCTCTCCGGCTACCAAGGCCTGAAAGCTTAAATGCTCCAGTTTATTGGCACCGGGAGTGTATGTGGCTTCCTTCAGTACCGCCATATACTTTTCTTTACCTATCACTATTTCCACTTTTGAACCGATGAAATTGTATTGCAGAAATCTCTCGGCTTCATGTACGGGAAGCTGTAAGCAAACCGATTCCTCCAGATGCTTTCCGTAAAGCACCGCCGGTATTATGCCTTTATTTCTAAGTTGTCTTCCTTTTAAATTCTTTTCACGTTTTTCAAAGTTTAATGTAACCACGATATCTCCTTTCAAGGTCAGTTATCATTACTGCCGAATATTCAGCCTAAAAGATATTTTACCACGATTTTACAGGCAAGGCAAATAAAAATGAACAGATAGAGAAATCCGAAATTTAAGATATTTCAATGTCGTTCTGTATATCTAAGAAAATATCTCGGTATTTCACTTATCTTGGGTTAAGTACACCTGTGCTGCGTGTACATGTCGAGCGGAACGGTAAAGAATTCATGTAATGTTCTTAATTTGTTCACAGTTTATTAATATATTCTGCTTATATTATAATTGTTATATCATCATTAATACTTACTTCGAGGTAGACATGAAAACAAATACTTTATGCAAATTAGTTCTTTTACTGATAACATTA
>JAKJBR010000046.1:0-8949 GCA_022706885.1 Bacillota bacterium
CATAGCTCCTAAAGTAATACAGAAAAAGCGGAATGTCACAGGTAACATCGCTATAAATGTTGATTATTACTCCGGATATCTTTACAGACAGCTGGATATTCCCGAAGAATTATATACACCTATTTTTGCAATCTCCAGAATTTTGGGCTGGTCGGCTCACAGGATAGAAGAATTGGCCAATAACGGCAAGATAATACGTCCCGCATATATCGCGGTTGCCGACCGCAGCAAATATGTGGATATTGATGAGAGATAAGCTTATTGATGTTGCATGTAAAGTTTTTTGATATATAATACCGATATTATGGTTATAGTTCTTTTTATTATCATGTTAATAGGGCTGCTCTTAGGAAAGATGAAAGTATTAAATTCCGAATCCAGGAATGCAATCTCTTTTCTTATCATAAATGTTTCCATGCCCATGCTCATAGTCGTATCCAGCAATCTGGAGTTTGACCGACAGACTACAAACGAAGCAATGTGGTTGACTATAATGTCGGTTGCAACTTTCTTCTTTTCCATTCTGCTGGCTCAGCTTATATTCAAAAAAGCGGTTCCCAGATTTGCCATGGTTTTTTCCAATGCCGGTTATATGGGATTGCCCGTACTTAACTCCATTTTAGGTGCAAAAGGCTTATTCTTAGGTGCAATATTTCAGATGATTTTCCATGTTTTCACATGGACATACGGCATCTCACTGTTCACTAAATCGGGTAAATTTAAAGACTCTCTGAAAAAAATGCTTAATCCCTGTCTTGTTGCAGTGGTAATCGCCGTCATTTTCATGCTGACAGGTTGGGAAATACCCGATACAATACGAACGGTTTTGAAAATGATGGGTGAACTGACTACCCCTCTTTCCATGCTTCTCATAGGAGCCACACTTTCACAGGTCAACTTTAAGGAGATAATGAAAGTAAAGGAGATATACCTGGTGACGGCTTTGCGTTTGTTGATAATACCCGCATTCGTGCTGATATTCTTTCTGTTTCCGTCAATACCCGCAATATCCGTTTATGTAGTATTCGTTATAAATGCCATGCCGTCTGCGGCCATAACGGGAATATTGGCAATGAAATACAATAATGACGAGAAACTTGCTTCTTCAATCGTGGCTTTTTCCACACTGGTATCCATAGTCACTCTGTACCTCATTACCGATGTTTTTGATGTGGCGGCCCTGCTTTCTTTAATTTGAAAAACGATTATCTTACTCTTTTTTTATATAAATTTCTCTTAAAGTAATTGTAAATTAAAACTGTAACAATATTTGACACCTACTATTCAATGGATGTATAATTTGTATGTTAATAGAACATAAAATCAATTAGATTTGTATTTTTCAGGAGGAGTGAATATGAGAAAAATAAAAGCGTTCAGGTCATTGGCATTGCTATTGGCCTTATGTATGATTGCGGCATTATTTGCCGGATGCGCAAAAAAAGCCAACCCCCTCACCATCTGGGTGGGTGTGGAATCGGTAGATTTTTACACTGCCAAAATGGCGGAGTATGTGGAAAATTACAAAACCAAGACCGGTGAAGATTTCCCCTACCAGATTGCGGTGCAGGGAGTGGACACCGGTTCGGCAGCATCAAAGGTGCTGGATGATATAGATGCCGGTGCCGATATCTTTACCATTGCGCATGACAATCTGCCCAAACTTACGGCAGGTGCATCGGCAATAGCTCCGGTCAGAAGCCAGGCATTATTGAATCAGATAAAATCCGATAATCCTCAGGCATTTCTGGATGTTATCGATATGAATGTACAAGGCACAACATACACCTTCGGCATTCCGTATATCGCACAGTCGCTTATCCTGATGTATAACACCAAATATCTGACAAAAGACGATGTTAAAACATGGGAAGGAATATGGGCGGCTGCAAAAAAACATAATATGCAGTCGGTCTCTCTTACGGGATCGGACGGATTTAATAATTCGTTTTTGGTTCTTGCAAAAAATGAAACGACCAAAAAAATGCCTACCGTATTGTATGAAGACGGCATTACCGAAAACTGTAATTTTACTTCCGATGAAGTGGTGGCAATAATGCAGTGGGGCCAACGGTTCTTTACCGGTGCTAACGGCGCCAAGATGCCTACCGACTCGGGATGGGAAATAGAGTTAAGAGACGAGATTTCCTTAGGTGTCATAACCGGTGCATGGAAATTCAATGCGGCAAAAGCTGCCCTGGGAGCAAATCTCGGAATAGCCACACTTCCTTCCTTTACATTGACAGCGGAGGATGTCAAGGGAACAAATGTCAAGGCGGGTACGGTATACAGAAGCGGTACCTTTGCCGACTGTAAAGTCTTTGTCATGAAAAAAGGAAGCGATAAAGCCGATTATCTGGAAGACATATTGCTTTTCTTGACAAGCAAGGAAGTACAGGAACAGTCTTTCATCGAATGCGCCAATCTTCCCGCATACAAGAATGCCGTCAAGGAATTTGCCTCCATGCAGACCGACAATCTGGAAACCGAATTGGCTGCAAGACAGCTGGATATGTTCGATTACGGTATTCCCCAGCCCTTCGGTACTCCTACATCTCAATTCTATTACTACTCAAAAGGAGCTCCCGATCTTATAAGGGAGATATTGGAGAACAAAGACGGCTTATTCGGTACAACGGATGCCATAAGAGCTCAGTTGCAGAAAGTTGAGAATATTTGGAAAACCGGAGAAAGAGAATAAAAGTCGGTCGAACGGAGGCTAAAATATGGACAGGAAAAAATACGGGATTAGCGGATTTTTTCAAAGAATTGCGCAACCCTTCGTAAATTTCTATAAACGTTTTATGGATGGCAGTATAGGCACCAAAATGTCTCACTTTATAATGGGTGCGGGAAACATATACCACGGTCAGATAATAAAAGGGCTTATATACTTTCTTATTCAGGTCGGTTATGTCGTCTTCATGGTAACCTGCCCCAAAGTCAACAACACGCCTTTGGGCTATAAAGCATTCATAAACTTCGTTACATTAGGCACACAGGAGGGAGATATTTTCACTCCCGCGGACAATTCCATGCTGATGCTGCTTTTCGGAGTTGTCACATTCGGTATTACACTTATGTACCTGTTTGCATACAATTCATCGATAAAAAGCAGCTACAAAGCGGATAAAGACCTTAAAAACTACGGAAAGGTCACAACATTCAGACATGACTTAAAGGAAATGTTCGGCAACCGTTTCTACATTGCAATGCTTACACCGGCAACGCTGGGCGCTGTTGTATTTACGTTACTGCCGACCTTATTCATGATTCTTATAGCTTTTACCAATTTTGATAAGGAAAGGCAAGCCGGCTTAAAACTTTTCGACTGGGTGGGACTGGATAATTTTACTACTTTCTTTACCAATCCTTCGGGAGAAATTGCTGCACGATTCCTGCCGGTTTTAGGCTGGACTCTTATATGGGCGTTCTTTGCGACATTCCTCAATTACTACGGAGGAATACTGTTGGCATTACTTATCAACAAGAAAGGGCTCAAAGGTAAAGTAATATTCCGTGCGATTTTCGTTCTTACTATTGCGATACCGCAGTTTATTTCACTGCTTGCAATGAGAAACCTTATAGGTGAATACGGTCCGCTTCAGAGTTTCCTGATTAAAACAGGAATTATGAGCGAACCTATGTCTTTTCTTGCAAACGCTCCCAATGTGTGGATTGCAAGGATAACCATTATACTTATAAACCTGTGGGTGGGTATTCCCTACTCCATGCTATTGGCATCGGGTGCCATTATGAATATACCCGAAAGCCTTTATGAAGCGGCAAGAATAGACGGTGCAAGCAAGTTCACGATATTAAGGAAAATAACCATGCCGTACATAGTGTTCATCACCACACCTTACCTTATATCCTCATTCATAGGCAACATTACAAGTTTCAATATCATATATCTCCTGACCGGCGGTATGCCCAAAGTTACCGGCGGATATATTGCGGGAGGTACCGATCTTCTTGTTACCTGGCTTTACAAACTTACCATTGATGAACAACAGTACAATTTAGGAGCTGTGATAGGTATTCTTACCTTCCTCTTAACATCGACGGTTACTCTGATAACCTACCGCAGATCCAAATCCTATAAAGAGGAGGACGCATTCCAATGAGTGAAAAAAATGAAAATGTAAAGGTAAAGAAAATAAGACCGAATTATTTGAATCTTTCCAGCAGTGAGAAAATTTCCAGATTGGGTGCATATATTCTCCTCATCGCTTTGTGCTTAATATGGCTTTATCCCATAGTGTGGATAGTGCTCAATGCATTCCGTACGGAGTTTAATCCCGACGGAACGATGGTAGGTACTGTTGTATCCCACTACTGGCCCAAACAGGTGGGGTGGGATAATTTCAAGATACTTTTTACAAACACATATTTTCCCGTATGGTTCAGAAATACTTTGGTTGTGGCTGTATTCACCTGTATTCTGTCCACAATGCTCAATATGTCGGTATCTTATGTCATGAGTAAGGTAAAGTTCAAAATGAGAAAACCGTTTATGAACATAGCCATGGTAATGGGTTTGTTCCCCGGATTTATGTCCATGATAGCTATTTACTACATTTTGAAAGCTCTGGGACTGACACAGACACTGTTTGCTTTGATACTCTGCTACTCGGCAGGTGCGGGATTGGGATTTTATGTAGGCAAAGGCTTTTTCGATACCGTACCCAATGCGCTTATTGAAGCGGCACGCATAGACGGCGCAGGAGAAGCACGAATATTCGCTACCATCATTCTGCCCATAAGTAAACCCATAATTGTATATACCGCTTTAATGAGTTTTACCGGACCGTGGATGGATTTCATATTTGCCCGTGTTATACTGGGTGAGCAGAACACTCATCTGCATACCGTTGCGGTCGGGTTGTATTACATGATGTACGGACAGATTGTCGACACATCCCGGTTTACGGTTTTTGCCGCAGGCTGTGTATGTGTAGCCATCCCGATAGTTGCGTTATTTATGTACCTGCAGAAATACTACATAGAAGGAAGCACGGCGGGTTCGGTAAAAGGATGATGAAAAACATAACAAAAAAAATATTATGCATACTTTTAAGCATCTTAATACTGCTTACCCTTGTTTCCTGCAGTACTGATGCGTTTAGAGGCGAAAAAGCCATAAAAATAGAACAAATGCCGGCGGATAATATCCCCGGCGTTTATTATGAAATATTCGTGGGAGGTTTCTCCGACAGCAATAAAGACGGAACGGGCGATATACAGGGAATAATCAACCGTATCGATTACCTCAATGACGGTAACCCTTTAAGCGGTAAAAGTCTCGGAATAGACGGCATCTGGCTTATGCCGATAATGCAGGCAGGTTCCTATCATAAATATGACACCGTAGATTATTACAGTATTGATTACAACTACGGTACTATGGAAGATTTTGAGAACCTCATAGCCGTTTGCAATGAAAAAGGTATTGATGTGATAATTGATCTGGTTCTCAATCACACATCGGAATACAACAAATGGTTTACCCAACTGAAAAAGGCAATTAAAGAGGGAGATAAAGATAATAAATATTTAGACTGGTACAGTATTACAACCGATTCGTCCAAGGGATGGCATAAGCTTGCAACAGACCCCGACGGTGTCGACTATTTTTACGAAGGCAACTTCTCCCCTTCCATGCCGGAGCTGAATATGGATAACAAGGAAGTGCTTGACGAAATTGAAAATATCGTCAAGTTCTGGCTGGGAAAAGGCGTAAAGGGTTTCCGGCTGGATGCCGTTAAATATGTTTATCTGAACGATGATACCCGTAACATAGAGTTCTGGAAATGGTTTGCCGATACCTGCAAAAAGTATGACGAGGATGTATTCTTAGTTGCGGAAAACTGGTCAGGTAATACCAGCATAATCGATTATTATGCGGCATTGGACTGCTTTGATTTCGGTATGTCGGGCTCGGCCGGACAGGTGGCACTTACGGTAAACGGCATATTCAATCTGAACGACTTTGTCAAAAACATATGCCGCTACAAAGAAAATGTGGAAAAATCCAACCCCGATGCTGTACTCAAACCTTTCATTTCCAATCACGATATGGACAGATGTGCAGGATACTTACCGGTCAAAGAGTACAGAATGCATATGGCCGCAAATATGTATATACTTACTTCGGGTAATCCTTTTATGTATTACGGAGAAGAAATAGGTATGTACGGAAGCAGAGCCACCTCTTCAACCGATGCCAACAGGCGTCTGGCAATGCTGTGGGGAGATAACGATACCGTAAAAGATCCTCCGGGGACAACATTCCCTGCTGAAAGACAGGTAAACGGTACCGTTAAGAAACAGGTAAAGCGGGCCGACAGTTTATACACTCATTACAAGAAACTGTTAGCATTAAGAAAGGCAAATCCCGAAATTGCGGTGGGACATTATACTCCTCTGTATTTTGAAGGTTATAACCTTTTCGGAGGATTTCTTGTTGAGCACAATAATGTAGTTAAAGGAGTATTCCATAACCTTTCCGATAAACCTATAACCATTGATTTGTCACCGTATTTGAATGCCGGTACTTCATTCAACTCTATAAGCGGGTATATCGGACAAGGAAAAGCAAGCATAAAAAAGAATACTCTGACACTGGACGGAATGACTTCGGTTATACTGAAATGATAAAAGTTTACAAAATATTAACACTGAGGGAAAAGTTCACAAATTTTTCACAATTTGCCTAAAATCCCTTGACTGTATTAATCGTTGTGATAGAATAGGATTGTTCATTATAAGTAGTACTAGATACTAAAAACAGGAGGAATTTATGAAAAAAATCAAAGTTATCGCTATTGTTCTGACACTGGTTTTGGCACTCGGATCACTTGTCGCTTGCACACCTGATACCGTTCTGGAAAACACAGAGAAAGACTATTATGTAACAGGACAGTTCGCCGGATGGGGCGATGCAGTTGGAAAAGATCAGTTCAGAATGACCGCTGTTTCCTTAAAGGATGCACGTGTTGCTGCTCTGAAAGCTCAACTTAAAGGTGCAAAATATCTCTATGTCCTTGAGCACGTAGTAATCACCGACTCCGGTGCAGGCTGGACAGCTCAATATGTAGAGAACGGTGCTGTTAAGGATTGCGACGGAAACCAGACAATGAAGTGGTTACAGGTTGCAAAAGGACAGGAAGCTCCCGACTGGTGGGCACAGAGTCCCGAAAGCGGCCCGGTTACTTCCCTGACACCCGATCTTCTCTGGATTCCCGGATTTACCGAAACCCCGGCAGTAGGACCGGACTGGAACGGAAACCCCGTAGTACTCAAAGCAGGCACATACACTGTTGTATTTGCTATGGTTGAGAAAGATACCGGATTGGAAAAAGTAGCAGGCCTTATAGCCGAATAAGCAAAGTAAACTACACAAAAAGGCGGCTTTCATAGCCGCTTTTTTTGTGTCTTTATTTACTAACTACTAATACTCAAATCTGTCCATTCTCATGATGGGATTGGACCAGGCTACATTGCCGTATTTATCCTCTACTTCCACTCTGACCATATATGCGCTGCTGGACAGATTCAATGAAGCTTCGGTAAGTTTAGCAGCAGGATCTCGATAGCATTTTCCCCATCTGCTCAATGTAACGAACGTTATGGTCTTAGCTTCCGAACATTTAACAAATCCGTAGCCGTCCTCTATGTAGAAATCATATATTTCCGGGCCGGTAGTTGCATAAAAACTGCCCTTTCTTAAACTGTCCAGCATAGACTCAACGGTAAATTCCTCACACTTGACCATATTCCATCCTCCGCAATACTGTTCTCTTCTGTGCGAATCGTCGTTGGCCATTCCCCATATCTGTTTTCCCTGTTTTAACAGCATTTCCCAGTACACACGGTCATTATCATGATTCTGCGAATATACCGTTCCCCAGTTGCATATTTCCACAATATGTGTGTCTTTTAAGAAATCATACTGATGAGGTTCCACACGGCTCCATGTGGGATGACAATAAACTGTCAGAAGGTCCAAATCCAGCAATGTCTTTTCCAGTTTCAGCAACGATTCCTTACTCTCGGTAAAAGGTATATCCTCCAGTCTCATACCGTCATAAATCTTATCATTATCCATTGTTGTAAGTCCCAACAGGTGATGGATAGTAAGCGGGCAATTGCGATTGGAATGTAATTCCACCCCGGGAACAAGTATAAAATCATCGGTGTTATACTTATCGGTCTTTGTCACTATATTATGCTCGGATAAACAAAGGAAATTATAGCCGTGCTCTTTAAAAACATTGACAGCTTCTTCCTGAGGCAGCTGTCCGTCACTTCTTGTCGAATGTGCGTGGTAATTGGCCTTATAGAATTTGCCGTTTTCAATAAAATTGGTCAGTCTCATATATTCATCCTCATTTCACAATACATACATATGTATGCGTTTGTCAGTTATACAAGATTATATATCATGTATATGGTTTTTAGATTATTTTTTATTTATATTGATGTAAATTTATTATTCACGCATATACGCCTTAATGAACGGTTATTATGGTATAATTTTTATATCATTCAACATGAGGTAGAGACTATGATTAAATCAAAATCCGAAAATATAAAGATATTCCGCTCAAAGGATTCGGTATTCGGATATCACGGATGGCCTTCGGTATGCAGAGGTTTAAACGGTGAACTTTTAGCGGTTTGTTCGGGTAGCAGATTAGGGCATGTATGCCCGTTCGGCAAGGTACTGCTTTCACGGAGCTATGATGAAGGACACACCTGGACAGCCCCCGAGATTATAATGGACACACCTTTGGATGACAGGGATGCGGGTATCACCGTTTTCAACAAAGACAAGATAATTGTCACATCTTTCAATCACTTTATCGAAAGACAAAGTAAATTCCCTCAAGAGGGCTTTAAACTTGCCATGAGAGATGCATATTTCTCCAATAATCACATCACAAA
>JAKJBR010000047.1:0-8739 GCA_022706885.1 Bacillota bacterium
TTTCTTTCCCCGATGGCGGACATATGATGACGGGACACGGTGAGGAAATTGACAAAGCCCTCGATGACTTCCTGACCCAATCGTTTTAAAGATTACTTATTTGTAACTTATATGACAATACAATCGTTAAATCAGATTATTCTGATATGCAAAAGAAGTTTATTCGGTTAAATCCGATATTCCGGCGATTATAAGCTGCTCCGATTCCGATTTCATATTATCCGGAAGCTATATTATGCACAGGGACACAAGCGGTTCTGTAGGAATCTTGCATCATTCATCCTTTCTTCCGGGAACCGCTTTCATTCCGAACATTCCGAGAGCCTGATTTACCTTATCCAGTCTGACTGTCTCTTTTCCCTGCTCCGGTTCGCGAATAAAACGAAGTCCCGGTCCGGAACGTATTGCAAATTCCACCTGCGTCAAGCCTGCTTCTTTTCTTTTCCGTTTTATATACTTTCCAATAGTATCCATAGCCACCTATTACACCCGATAGGGTAATATATCAACACTTTTGCTAATAATTATACCTATATGGGTATAATATATATTATTTTCACATATTTATACCTTTTAGGGTATATTTTACTATTACTTTTCCGACAGTTCACATCCTTTTTGTGTTATTACATATTGCTGATTCTTACTTGTCGGTTTGTCCGGAATTGTCATTCTCAATAAGCCTTCTTCAAGTAACGGGTTGATATATGTTCTTCTGAAATAGGTTCTATGGGACATTCCGAACCATTTCATTATGCTTTCCAGCGTCCGTTCAACCGTACAAAAAGCAAGTATGTCTTTTACTTTAATATCTTGGTCACTGACATGGTCACTATCTTGGTCATTTTGCTTGCTTCCGATATCATATTTAACTCCTAATTCGGAAAAACCGTAAGGAGCGGTAAAATGAATCATTATATCACCGGGATGTACCTTAAATTGCGGCATAGGTACATTTTCCGTTTTGCAGGCATTAAAAATTTTTTCAATACCGCGCTCCCAGCTTTCAATGTGACCGGCAAGATAAAAAACATTGGCAACATCGGGATTGAAAGGAATGAAATTGTGTTTACTCAATAAGTCATCAAGTGTCCAATGCTCAGGGAGCCTACCGACATTACCTATGTAAAGCTGATCGCTATACACACTAATCTGTATGGGAATCTTACTGCTATAATCTTTGTGGCATATAGCGTTCAGTATTGCTTCTCTTAAGGCTTCATCCGGAACAAAATAGCGTTCTATTCTCTGAATACCTTCGTATGTAATTCTGGCTTTCATATACTTAAGGTGCACAACTTCTATAATACGATCTATCTGATTAATCAAAGGTCCATGGATTTCATCCTGATATTCCAAATCTGCGTGATTGCGAAAGAAACCTATCTTCACATATGCACCCTGTTGCCATCTTTGAGGATTCTCGGAAAATAAAAGCATTGCTGCATTGGTCAGATAACCGTTTTTAATCAAACCCATCCGATTGAAAAGAACATCATTCGGCTCATCTAAGTACTCAGCAGGAATCCTGCTTTTTTTGCTGCCAATTTTTTAAAATGGTCAACTGCTTTATCACTGATGTTCTCCATTTTAAAACCGGGTATAGGTAAACTGTCCCAATTTACACCTCTTTTACTTAAAATATAGCTTTCAAGTGCACTCCCGCTTAGGCGTTGATTAGTAGCACCGCTACGGACATAATAACTGCCGTTACAGGAAATCGGAACAGGATAGGGAGGTACTATGATTTCAATCAAGTCTTTTCCGCCTTCCTGAACAAGCTTAATATCAACAATAATTCCCAAGGCATCACGAATTTTATTCGGCAGATCGGTCATCAATTTCTTCGCACTAATCACGCCTACAGCTTCTCCTGCATCGCTTCTACCCAATACAATAATTCCGCCGGTACTGTTAGCAAAACCGCAAATCCAAGCCAAATATTCATCTTTCTAATGTTCTTTCCATTCCGTTGTTTGTGATTCCTGCAAAGTCGTGCACCGCCTTCATTTATTATTTCACATCTTCTATTTAGTAACTAAACATATTTTACCATCTGTATGCAAGCAATTCTATTAAAAATAGCATATTCTGACCGTATCTGAACTATGTTATATGTTTTAGGATATATAGCAAATTTGTTGCTATATGTATAAAGAAAGAAAACAGCCATCAACATATACGGCTGTTCTCTTTATTGGTTGCGGAGAAAGGATTTGAACCTTTGACCTCCGGGTTATGAGCCCGACGAGCTTCCGGACTGCTCTACTCCGCGGCATACTGGTACCGAAGACCGGGGTCGAACCGGTACAGTCTATTCGACCGCAGGATTTTAAGTCCTGTGCGTCTGCCTATTCCGCCACTTCGGCATGGCTTTAGAGACTTTTCCTATTATATACACCACTTTGTCTATTGTCAACAGAAACCTATTTTCCTACAGTCATATCTATCTTATTGAGATACTCTTTATTCTTAATATTATCCTGTATATAGGTCACCAAAGACTTAACCATCCGGTCATCATCAATCTCCGAAAAGATTATATCTACTACCGACTGAGCATAGTCAGGTTTGCCCTGTGAGATATATTGATACAGAATTTCGGTCATTCTGGGGGCTATATACCCTATAGTATCCTGACGAACAGGGATGGATTTAAGGATAATAAATGCATAATCGGTTTTTTGTGTCTCCAGGCGTAAATCGGTCTGCTCCAACTTGTAAAACATGTCTTCCATATCGTCCGAAAGGAAAGAAATACACACCGCCGCATATTCCGGACGGGAATAAATTGATTCCAGTTTTCTTGACCATTCCTTAATTGCGTCTTTAACGCCTGGCTCCATGCGTATAAGAAGTTTTATCAATTTATCATTTAATTCATAAGCTCTATCCATATCATCCTTGTAATACAGAAGTCTTATCGCCAGATCTACCGAATACTCCGCAAGTTTGGGTACCGTATTGCTGTTTATATCCACCGATAAGATGACATCGGCAGCCTTATAGTATTCTTCTCTATAAAGCAACACATATACAATGCTTAAGAGATATTCCTGAGCTTTATCATAGTTTCTGGAATCATCTATTTCCACAAGCTTGAACTTATTATGGGCATCGTAATACAATTCGGCAAGATACAACTCCCTTGCTTGATTATAGGCTGTTCTTGATGCCTGTATTCTTTCAACTTCGCTTTTTGCATCCTCCAGATTATACAGCGGCATTTCCAGCAGCGAGAAAAGATTCAGTTTCTTTTCCGCGGTTTCGTATGAGGTCTTGTCCTGCTTGAATGATGCAACTATGTTTTCAATATATTGATAGACATACTCTGATGTATTCATCGCATGTACATAATTCTTTTCAATTTTCTCATACTGTTTGTTGGCTTTTCTGTAATCACCTTGCATTAAAGTGTCAACCATGTTAATCCACGGCTGGTTGTCACAACCTGTCAGTATAAAGGATAATATAAAAAGGCAAATTATAAGCAGGCATACTTTTTTCATAGAAAAAGTATATCCCATATTGCCTTTTCATTCAATATAATGCGTTAAACAGCTCCTTGTAAAACTTCTTTTTTGTAATCGGATATGTATTCTATGAGGCAGTTGGCTATTATCTCGTGTCCTTTTTCATTGGGATGAATGCCGTCTCTGCATAACAGCTCCATCAGATTCCTTGCATTTAAAAACGCCTTTCTGATGTCCACAAGCCGCACATTCAGTTGTTTTGATATGCTTTCTATAGTAAGAGAATAAAGCTCCTGAAATCTGTATATCTTGAATACATCCTTAAGCCACTTCAGTATGGCTTCTTTTGATGTTCCGTCTTTTGTAATCCAATCCAGATATCTGACGGGATCTATCGGGTGCAGGTTGGTAAGAACAGGTTCGATACCTTTTTCTCTGAACATGGTAACCATCTGCCTAATTGTCTTATCAAACACTTTAATAGGGGTATTTGGGTCATGGTTAATATCCGGGTTTGATGCTACTTCCTTCCAGTTAAAATCGCAGTCATTGCCACCCAGTTCAATGAGAACGAAGTCCGGTTTAGAGTCTTTTCCCTCGAGTGTTCTCTTCATTCTTTCCAAAGCCTTGGGTGCGGTCATACCGTATTTGGAATTATTGACATATGTGATATTAAAGTTTTTAGCGGTTTCCGGTATGCAACTGTTCTGAAGAAAAACATACTTACCGGCATTGTCATCATACACAACGCCTCTCAAAACCGAATCTCCCCATATTGATATATTGGTCATAACAAAATCCTCCCCGTATTACATTAAACTATATACGCGGAAGATGAACTTAATATGACTTTTTAAGCTTATTAAGTTAAATCAATATTAATAATGTATAAGAAAAACCTACTTCTTAAACAACTCCAGCAGAAGATTGTTGTTATACAGCACACTTGCCAGTTTGCTTTTCTGAATTGTTTCATGAACCACACTCATTATTTCCGCTGTCTGGAAACCGGATATAATCAGGAATATAATGTAAATCAACAATACGCCCGATACCGCTCCGATAATAGCTCCTACTATTGCATCCACCTGCTTGATAACCGGCAGTTCCGATATCTTCTTTACCAATCCTCTGAGAAGTTTGAATATTATCAACAACAGAACGAATAATATGATACCTATGATTATTGCTATTATAAGGTCGGTTATGTTAGCAACCAATCCGCCCATAGCTTCCGCTTTTGTGGTGGTTTGAGAAAAATCTATTCTCTCTATAAGCCAAATCTTTATATCATCGGGAAACGGCAAAGAATTGACGGTAGCGATAATCGCTTCTTCTACCGAATCCAGATTGGGTACCAATGCTTCCGCCATATGCTCAATCTTTTCATGTATGTTGTTATAGAAACTGGTTCCCACCAATAAATCTCTGATGGGCTGAGCGAATTTAAAGGAGAGAAAAATACTTAAGATGGTAGTCAGCAATCCATATGCCGACATGATGATTCCCCTTATTCCTCCCAAAATCATGGAAACAATTATTATTAATATTAAGATATAGTCTGCTACATTCATCACTTATCTCCTTCTCTATATATTCTCCCACACTTCATATAAATCATCAATCTACAGTTATCTAATACTTATAAACAATCACATTCCTTGACGTTAATATGGCAAGTCTGTGACCGCCTATCGCTATTACCTGTTGTATAAGTGAATCGGTTTCCACTGTATGGAAATCATTTCCCTTAAGCGTAAACATGCTCAAGGTCTGTGCTTTCCAGGTCACCAGTTTATTCTCGAAAACCGAAAATCCCTGAACATCCTCTTGTAATGCTTTTTTCCATGCCAATGTGCCGTCGGAATCTATCTTAAATATCCTGTCTTCACCGTCTATTATACCATATCCGTATGCTTGGTTTTCATATCCTTTTAAATAAACAATCTGTTGATCTTTAAAAACCGAGGTCTTTTCCATTACTTTATCTATCAGCAAAACATCGGTATCATTGGCCACAAGAAATCTTCCGTCTTGTAAACATACCGTTTTGGGCAGGAACCCGTCCAATGTGATACCTGCTATCGGAGTGGGTTTCCCTATTTCAAATACTTCTATATGTGTTTTTGACATATCATCGGGGACACAGGAAACAACCGCAAACTGCTCCTTATCATCAAACATGTCAAGATAAACGGGATATCTCCCGGAATATTGTATATCGTTCTTGTATCCGTCGGGTATTATGAGGTTTGTCTGATATGTCGAACAGTATACCGCTCCGAGGTATCCTTGTAAGCCTTCGCAAAGTAAAAACATATATTCATCAAATGCGAATACATATGTTATGGCGGTTTTTGCAGTATATTCATCTACCTTCTTACCTTCACAAAAAACGGTGTACGATGTGGCACCTTTATCATATACCACTACATGCGTATCGGAATAGGCAATCTTTGTATCGGTATAGGAAAGAAGATAAGAGCGTAAAAACTCTCCGTTGCTTTTGCAAACAGATAAGCCGCTGTCGGTATAGATATATATATAACCGTTTTCCGATGCAACAACACTTCCCGTTGCTATAGGAATTGTGTATTGTACGCCGGCATCTTTTGCTACTACATCGGCCTTAAAGAACCTGAGTATCTCCGTTCTGAAAAATATGAAACCGATTGCTACCAATACCGCAAGCAGCACGACAATTATAATCCAGTAAGCTTTTTTCTTTCGCTTTTTAGCCAATTAAAGATATCTCCTATCACTTTTATCAAACATATTCTACCACAATACATATGTCCATAAAAGTGATGTTTCGGTAAGATAGTGTAAACTTGCATGTATAAAGCACACCTTAACAACTATCATAGCAAATTCGCAACAGTTAACATATTAAACAGCATCTGCGCTATTTCGCTTCTTTGTATCTGTACTTTAGGCTCCACCTTAAGTGCGGAGTCGCTGAGTATATCTTTTTTGTAACAAAAAGCCATTGATTCCATTGCCCAATCCGCCACCGTTACATAGTCTTCAAACTGAGATAAAACATCCCTTATCTCGGCATTGCTCATCTTTGTATCCAGTCCGCATAATGCAGCTGCACGAGCAACCATTGTAGCGGCTTCCTGCCTTGTAATAGTGCCTTCGGGATTGAATTTTCCCTCTCCGATGCCGTTTACTATCCCGTACTTGTTGGCTGTTCCTATATAACCCGCATACCACTTATCCGAAGATACATCGCTGAACACTTTGGTATCCTCTTCAACAAGACCTAACCCGCGGGTTATTATGGTAGCAAACTCCGCTCTGGTCATATCGGCATCGGGTGCAAAGCTCTTCTTGCTTCTCCCGTTTATAATACCCCTCGAAGCAAGCGCCTCTATCGCCGCTATATTGGGACTGAATGTAATATCTTCAAAAGTGGTGCCGGGTGCGGTTATGGGCATAGGCAACACATCTTTATGCTTCCCCTCGAGACCTTCACCTTTTTTAACGGTAATATCAATAGAACCTTCTACAGTTATAGCATCACTCATTCTGTAGAGACTGTTTTTCCCCTCAATCGCTCTAAGAGCCGCAACTACACCGTAAAGCCCCTGTTCCGAAGCCATCTGATTGCTGCCGGAGCCGGAATATGTGTGAAGAAAACTGCCGTTCTCCAACTGATAAGTCTTTAAATTATCCAAAAGAGTAACACCGTTTTTCGCAAAACGTGAATCGTCCAAAGGTATTCCGAGTTCACACAGTGCGACAAGCATTTGTACGCAGCTTTCGGAATTTGTTGTTCCCCAACTGTCAAAACTGCCGCTACTACCCTGCTTACCGCTCATACATGCTAAAGCCTCTTTTGTCGCTTTAGCCACTTTAGGTTGGTCCTGATATTTTGCAAGAGCCTGAAGTGCCATTCCGGTAATGTCCGGATCGGAAATTTCGTCCTGAGCGGCAGCTATGGAACTTCCTCCGAACAAATTCCAGCCTCCGTCTTTTAGCTGACACTCTAAAATGCGGTCTATATACTTCTGTCTTGTCGCCTGAGTTTTGGCTTCTTTGTTTTCCGGAATGGGATAATCCTTTGTATCCAATGCAATTAAAGCCCATATTGGTCCGTTAAGTCCCTGCCATATAGTTTTATCGTAATCACCTAAAGCATAAGTAAGGTCATAGCCTGCAACATCACGGGCATCTTTACCGATTGAAGAAAGAGCTACAATTATACGGCTGTATTCCGTATATTTCTTTTCATGCAACACTCCCTTACAAGCCTTTACATAGTTTTCCACGGTAGCATAATAGTTCTCGTAATATCCGTCCGGCACCTCATAACCGCTGCGTGCTAACCCTATTACCGCCCACTCTCCCCCTATAGACCCTACCTGCGGATTCTTTACCGTATTTATCATATATTCAGCTGCCGCGAAAACCGACTTTTCCAACTCATCTTTTGAAAGAGCCGTTACGGGATTTGCAAACCCCATAACAAGAGAAAGCACTATAAGCAATAAAACTGTTCTTCTCAATGCTGTTTTCACCAATAACCTCCTGCACTGCTACTAAATAGCAGGGTATTTGAAACCGTGCACCCGCCACCTGAATAATCGGGCGACGGGTGTACTATTACTTTACATCATTAGTACAGTTACTCATTTTAATTCATTAGTATAACTGTCTACTTAACAACATTTTTCATAAAACGTGTAAGCATTACAGCGGCTTCGGCACGTGTTGTGTTGCCTGCGGGTACTATTCCGGTACGTGTACGACCGTTTATGAGTTTTTCACCGTTTGCCCACTTAAGCGCACCCAATGCCCATTCGCTTATCTCTTTTTTGTCACTGAATACGGTAAGGTCTCCGGTTTTGGATACATCATACTTCTTGTACTGTGCGTATCTGTAAAGAATGGTTGCCATCTGCTCTCTTGTAATGCTGTCATTCGGAGCAAATATACCCTCTCCGTAACCGTTTACTATGCCGTTACTTGCAGCCCAGCATATTGCATCTGTATACCACATACCTTTTTTAACATCGGTAAAGATGTTCTTACTATCTGCTTTAGGCTCTTTCTCCAAACGATAAAGCATTGTCACAAGCATTGCTCGACTTAATGTCTCTCTGGGTTCAAATGTGGTTTCACTTGTTCCTTTCATTATTCCCTTAGCATAGACATACTTAATCTCTTTTACAGCCCAGTGTTTATTCAGGTCGGTAAATGCCAGTACCACATCATCTAAGAGTACTACAAAAGTACTTAAGTGAGTTACACTGATGCG
>JAKJBR010000048.1:0-8412 GCA_022706885.1 Bacillota bacterium
CTTCCGGAGGTGTCTGATGGTCCACACTGGGTATATACCCTCCCGACCTCATGGCCGGAAGCAGACGCTCGAATTCCTCCCGCATAGCCTGTTCGGAAACACTCATCACCATCTTGTCGTATGCCCCGATTATGAGAAAATCGGGATAATTCTTCCTTATTCTGTTGACATCCACTCCCGCTTTCCTTTCCAGAGGTAAAGCTCCTCTGATTCCCGCTCTTTGCAGCCACGGAATCATCCCTTCCAGCTGCCCGTCGGTATCCACTATAGGTATTATTCCCGCTTCTTCAATATGCGGAACGGTCTGCCTGTAGTACGGAAGCAGGAACTCATCAAACATCTCTTCGGAAAGCATGGGTCCCAAATTATATGACATATCTTCGGCAAATGTCATAAAGTCGGGCTGTATGGCTTTGCTCATCTCGTCAATTACATAGTTTATGTAGTCCGCTTCATCCTGATTCATGCGGTGCATCAGTTCGGGCTCATCATAGAAGGCATATAAATGCTCCTCTATACCGAAAAGCGTTCTCGGAAACCAGAAGAAGCCGTCCACCGTTATCCATACCACCAAATCACCGTCATCATGCATTTTTTTATATTGTGCCGCATCTTCCGCCGCAGCCTGTACTTTCCTTTTATCATAAAGATAGGGTTTTAATCTTTCATACGACTGTATGTCGGTTACTTTCTTCATATCCTCGGATAACTGATTATATCCTCTCCCCCTGGCTCCTATCCAATACTGTTTCAATCTGTCCAGACCGAAGTACTCATGCTTTATGTCTTCTTTATTGGGCATATCGGGAATACCTTCGGAAATGAATCTT
This sequence comes from Bacillota bacterium, assembly GCA_022706885.1. Lineage (GTDB taxonomy): Bacteria > Bacillota > Clostridia > DUPQ01 > DUPQ01 > DUPQ01. The sequence goes on from JAKJBR010000048.1 coordinate 831, forward strand.
TGAATGGTTTTATCCCACCATCCCGCCCATTCAATCATGGGAAGCCTGTCCACGGGTTGGAAATTCATAACATTTAAAAATCTTTCTCTCTGGTTCATATTAATCACTTGGCAATGGAAACAAATTCCGCCCCTTTCCTTATAACCTGAAGATTGAACTCTAAAGGTTTTGCAAAAACAACCGTAAGTGCCGTTAATAACGACAGTATCGTAATTGGTCCTGTGTTGCTCACTTGACAGCTCCTTTTATACAATACTCTTCCAGAAGTTTAAGATATATCCGGTAATTATCCAGAGAAACTTCCGGAGGCGTCTGATGGTCCACACTGGGAATATACCCTCCCGACCTCATAACAGGAAGCAGACGCTCGAATTCCTCCCGCATAGCCTGTTCGGAAACACTCATCACCATCTTGTCGTATCCCCCGATTATGAGAAAATCGGGATAATTCTTTCTTACTCTGTTGATATCCACTCCGGCTTTTCTTTCCAATGGCAAAGCTCCTCTGATTCCCGCCCTTTTCAGCCACGGAATCATTGCTTCCAGTTGTCCGTCGGTATCCACTATAGGTATGATTCCCGCTTCTTCTACACGCGGAACGGTCTGCCTGTAGTACGGAAGCAGAAACTCGTCAAACATTTCTTCGGAAAGCATAGGGCCCAAATTATATGACATATCTTCGGCAAATGTCATAAAGTCGGGCTGTATTGTTTCACTTACCTCGTCAATTATATAGTTTATAAAATCCGCTTGGTCCTGATTCATGCGGTGCATCAGCTCGGGTTTATCATAAAAGGCAAAAAAATGCTCCTCTATGCCGAAAAGTGTTCTGGGAAAGTAAAAGAATCCGTCCACCGTTATCCACATCACCAAATCACCGTCATCATGCATTTTTTTGTATTGCGCCGCATCTTCCACAGCAACCTGTGCTCTGTACTTATCATAAAGATACGGTTTTAATCTTTCATAGGATTCATCGTCGGTTACTTTCTTAATTTCATCGGATAACTGATAATACCCTCTCCCCCTGGGTTTTATCCAGTACTGCTTCAACCTGTCCAGCCCGAAGTATTCATGCTTAATATCTTCCCTTACAGGCATATCGGGAACACCTTCGGAAATGAAACGCAAGATTGTTTTATCCCACCATCCCGCCCATTCAATCATGGGCAATCTGTCCACGGGTCGGAAATTCATAACATTTAAAAATCTCTCTCTTTGATTCATAGAAACTCCTCAACGGTTATATTACCAGTCCGTAATTGCTTAGTCAATTTGTTTTGACTGTAATAACTTTTCAAATTCCTCATATGGCATGGGTTGATAATAGTAGTAGCCCTGAGCAATATCACAATCAAGCGACCTTAGTATATCGGCTTGCTCTTTTGTTTCCACACCTTCGCATATGATAAGCGAATCCATATTATGTGCAAGATCGGTTATGCCTTTTATCATCTTTTTGGTTTTACTGTCTTCTAAGTTGTATATCATGCTTCTGTCAAGTTTGAGATAGTCCAACATGAAATTGGGCAAATCGGAGAAGGAGGAATACCCCGTTCCGAAATCGTCCAATGAAATGGTAAAGCCCATTTCTTTTAGTTTATTGACTATATCTTTCATCATCTTCGCATTTTCCGCAATAAGACTTTCCGTTACTTCAATGTTCAGATAATTGGGAGATACTTCGTATTGTGTTGCTATTGCAAATATCCGGTCGCAGAAATCGATATTTGCAAAGTGCGAACGTGCAAAATTAACCGACACGGGAACAACCTGTCTGCCTTCTTTAAGACTCTGTTGCAACAGTTGGCAAGCCTTTTCAAACATGTACATATCAAATGTCGTAATAATACCGCTCTTTTCAAAAACAGGTATATATTCGCCCGGCCGGATAAGTCCGCGTCTGGGGTTATACCATCTGGACAATATCTCGCCGCCGTATATTGAGTTGTCGGCAAGCAGTATCTTAGGCTGTATATATATGAGGAATTCGTCTTTTTCCATGCTTGCAAGGAATTCCTGTTGCATAAGTTTTTCCTCTACGGTCATAATACGAACGGTATCATCATAAAACTTGTATCTAACATCATCCTTTTCCTTTACGAACTGACGGGCCTGTAAAGACTTCTGCATAAGGATATCCATATTCAGTTCTTCGTATTTAGGATTATAAATTCCTATACTCAGCACAACGGGATAATCGGAGTTTTTAAGATTGTACTTTTCATTTACCTTCTCTACTATATTGGATAATCTCCCTATCATTTCCTCTCTTTCGGTAAATTGAAGCAACAATATGAAATCGTCGTTATTTGCTCTTGCAAGAATCTCATTGTTGTAAATATGATTATCCAGCAGTACGGCTATATCGGTCTGAACCTTGTCCGCCTCTGTATATCCGTAAACCTCCCTTATGTAATTCAGGTTATACACAACAAGATTAACCATGCAGTATGTACTTATATTCAACATACTGATGGAAACATCGGTTACCGCTTTCATCCCCTTTATATTGGGATACCCTGTAAGGCTGTCGGTATTCAGAAAAAGATTTTTATTCTCCTTATACTTGAGATAGATGATAAGAATCATAGCAACCGTCAGTATTGCGAATATAACTGCCGAGAGAGCAATCGTGACACGCAGTTCGGTTCTGTTGAACATTTTTTCATACTGCACGGCCTCGCTTGCGATAATGGTCTTTATATCTTCCTCGGAAATCGTATCTATGGCACGGTTAATAAGTGCAGCAACATCGGGCGGCATTCTTTGGGTAAACTGCATCCCCACATCATAACCTTTGAATTTTACCAACTGTCTGCTTTGCATGAAGCCGGCATACTTATTTACTTTCGATACGGTAATATCCGCCTGAAAGTTAAATCCGTACTGCAGGGCTTGTTCAAAATCTTTTGTTTTGAGATATTCAAATTGAAATCCGGTCAGCTGATGTACATGGTCTAAAATCCGTACGACAACACCTTCATATTGTTTCTCCGCATAGTTGTAGAATTCAAAAGGAAAACTATTTCTGTCCAGTGCCACATAGACAACGGGGTAAGACGCCACAACGGCCTGTTCTTCCTTTGTCAGCACAAAGGTTTGTTCCTCGGTCGCATATCCGTATATTGCAGACATTACCAGAATACATATGATTGATAAAACTAAAAATCTCTTCTTCATCTACTCTCCTATGTTCAGTTTATGTGCTTTATCACAGTCCTTTTTGATGCCTTCCGCTCCCCTTATGAAGCTTTTAAGGACTTTGGATACCGATTGCCTGAATTCCTCGAACTCTTCCTCTACCTGTTTATATTGCTCGGCCTGACGCTCTTTTTCCTCCATCGTGTCTTTCAGTATTATATCGGCCTGCTTTCTTGCATCGGCCAATATATTGTCCGCCTTTTTCTTTGCATGAATCAAAGAAAGAGCAATATCGTCCTTATTCTTCTCCAGCATCTCCAATCTTTTAAGAAGCATTTTATTCTGCTCCAGTATAAGATTGACCTGCCTGTCTTTTTCCGCTATGCGACTGTTCAGATATTCATTCAAGAGCTCTATGTACATAATGACATCTTTTTTTGAATATCCGAATAAAACTTTTTTAATACCTTTGAATGCAATCATATCTGTTATCCTTTATTATATTCATATACATTGTAATATATTCTCCGTATTATTGGTTGAATTTTACCCTCTTAATTTTACCCCACTGCAGTTTTCTTTTCTTATAGCCTATAAAAGCAGTCATTCTGGTATAGGCCAGTATTACTCTGAATCCGACATTTTCAAATATACAAGCTCCTATTGCTTTCCACACATCCTTTGCCCTCAGCTCTATATTCTGAGTGTGTATCCTAGAGAAAAAGGCGGACAATGTCAATACCGCTCCGTAAAGGAGTGATATTGCCGTGTATGCTATGGCAACCCTTGTAGTGACCATGCCCAGAAGAAACATGGCTATAACCGACAATATACCGAATATCTCTATATAAGGAGATAGCAACTCGAAGATAAGAAAATACATGTAGGATACCGTTCTGACCAATCCGAATTTACTGCTGAAAAGTATCTGTTTGTGCTTGGTCAGACTCTGATATAGTCCCAGATGCCATCTTCTTCTCTGTTTTCTCAGATCTCTCATGTTATCGGGAGCCTGGCTCCAGCATACCGCATCGGTGGCATACTTTATGGTATACGGTATTTGATTCTTAAGACAAAACACATGCAACCGCACAACCAGTTCCATATCTTCTCCCATGGTGGTGTGATCATAACCTCCGACCGCAATTACCATATCCTTTTTAAATAATCCGAATGCCCCGGATATTATCAGGCTTCCGTTGAACATATCAAACAGTATTCTGGATGCCAGAAAAGACCGTTCATACTCCAAAACCTGCATTGCCGCAACCATATTGTCCGGCATTTCGTACTTTTTGACTTTTCCGTTCTCCAGCACCACCCCGTTGGCTATCCTTATAACTCCTCCGCATGCAATAAGATTCTCATCGGTAAGTACCGGCCGGACTATTCTCTCAAGAGCGTCCGACTGCAGCATGGAATCGGCGTCCATACACACGAAATAAGGATATCTCGATGCGTTTATACCCATGTTTAAAGCATCCGCCTTGCCGCCGTTTTTCTTTCTTATGAGTACGATGGGAACTTTATATGCATAGCTTTCATATATGAATTCCTCGTCCTGGCACCGTATGCTTTTCTTTACTTTTCTCCGCACCTTGGTCATTTTGAACTCTTCAACAAGCAGTTTGGATGTGTTGTCCTTTGAACCGTCATCCACAACTATAATCTCATAGAGCCTGTAATCAAGATTTAAAAGAGAGTGTACAGTATCGCAAATGGTGACTTCTTCGTTGTATCCGGGTACTACGATGGATACAGGAAAATAGTAATCATGGGAAATTACATTGTGCAGAGTACTCAGCTGCTTGGTTCTGTACAGTTCGGAAGCTCCGATAGTTACCGATACCAATAAAAATGTAGCATATACAAAAAGGTAAAGAGAGTAAAAAATCCCTATTGATATAAGTATTGCTCTTGCTGTTTCAATAAACATCCCGTTTCTCCCTTCTCGTTTTTCTCTTGAGTCTTTCCGTTTCCACTTTATACTCCAGTATTTCCCTTGCGTACCTGTCCGATCCGTTATATATGTCCACTAAATCCATATATTTCACATCCATCCCGACCAGACTTTCCGATGCATTGAATCTCACATACCAGTTGTCCGATGATAATGCCTCTTTCAGCGCTTCCACCACTTCATCGCATTTATATGCCGAAAGAGCAGTGGCGGCTATTGCCCGGTATTCCCACTCGGAATTTTTCTGTCTCAGAAGCTCCACAAGATACTGTCCCGCGGGAGCATAAGCTATCCTTCCGAAGTATCTAATTACAGCAAGCCTTATTTCTTTGTGCGAGTGTTTGTCTTTCAACAATTTTAGGAACTTTTCGCTGTAATCCAGAGTAGACATTTTTATGAAGTTTACTATTGCAACCCTGGTGCTTACATCAAAGCTGCCGAATTCCTTCCACAAATACGATGCAAGGTGTGCTCTGTCTCCATGGAAAAGCATTAATCCATCGGCAATAAGTTTATTGTTGTGCTTTATTTTCATTTCCTGCATTCTCAGCATTGCGGTCAGTATGGCTTCGCCGTTATCGGATGTATACAATGTATGAAGAGCATTCTGTCTAACAAACACCGACTTATTGGTCGTGTACGATATCATTGCCGAGACTATGAAGTCATAGACAAATTGGTCACACAGCCTGAACTCGCCGATAAGAAAAGCAAGATAACCTTTTTTAGAATTTTCCTTATTATCAAACTCTATAATAAGATATTCAAACAGCGGTTTACACTGTTTAAGATATGCGAATGTGCTCTCATAATCTACAGCCGCTTGCTCTTTTACAATCTCATGAAATGCTTTTAAGAAACGTATCTTAGTGAAATTCCTGTACAGATACTGTTGCTTTTGTTTGTCAATCTCCTCATTTTTACTTACAAGCTCAATCTGATCTTTTATTGCCTGCCTGATTTTTTCTCTTTTATCTTTGAATATAAAATCCCGGTAGCGCAGATAGAGAAGAAAGACCGTGTTGAAACAAATCATCATCACACAGATTGCCGTGTATATAATCAATATAAGATCTATCCTTACCTCATTCGCCATCCGCTGTCCGCTCCTCGTCTGTCCACATTTTTTGTATCATGTAATATGACGCTTTAAGTCTTTCATGATATGTTACCTTGTTCCATCCTTTTAAACTGAACGGGAACATTTCTATTATATGCCCTCTGTTTTCCGCCGATCCGACACCTACATACATCTTATCTATACCTATACTTTCCACTCCGTAATGCTCATAATAGTCGTCATGAATAAACATATTGGACGGATCGGAAAAATTCAGAAGATTCCAGGGAATTCTCATCTCAATATAGTTGCCGGCAATATGGAAATCTGAAAGCGAATTGTATTCTTTATGTGCGGGGTTGCTGTTTCCGTGTGTCAATATTCCCGTTTCATAAACTTGCGCCTTAATGCCGGGATGGTTGACTTTTTCCAATGCTTCCAGCTGAAGTATGAGATTTATCTTATTGAATACCGGGCTGTTTATGTGCGGAGGACGGGAATGCGGATTCTCTCCCGCTATATACTGGTTATACATAGCTCTCAGCACATCATATCGTTCCTGAACCAGTACCCTGCTATCATTTATCCCGTTTAATACTATAAGAAAGTCCGCATAGCAATCAAACCGCACATCATGTTGCTTACAGTAGTTGCTCCCGGATTTTCGGGTAATATCTATGGGTATGTAAAGAATATCGCGTTCACGGTCATAATCCTTTTTATATACAAGGTAATATATATATTTCTCGTCATACTGCATTGATACGCTCATATCACCGTTTACGGCAACCGGTTCAATACCTACCCATTCGTTTATATCACCGTCAACGTGACATAATACTTTTTCCTCTCCCGGGTCAAAAGTCAATATGCCGAATCCCTGATCGGAAGACTGTGCATCCGACCAGTACACACACCTTCTCTCATCCACCGAATGTTGTGTGTTCCAGGTGGTCAGCGACCAGTCATCCTGCCACACATACACAAGGCTTCCGGCACAATCCGCCGATTTTATCTGCTCATATGTATTAACTATTATCTGTCCCTGTTCATATTCCGTATTCCTGCCCTGATTATACCCTCTGTTTGTATCCTCATGAGCCATCCCTCTGGAGGTAGGCACTCCGAACTCGGTTATAACTATGGGAATGCTGTGATGGAGTTTAAGCATTTTCAGATATGCCGTATAGGTATTTACATTACCTTCGCATCCTTAAACCAGAAATCCTTATTTTCAAAATAGTTAAGGTAACCGGGGTAATAAGGGTAAGCATGATAGGAGGCGAAATGTCCGGATATAAATGCATCGGTCGTCCTTATATGCTCCACATCCACCTCGGCACACTTTTTGAAAAATTCCGTTATATAATCGGGATATACGAAAGGATCGGTAGACGGCCAGTTAAAGAAAGATACCA
>JAKJBR010000013.1:0-34973 GCA_022706885.1 Bacillota bacterium
TACAGTCAATAACTGTGCACTGCATTCGCTTGCCGCACTCACCCACTACATTAAAGGTCTGAAGCTGAAAAACAAGAAGGCTGCGGCATTCGGCTGTTACGGTTGGTCGGGAGAATCGGTTAAGATATTGAACGAAATGCTTACCGATGCGGGATTTGAAGTGGTTAATGAAGGATTCAGATGCCTTTGGAATCCCGATTACGAAACACTGCAAAAAGCGGTGGATTTCGGTAAGGATATTGCGTGATTTAGCTTGTGAATATTGAAAAACGAGACAAATTTTGATATCCTATAATAAGGAAGTTGTCGGTGTAAGACAGTTTGCCGATATCCTTCCGTCAGTACAGAAGTATAAAAAAAGTAAAAGGAGAGAATCATGGCATTTTTTGACAAATTGAAAAAACAGGCTACATCAGCGATAGAAAAAGCTCTCGATCCGAGACACAAAACTCAGAAGATTACTTTTGCCGATCTGCCTGAAACATTGGAAGCATTTAAAGCACTCCCCGAGGCGCAGCTTGCATCACCGTTTGAGACGGCGGCACTTACCGTTGTGGCATTCTGCCTCTATCCCGTAAATAAGGAATTGTGCCATCAGATGCTCAATTATTTACGCGGACCGCGTCCGATGAGCGAAATGGATAAGCAGTTTATAAGAGACCGCTTTTTGGATAAAGATTATGTTCCGCGTTCTTACTTCGACGGTGCAACACCTGCCAACGACTATATGCCGTCAAAGCCCTATACAATAACGGTTACTTCCAATCCCCGTTCATTCGACGATCCGGATACCGTTAGACTGTATATTAATTCGGGCGGAGCCGACAGTCCGCGTCTGGTATCGCTTCGTAAGGCAAAGGACGGGAAATGGTATCTTTGGGAACAGTATCTCCTTGCCGATATACGTAAACCGGAAAGCGAAAATCCCTGGGCTTAATTGTTTCTGAAGAGACGTTCTTTTCAGTATACCGTCAAGAACAGATGAATAAAATTAAATAAAAGAAAGAAGGATTGCTATGAAAATTATTGTTAAGGATAATTATAGCGAGATGAGCAAATTGGCAGCTTCGGTTATTGCCGATCTGGTAAGAAAGAAACCCGACTGCGTATTGGGACTGGCAACCGGCGCTACACCTATCGGAACCTATCATGAACTTGCCAGGCTGCATAAAGAGGAAGGTCTGGACTTTTCTGCAGTCACAACATTCAATCTGGATGAATATCTGGGAATATCCATGGATCTTACGCTTCCGTATGAGATGGACCAGTCCTATGCTCGGTTCATGCATGAAGAGTTGTTTAAGAAGATAAACATCAAAAAGAAAAATGCTCATGTACCGTACGGGCTTGCAGCCGATCCGGATAAATACTGCAAAGAATATGAAAAGATGATAGCGGATGCCGGCGGGTTGGATTTACAGCTTTTAGGTATCGGCGGAGACGGTCACATAGGATTCAATGAGCCCGGTTCATCCTTTGATTCCAGAACCAGAGTGGAGCACCTTAATCAGAAATCCATAGACGATAATTATGAAGCTTTCTACAAAAAAGCGGGCGTATCCAAAGAAGAAATGCCCAAAAAAGCCATAACAATGGGTGTTGCCACTATTATGGAGGCAAAGAGTCTTCTTATGATTGTAAGCGGAATCGGTAAGGCGGATATAATTCAGAAAGCTCTGGAAGGACCGGTTACAACTCAGATTACCGCTTCGGCTATTCAAACATTCAAACGTGATGTTACGGTAATACTGGACAAACCCGCGGCAAGTAAACTTAAGAAGTTATAGCAATTAGCCGACATAAAACTTAACAGGATATCTCCATGAACAAGTTGCTGATAAAGTTGTTCGTAAAAGACTATAAAAACACTGATGATGCATCGGTAAGAAGCGCATACGGAATGCTTGCGGGCGTATCGGGACTGACTGTAAATATACTGCTTTTTACAGGCAAGCTTTTTATCGGTCTGTTATCCAAAAGTATTGCGGTGCTGGCGGATTCTTTCAATAATCTGTCCGATGCCGGTTCTTTTTTAATAACAGTACTGGCGTCAAAGCTTTCCAAAAAGCCTGCTGACAAAGAGCATCCTTTCGGTCATGAAAGGATTGAGTATGTGGCGGCTCTTTTTATGTCCTTTATCATAATGAATGCGGGTATATCGCTGTTCGTCGATTCCATAAAAAGAATAACTCAACCGGAGCCCATAATATTTGAATGGGCTTTTGTAATAGCTTTAATTGTAAGTATGCTGCTTAAAGCCTGGGTAATGCTGTTAAACAGAGATATAGGTATAAGAATAAACTCCTATCCTTTGAAAGCTGCATTCCGAGATTCGGCAAATGATCTGGTTGCCACCTCGGTAACCGTAATATCCATGCTTATTGCAAAATACTTTAATTTTTCCATAGACAGTTATGCGGGTATCGGTTTATCGGTATTTGTTTTTCTTTCGGGATTAAAGATAGCCAAAGACACTCTTATGCCGCTCCTGGGTTCTGCAACGGACAAAAAACTGTATGACAGGATTACCCGTAAAGTGGAGAGCTATGACGGAATAATAGGTACCCACGACCTTATTGTTCACAGCTACGGACCTTCGAATATAATGGCTACCATTCATGCTCAGGTTCCCAATGACGGCGATATGCAGAAAATGCATGATATTATAGACGGAATAGAAAAGGATGTTTACAGGGAAACGGGAATACATCTTGTTATACACATGGATCCTCAGGAAGTGCATGACAAGAGATTCTTCAAATACAAATCCGTTGTTAAAGGTATAGTGAAAAACCTGGATCCCGATGCCGCTGTTCACGGCTTTAATGCAAAGTTCGATAAAAATGAGATAAATCTGGTATTTGATGTTACGGTAGCTCACTCCTATACCCAAGAGGAGGAAACTGCTCTTTCGGAAAACATAAAAAAAGAATTGGCAAAAGCCAATCCTCAAGTAAAATGTGATATAACAGTAGAACACGGTTTTATTTAAGCTTTGTTAATTGCCCCGCAGCAACCTTTACCGGTTCTCTGTCCACATCCAGCCAGACATCGGTACAGCTCGGATTATATACCATGGAAGTATCCACAGTGAATTTCAGATTTCTGACAGCATCGACATAATCCTTTATTTCGATATTGGTGGCATACCATATGTCCTCTCTTCCGCTTATACGCTTACAGAACTCCTCTATTATGTACCATTTGTCACCCCATCTTTCAAACTCGTAACTGTGTCCCCATACATAGAAAAGATTCATTCCCATATTCCATCTGGGACTGTCGAATGCGGATATAAGGTCGGTTGCATCGTTGTGATGGCATGTCGGATGCCATACTAAAAAATCATCGGGTAAGTAGAAGGACTTATGGCTTTTGGTGGTTCTGGCATATTCCATATCTAAATATCTTAAACGCTGTACAACTTCATCATTGTAATAACCGTACGGATAAGACATACCTCTTACCGGATATCCCGCAATATCTTCCAGTGCCTTTTTATCGTCCAATACTTCATGTAAAAACCTCAGATTATTGACATCTCGCAAATCGGTATGATTAACGGTATGTACCGATATTTCATGTCCTTCATAGAGTTTCTTCGCATCGGTCATTTTTATCTTTTCCGGCTGCGGAGGATAATCGTCTCTGTCCATGTATCGTGAATTAAGATGGAATGTTCCCTTTATTTTGTATTTGTTAAACAGTTCCACAAGCCTGTAATCTTCATACGGTCCGTCATCATAACTCATGGTAAGGGCTTTGGGTAATTTGTCTTTAAAGTATTTAGGGGTTATTATCATAATCAATTCTCCTCATATTTCATATTATACATCTAAATAAAGATTTATACCCCAACATCATCTGGGGATTATATTCTCCTGTAAACAGTCTTATTAGTGCTACCTTCGGAAACCACCAGCCCTGTACTGGTCAATATGCTAAGATAGCGCCAAGTTGTTGATTCAGACTTGCCACAGGCTTCCTTAGCCTCTGCAGGGGTAATACTGCCTTTTGTATCTATCACATCCGCAATAGAGATGATCTTACGATAGTCAGCTTCCTTCAGAACTTCTTTCAAAACTTCTTTCAAACTTCTTTCATCTGTTGAATGAAAATCCTCGCGTCCGGACTGTTGCTTTGAAGATTGCCTAACTTCCTCCTCTTCCTGTATCCTCAGAAACTCCTCGTTGATATAGGCCACGACCTGTGTATAGTCATCGGTATCATTATCCGGACTGTAGACAAGTTTTGGAGAACCGTTGTCAGCCATTGCCTTCTTTGCACGACGAATCCCGGAACCATAGGATTGGATCAGATTTAAACGGAAAAACATCTCTTTAAGCTCATCATTCAGATAATGCCGATTATCAAAGACCACTTTATTATTCAGATCAGCTATGGTTATCGGCGGAACAGGACGATTATAATTGATAAAAGACAGGTGATCCCTATAAACATAAATCCCGATGTACTGCTTCCGTGAGTATTCCTTATGTAGAATGCAGTTGGTCGCCAGCTCTTCAAACATTTCCAATGGCCAGTTAAAGACCCTGTGCGCTCCCGGCTTGCCCGGCTCTCGAACAGTGTAAGAGGCCATGATGGTATCTCGGAAATAATCTCGGACACGCTGTGCCTGAATCCATACAGGTCCCTTAAAGCTTTTGGATTCCATCTTATCTGTTCCGGAAATCTCTCTGATTACCTCTACGTAAGCGTATGGAATGAACTTTTCCGGTGCGTCAGCAAACATCAGCACAGCGAAGTTCCGTGCGCGGTAGCCACCATACTCGCTGCTGTCGATCAAATGCATGGCCTTCGCCATCTCTAGCTTGGATAATGTGCGAATATCCTCTGCGGAATTAGTGCGTACCATATACTCTTTCATGTACTCATAATCCAGATCATCCAGCGTTGCAGTTTCGTTCAATTCTGAAGAAAAATGAAAATCTGCGAACTTCTTGAGAAGTTCAAACTCCTCTCGTTTGTTGGGCAGACGCGTATCTCGGCGGACCCGGATATATCTACCTGCTTTCAGCTTGATTTTTGAATCCTTTTCCGCCTTTTGATCGGTCTCATAAGGACCGTTATTTCCAGGCTCGACAGCAAGAATGATATAAAACCGATTATCTATTTTATCCTGAACCAGATGATACACCGGTTTGGGATGGATATAAGACAAAAGGTATTTCAATTCATTTTCCGTTGTCTCAATCTTTGCCTCATCGATTCCGGATATCGGACGGACAGGAACTGCTTTGCGACCAGTAGCCTCATCATCCTCTTCTTCGATCCCTATAAGCAGAAGCCCGATTTCCCGGTTCATATAGTTATTAGCATAAGCACAGACAGTTTTTAGGATACCATCCTTCACGATATCGGCTGCGGATTTTTTGTATTCGATATAATCGTTTTCTACGGCACACTGATCTATAATATCATGAGCCATCCGGCGGATATCTTCAATCTTCATTAGCGCCACCATCCTTTACCTTAACATATTTGCCGCTCTTGATTCGCGCGTCTGCAGGCTTTTCGGCATCTCTCGGAATGATCCAGGCACGACCCAGTCGAAAGGCGCCTTCAATACGACCTTCCGCACACAACACCTGTGCGCGACGGACGGTAATATTCCATTTGTCTGCAGCCTGGCATATCGTCATAAAATCATGTTCATTCATCAATACAAACTCCTCCGTCAAAACAGGCAACCCCATTTTATACATTTATGCGAACAATTTCAAGCCCTTATATTTGAAGAATTGTGAAATATGTTACAAGTCAGTTTGACATAATTAGCATATCTTTGTAACAAAGTATGCTTATAAATTACTCATCTATAAATTTAACAACTGATGGAGAAACTGCAAACTATTGCAATATTGTAACGAATAGTATATAATTTTCGTTACAAGGAGGGTACTCTTATGAGTAACGGATATGCAGACAAAATAAGGGAGCGCGTGCTTTCAGCAACAAATGGAACAGTCTTTACTACATCGGACTTTTCAGATATTGCCGATAATAATACTATTCGGCAAAATATGCTTCGCCTCGTAAACGAAGGTGTTTTGAAGCGCATTTTAGGCGGTGTATATGAAAAGCCTAAATACAGCAAATTGCTTGGAGAGTATGTAGCTGTTAATCCCGATGCGGTGGCACAGGCACTTGCTCGCAGTTACCATTGGACAATTGCTCCTTGCGGTAATACAGCCTTGAATATGATAGGTCTCTCAACGCAGGTTCCGGCCACCTGGTCATATATCAGCGACGGACCATATAGAAAGTATGAGTGGAACTCGACATGCATAGAATTTAAGCACAGAACAAACAAAGAGATTACCGGTCTATCCTATATGACTGCTCTTTTGATTCAAGCTATTAAAACACTTGGTAAAGAAAACATTACGCAAGACATTATTGAGACACTTTCGGAGAAATTGACACGGAAGGAAAAAGATGCAGCCCTAAAAGAAGCATCAAGAAGTGCCGATTGGGTTTACAGGATAATTAAGCGGATATGTAGGAACTAAGCAGAATAATGCGCCTAAACATAGATTTATAGGATATAATAAAGAATATAGAAGATATGGAAATGAGACATTGTAAATGCAATATCATATAAGAAGAGCAAAAGAAAAAGATGCGGAAGATATCCTGAGGTTGCTTGGGCAGATAGCACAACTGCATCATGAAAAGCGACCGGACATATTTAAGAGCAATGCCAGTAAATACAATAATAAACTGATACTTGAAAAGATTAAGAGACCGGAAGAATATATAACCGTTGCGGTGGATGAAACCGACAAAGTTGCTGGATATTTATTCTGTGTGTTTGACATAGTTAAAAATCATACTGTTCAGCAGGACAGAAAAATATTGTATTTGGATGATTTATGTGTGGATGAAGATAAAAGAGGTATCGGTATCGGCTCCCTCCTCATAAATCACGCATATGAATACGCAAAAAAGGAACACTGTGATGCCGTAGAACTTAATGCCTGGGAGATTAACGAAAGAGCCGTAAAATTCTATGCGGATCACGGATTTACCGTTAAATACAGACGAATGGAATTAATTGTTGACAGTAAAAATGATTTAGAGAGGTAACTATGAAAGTATATGTTATACAACCGTCTTATCCGAAGAACGGTGATGAAAAGAAAAACACTGTTGGCTTTATACTGCAATCGCTGGATTCCGCAGGAACGGATGCCGACCTTATACTGCTCCCCGAATTTTCCAATATTCCCGGAGCATCACAGTATGATGAAATGATTGCCGATTACAACCGGAATACCGATATTCTGACTAAGAGAGTTATCGCCACGGCAAAAAGAACAAACAGCCTTGTAGCCGTCAATATGGCACATAAGACCGATACCGGTTTCCGAAACAGCACGCTTTTATATAACGGAAACGGAGAGCTTATTTACAGATATGACAAACAGCATCTTACATATGCGGAAAAAGAGTTGTTAAAACTGGATTACTCTTACAGATACAGAACCGATATCCCCTGCTTTGTTGATGTAGGCGGACTGAGACTGGCATTCATGACCTGTTACGATACATACTTTTTAGAGTATATTGAGTATATCCGGTCAAAGAAACCCGATATCATTCTTATCTGTTCCTATCAGCGGAGTGAAGAAGAAGACATTATTCTTTCACAGGCAAGGATAATATCCTCCAGATGCAATGCTTATGTCTTAAGAGCATCCTACTCCATGGGTAATAGCGCCAAAGGCGGTCACTCCCTTGTCTGCGACTGTGACGGAACGGTTCTGGCAGATATGGAACAGTTGACGGGAGTTTTAAGAGCGGATATTAAAGTGCCTAAAAAAGCAATGAAACCCAACGGTCACGGTCAGCCTCTCATACCGACCGATGAATTCGTAACACAGGGAAGAACACCTCAGGCTTATCTTGCGACAGGCAGTTTTATTTCTAAAAGTGATAATGAAAAACCTTATCCCCGTATATGTGCTCACAGAGGTTTTTCCGCACTGTGTCCGGAAAATACCATGCTGGCCATATCGGCGGCAGTTGCTTTGGGAGCAGATGAGATTGAACTGGATGTGTGGCCTACCAAAGACAGAGTTATGATTGCCATGCACGATCCGCATTTTTCGCATGACAAATCCAAAAAGGTCTGGGAATATACCTTTGAAGAGGTAATGGAGCTGGATGCTTCTATGGGTATGAGTCCTATGATTGCAGGAATGAAATATGACACATTTGAAGATATACTCAAAAAATTCCATCATCAGACTATTATGAATTTACATATTAAGACCAAGTTTATTGATAAATATTCCAATATCGTTTTTCCCTACGATGAAGAAGATTTCAAAGTCATAGTAGATTTGATAGAAAAATACGACTGTGCAGATTATGTATATATTGCAGGAGATGAAGCGGTAATGGAAACGGCTTTGAAGGTAGCCCCTCATCTGAAAAGATGTTGTCTTGACGGACAGCTGGACTATACTCTCGTGGATAAGGCTATTAAGTATAAATGCGATAAACTGCAGTTCTTCAAACCGTATTTCAATGATGAAATGATTAAAAAGGCCAAGGACAACGGTATCATATGCAACATATTCTGGTCGGATGACCCAAAAGAAGCTTTAGGATTTTTAGACAGAGGAATAGATACCATACTTACAAATAATCTGCATCTGGTACAGCAAGGTTTAAAACACAGGTTAGGGTAAGAATAATATTAAAACACTTTATGGAAAGATAAATAAGGAGGTACCATGGTTGCTGTTATTGAAACCGAAAGACTCATCCTTCGCGAATTCAGATTTGACGATGTCAAAGACTTGTACGAATATGCAAGTAATCCCAATGTAGGACCTAATGCGGGATGGACACCGCATAAAAATATACAGGAATCGGAATCTGTTTTGAATATGTTTATGAGAGCCGATAATCTTTGGGCGATTGTCTATAAAGAGAACCATAAAGTAATAGGCTCCATCGGTCTGCATCCCGACATTCTTCGCTCACAGATAAAAGATTTAAAGACAAGATGTTTGGGATATGCTCTCTCTTATGACTACTGGGGCATGGGTATAGCCACCGAAGCGGTTAAAGCCATACAAGAATATGCATTCAACGTAATGAAGCTGGACCTTTTATCCGTCGATCATTATCCTCATAACAGCCGTTCCATGAAGGTAATAGAAAAATGCGGTTTTAAAAAAGAGGGTACATTACGTAAAGCCCGTCTTTCATATAGAAACGAACCTGTGGATATTGTGACATACTCTTTGTTAAAAGAAGAATGGAAGGAACTTAACGGAAGATAACCTTTTAGACTTGTAATATATTTGTGTTGTCTATAAAATCAATCTATGAGAAAGAAATTTAATCAGATGACCGATATGGAAAAATCGGTAAGACTTAAAAACCACTATATAGTTCATATTGCATTTTATGCTTTTATGTTCAACCTTCTGCCTGTCGCTTTTATGGGATCGCATATTGAAGGTTTTCTGGTATATATGCTTATTCTGGGTTTCCCCGCAGTTATATACATAGCCTCCATCATATTCGGACTGTTTAACGGATTTAAGTGGCTGTACATACTGTTTCCCGCCGTACTGTTTGTTCCGGCCGCTTTTATATACTACGACTACTCGGCGTTGCTATATGCCGCTCTTTATGCCGCGGTTTCCGCATTGGGTATGTTTGCAGGTTTTATACTGGTTAGATTATTTACAAAAAAGCCTGCTACATCTGCAGGCTCCGAAAAAGTTCAAGACAGAAAAAAGAAATAGACTATATCTTAATATTTTTCTCTACATTCAATACAAATATCGCAGCACCGCCTACCGTTACTTCGGGAGGAAGGCTTTCATTGGATAATCCCACTCCGAACGATGCCGTTGACGGAACGGTCTGCTTGCGGGTTTTGCAGTATTTGGAAAGTATTTCTATAACATGCTCGGTTCCCTTGCTTTCGGTACCGATAAGCAAAGTGGTATTGCCTACCATTAAAAATCCTCCGGTAGTGGAAAGCTTTGTTACGAAATAGCCGGCCTCCGTAAGAGCCGATGCCGCAATAGCGCTGTCATCATTATTTACAATAGCTAAAATAAGTTTCATTTGGTCCTCCGTTAAGCATTATATCATATAAATGTGGCAAGCTTTGTCCTGCTTACTTTGTCAAGCTTGTCAATATCTTCTATCTCATATCTGTTGTCCGCAGTGTCTCTAAATAACATTCTTGTGCCGTGAATAATCTTTATATCGTTATATCTGTGCCAAATTTCAAACTTTCTTTCCCCTTTGTCTGTCAGCACATGCATGTTAATATTGCCCGATATCTCCTTAATCTCATACAACCTGATTATCTTGGGTACCAGGTAATACTGGTTCAAGCACTGATCCACGGCATTTTTGGAATCTTCCATTAATGTATCCAGGTTTCTTATGATTGCAACTTCCTTTTCTTCAGAATCCAGAAGAGTGATGTACTTTCTCAGACCGCTTATGGGAAAAAGCCTTCTGGGCTGAACATTCTCAAATTTCCGTCCGTCATACATGGTTACATTCACATGTGTCAAATCCGCTCTTTCAATTTTGGCATTATCGCCTTGTATATACGGTACTTTCATGATGCTTCCTCCTATTCCACGTTTTCCTCTTCTTTGGCTTTTTGCAGTTTGGACGACATTGTCTGTATTTCAATAAGTTTGTAGTATTTACCCTTCTTTGCCAGCAGTTCTTCGGGCGTCCCGCTTTCAATTATTCTGCCTTCGTCCACAACCAGAATCTTGTTGGCTTTTCTTAATGTCGACAGCCTGTGAGCAATCATAAGTGTGGTTCTTCCCTTTATCAGTCTTTCAATGGCTTCCTGTATAAGAAGTTCGGTTTCCGAATCCACCGCAGCTGTAGCTTCATCGAATATCATTATGCAAGGATTCCTGAGGACCGCTCTGGCAATGGATACACGCTGTCGCTCACCGCCGGACAGTCCGGTACCTCTTTCTCCCAGCACGGTATCATATGCGTCGGGCAGTTTTACTATGAAGTTATGGGCATTGGCTATTTTTGCGGCATGGATAACTTCCTCTACCTGAACATCGCTGTTGCCGTAAGCGATATTGTTGTATATCGTATCGTGGAACATCATGGGTTCCTGCTGAACATATCCTATCTGAGACCGGTAAAATTCCATGTCTATATCTTTTATGTCCTGTCCGTCCATAAGAATCTTACCGTCATAATTATCATAATAACGCATGATTAGATTGATAAGTGTGGATTTTCCCGAACCGGTAGTACCCACAATACCTACAATATCTCCCGGTTCAATATCTATGTTTATATCCTGCAAGGTCATCTTTGTGCGGTCAAAAGAGAAATTAACATTCTTAAACTGTATTTTCCCTTCCAGTTTTTTCGGATGATTTCCCTTTCCGAAATCCGCTTCCGGTTCGGCATCGATAATATCAAAAACCCTCTCCGCGGCGGCTACGGCAGCCTGCAGAGAGTCGTTGAAGTTTGCAAAAAAGTTTACCGGTCCGTAGAACATGGCCGTGTAGGAAATAAAGGAGACCAGAAGACCTAATGTCAACCCGCTTTGGGGATTCATTACCAGATTGCCTCCCACACTCCAGATAAGTAAGGAGCCGCAGGTTACGAAAAAGCTTACCAGCTGCGGAAACAAAGTGGTTATTCTTGCGGCTTTTATATCGGTCTTCAGCCATTCTTCGTTGTATTTATCAAACTTGTCAATGGCTCCCTTTTCGTTGGTAAATGCCTTTATAACTCTCACTCCGGGTATGGTATCGGTCAGAATGGAGGACACTTTTGACCATTTCCTCCATATCCTTCTGTAATAAGGCAGTATCTTCTTTCCGAATATTCTGGAACCTATTACAACCAGAGGAACGGGAATAAGCGAAAGCAATGTAAGCCTTCTGTCCATGACAAACATAATCACTATTATCCCTATAAGCAGAAAGAACTGCACTATTACTTCCTGGGTTACCCTTAAGGTAAAGGACTGCAATGTGGCGGTATCGCTGCTTATTCTGGTTATGACCGAACCTGTAGATGTCTTGTCATAGAACCTCATGGGAAGATACTGAGCTTTTGTATAAATATCACTTCTTAAACCGGCCACTATCCTGTCTCCGCTTACCCTTAACAGATAAGAACGCAATGCACCTACCGAATACTGTATGACATAAGTACAAAACAGCACAAATACCACCGTTAAAAGCAGCTTTTTGTTATTGTCGGGTATTATGTCATCCACCATCATCTTGGTTATATATGGCGGGACCAACGACATGGCTGTGGTTATTATGGAGAATATGAGGCAGATTATGAGCAGCTTCTTATGGGGAAGCACATACTTCATAAGTTTTTTGGCTATTTTACCTTTGGACTGACAGTTAAGGCATTCGGCACCGGGACGCACAAGAGTCCTTCCGCATCTGGGGCAGTTGGAAAGCTGCTTTTCGAAAACGGCTGTAACCATTTCCATTAATCTGTCAACATTCTCACCTTTTTTTATCTGCTCGGAAAAATCCGCTGCGGCTTCACATAAATTGGCAACCGAATAAGTAAAACGGAAAAAGTCGAAAGTGCCTTCTTTTTCTGTAGATATTTCCATTATGGCATTGCCGTACAGCCTTTTTATTTCTATTTTTTCAATATTTTCATGAGTTACATATTTATATCCGTCATCATAGGTCCTGTCAAAACAGTACATACCCTTGTCGGTAACCGCAAGAACCGATTCGCTGTATAAGCTGTCTTTGGACAGGTCTCCGACAATAAAAAAAAGCAGGCGCTGCACATCCGCCGACTTTTCAAGTCTTTTTGCTATCTCTTCCGGTACAGGTTTGTTGGTTAATATATGAGTGATGTCCTCTGTCATATTTTTACCTCCTCCACCCCTTACCCGGTTATTATCGGTTACCCGGCAATTAAAGTCAACATCAAAAACAACATTTTATTTCTATTGTTAAAACAACATTGATTTGGTAGAATAGACAAAAATAAAAATATCGCGGCAAGAATAATTAATATATTAACGCCTACTGCCGACGATTGAACGGAGCGCACTTTGAGTAAATATAAATGCCTTATATTTGACGTTGACAATACAATTTTACAATATGACGCATCGGCGGCTAAGGCACTGGAAGATTTGCTTTTAAACCATAATGTCGAGTACACACCAAAAATTGAAGAGTTGTTCAGAACGGTCTGTTATGATTTGTGGAAGTCTTATAATATGAATCTTTTAGATGACCCGGTTATGCAGGAAAAATACCATGAAGTTTATAAAATATACGGCTACAAACGCTTTGAAGTATTTTTGGATAAATTGAATATAGGAAGTTTAAGAAAAGAGCATGCTTCAGATATTGCCGATGAGTATAACGAGATATTCAATAACACTCATATATTTGAAAATCATGCAATTGATGTTCTCAAACATTGCTCAAAAACACATATAGTGGCGGCTGCTACAAACGGAATAAAAGAAATACAGCAATCGCGATTGAGTCCGGTAAGAAAGTATCTTTCCCATCTTTTCATATCCGAGGAAATGGGTTGTGTAAAACCCATGAAACAGTTCTACAACCATATGCTTGAAACATTGAATCTTTCCGGTAACCAATGTCTTTTCATAGGAGATTTGTATACCACCGACATCTTAGGCGCCATAAACGTACAGATGGATGCCCTATGGTACATAAATAAGGAAAGACAAAGCGAAACTGCCGAGTGGCTGGAATCATCCAATCAGTATGAAATAACCGTACCTGTCATCCATTCGCTTTTGGAAATATATCGGTATATTTAGAATACTATAAGCATACTTATGTTGTATAGGGCTAATTTTCCAGATACACAACAATATCCAGTGTTGCTCCCTCAACAGGAGGTATTGTATTATCCTTAAACCGTGTTTCCTTACCGTTCATTAATATCCTTGTTATCCTGTTGTTATGCCCTTTACCTTTTTGTATGTACTTTATGTTATAAGTGCATCCTCTGAACAGTTTGGTTATGGAACACTCTTTCCAGGAAGGCGGCAGACAGGGATTGAGTTTCAAGCCTTCAGGCTCGGGAACCAAACCGAAAATATACTTGACCGTAGACTGTAAAAGCCATGCGTTGGTTCCCGTTCTCCACGACTGTCCGGGAGTTCCTCCCCTGTATCCGTGATAATCCAGATAGTAGCAGTTGAACATACAGTAAGGCTCACCTTTTGTCGGGTAATAGGTCTGATCGAAAGGCAGCATCTTTTTAAGGTTTTCTTCCACTTTATCGTTGCGTTTCAATAACGAGTCGGCCGCAAGTTTCCATGCTGCGGGATGTAAATATACGCCTCCGTTGTCCTGTACTCCGCCGGGTTTTTCCGCCATGGAACCGATGTAATGATACTGTCTTGTATAAGCGGGTGCGGATAACAGTATTCCTTCAGGGGATTGCAACAGTTTTTCCGCCATATCCATGGACTTTATATGCCTGTCCTCTTTATCCAATCCCGCAAAAACCGCCCATATCTGCGGATTTAAGAAAATCTTACCCTCTTCCTGAGTATGTGATCCCATGGTAATATCTTCATCGGTTCTTGCATACATGTAGTATTCTCCGTCCCAGCCGTGCTCATCAATCCTGTCACGCATTATATGGTACTTTTCCATGTAATCTTTTTTATCCTGCTCATAACCCAGCATGCCTGCCAGTTCACAAAGCTGTTTTGCCGCCGCACACCATGCGATGGAAAGCCATACCGATACGCCTTTACCTTCCAGTCCGGCAAAGTTGATGCAGTCGTTCCAGTCTCCGCCCCATATTCTTATCAATCCGTAATGCCCTGTAAAGTTGTATAAAAACTCCACACTTCTTTTTATGTGCTCATATACCGAAGCGGATGTGCCGTTATTGAACGGAACCTGCTCATGCAACAGTTCCGGCTTGTTAAGCTCCTTTATACAGCTGTAGACTGTGTAGGTCAGCCATACGGTATTGTCGGAAAACTTCCTGTCTTTCAGTTCCCCGTCAATTATGGTTCTCGGAGCATATCCGTTTTCATACTGGTAGGACAATACCCTCTTTATTCTCTCCCATGCCAGTTCGGGGTTGAGAACAGACAGACCGTCGGTATCCTGACACATATCACGGTAACCGTTATGTCGCACCCGCGCCCATCTGCTTCCCATATCGGTGGCATATACCATCCAGCCGTTGATTAAATTATCAAAGTTCTCCCAGGGAGTTTTTATCTTAATCCTTCTTAAGCGGTCATCGTATTTATCAACCATCTTTGCAAATTGCTGCTGCACCCATTTATCTTTCGGTGTTATTATTTTCTCCTCACCGAAAGCCAGACCCACCACATAATGAATTGTTTTTTCTTCACCGGGCTTAAGTGTAACGGAGTTTTCCAGGGCAAGGCACAGCTTCTCCACCATACAATCACTGTTTGTGCAGCCTTTGGTCTTTTCCAAAGCTTTGGGCCTCTGGTCATCGTTATATGCCCCAATAAAAGCCGTCCTTCTCGAATCATACCCTTTTATGCTCTCCGAGGAAGTCATATAGCCGTATATCGGAATGTTTCTTTCGGTATTGAATTGTGTATAGAAAAATCCGTACACACAGTTTTTATCTTTGAAGGCACTTCCCCTTGCTATGTTATAGCCCTGGGGTTTATACGGAGCGTCAATATCGGTCTTTGCATATGCAATAAGCGACAGTTTTCTTGTCCTGTTCGATTGATTCTTCAAGGTTATGCTCCATATTTCCATATGACCGGTGTTTGGAACAAATATCCTGACCTTTGAGGATATATCCTTGTATTTAAGAGCTATTACCGACCATCCCGCCGTATGAGTGCAGGAGTAATCGGTATATCCGTATCCGATAGGAAGACCGGCCAATGACCAGTAATCGTCCTCACACAGAAAGAAGTTACGGTTGACAACCAAAGGTATACGTCTTCCCATTTTGTCCTGTGCAAATCCTTCTCCGAATCCTACCTGTGATGTGAAAGTTATATATTCATCGTTATACAGATAGTTATACCAATGCCTCGGCGTATCCGGTGTTGTTATTACATAATTCTTACCCTCATTGTCAAAATGTCCGTACCATTTATATGCCATTTCCAATCCTCCTTTATTAAATACCGTAAGTGATGCAGGAAATCAGACCCGAAACAGCCTGACAGCCATGTGTACATTATGCCATTTTTGTTGTATCAAGGCAACACTTACCGACGAACATCGTCAATGAAACAAAAGGATTTTTCAAAGAGTTAGCGGCTGCTCATTGACTTGCCGATAATCTTAAGATATTCTATCATTGGTATGCAAATTTACATGTTTAAGGCATATATCAGAGCATACCGGATATGGAGAAATTGTATGACATTGGACAAACTCGGCGTGGGTAAATCAGGGAGAATAATTGCGGTCAGAGGTCACGGCAGATTACGCCATCGCCTTCTGGATATGGGTCTTACTCCCAGGGTTATCGTGCATATGCAAAGGAAAGCCCCTATGGGCGATCCGGTGTGCATATATTTAAGAGGTTATGAACTGACCTTGAGGCTGGAAGATGCGTCCATGATTGATATTGAGGAGATAAGCGTATGATTATAGCGCTGGCAGGCAATCAGAATTCCGGTAAAACCACTCTCTTCAATCAGCTGACAGGTTCCAATCAGCGTGTGGGCAATTTCCCCGGCGTCACAGTGGATGTAAAAGAAGGTATATATAAAGCCGATAAGAGTATAAAGGTTATTGACCTTCCGGGCATATACTCTTTATCTCCCTATTCTCCCGAAGAAATACTTACGCGGAACTATCTCATAAAACAACGGCCCGACGGCATTATAAATATAATTGACGGCACTTCACTGGAGAGAGGTCTTTATCTTTCCTTACAATTATTGCTGCTCAACATCCCTATGGTTATAGCGATAAATATGATGGATGAAGTATATGCAAACGGAATAGTCATAAAGACCGATATCCTCAGTGAATATTTAAAGGTTCCCATCATACCCGTATGTGCTAATAAAAACGAAGGTATAGCCGATCTTATGCAAGCCATGACCGATCTGGTGAAAAACCGATGCACCCCTCCCAAACAGGATTTCTGTACGGGTGCGGTTCACAGGACTTTGCATGCAACGGCACATATTCTGGAAGACCATGCCCAAAGAGCAAATGTGCCCGCATCTTTTGCGGCCGTTAAAATTATTGAAGGCGATGAACCGATGATGAACGATCTCGCTTTAGGGAAAAATGAAATAGAGATGATAGAACATGCAATAACCGAAATGGAAAACGAACTATCCTTAGACAGGATGGCGGCAATTGCCGATATGCGATATCAGTACATAGAGGATTTATGTAAAAAAGCAGTCACCCGCCCCAAATGCGAAAAACACCATGACAGGACTATTAAGATTGATAACGTGCTGACTCATAAGATATTCGGTATTCCCATATTCTTAGGCATAATGCTGCTCATTTTCTGGCTGACATTCGGAGTCGTGGGCAGCTTCCTTTCCGACCTTTTGTCGGGAGCAATCGACTCTTTGGCTCAGATAGTTTCAAAAGGCCTTAACGACTTCGGTATAAATCCCGTTGTGGAGTCACTGGTAATTGACGGAGTTTTTGCGGGAGTGGGAAGTGTACTTTCCTTTATACCGACCATTATCGTTCTGTTTCTTCTTTTATCATTGCTGGAAGATTCGGGGTATATGGCAAGGGTTGCATTTATAATGGATAAACTGTTGAGAAAAATCGGGTTATCCGGAAAAAGTATAGTTCCCATGCTGATAGGTTTCGGCTGTACGGTACCGGCCATAATGGCTACAAGGACATTGACTTCCGACAGAGACAAAAAGATGACGGTTTTTCTTACTCCTTTCATGAGCTGTTCGGCAAAGTTGCCCATATATGCGGTTTTTACAATGGCCTTTTTCACCGAACATCGCGCTTTGGTTATGACCGCAATGTATTTAATAGGAATATTGCTTGCCATATTAGTAGCTCTCATATCCAAAAAGTTCCTATTCAAAGGAAATCCCATTCCCTTTGTAATGGAGCTTCCCAACTATAGACTGCCCACGGTAAAGAATACCTTTCTTTTGTTATGGGAAAAGACAAAGGACTTCATAACAAAAGCATTTACCATAATATTTGTCGCATCCATAGTGATATGGTTTTTGAATAAGTTTGATATCCGATTCAATGTCGTCTCCGACAGTAAAGACAGTATGCTTGCCGCAATAGGCTCGCTTATAGCTCCTGTTTTCACTCCTTTGGGATTCGGTAACTGGAAGGCTTCCACCGCCCTTTTAACCGGTTTTATGGCAAAAGAAGCGGTAGTATCCACATTGGCGGTATTGTTAAGTACGGGAATGGAAAAGTTATCGGCTCCGCTGGCTACCCTTTTCACTCCGGTTTCGGCATTTTCCTTTCTGTTGTTTACTCTTCTATATACGCCGTGTATCGCTGCGGTTGCTGCGGTACGACGGGAATTGGGAACCGGGTATATGTTTATAGCCATAGCTTTTCAGACAGGTCTGGCATATATCGTAGCTATGGTGTTTTATCAGATTGCAATGTTAGCGGGGTGATATTATGAATCCTTTAGATTATATTTTAATAGCAATTGTTGCTTTAATAGTTTTATCAATAGTCTTTTACCTTATAAAAAGCAGAAAAAAGGGCGGCTCACACAATAAGTGCTCGGCATGCCCGTACAGCGGACAATGCAGTGATGAAAAGAAAAAAGAAGAAGAGAAGTAAAACTAAAAACACCAACACCGTAAAAGCCGTCACAATGCTTGTAGCGGCGTTGTGCTTTGCATTTCTGACAGCGGTTCTAGTTACAATATTAAAGAGAGTTCCCGGTTTCACAAACGGTATCTATACCAAGTGGTCTGTCTTTGCAATGCATACTTTGGCAAACTTTTTTTCTTTCGTTAAGTTTTCCGTAGCGGAAGTACTCATATATATCCTCTCTGTAATATTTCTGTCTTCTTTGGTAATACTGATTGTCAACCTTATAAAGAAAAAATACAGAGCAACCCGCATATTCAAGTTTATTACCGCCTGGATGCTGGTGGTGTCGGTAACGGTTTTTCTCTTTTATGCCTTATGGGGAGGCATGTACTATTCCAAGGGCATCGGCAACTACTTACCGGTGAATAGTGAAGATATAAAGGAAAGACCTGTAGAAGAACTTATAAACCTCAATAAATATCTCATTGAAAAAACCAACCGGCTGGCGGCTGAGGTGCCCAGAAACGAGCAGGGATATTACACGGGGTATGAATTCCAAAGAACCGCCGCTTTCACAGCCAAAGAGGTAGGTAAAATAACAGGTAAAGAAGAGGCTCCTCCCAAGTATGTGGTATCTTCCGATGCATGGTCATATACCCAGACAACCGGCATATTCATTTTTCTCACCGGAGAGGCAAACATAAATAAAAATAATCTGGCTATCGCACTGCCCTTTACCTGTGCACATGAACTTGCGCACAGAAACGGCATCACATCGGAAGATGAAGCCAATTTCTTCGCATTCTACTCTCTGCACGATTCGGCTAATATTAATCTTCGTTACAGCGCTTATGCCATGACATTGATGTACACCATGAATTCTCTTTATTCCAAAGACGCTGCGGCACATAAGGAGCTTGCATCGACATACTGCGATTTATTAAAACATGACTATATAAGATATCACGAGCACTGGGACAGATATGAAGGAAAGACATCGGAAATATCCGACAAGGTTAATGATACCTATCTGAAAGCTCAGGGTCAGTCAGACGGCATTTACAGTTACGGACGCGTAACCGATATAATGCTGGCATGGTATGAAAATGATATAGTTAAAAACAAAAAATAATTAACTGCTATAACTAAATCTCAAAATATTCGGAACCGCAGATCTCATCCAGACAATATCTGCCCGGTATTGCAGGTTCTCTGTGCATCCATCTGCCGTTTGTGAAATCGGGAATGGGTACCGGATGACCGCCCATAGCCACCGATTGCTCCGATAAGCAGGTTATACTCATCCAGGTAGCCATATCATATGCATCGATGGGAGTGTCGGTACCGTTCTTAACGGCTTCCAGAAAAGCTCTCAAAGTAAGATAATCCATTCCGTCATGTCCGCCTATTAGGCCTCTTTGCCTGTACCATGTCCACAGAGGATGCTCATACTTTTCATAGTAGTCGTCGAAACTTTCCCAACGATATTCACCCCATTTATTAACGGGACTGACACCGTCTATACAGAACGCCCACTTGTCTTCCATCCATATTGCGTTTGTACCCTGAAGCCTGTTACCCCTGGAATACGGTCTGGGTAAAGAAGTGTCATGTATAAGCAGAATAGTTTCTCCGTGTGCACACTTTATCATGGTGGTCACAACATCGCCTAATGCAAACTTGAAATTCGCATTGTCATAATCCGGCCCTCTGTTTTTTCTGATCCAATCAGTTATTCCAGCTGTTTTTGAAGCCATGGAACAAAGATAAGTCATTCTATTACCTCTGTTTACGGAAAGCCATTTTGCTATCGGTCCCAACTCATGTGTGGGATAAAGATCGCCGTTACGGTGCTTGTAATTATCCAGTCTGTAATGACGCTTTTCCACACCGGTAGCCACTTCGGTTCGTAAATCATGCTGATAACCTCCCTGCGCATGAATCAGTTCTCCGAAAACACCCTGTTTTATCATATTCAATACCGTAAGTTCGGTTTTCCCGTAACAGCAGTTCTCCAATATCATGGCAGGTGTACCGGTTTTCTCATATGTTTTAACCAGATCCCAGCATTGTTCAACGGAATTGGCTCCTCCCACTTCCGAAGCGACATACTTGCCGGCTTTCATGAAATCCAAGCATATATCAAAATGTGTTTCCCATGAGGAGGGTACAATTACCGCATCTATATCTTTGCGGTCCAGGAGCTCCTTGTAATCAAGTGTCGTAAAAGGCCTTTCTTTTGTCTTTTCCTCAACCAAATCGGCTGCTCTGTCGGTTCTGTCCTGATAAACATCACATAATGCCGTTACCTTTATATCATCCATTGCAACCAAAACAAGGTTCAATAACGACAATCCCCTTTTACCCAATCCCACAAAAGCAAGATTCACTGTTTTACCCGGTTCCTTCTTCATATCTACCTCCGAAATTTATATATGTTCTTTCGTGTAATATATTAATACACTCTTTGGTATTATAGCATAATTTTACATGGATTAAATCACTTTGAACAGCATATACAATACAATATCAGACCAATCATTTTGCAAGCTCCGTATATGCTTTACGATTGCTGTCGATGAAGCGTTTTGATAAAGTCAGAGCATCCTCATCCGAAGCAAGCTGTTGCTCTTTAAGTTGCTTAAACTCCATAACCAGATAGCGAGGAGCATTATTCTTCATAATAACAGCCATGCCTTTTTCATCTACGAGCCTTGCCACTTTAGAAAAGTTCTGATTGGCTTCGGTCATAGAAACAATTGTGTCGGTATTAATATTCATTATGAGTCCCTCCTGTCTTAATTATAGTTTGCATATAGGATAAATACAACCTATAATTGCAATTATTTATCTTATTTATCTTATGTTAAAATTAGTATATAATAACGGCGTATGTATGAGGCAACTATGAATTCGAGAGAGCGACTTATAACCGTATTAAAAGGAGAAATACCCGACCATGTGCCGGTATCTCCGGATATCTCCCAGATGATTCCTATACGAAGAACCGGTCTTCCTTACTGGGATATATACCTATATCAGAGAATCCCCAAATGGAAGGCATATATCGACAGTGTCAAATATTTCGGTTTTGATTCTCTCATGGACGGATTTGCCAATATACAGTTTGAGGAACTGGGCGAATTTTACAACCCCTGGACCGAAGTCATAGTGCACAAAGATCAACTGAAGATAATTACGCAGAAGTACCGTACCGAGAAAAACGAGAAGGTATGGGAACCTCTGGTAAGCGTATACCACAGAGACAACCCTCCTTCCTGGGATGTGCATCCTCATCTTGTCAAACTTCCCCTTATTCCCGACAGGTATGAACCTGTAGAGGATGTATCGCAATGGCCTACCGGAGAAGCTCTGTTAAAGTGGGTTAAAGAAGAAATGGGCAATCACGGACTTGTGGGAGTTACCTGCGGAACATCCATAGTGTTAAAAAACTCCGAAATGGTGTATGATTTTTATGATAATCCCGATAAGTATTACAAAAAGCGTGATGAACTGATAGAATATTATGAGAAGCGTCTGCATAAATTAATGTCTTTGGAGCACAAACCGGATTTTATAGGCACGGGAGGTTCCGGATCGTTGATTTTCCAGACACCGGAGATTTTCAGGGAACTGGCTTTGCCCATAGTTAAGAGAGTGGCAAAACTGTGTAAGCAGTACAATATACCGTCGCATGTTCACTCCTGCGGTCCGCAGAAAGAGATGGTAAAAATGCTGGCGGAAGAAACCGAACTGACCGTAATAGATCCTCTGGAGATACCGCCCATGGGTGACTGTAATCTGAAAGAATTGAAAAAACTCTACGGGGACAAAATAGTGCTTAAGGGCAACCTTCATACCACGGAAGTAATGCTCAGAGGTTCGGTTCAGGATGTAACGGACGCATGCAAAAGAGCTATTGACGATGCGGCGGAAGGTGGTAAATTTATACTATCTACAGGTGATCAGTGCGGCAGAGATACGCCTGATGAAAACCTGTTTGCAATGATAGAAACTGCCAAGACCTACGGCAGATATTGAAAAATAACATAACGGGGGTAAAAAATGAAAAAACTAAGTAAGAAAAAAATAATTGCGGTAATGACGGTAATATTGATAACCGCTATGCTTATGACTTCCTGCGTGAAGCTTCCTTTCCCGAGCGGAAAGGGAAAAACTTCACCCGAACCGTCACAGACAATTACGGAGACGGCAAGTCCGGTACAGGACCCTACGGCTACACCTAAACCCGATCAGAGCCAGGAACCCACTGCAACGCCGGTAGAAACGCAGACACAGGCACCGACACCAACACCTACGCCTACGCCTACGGCCACACCTGCTCCTACGGCTACTGCAACGCCTACACCTACGGCTACACCGACTCCTACTCCTACGGCAACGCCTGCTCCTACGGCTACACCTACTCCGACTCCTACGCCTACTCCTGCTCCTACGGCTACACCGACACCTACACCTACGCCTACGCCTACGGCAACTCCTACTCCGACACCCTCTGCGGCTCCGTTCGGTATAGGTAATGCCTATGCATCGGGTCCTAAGGAAGTAACCGTGGAATTCAGCGCACCCGCTCAGGCAGGTGCTCAGGTAGTGTTGAAAACAGGAGGAATCAATGTTACCGGTACCAGTTTAAACTGGGCATCGGACAGACGTTCGGTAAGGATAACAAGGACTTCCGCATATGCAGCCGGCGAATATACCGTTACCGTATCCGATTCAAGTAAAACCTTTACGGTGCAGGCGGAAAAACTTACCGCTATCAGTATAACCGCTCAATATGTTTTCCCTATGGATAACCAGGATTTGAAAGTTGTGTTTACCAACCAATACGGAGGGGAAATGCCTTTGACGGCATACACAAACTTCACATTAAGTGCGGTATGTCAGGCAAAACCTTCGGTAACTCTCAATTTAAACAAAACAGCTGCCGGCTTCATTCTTAAAGGAGCTCAAGGACTTGCAGCCAATGATTCGGTCAATATTGTAATAGCGGAGAATACTACCGGAACTGCGGTAACCAAATCCATAACATTAAGCGAATCGCCTAAAATAACTGCCTTTGCTTTCGGACAGGTACAACTGGCATCGGGAGCTACCGTTATTCTTGTCAACTCTTCGGGGCATTCGCTTACGGTAGATGCAAAAGACCAGTATAATCAGGCATATACCATATTGCCTTCCGATATAGGGCTGAACAAGCCGGTAATACTGACATCCAACGATTCCGCCATAATCGACGCTTCCAAGATAACCGTCGCAAACGGAAAACTGAATTTCCCTATAGGAGCAATAGGCTCTAAGGAAGGTACCGTTACATTAACGGCTGTAGGACAGAACATATCTTCTTCAATACAGATTACCGTTAAGACACCTGCCGCCGTAAAGACTCTTACAATAACAGGAGTGGAGGGAACGGTATTTGTAAATCAGTGGGTACCTCTTGTAGTTACCGCAAAAGATCAGTACGGCAATCCTACAACATTGGATACTCTTGACCCTACTAAACTGATGATGTTCTCCACCAATACGACGGTTGTACCCAATACCAACATACAGTTCAACGGTGCAACCAAGAAGATTGAGATAAAAGGAAACGCATCAGGCTCGGCAACCCTGCATATTTCCTATGACGGTATTACTCAGGGCACTTTGGATGTACAGGTGCTGGAAGCTCCGGTTCCCACATATATTACCAATGTAACCATGCCCATTTATTATCAGAAAAACTCCACTATCAAAATGACAGCGGATATGCTGAAGATAGCCGACCAATATGAAAAAGAAATAGCTCTTACTCCGGCACATTCGGTTATTGTGACTTCTTCGGATATTTCCGGTACTAAGTTCACCGAAGGTACCATGACGGGAGCGGGATATACAATGAGTGCACCTGCAACTTCAGGCTCATACACATTGACTTTCACTCTCAAAAAAGGAGCTTCGACCGTTAATACATACGATATGACGGTATTGGTAGTGGATGATGATAAAATAGTCAGTTATAGAATAGAGCCGATATCTACCATGTACGGCGGAGCTACCGATACGGTTACCGATACGGGCCACTGGAAACCTATAAAGATAGTGGGACTATTAGCTAACGGAAAATCGGTTAACCTTGCATACACGGGTACCCTTCCGACGGGAATAGATCAGATAACCTGCACAAACGATTCCGGAGCCAATAACTTCGTAATCGAGGATGTTTCGGGAGTCAAGACTCTGAAAGCTCAGAATGTAACTCAGACCATGACAACTACAATCAAACTGTGGAAAACCGGACAGGAAATTACCAGTCTGAATGTAACCGCTTCGGGTGCCGCTCCTACACTTACACATTTAGCTGCAACCGAGCCCAATGTTACCAAAGCCTTGTCGGGCGGAGTTTTCAACATTACTGCGTATGTAGATGCAAAAGACCAATACGGAGTACCCATGGCCTTCGCATCCATCACGGGCAGCAAAACATTTATGAGCAGTAAAACATCGGTTGCCGTAGTTAATTCAACCGGAATAGTTACTCCGGTAGCCACAGGCTCCTGCCAGATAACAATATATTTCGCCGGTGCCGATAAAACATTGATTATCAACCTGACCGTTAACTGATAAGCAGATAATTTACACAGACAGACTGCACGGGCAACCGTGCAGTTTGTTTTTCTATTGTTTTTCCGTTAAATTTCCACTATGATTCTGTTAGCGGTGAATATATAGGTATGCACAAAAACCGTTAAGTGAGGTAACAATGGAATTCCGAACATTAAAAGAAAGTGAATTTAAAGAGTGGACTGCTTTCTGCGGTTGCATTTTTCCTGTCGGTGAGGCATATTTTATTCGTCACTTCATGAATGACCCTTACAGAGATATAAACGGGATTTTTATTGCCAAAGACCCAACCGGAATAGTAAGTTCGGTAAGGGTGTTTACCAGATACTTGAGGATAAAGGACAATGTAATAAAGGTCGGAGGAATAGGAGAGGTATGCACTAAACCTTCTCACAGAGGACAAGGATTAAGCACAAAACTCTTAACTATGGCCATAGATTATATGGAGAAGCAGGACATGCCGCTTTCCAGGCTTTCTACAGGCAACACCCATCATTACGAAAAATTAGGCTGGTTTTCTCTTCGCTTCTGTCACAAAGTATACAGATTACGAAAGTCGGTATTACCGGAACACTATTCCGTTGTGCAATCCTCACCTGTTGATATGGACGCAGTTAAAAGTCTTTTTGAAGAACATGCTTACAAATTATGCCCCGTATATGTGCGCAATGACGAGTATTACGATAAATGGGTGCGAAGTGAACTTATAAATACATATTTTCTTATAAAAGACCGTAAGGTTGTATCCTATGCCGACTGTGTTTTCAAAAAAGGACAAGGCGTGGAAGTAAGGGAGTATATAGGCGGAGATGAAATGTATATGATGGCACCCTTTTTCTATGCAATATGTAAGGCGGAAGGCTGGCCTAAAATATGCGGTGTATCCGCTCCTTTTGCTAAAGACAAAGAATCTTTCAGGTTATATAACAGCGGGCAGATGTTTCGGATAAACGCACCGTTTGAAATAGACGGAAAAATCATAAGCTGTGAGCAGGATTTATTGCCCTATTTATCCGAGTTGCCCTATTTACCCGTAGACGGCTATTGATTATCTTACCTGACCGTTGCCTTCTACTATATATTTATATGTGGTTATTTCGTTGGCTCCCATAGGTCCTCTTGCGTGGAGTTTCTGGGTACTTATACCCATTTCCGCTCCTAATCCGAACTCGCCTCCGTCGGTAAATCTGGTGGAGGTATTTGCATATACGCAAGCGGCATCGACATTCTTGGTAAACTTGTTCCTGTTCTCTTCAATATCGGAAACTATGGCTTCGGAGTGCTTTGTACCGTACTTATTTATATGCTCTATGGCTTCCTCTATGTCATTCACTACTTTTACGGCAAGAATATAGTCCAAAAATTCATAAGACCAGTCGGCTTCGGTTGCAGGTATTGCATTTTTTAATACCTTTATTGATTGCTCACAGGCTCTTAACTGCACTTTGTATTTTGAAAGCTCTTCTTCTATTTTCGGCAGTATATCTTTATACACATCTTTATGCACCAACAGCGTTTCAATGGCATTGCACACTCCCGGACGGGAACACTTGGCATTCACCGTTATATCCAACGCAAACTTTTCGTTAAAAATGCTGTCGATATAGAGGTGGCAGTTACCGGTACCCGTTTCTATTACCGGTACGGTGGCATTCTGTATTACCGAAGCTATGAGGCCGGCTCCCCCTCTGGGTATCAAAAGGTCTATATAGTTGTCGGCTTTCATCATTTGAGTAGCCGTATCTCTTCTTGTATCTTCCACCAGCTGTATACTGTCTTTATTTATCCCGATCTCTTCCAAAGCGTCTTTTAAAGCCGCTACAATAGCCTTATTGGAGTTTATTGCCTCTGAGCCGCCTCTCAATATGACCGCGCTTCCGGCTTTAAAACAAAGAGCTGCGGCGTCCGCCGTGACATTGGGACGCGATTCATATATTATGCCTATAACCCCCATGGGGGCGGAAATTTTCTTAAGTTTCATACCTTTAGGTAATACTCTTTCATACAGAACATTGCCTATCGGTTCAGGAAATTGTGATATCTCCATAAGTCCTTTTGCCATGCTTTCAATTCTGGCATCATTAAGGATAAGTCTGTCTATCAATGCTTCTTTGGTGCCTTTTTCTTTCGCATTGATTACATCATCAGTATTTGCCTTTTTGATAGCTTCTTTGTGCTTTAAGAGATCTTTTGCCATCAGTCGTAAAGCGGCATTTTTCTTTTCGGTATCTATTTGTATAAGCTGTTCTTTTGCTTTTAATGCTTTTATTCCCAGCCGGTCGATATATGTCATGACTCCTCCCGTTATAACTTTTTTGTAAATAAAGTACCTATTTTATCTCCGTCCAGCAAAGCGGAGATATTCTTCATGTTATCTCCGTTGATAATGGCCATGGTTATATCATTCTCCAGACAGGTCTTGGCTGCCGTAAGTTTTGTCTTCATACCGCCTCTGCCCAGAGAGCTTGTGAGATCGGAAGCATAGGACTCTATTTCTTTGTTAATCTCGGTAACCGTGTCCACTATCTTTGCATCTTCGTTTATGTTCGGATCTTTATCATACAGTCCGTCAATATTGGAAAGTATTATGAGAAGGTCGGCTTTAATAAGTTTTGCCACCATTGCCGATAATGTGTCGTTATCGCCGAAGGAATCCACTATTGCCAGCTGATCGGTAGAGATGGCATCGTTTTCATTTACTATAGGTACAATGCCCATATCCATAAGACCTTTGAAAGTATTGTACGCATTTTCCGCCTTCACGGGATTTTCCGTTACATCACGGGTAAGAAGAATCTGTCCTACAGTAATGGAATATTCCGAAAAAAGCTTGGAATATATGTGCATAAGCTCACACTGACCGACAGAAGCTAAAACCTGCCTGGCAGCAAGATTCTTGGGTTTTTTCATAAGGTTTAACTTACCCAATCCCACTCCTACAGCACCTGAAGTGACTAATATAACTTTTCTGCCCGCATTGACCAACTCGGCAATCTCCCGGACCAAAAGTTCCATACTCCTCAGATTCATCTTTCCGTTGGCGTGAGTAAGCGTATTGGTTCCCACTTTAATTACTATTTTGTCCGCTTGTTGTAATGTTGTTCTCATATCAGTTCCATTTCACCAGTTTAATATTTCCTATTGCACCTATTTTATCATTTATTATCGCAACAGCCCCTATGACCTCATCAAAACCGTTTACCCATTCCAATGCCGGAGCAATATCTTCGGTTTTTTTTATCCTGTTACAAAATGCCGTTGCAAAGGCATCGGCCACTGCACAGGTTTTACTTATAACTACTGCCGCATCGGCCTTTCCCATACTGAAGGAATGTCCCACAGTTGCGGAAGAGGTACATACCCCGACGGGAAAAAGGTCTTTTTGTATCTCTATTGCAAACTTACCGGATAAAACCGAGTTACCCGCATATATGCCTATCAATCTGTCTTGGTCGGATTTAATGTATATGTCTCCGCCGTTTTCTATAAATATCTGCTTACTCTTATCCATAAGTTTTTCTGCAAGCATGTCGTTTATCGCTCCCGCCACCGCCGCAAAAGGTCCCACTTCAGCAAGTTTAGCCGCCTCAACCATGGCTTTTACAACACCTTCACCTTTGTATTCAACGGGCACCAGCGATGTCAAAAACTCTCCGTTGTCTCGGATAGCGGCATATATTTCTTTTCTCAAAGTTCTTACAGTTTTCAGCACCAGTTCCGAACAGTCTTCATCGGTTCCTATCATGAGGTCTGTTTCTTCCACGCAGACATTGTACCATTTCAACCGGTCGGTAAAGGACTTTCTGTAGTCTCTCGGCTGATACATCACACCCCTACAATTCCACCGATATTATGCGTATGGGACATGCGTTGATGCAAAGCTGGCAGACTACACATTTATCCTTGTCAAAATGCAGAAGATCATCCTTGCCCATTGTAAGTGCCTGCGTCGGGCACACCGCTGTGCAGCTTCCGCAGTTTATGCATTTCGATTCATCCCACAATATTGCTTCGGCATATATCTCATATTTAATATTCAAAGACCTGAAATACTCTAACGTAAGGCTCAGATTCTCTTCTTTGCCTTTTATCTCCAGAATCATATTGCCTCTGTTACCGTATTCTATATTGGCACTTAATATATTGGTCATTACATCATATTTCTTGACCAGTTCGTATATTACCGGTTTTGTAACGCAGTCTTTATCAAATGAAAGTTTAAGTTTAAGTTTGCTCATTATTTTATCTCCCTTATTTCCAGCGGATGAACAACACTTTCACAAGGAAGGTCCGCTACTTTTTCCGTCAACTCAAAAGTACCTCTGTTTATCCATTCCTTTAATGTACAGGCAATCTTACGTGCCACATCCAAAGAGGATAAAGGTGCCGTATGGACAGCCTTTCCGTTGAACTTTACAGTCCCGCTTCGCAATTCGGCATAATTGTATTTCTTATCTATGTTGACATTACCCGATTTATCTACAAGTTTTGTATATATCTCGGAATTTTTAACCGATACATATTTAAGCATCTCTTCATCCAGTACGGGAATGGGAACTCCCACTCCCACAAAAAGCGTTACTCCGTATTTGTCGAACACCGCTCCTCTTACATATTCCGTACTCATTCCCTTTATATCCCCAATCACCGCAAGAGTGGCCGAATGTACTAAAGGAATACCGTTTGCACTTCGTTCCACATCAACCTTGTGCTGTGTACCCTGCCATGCCACATATCCTACACCGCCTCCCAAGAATATCCTGGTTCCCACTCCTATGGTCCGAAGATACGGATCATTTAGCAGCGGACTCAATTCACCCGATGTGCTGTATGTTATGTTGCCGTAGTTGGGAAGAAGCGTTCCCATATATGTATATATGGTCTTATTGGTGGAGTTGGTAGCCGCCGGATAATTCTGGTATGCGTTTCTGGGATTGAACATGTACGCCTGATTTATGTTATCCTTATTGATTGTTGTGAGTATTTCTTTTCTCGGATAACAATCGGTTCCGGAAGACAGCGCATGCAATTTAATGTCTTTTCCCGCTATCAAATCTTCTATTACATGCCCTCCGCCGTATTCCATGCCTCTTTTCTGCGACACCTCTGTAGCCCCTATATATGTATCCACAGCCGCAAGACCGCCGTATGCACACACATCATTAAGCATAATGCTCTGCATTCGTATGGGAGGGTTGGAATGACCGAAGTTTATGAACACCCCCGATGAGCACATGGGACCGAATGTTCCGGTAGTCACCACATCAATTGTTTCATAAGCTTTTTTATAGCCCTTCTCTTGGACTATGTCTATTACTTCCTCCGCCGTTACCACAACGGCCTTGCCTTTTTTAATCTTTTCATTTATCTCGGCAATGGTTCTCATAATACCTTTTATGCGACATGTTTTTTCTTTGTCACATACTCCTTCCCTGCTGATTAGGGTAATTATATATTTAAACACACTTTTTGTAAATGTAATACATAAGGCTAGATAACAAAAACCTTGTTAACAAAGGTATATTGTGCTAACATTACACCATTGCATAAACGGAGGCATTATGGGATTTGAAAACAGATTAACCGAAGGAAATGTGGCAAAACAGCTGATTAAATTCAGTCTTCCGCTGCTGCTTTCCAATATTGTGCAGGCCTTGTATTCCGTTGCGGATATGTTTATTGTGGGATGGTTAAGCGGTACATACACCATATCGGGAGTAAACATAGGCGCACAGGTCACCATGATAGTAACCAACTTTGTTATAGGTCTGGCAATCGGAGGTACGGTGCTTATAGCGCAGTATATAGGGGCAAAGAAGCACGAGGAAGTTAATAAAACCATAGGCACTCTGTTTTCCGTAATGGGACTTTCGGCAATCTTCTTTTCAATCTTCATGACCTTCTTTGTTGATGTAATGTTAAAAGTATTGAATACCCCGGAAGAATCTTATTCCATGGCAAAAGATTATGTACTCATATGCATGTGGGGCATCATATTTGTTTTCGGTTATAACGCGATAAGTGCGATATTAAGGGGTATGGGAGATTCCAAGCGACCTTTGATGTTTGTGGGTATAGCATGTGTAATAAATGTTGTGCTGGATATCCTCTTTGTAGGTCCTCTGGGCATGAAAGCGGCCGGTGCCGCACTTGCCACTATAATATCCCAGGCTATATCCATGATATTGGCTGTTATTTATCTTAAAAGAAGCGGATTCATATTTGAGTTCCGTCGTGAAAATTTTAAAATACACAAAGATAAACTGAAACTGCTGCTGAAAGTGGGTATTCCTTCCAGTGCACAAAGTGTCGTTGTGGGTATTTCCTTTTTGGTGCTGACATCCATGATAAATGATATAGGCGGGGTGACAGCCTCCGCTGCAGTGGGTATAGTAGGTAAATTCAATTCCTTTGCCATTCTTCCCGCCGCAGCCATGAGTGCATCGGTTTCCGCCATGGCTGCTCAGAATATAGGGGCGGGGCTGTATGACAGAGCATCCAAGACTCTCTGGACCGCTATAGCCATATCTTTTTCCATAAGCATTGTCATATTCACTTTTGTACAAGTATTTCCCGAATCCATTCTTCTGGCATTCAAAGCGGAACCGGATGTTGTAAGTATAGGTGTTGCCTATATCAAGGCATTCAGTCTGGACTATCTTATTGTGCCTTTCGCCTTCTGTTTTAACGGTCTGTTGAACGGAGCCGGATACTCAATTATTTCCATGACTTCCGCCATGGTAAGCTCCTTGGTGTTCAGGATACCGTTGGTCTTACTTTTTGCCAAGGTTTTTGAAACGGGAGTGGGCGGCTTAGGATATGCCGTTCCCATATCCACCTGCTTTTCCATGATTATAGGGGGATATTTTTACTTTTCCGGCAAATGGAAGCAAGACAGGCTTAAGATTCAAAGACAGTAAGCCTGATATATCATTCAGCCAAAGCATTCTTAAGCACATCATCCATATTGCTGACCGGAGTTATTTCAAGATTGTCCGTTATCTGCTTGGGTACTTCCGCCAAATCCCGCATATTTTCCATGGGCATTAAGACCTGTCTCACATTAGCTCTGCATGCTGCGGAAAGTTTTTCTTTGAGACCTCCTATGGGAAGTACTCTTCCCCTTAAGGTTATCTCTCCCGTCATGGCAACATCCCTTCTTACCTTTCTGTTTGTCAGAGCGGAAATAATTGCGGTAGCCAAAGTTATACCTGCCGAAGGTCCGTCTTTGGGAACGGCACCTTCCGGTACGTGTACATGGATATCTTTGTCTTTATAGAAATCGGGATTTATGTTCATCCTGTCAGTCTGTGAACGGATATATCCTATTGCGGCTTTGGCCGATTCTTTCATAACATCGCCTAACCTTCCGGTCAGTTCCACATGTCCGGTACCGTTCATTATATTCACTTCTATAGTAAGGGT
This sequence comes from Bacillota bacterium, assembly GCA_022706885.1. Classification (GTDB taxonomy): domain Bacteria; phylum Bacillota; class Clostridia; order DUPQ01; family DUPQ01; genus DUPQ01. The sequence continues at coordinate 32,841 of JAKJBR010000013.1, forward strand.
ATCTCCTCCCACCTGTGTCCAGGCAAGCCCTCTGGCAATTCCCACCTCGTCCTTGTCGAATGTTGTGTCATAATGATATTTCTGCGGTCCTAAGAAATCCTCAATATTGTCCACTGTCAGCTTTACTCTGTCGGTTTCATCCAATTGCATTCTTGTTGCCGCTTTTCGACACAGAGAAGCTATCTCCCGCTCCAGATTTCTCACTCCCGATTCTCTTGTGTAATTGCTTATAACTTTTTTCAGAACAGACTCGGAAATGTTAAGATGCTTCCTTGTCATGCCGTGTTTTTTAAGCTGTTTGGGGATTATATACTTATTGGCAATATGCATCTTCTCTTCTTCGGTATATCCCGTAACCTCTATTACTTCCATACGGTCTAACAATGCTCTGGGAATAGTTTCCACCGTATTGGCGGTGGTTATGAACATTACACGGCTTAAATCCAGCGATACTTCCAGATAGTGGTCCCGAAAAGCGTTATTCTGTTCGGCATCCAATACTTCCAACATGGCGCTTGCGGGATCTCCTCTGAAATCATTTCCCAGCTTATCTATTTCATCGAACAGTATCAGAGGATTCATGGAACCGGCCTGCTTTATGGCTTTTACCACTCTTCCCGGCATGGACCCTATATATGTTCTTCTGTGTCCTCTTATCTCCGCTTCATCTTTGATACCGCCTAAGGACATGCGTACATATTTACGATTTATAGATTCGGCTATGGATTTGACTATGGAAGTTTTACCGGTTCCCGGGGGTCCCACAAGGCATAATATGGGAGAATTGAAGTTATTGCTTAATTTCTTTGCGGCAATGTACTCTATTATCCTCTCCTTTACCTTATTCATTCCGTAGTGATCTCTTTCCAGTATTCTTCCGACGTGTTTTATATCCAACTTTTCCTTGGTTTCAATTCCGAAAGGAAGCTCTATGAGAGTTTCCATATATGAACGGATTACCGAAGCTTCGGGAGACATGGGAGACATTTTGGAAAGCCTGCTCATCTCTTTTTTCAACTTTGCTCTGACTTCCTCGGGATACTTTTTGGATTCAATAGCCTTGATGTATTCGCCCATCTCGTTTTCATCCACTTCTTCGCTGTATTCACCCAGTTCTTCCTGTATGGCTTTTAATTGCTCACGAAGATAGTATTCCTTCTGTTTTTCATCTATGGTGCTTTTTACCTTAGTGGCAAGATCTCTCTCCAGTTTCAGTATTTCTATCTCGTTAACCAGAAGAGGAAGCAGTTTCTCCGCACGAGTTATTCCGTCCAACTCCTCAATAAAGGACTGTACCACTTCCGATTTCAACGCCATGGATCCCACCATTGCGTCGGCAACCACACCTATGTCATCCGCAGCCACGGCATTGAAATATCCTTCATGGGATATTCTGCCCAAGAGCGTCACATACTCTTCGTACAGGGTGGTAAGCTTTCTGTGCATGGCTTCTAAAATGTTGTTTGCGGATATAATCGCTTCCGTAATTTTGGGTATGGTAACTATTGCCGTATAGTAACCCTTGACCGTAACGGTTTCTTCCAGTTTGGCTCTTTTTATACCTTCCACCAGTATTCTGCAGGTTCTTCCCGGAAGCCTTAACACCTGTTTTACATTGGCTATGGTTCCGTATTCATACAGATTTTCCCGCTTGGGATTTTCTATCGAAGCATCTCTCTGCATTACAAGGAAAACCTCTCCGTTTTCTTCCATGGCCTTTTCCAGTGCAAGAATGGACTTCTCTCTGCCTACATCAAAATGGGTTACCATACCGGGTATCACCGCAACGGCCCGAAGGGGTATAAGGGGTATCTTGGTAAACTCCACTTTCATAGGGTTTTCCTTTATATCTTCATTTTCAATTATTTCTTTTATATTATTCTTTTCTTTTGTCATATCATTTATCCTCATCAAGCCGTAAAACATTCACAGCTTATTTTTGTGCATCTGCTATTCTATCAAACATTCTTAAGTTATGCAAAATATTCAATAAGATTAATACCGGGCGTAAATTGAAAAAGTAAATTCCAGTACTAATAGGCTCAAGCGGATTTTACTCTTGCACTAAGTTCCAGTTGTTGATTTGCATAACAAAAAGCCATATAGTGTCTTTCTGAAGGTTGCTCGTTTGGA
>JAKJBR010000014.1:0-33600 GCA_022706885.1 Bacillota bacterium
GTACAACCGATGAACAGATAAAGAGAGCGGAAGAAATTGAAGCCGCAATTAAAGAAAAAGGCTATGAAGTATTGAAAATTTCCGCCGCCACAAATAAAGGAACCGATATATTGGTAAAAAGATGTGCTGAATTACTCAGTAAACTGCCCGATACGGTTATCATGCCGGAAGCGGAGGAATATGCGGTATATGAACATGAAGAAGACGAGCGTTTCACCGTTCGTAAAGAAGGGAACATATACTATGTAGAAGGCGCTTGGGCAACCAAGCTTGTAAACTCCATCAATATTTACAATACCGAATCCTTGAGATATTTCCAAAGACAATTAAGAGAAAAGAATGTAATTGAAGAATTGGAAAAGGCGGGTATACAGGAAGAAGATTTAGTGGTAATAGATGATTTTGAATTCGAATATTTCAGATAAGGGGTATATATATGATAACAAGTAAGCAAAGAGCATATTTAAAAGGACTGGCACAGAAAATACAACCGATTATACAACTGGGTAAAGACGGAATAAGCGAAAACACTCTTATTATGTATGAAGAGGCTTTAGAGGCTCGTGAACTTGTAAAGACAACTGTGCTGAAAAGCTGTGAGTATGAGCCTTTGCAGGTTGCAAACGATATAGCCGAGGCAATAGGTGCCGAAGTTGTGCAGGTAATAGGTAATAAGTTCGTATTGTATAAGCAATCAAGAGAAAAGAAGTGTATTAATCTGGATTTATAAAGACCATTTTAAGAAAGTACATCTTTGTATCTGGAATAATACTTAATAAATATGGTAAATACAGTAATTAAGAGAAGAATTAAAGTTTCTTCTTTTTTTATTTGATATTAGATAAAAATATGTTATACTACTAAAAGTAACACACATAGCATATAAGTGTGTATCAAATAGAAATTGGAGGGTTGCTATATTGAGTTCAAAAGAGATAGTAACATATGCCATAGAAAAGAATAACGGAATTGCAAAAGTATCGGATATGGTTAATGACGGTGCATCAAGACAGGATATTAAAAAGTTGTATGCTGACGGATATATTCAAAGAGTAAGTCAGGGATATTATCAGTTGACTTCTAATACTTATTTGCCTGATGAGCAAATTATTGCTTCAACTATACCAAAATCGGTTGTTTGTCTTGAATCGGCATTGTTCTACTACGGATATAGCGATTTTACTCCAAGAAAAATAGCGATAACTATTCCTCGTTCATCATCAAGAAGAGCAATAAAAGCTACGGATATTCCCTTGCTGGTGTATTATGTTTCAGATGAGATATATGATATTGGCAAAACAACAGTTACTGATAACGGAGTAACCTTTTCTATTTATGATCGTGAAAGAACTATTTGTGATATATTCAAGCATAGAAATAAAATAGACAGAGAAACTTTTAATAAAGCAGTCAATGCCTATGCAAAGGACGAAGATAAAGATTTGCATAAACTTTCTGAATATGCAAAAAGATTGCGTGTTTATAAAAAGGTTACTGAAATAATGGAGGTATTGCTGAATGGGTGATATCGCTGCTTCAGTGCTTGCAAGACTAAAAAATACAGCAAAAGCAACCGGGCGTAGTAATCAGCTCTGTTTGCAACTTTTCTGTCAAGAAGAATTTTTGCGTAGATTACAAAAATCAAAATATTCAGAAAATTTTATCCTAAAAGGAGGTTATTATATATATGCAATTACGGACTTTGACAGTAGAGTAACATTTGATGTTGACTTTCTCGCTAACCGAATACCGAACACACCTGAACATATAAAGGTTATTTTAGAAGATATTATTTCAATATCAGGTGAAAATGATTTTATAATCTTTGAAGTAAGAGATGTTAACAGAATCGGAATTGATAATAAATATACCGGTGTCAGGGCTAATATCATTACTTATATAAAAAAAACTCGTACTCCGTTTGTGATTGATATAGGTATAGGTGATGTTATTGTGCCGAAGCAGGAAAAAAGAACAATTCCTACGCAGATAGGTGGTTTTGATTCGCCGATAGTAAATACATATTCTATTGAGACTACAATCGCTGAAAAAATTGATGCTATTTTAAAACTAATGGGTACTACCAGCAGAATGAAAGATTATTACGATATTTGTTACATTGCGAATAAATTTGACTTTGACGGTAAACTACTATCCGAAGCATTAAGAAGAACATTTGAAAAGCGATGTCATATCTATACAATTGAACAATTTATGAAAGTTATGGATTTTGCAGAAGATATATCTATGCAAATAAAATGGAAAGCTTTTGTACGAAAGACTAATATAAAATTTGACGATTTCGGGATAGTACTTCAGACTATAAAAGGTTTTCTTGAAAAGCCGTTTACAGCAACAATAGAAAATAAGCATTTCACAGAGAAATGGTCTTCCGTTAATAGTAAATGGACTTAAACTTATCAATTTAGCAGTTTAATTAAAAATGAGCATTTAGGATTATTAAATTACATGTTGGATTTCATAGAAAAAGGCTCTGACCAATACAGTCAAAGCCTACTTCCGTGCTTTAAGTTTTTTGGAGCTGGTGGCCGGATTTGAACCGGCGACCTGCTGATTACGAATCAGCTGCTCTGCCAGCTGAGCCACACCAGCAAAAGAACTTTGCGTTTCAAAATATACCGTAAACCGAACTTGTTGTCAATTATAAAAGATAGTATCAGCCCCGATGATGTGATATTATTATCATTGGAAGGTGATACATATGGAAAACGGATATATTGTGATTATCGGAGGCATAAATGCCGATATTACTGGAAAAGCCGTTAAGGATGTCGTAAGGAATGAATCAAATATAGGGAAGGTTACATTAACTTCCGGAGGGGTTGCCCGGAACATATGCGAAAATCTGGTTCGTTTGGGTGTTTCCTGTGAGTTCATAACTACCTTTTCCGATGACCATCTGGCCGATATGTTGAAGACTTCCTGTGCTGAATTGGGTATTTCCACTAAATATTCCTATGAAACGAAGGAATATTCTACCGGTACATATCTTTCATTGGAGGATCATACAGGTGAAATGGTGGCCGCAGTATGCGATTTATCCGCAATAATGAATATGCCGTTATCACATATAGATAAGTGTAATGAGGTTATTGTCAATGCAACTTGTATTGTTATTGACTGTAATCTTTCCAAGCCTATGATTGAATACATTGCAGATAAATATAGAGATAAGATAATAATAGCCGAGGCGGTTTCTTCCGCAAAGGTTATTAAACTGAAAAAGTGTCTTTCAGGTATACATACCGTTAAACTTAACAGGCAGGAGTTTTCCGCTCTATACGGCGTGGAATATACTGTTGAAAACGGGAAGAGAATGTCTAAAAAGTATAAAAACAGGATTTTTGTAACAGAAGGAGCAGACGGCAGTACCGGTTACGAGAATGATCAAGTTGTTCATGTAGATGCAATTGATGTAAAAAAAATTGTTTCGGTGAACGGTGCCGGCGATTCTTATGCAGCCGGATTGGCGTACGGAATTAAAAAAGGTTATGATACTTTGCACTGTATGAGGCTTGGAAGCATAATGAGCTTTATTACTTTATCCAGTCCCGGTGCGGTAAGTAAGGATATAACGGAGAGAAAAATATTAAAAATGTTAAAGGAAACGGGAAAAAATGATTAGTTATATTGATTATTCCGAAGAAGTGAAAAAAGCGAAAAAAGAAGGACAACCCGTAGTGGCATTGGAATCCACAATAATAAGTCACGGTATGCCGTATCCGAAAAATGTTGAAACGGCACTGATGTGTGAAGACATTATACGTAAGAATAATGCCGTTCCCGCTACAATAGCGGTTATTGACGGCAGACTTAAAGCGGGATTAAGTCATGATGAGATTGAGTATCTGGCAAAAGCAAAAGGCATATTAAAGATGTCCAGAAGAGATTTACCGGCTGTTGTGGCACAGAAACAGGACGGTGCCGCTACCGTGGCCGCAACAATGATAATAGCCGCGTTGGCAGGTATAAAGGTTTTTGCAACAGGAGGAATAGGCGGAGTGCACAGAGAGGCATCTCATACATTTGACATATCCGCGGACCTTCAGGAACTGGCCAAAACTTCGGTTGCCGTTGTATGTGCGGGCGTAAAAAGTATTCTGGATATCGGACTTACACTGGAATATCTGGAAACAATGGGTGTACCGGTCTTAGGGTATCAGACCGATAAGTTTCCCGCTTTCTATACCGATGACAGCGGTTTCGGAGTGGATTATGTGGTAGACAATGCTGAACATGCCGCAGATATAATAAGGGCTAAATGGGGCTTAGGACTGCAAGGAGGGGTGGTTGTAGCCAATCCCATACCCAAACAGTATTCAATGGATAAGAAATATATCGATAATATTATTAAAGAGGCTTTAGAGGAAGCGGATAAGAGAGGAATTAAAGGTAAAAAGATAACGCCGTTCCTTTTAGATAAAATAAAAGAGCTGACTGCGGGTGAAAGTCTGGATGCAAATATAAAGCTGGTTTTGAATAACTCGAATGTTGCGGCAAAGATAGCATATCAACTGTGTAAATGAGTTTACGAATATTATACGGACCGAAAAAAAAAGCTTTAACCAAAGCATTTATAAAAGAAATCAATCAGGCGATAGAAAAAGACCATAAATATCGCCTTATTGTAGTTGTTCCGGAACAGTTTTCATCGTACTATGAGGAGACGCTTGCATCCGACAGAGGCTTTATGAAAGCCGAAGTGATGACTTTCAGCCGTCTGACGCAAAGACTGTTCGATTTGGAGTACATTGAAAGAGACAATACCGTAAACGATACCGGAAAGACCATGTTATTATATTCTTTACTGAATAAAGAAGAACTGTCCCTGGATTATTATCAAAAATCCAGAAAATATCCCGGTTTTTCCGTTCTTGCGATGCAGACCATAAAAGAGCTTAGGGCAAATAATATAAGTTATGAGGATATACTGCGTATAAGTGAGAACGGTGATTTTTCCTATGCGACAAAAACAAAATTTGCCGAAATTGCCGCTATATATGAGTTTTACATGAGAAGTATGAAGGAGATGGGATTAGCGGACCAAACGGATTCTTATGATATGTTATGCGAGCATATTAACAATACAACGACCTTTGACAACAGTATCATCTGGTTTGACAGGTTTTCATTTTTTTCCGCAAAAGAGTTTGATGTCATAAAAAGCCTTATGAATAAGGCCGAGAGAATAAACATCTCTTTATGCATAGATTACGGAATCAGCGGTCCTGACAGCGATATATTCACCATACCGTTATGCACCATGGACAAACTGAAAGAACAGGCAAAGCAACAGAGAACTACTTTTATAGAGGAGCGGGATAAGACATATACCGAAGAAACAGTGCAATCTCAGTCATTGGACTTTCTTTTTTCCAATCTGTTTCGTTCAAGAAATGAAATAAGCAAAGGAGCAGTAAAGGATATTGAGATTTTTAAGGCATATGATATATACGAAGAAGCGGAATATGCGGCTATTAGGATAATGAATGCCGTGGAGAACAGAGGGATAAGATACAAGGATATTCTTTGCGTGGTATCGGATGTTTCTTCCTATGAAAGAATAATAAAAGCGGTTTTCGACCAATACGATATTCCTTTCTACATAAACTCCAAAAAGAGCATTGCGGATAACCCGTTAATAAAGTTCATTATTTCCATCTTGGATATTTACGTCTGGGATTATGACATAGACAGTACTTCGAGATTTATAAAAAACCTCTATTCGATAATTGATGAAGAGGATGCTCTTAAACTGGAGAACTACATCATAAAATGGGGTATTTCCGCTAAAAAAGCATGGCACAATGTCTGGGATTACGAGAACAATGCCTATGACGGCAGAATGAACAGATTAAGAGAGAAAATTGTTGATTCTCTGGACGCTTTTTTTAATAAAGTACGATACGGCTGTAAACCGGAAGAATTTGCACGCCATTTATACAATCTTATAGAAAACTTGCGTATTTATGAAAAGACCGATGTAGAAGAAAACTATACCGAAAGTGACGGAGCGGAGCAGGCAAAACAGTGCTATGACTCTTTTATAGATATTTTAGACCAAATGGTTATTATGCCGGATGATGAAAAGAGAACCGTGGAATACTACATGAATATCTTAAAAACGGCGTTTATGGAAACTTCCGTTGGCATTACTCCCGTCACAAAAGATTGCGTTATACTGACCAACGTAGCAAGAGCCGATATAAAAGATTACGATACCATGATTGTCTTGGGAGTTAATGAAGGACTGTTTCCCGGATTGAGCGACTCCAAGTCTTTATTCAATGATTCGGATATTGAAAGAATGAAGCAATACGGTTATGAGATATCAACCGATCCGTCACAGAATGCCGTCAAAGAGGAATATCAGATATATGAACTTATGCAAAGTCCTACAAGAAAGATATATCTGTCCTATCATCTGCATGATTCCGAGGGCGGCGACAAGAATATGTCGGTCTGGCTGGCAAAGATTTCCGCTATATTCCCCAATATTGAAGTTTTAACCAGAGGGGATATACCGGAATACGAGTATGCACATAATATCAAAACGGCCTTTTCAATCCTGTTTAACGGTAATACTTCTTTAGGGGATGTTTGTAAAGATACCCGATTGGAAAAGTTACTGTATGTACCTTCCGACACCGCAAACATTACTCAATCGGAAATGTCCGGTATGCTTTTCGGAGACACAATGAACTTAAGCGCCACAATGTTGGAGCGCTATGTGGCATGTCCGTACAGTTTTTTAATGGCATACGGGCTGAAATTTGATGAGCGGCCGGTGTTTGAATATTTTTCCGCCAATTTAGGCTCGTTAAAACACTCGATACTGTTTGATGCCATGAGCTTGATATGTGATGATAACATTGATTATACATATGATGAAATATATGCAATCTGCGAGCAATCGGCGGAAAGGATAAGTAGGACAAATAATATTTATAAACGCGACTCGGTATTGGAATATGTAAAGAAGAGGGCGGTTCAACAAGCAGCGGATACCATTACAATTTCTTTGGATATTATGAAAAACGAGAAAATGAGACCGAAATATCTGGAGACCAAGTTTGACGAAAACGGCATAATCAAACCTCTTGTATTTAAAACGGGCAATGTTAATGTACGCATTACCGGTAAGGTGGACAGAATTGACACTGCAACGGGCGCAAATAACGAGTACTTCAGAGTAATAGATTACAAAACATCGGATAACGATATAGCCTTGTACAGAATAAAAGAGGGGCTGGACATACAGCTTGCTCTATATGCTTATGCTTACCATAAATCGGTAAAAGCGCAATTGGCAGGTATGTACTACATGACTATAGAACATAAATATGCCAAGGTGGAAAACAGTCAGGATAACTCCTTTGAAGATATCAATAAGGTGCTGCCGGGGTATTCCTTTGATGACCGGTCGGGTAGCTTATCCGAACTTATAGACAACAACACGATAAAGAAAAGTAAGGTACTGGACAGCGATTTACAGCAAAATATATTTCAAAGCGTAGAAAGCACCATAGTTACATCAGCCGATAATATAAACAACGGAAATTTTGCAGTTAAGCCTTTAATGGATAAAAAAGTATCGGCATGTAAATACTGCCCCTACGGCATGTTGTGCGGTTTTGACAGTAAAAAAGACCGATACCGAAAGGTGGAAGCCAAGAAGGATAATGAGATAATATGGTAAAGTGGACAAATCAGCAGATAAAAGCAATAAAGACACTGAATACCAATATACTGGTATCCGCAGCTGCCGGCAGCGGTAAGACGGCAACACTTATCGAGCGCATTATTAACATACTTTCCGATGAGAAAAAGAATGTTCAGTGTGAAAATCTTCTGGTTACAACATTTACAAATGCAGCAGCGGGTGAGATAAGGGAACGTATCAGAAGATCCTTAAGAGAAAAAGTGCAAGACAACCCTTCCGATCTCTATATCTACAAACAGTATAGAAATATAGACAGAGCTACAATAAGTACACTTCATTCCTTCTGCTCGGAAGTTATAAGGCAGAATGCCGCCCTTATAAACATAGACCCGGGATTTTCCGTTGCCGATAAAACGGTTGCGGATAAGTTTCTGTTACAGGCAATAAATACCGTTTATGAGCAGAATTTAAGCAGGCAGGATGCAGATTTTAACAGACTGCTTGCCACATTCGGATACGGAAAGAATTTCAATGCACTGACCGACCTTATAACTTCCGTATTAAAAACCGTTAAAAGTTATCCCGATTATCACGAATGGTTAAAAGAAAGTGCCGAAAAGACGGTAATAAAGGACAATATTTTCTCCTCCGCATACGGAAAACAGATATATGACCATATTCCGGAAAAAACGGATATATGCAAGCGATATATAGATAATGTGCAATATGAGATACGCAATACCCCGGAAGGCGAACACTATAAAGCGACACTGGAAAATGATTTAAAGATAATTGAAGGTATTGAAGATACTTTGAAATATAAAGATTGGGACAAGTTAAAGAACTGTTTGGATGCAATTAGGTTTCCGAATCTTCCGCAAAAAAAGAAAGATTTTGAGGAAGAAACAGTAAATGCGGTAAAAGCTTACAGAACAAAGTTAAAGAAAGCCGTAAGTGCGTTAGCTGCACTTTTTTATGACTATTCGGACAATATTATAAAAGACTGTCGGTTTATGCAGCGACCCATAAAAAAGTTCGTGGAAACTGTCTTACAGGCGGATGATGTATATTCAAAAATGAAAGTAAAGGCTAAACTGATTGACTATGCCGATATGGAACATATGGCATTAAGATGTCTTAAGTCCGGTGCGGAGGAGATTTACAGGGAAAAGTACAAATATATATTGATAGATGAGTATCAGGACTTTAACTATATACAAGAGGAGATAATAAATAATATAAGCAGAGGTGATAATGTATTTGCGGTAGGGGACTTGAAGCAGAGTATATACAGGTTCAGAAATGCGCAGACCGCAATATTCAGAGATAAATCCGAAGAATATGGAAATGATCCTTCTTCAGGTACTAAACTCACTTTAAGCTATAATTTCCGAAGCAGAAATGCCATTCTGAAATATGTTAACGACATATTCACAGATATAATGACCGAGCAGCTGGGAGAAGTCGATTACAATGAAGATGAAGAATTGAAGTACGGCTCCAAACAGTATGAGAATGAGACCGATGAGAGTTACAGACCTAGAGTAATTAAAATATGTGTTGACCGTTCGGAACTGGAAACACAAGACCGACTGTCCGATGTCGAGATTGAAGCTTATGTAATTGCCGATGAAATAAAGCAACTTATTGACAGTAAATTGATGATATATGATAGCAAACTGAAAACGTCAAGACCTGTAAGGCTATCGGACATAGTCATACTTATGAGAGCGGTAAGTAATTATGGGGATAAGTATACCGAAATATTAAATAAATGCGGTATTTCCGCTTATTCGGAGGTAAGTATAGAGTTTTTAAGTAATAAAACCATCTCCGATTTGTATGCTCTTTTAAATGTAGTTGATAATCCGTACCAGGATATTTATCTTGCCCAAATATTAAAGAACAAAGTATATAACTTTAATGAATGTGAATTCGCTTTAATAAAAAAAGATAAATCCGACCTGTATGATGCTTTGGTTTCCTACAATGAAGAAGACAGATTACAGTCTAAGATACAAAGGTTTTTGGAGGATTTTCATGATATAAGAAAGTTTTCCAGGAACAATACGGTAGAGAAAACCGTATATTACGCCATGACAAAGTCCGGAATATATTATGTGAGCAGGGAGCAGGATCTCTTAAAGAGATTTTATGTATTGGCAGTCGAATGCTACAAAAAAGGTATTGACGATTTATACGGCTTCTTAGACTTTCTCAAGAGTAAAGACAAGCATGAATTATCCGTTATTTACGACATAATGCGTCAGAATAAGGATAATACGGTAAATATAATGAGTATACACAAGAGTAAGGGACTGGAATTCCCCGTAGTTATATTGGCAGGAAGTACGCGAAAGTTTAATTTCACCGATACTCAGGGAAGATTGATTATTGACAGAAAATTGGGTATCGGGTCGGACTATATAAACTGCGATAACAAGACATACCATAAGCATATAACAAAAAATGCACTCTCATTAAGTATGGAAAAACAGAGTTTATCCGAGGAAATGAGGGTTCTGTATGTAGCCTTGACCAGGGCTAAGGAAAAACTCATAATAACCGGTATTGATAAAAGTTTTGATGAATTTGTAATAGAGCAAGAGGCAAAATGTCCTTTTGACTGGATTTTGCCCAATACTAAAAGTGAAATAATCAAAACCGTAAATAAAGAAGACTGTCAAAATATCATTAGGAATCTGACCGAAAGGGAAGTATTGAAAACAGATCAATCGGAAGAGGTATACAATGCCGCTTATTACCAGAATATCTTAGCAAAAACCGGATTCGAATATCCTTACTTGGAAGAAACAAGGCTTAACAGGAAAGTTACGGTAACGGAATTGTCAAAGTATAAGAGTAAGAGATATGATATTGACGACTTCTACAACCTATACCGTGTGCAAACACATAAAAAACCCATGTTTATGCAAAAGGATAGCAAGATAAGTGCGGCACAAAAAGGCACAATCATGCATAAGATAATGGCATCGATAGATTTGAGACAATTAAATAATCCCGAGTATATTTCCTATATAAAGTCAAAAATAACAGAACCCGAGTATCTGAACAATATTCTTGCATTTATCGGCACCCCTTTATTTAACGATATCTGTGAAGCGGACGCAATATATCAGGAAAAAGTGTTCTTTATGCCTGTAAATACAAGCTATATTTCCGCATATACCGACGATAAATACCAATCCGAACATGAAGTACTGCTGCAGGGAGTTATTGATTGCCTTATTATAAAAGACGGATACGCAACTATTGTTGATTATAAAACCGACAAAGTGGAAAAAGACAATGAAAAGGAACATGCTTTGAGGTACATAAAGCAACTGGATATATATTCCGAAGCGGTGGAAAGAATTATGGGAATTAAAGTGACACGTAAAATAATACATTTCTTTGAAACAAATACAAATGTTGAGCTCAATCTGCTATAATTGGCGGGATTACTTTATGTAAAGAAAGGTATTTAATGATAAAAAGGACATTTACTGCTGATATAGAAACAGAAATAAAGGTTATGATTACCAAAGACGAGTATCAGATTCTTTTTTCAAAAGGACATAATATACATACACAGATAAATCATTATTACAAAATAACCGAAGATTTAACTGTTCGTATCCGAAAGATGAATAATGAATTTTTCCTGCAGTATAAAGTGAGCAATGACGATGTGCAATTAAAAGGTCTGAAAGATAAAACCGAATACTCAATGAAACTGTCCGAATCCGATTATCTGATAATCAAAAACAATCCTGAAGCGTTATTGACATATCTAAAAAAGGAAAAAACATCCGATAGCAGTGTAGTTTATAAAGGTACACTGGAGACTTTAAGAGCAAATGTTTCCCTGGATGTATCCATGCCGGATGCTGAAATAGATATGAATACTTATAACGGTTTTACCGATTATGAACTGGAATGGGAAATAGATAAAAAGCAATATAAGAAGGCCTTGAAAATACTGAAAAATCACGGGATAGACATTAATGACAGAGTTACTGGGATTTCAAAATATAAAAGATTAATTCAAAGTTATATATGAAAACGGCCACACAAGCAAAACTCTTGATTTAATATTTGTCGCATGCTTAAAATAAATTAAAGTGGAGAATATATATATGAATTTGCAACTGAGAGAGATGGCGGAAAAATGTATGAATGTAATCAGCTCATTACCGATGGTGAAATATTGCGAATTGTACGGAAGTATAGCGAATAACACAGAGGATGAGTTTTCGGATATTGATATTAAGGTGGATGTTTCCGGATATGATAACGGTATATTTATGTTAGAGGTACCTCATTTAATCAAAGATAGAATTAATGTTATTTATTATGACTTTGCACCTGGTCTTATACCGAATAGTTATATAGTTTCAATTGCGATTAGCATTGATAATCCATTTGCAATAGTTGATATTAACTGTACAGCTATTCCGCATTGTACAACTGTTTTAAAAGAGCATGCAGTAAACGATGTATTTTCGCACACATTGAAGGTTTGGGTGGCTAATTTAAAACATCATGCGCGAGGGTACGAGTGCTATGATGATATCGTTCGTATGGCCAAGCGATTAGGAATAAAAGATACCGGTTCAAAGGGCGAAGAAGAATTATTAGAAGAAACATTGACTTGGCTTGAAGAAAATCAAACAGATAAATTGGAAAGATATGTAAACTCGTGCCGCGAAAAATTTGAGGAATTAGTATAAGGATGTGAAAAAGGTAGGAATCTCAAGTGTAGGTTATGTTGTTTTAATATCCCTTTTCAAGTACAATTAATGGAGTGGTATTTGCTTGTATAAGGAGATAGTATGGAATATTCAAGATTTAATTTCAAAACAAAAAAACAGATGGAAGATTTCTGCAAAGAGAAGGAAATACCGTTGGGTTTTTCGGACAATTTGGGTGTTTTAGCTCAATCGGTCAGAATAGGTGAAAAAGTTGTAAAGAACAGTTTAGGCATACATCCTATGGAGGGTTGTGACGGTAATGCTGACGGTTCCTGTTCCGATCTGACCTTAAGAAGATACAAGAGATTTGCAAACGGAGGTGCCGGCCTTATATGGTTTGAAGCAACCGCTGTTAATAAGAACGGAAAAGCCAATCCGAGGCAGTTGCAGATAACAGAAGAAAATCTGGAAAAATACAAGCATGTTGTAAACATGATAAGAAAAGAATCGAAAGGTTGTATAATTGTTATGCAATTAACCCATTCGGGCAGATTTTCCAAACCTGAAGGCAAGCCTGCTCCCATACTGGAATGCAAAAATGATATATTGGACAGACATCAGAGACTGCAAAAGCTGGACGTTATAACCGATGATGAGCTGGAATCTTTGGAAGAGGATTTCGTAAATAGCGCCGTATTGGCGTATGAAGCGGGCTTTGACGGTGTGGATATGAAAGCATGTCACAGATATCTCAATTCCGGTCTTTTAGGGGCATTTACAAGAGAAGGAAAGTACGGCGGAAGCTTTGAAAACCGTATCAGATTTATGGTTAATTGTGTCGATAAGATAAGAGCGGCCGTAAATGACGACAATTTCATTATTTCCACACGCATAAATATCTATGATTCCATTCCGTATCCTTACGGATTCGGCGTGGATAGGTGTAATTATCTTCTGCCTGATTACGATGAGCCTGTAAAACTGGCGAAGATTCTCTATTCAAAAGGAGTAAGATTATTGAATGTAACGATGGGTACTCCTTACTATAACCCCCACATCAACCGACCTTTCGATACGGGCGAATATATACCGCACGAACATCCTTTAGAAGGAGTGGCAAGGCTCATTTCGGGTGCCGCTAAGATTAAAAAGCAAGTACCGAAAATGGTTGTCATGGGAACGGGCTATTCCTGGTTAAGGAACTTCGCTCCGTATGTTGCCGCTTATGTTAAAGAGAATAATATGGCGGATATTATAGGATTCGGAAGAGTTTCTTTGGCTTATCCGGATTTTGCCGATGATATTTTACACAATGACGGTATGATTGCCAATAAATGCTGTATCTGCTGCGGAAAATGTGTGGAGCTTATGAGAGCGGGCAGCACTCCCGGATGTGTTATTAAAGACGGGGAAGTGTATCTGCCGTTATACAGGGAGTTGAATAAATAACTTAATGGAAATATTAGTTTCAGAATTGAAGTGATATAAAGCAAAGTGATTGGAGGTAATGGAAAGATGAAAAAAGTTGCAATTGTAACAGGAGCGGCAAGAGGAATAGGAAACGGGATAGCATATCAGTTGGCTACTGAAGGATATGATATAGCCATTTTGGATGTATTTGCACAGGAGGATGTCGCTGAGAATGTAGACAGAGTTATAAAAGCGGGTGCCGAACTCTTATACTTCAAAGGCGATCTTGCAAAGACGGAAGACAGACTGGATTTCGTAAAAGAGGTAATGAATAAATATGGCAGGATTGATGTTCTGGTAAATAATGCGGGAGTAGGTCCCAAAGTACGTATGGATATCTTGCAAACAACCGAAGAGAGCTTTGATTTCGTAATGAATATTAATGTCAGAGGCACATATTTTCTTACTCAGGCGGTGGCAAATGAAATGATTAAGTGTAAAGAGACTTTGAAAGATTGCAACCCTAAAATAGTAAATATAAGCTCCATGTCGGCATATACCAGTTCGACATCCAGAGGAGAGTATTGTATATCCAAAGCCGGTGTCAGCATGATAACCAAACTTTTTGCAGACAGACTGGCGGAATATGAAATCAATGTATACGAGATAAGGCCGGGAATCATTTATACACCTATGACCGAGGTGGTAAGAGCCAAATACGACAAACTGATAGCGGAAGGTATTTCTCCCATTAAGAGATGGGGATACCCCGAAGACATCGCATCTGTCGTTTCGGCATTCGTATCGGGTAAATTCCCGTTTTCGACGGGGGATGTCATAAATGTGGACGGAGGCTTGCATATACAGAGGTTATAGAAACTTCAGGAGGGAATGATGAAAAAAAGTACAATAACTATAAACAAGATTGAATATGATCTTATCTCGGTAAACACGGTAATAGTAGGAACCGGTGCTGCGGGATTTAATGCTGCGGACAGTTTATATGATTTAGGCCAAAAGGATATATGTATCGTAACCGAAGGCATAAAAATGGGTACTTCCAGAAACACCGGATCGGATAAGCAAACATACTATAAACTTACATTATCCGGAGACGGAGATGATTCGGTTCACGAGATGGCTAAAACATTGTTTGACGGTGGCAGTATGCACGGAGACATAGCGTTGACCGAAGCGGCATTATCGGCTAAAGGCTTCTATAAACTGGCTTCCATAGGCGTACCGTTTCCTCACAATAAGTACGGAGAGTATGTCGGGTATAAAACCGACCACGATCCTCGTCAGCGGGCCACGTCGGCAGGACCGCTTACCTCAAAGTTTATGACGGAGAAACTGGAGCAACAGGTCAAAAGCAAAAACATTCAAATATTCGACGGCTTTTATGTTATCGCAATACTTCAGGATAAAGGCAGGGCATACGGTCTGGTTGCCATTGATACAAGCAAGGTAAATCAGGATAATTACGGTATTACCGTATTTAATTGTACAAATATCGTTTATGCTACCGGCGGACCCGCAGGAATATATGAGACATCGGTATATCCTGTAAGTCATACGGGAACCACGGGTATTGCCTTTGAAGCCGGTGCAAAAGGTATTAATCTTACCGAATCACAATACGGAATTGCGTCCATTAAATTCCGATGGAATCTGTCGGGTACATACCAGCAGGTAATCCCCAGATATATATCCACCGATACGGATGGTAATGACGAAAAAGAATTTCTGGATGAGTATTTTACCGATAAAGGAAGACTTTTCGACTGCATTTTCTTAAAAGGTTATCAATGGCCGTTTGATCCGAGAAAGATTGAGAATATAGGCTCTTCGGTTATTGATATTCTTGTGTTCCATGAAACGGTGATAAAGGGAAGAAGAGTTTTCATGGACTTCAGGAGCAATCCCAAGGGTTTTGATTTCTCGTTACTTAACGAAGAATCCTATACCTATTTAAAGAACTCAAATGCATTTCAGGATACACCTATAAAAAGACTGGAGCATATGAATAAGCCTGCAATTGACCTATATATGAATAACGGCATCAACTTATACAAAGAGAATCTGGAGATAGCGGTATGTGCACAGCATAATAACGGGGGCTTAGAAGCAAATATCTGGTATGAAAGCAACATCCGTCATTTGTTCCCGGTAGGAGAAGTAAACGGCACATTCGGTGTATACAGACCGGGCGGAAGCGCTCTTAACTCCACACAGGTTTCCTCATTCAGAGCAGCACAATATATTGCACAGAACTACATGTCCGCACCGTTGTCAAATGCCGATTTCAAGAATTTATCAAAGGACAGAATAAATGAATTAAAGGCTCTTGCCGATAAATTGACACAGAACAAGGATAAAACCAATGTTATGCAGCAAAGAAAACGCTATCAGAAATTGATGACCAGAGCGGGTGCACATATCAGGGGATTGAGTGAGGTATCGGAAGCTGTAAATACAAGTTTAAAAGAGTTAAAAGCATTTGATACCGAGACATCCGTTAACGACAGAGCATACCTGGCCGATGCCTTCAGAAACCGTGATATTCTGATAACTCAGTATGTATACTTAAGTGCTATAAAGGAATACATAGAAAGAGGCGGAAAATCCAGAGGTTCCTACCTTGTAAGAGACGATAACGGAATTCTTCCGTTACCGAATCTTCCGGAACTGTTCCGATTCAAACTGGATGATTTAAAATCCATGAAAAAAGCCTGTTCCGTAACATATGATAAGGACACTATGAAAGTAAGGTATGATTGGACCGATGTCAGACCTATACCCGTGGAAGACAACTGGTTTGAGAATGTCTGGGCGGATTATCGGAATAAGAATATTATAAAATAAGAAAAGATTATTTTTGTAAAAGGTAATTATTAATTAAATCAGAAAATCACATCAGTACTCGGCCGGTACAGTAGAAATACCGTCCGGGTACTGTATTTTTTGTTGATATTGAGGTTTTATTATGTCAACGGGTTCTTTCGGAACCTTGATTTGATCCAGGAAGTCTTTCAGAGGTTTGTAATAATGGTAGGAAAACTCCAGTTTTGAATAATCGAAATATGAGTATATCTGATTCCACATTCTCCACATGACAATAAGTCCGTAATTATAGTATGTGACGGTATCCGGTACGGAATCGGCAACGGGTTTTTGCAGTTCGGATATGCATATGATTGTCTTACCGTATTTCCTGCATAGTTCCAGTTCGTTTTCAATATTCTTAATCTCACTGTTCCTGTAATAGTTCATTACGGCCAATTTATCACATGCATCGGCAATCAGTTGTTCAAGAATGTGATAAAAATCATTGTCAAACCAATAGGGAACACACACTACTAATTCCAGATTTTGCTCTTTAGCATATTCATAGGAATCTTTCATGTTATCAAGAAATTTATCCATTATATTATTTTTGTCTTTCTTCCAATCGGATAAAAGATACGGTTCCACATCAAACACTATGCCTGTAAATTTTTCTCTTTCCGCAACTTTTCTATTGTATTTAGATACAAGAGTAATCTTTTCCCTCATGCTTCTGTTTCTTCTTGCGGTTGCCCATGCGGGATTACCGGAAAGATAATAAGTGGAGATACCTTGTTCATTAAGCTTTTTTATATATTCTCTCGGATATGTACTGTTGAGCATCTCATCGGAGAAATATTGATATGAAGAATTAATATCACATACATCAAGAACTTCAAGATAATCGGTTAACCCTTCGGAATATGTCTGTTCGGTACTCCAGGAAAAGAGTGATGTTTCATAAAAGAACTGCTTAGGTTTTATTGCTCGTACCGATGCAATAATAACGGATAATGTAAGGTATATTGCTAAAAACTGTTTCATATATTCCTCATAAAACACTATGCTGTATTAATAAATTATATACTGAAAAACAATATAAGGAAACAGCGAACAAAGGGTAGTATTACCGTGGTCACAACTGTTCAAAGTGAGTTACCTTTATAATATACTATGCCATTTCAATAAAGAACTTATTGTACAGACTCCGTATTGCTCTTTCAAAATCCGCTTCGGCAATTCCGACAATAATACTTAATTTGGAGGATCCCTGATTGAGCATCTTTATAACTATCCCGGCTTCATGTAAAGCTTCGGAACATTTATGAAGTGTTTCGGAGTCATCAAGACATTTTTCGCCTACTATCATTACCAAAGCCTGATTATGAACTATAGAAACTTCCTCCGCACCCAGTTCCTTTTTAATACGACAGATAAGTTTATCCTCAATTTCTTTGTTTAAGTATTTTGAACGAAGTATTATGGAAATATCATCTATTCCCGATGGGGAGTGTTCAAACGGAATGCATTCTTCCTCCAGCATCTGTAATATTTTACGCACAAAACCTACTTCACGGTTCATAAGATATTTTCTTACGGTAATGGTGGAAAATCCTTTATCACCGCTTATACCCGTAATACGATGTTTTCTGTTTCGGTTAACTTCCATATGTATCATGGTACCGGGAGCGGTAGGATTATTGGTATTTCTGACGTTAACATGAGTGAATTTGTAATAAACAGGAGTCAGAGCCTCTTCATGAAACACACTGAAACCGGCATATGAAAGTTCGCGCATCTCCTTGAAAGTCATATGGTCAATCGGGAGAGGGTCGGATACAATATTGGGGTTTACCGTGTAAATGTAATCAACATCGGTGAAGTTTTCATAAACATCACACTCCAGAGCAACCGCCAATATAGCACCGGTAACATCGGAACCGCCTCTGGGTAACGTGACCACATCGCCGTTAACCGAATAGCCGAAAAATCCCGGGAAAATAACTTTACCTTCGTAATTATGTAAAACCTTCAGATTCTGATAGGATGCCGGAAGCACCTGGGCGTTACCGAACTCGGCAGTAAACAGCAGACCTGCTTCTTTGGGAGATACATAAGTTGCTTTTTCACCCTGCAGATTAAAATATTTCGCTACAAGCTTTGCGCAATTATCTTCTCCTGCGGCTTTAAGGTTATCCAGATATCTTGCTTTTATAGATTTATCTGAATTAAGTCTGTTTTTTAAGTCTTGTGTAATGGTATCTATAATGTCGTTATTCATACCGAGGTCGTAAGTAATATCGCGGTATCTTTGAATTATCCTGTTAAGTTGCTTAGTTACATCCTCATTCGCAAGGGCTTTTTCCGCCAAAGTTATAAGCATATCGGTTACTTTTTCATCGGAAGCATTTCTTTTGCCCGGAGCGGAAACAACCACAAACTTTCTTGCAGGTTCGGAAGTAACGATATTAAATACTTTTTTTACCTGTGTCGCATCTGAAAGGCTGGAACCGCCGAATTTAACTACTTTCAACATATTTGTCTCCTTTATTGTCCCTGACCTTACTAAAATGAAGTAGTCAAGTCATTCACTAGATTTTAATTACAAACAGGTTAATTGTCAAGAAGCATTGAAAGCAGTGTCAATAACCTATGATAATTTCACCCCTCAAGTGTTTAATACTCTGTAAAATTTAAGAGTGTTTTGTTTAAATATAAATTAAGAATAAAGAATGCCTATTCTTAAATCATACCGATTATGATACAATAGCATGGACAATGGGGGGAAACATATGAAAAGAAAACTAGGCGACAGGTATGACGGATACAGATTGAGAAATGTGGATACATTTTTCCTGCTTATCCCGTACATTATGAAAACCAGAAATGACAGTCAGATATTTTTTGAAGATGTGGCGGATGTGGAAGAATTGGATGCATTTGTAAGAAGGAATCAGGAAAATATTCCCGGCTTGAAACTGTATCACATATTTATAGCAGCTCTTGTCAGGCTCATGGCAACAAGGCCGAGAGTAAACAGATTTGTGTGCGGAAACAGAATATATGCAAGGAAACACATATCGATATCCATGTCTATAAAGAGAAACATGACGGATGACGGAGAAGAAACAAGTATTAAGCCCATGTTCGCTCCGGAATCAACACTTAAGGATGTAGTGGAAATAGTAAACAATGAAGTTAATATGAATAAAGAAAGCGGATCGGAAAATGATACCGATAAATTTGCCAAACTGGTAGGGCATATGCCGACCTTTATTATTAAAGCGGTAATCAATACTTTGATGTGGATGGACAGAATAGGTATAATGCCCAAAGCGGCTATTGATTTTTCACCGTTCCATTGCAGTGCATATTTAACAAATATGGGTTCTTTGGGTATTAAATCGGTTTATCATCATTTATATAACTTCGGAACGACATCGGTATTTCTTGCTATGGGAAAAAGAGAATATCAGTATCAGGCTTCCGACGAAGGTGAACTGATTAAGAAGAGAATAATAAGTCTGAAAATGGTTGTGGATGAGAGAATATGTGACGGATATTACTATGCATCGTCTATGAGGATGTTTTCCAAGATACTGCAGAATCCAGAAGTTTTACTGACACCTCCGGAAGAAGTGTTAGTTGATGACGGAATAGAAGCTCCTAAAGTAAAAAAGTGAGGTTAATGAGAAAAAGGTTTTTAAAAGCGGCAGCAATAATATTGTGGCTTTTGGTATGGCAGATTTTATCTGTGATAATAGGTAAAGATCTTCTTCTGCCTTCGCCGTATATTACCTTTGCCACACTTATAAGGTTATTATCCCAATCGGCTTTTTATAACCAGGTCCTTTATTCGCTGTTAAGAATAGTGGCAGGGTTTTTGACCGCCGTTGTATCGGCATTTTTATTAGGAGTAATAGCCGGTTTAAACAAAAATGTGGAGATATTGCTTTCTCCCTTTATCACCGTAATACGGTCCACACCGGTTATGAGTTTCATAATACTTGCAATAATATGGTTCAGTTACAATCTGGCACCGCTGGCGGTTAATATCATAATGTGCTTTCCGCCGATATATGATAATGTTGTAAAAGGTATTAGGAGTACCGACAACAAACTTCTGGATATGGCAAAAGTTTACCAGGTAAGACCCGTAAAAGTTTTTACGGGGATATATCTGGCATCGGTAAAACCTTTTCTTATGGCGGGAATGAATACCGCTTTGGGTCTGGCTTTTCGGGTTGCCGTTGCCGCAGAAGTGCTGGCCAATCCGCAATACGGTATAGGAACAAAACTTTTACAGGCAAAGTATAATCTGGATACCGCGGAAGTCTTTGCCTGGACATTTGTTATATTACTGTTAAGTTTTCTGTTTGAACAGTTATTTAAGAAAATTACGGAAGGCGGAAGAAAAAATGCTCCGGCTGAAAAATCTGACAAAATCATATGATGATAAAGTAATTTTCCGGGATTTCAGTATGGAAATTGAAAAGAACAGGATTACCTGTCTTTTAGGTAAATCCGGTTGCGGAAAAACCACATTACTGAATGTCTTATCATCCATAACCGGAGAATTTACGGTGGAGCATTCCGATTTTGAAAAATTAAAGTATTCCTACATATTTCAGGAGCCCAGATTGCTGGATAATTACACCGTGTATAAAAACCTGCAGTTTGTATTGGACAGCAAACATCTGTCCAAAGCCGAAATGGATGAGAGTATAATGTCCTGTCTAAAAATGGTGGAAATGGATAAATATTCCCATTATTATCCCAATCAGTTAAGCGGCGGTATGGCTCAAAGAGTCTCCATTGCAAGAGCCTTTGTAAAAGATTTCGATGTGCTGCTTATGGATGAACCTTTTAAGGGACTGGATCCCACTCAAAAAGAAGATATAATAGAAAGATTTTTGGAAATGTGGAGACAAAACAGAAAAACCGTCATATATGTAACACATAATCTGGAGGAAGCTTTGTGTTTGGCATATGATATACATGTGTTGGGAGACAGTCCGACAAGAATAATATATACAAGCAGGAATGCATATAAAATGAATGATTCCGAACGGGATATTGAAAGGAACAGGCTATGGGAGATATTAAGGTCACAGATTTAGCAACCGGAATGGAAATAAAGAAGCAATTGTTCGTATTATGGAACAGCGAGCACAGGAAAGCATCCAATAATAAGTACTATATGGACTTTATGTTCAAAGATCAAACAGGGGAGATAAACGGTAAGAAATGGGATGCCGATCCGAATGAAGGGTCACAATATGAGACAGGAGTTCTGTATTATATTACCGGCAGAGTAACGGAGTTTCAGGGTAATTTACAACTGAATGTATCATATATAACCAAAGCGCCGGAAGAAATACAGAAAAGAATTGCGGATTTTGTACCGAGTGCACCGTTTCCGTCGGAAGATATGTACAAAAAAGCACTGACATATATCGAAAACATAAAGGATGAGCAACTGAGAAGATTATGTTATATGGTCTACAGGCAATACGAAGAACAACTGATGTACTATCCCGCAGCTAAGGTGTTACACCATTCGGTAAGAGGAGGATTTCTCTATCATATTACAACCATGCTGGATGTGGCAAAAGCATTGTCAGCCGTGTATAAAGAGATTAATACGGATATTCTTTACACCGGCATTTTGTTGCATGACATAATGAAATTGCGGGAGATGGATTCAAATGAATTAGGTATTGTCACCGATTATTCCGTTGAAGGGCAGTTGATGGGGCATATTGAGATAGGTATATGCTATATCGGTGAAATGGCTAAGAAAGCCGGCTTATCGGAGAATAAAGAGTTGTTGATAAAGCATATGATATTAAGCCATCACAACATACCGGAACACGGAAGTACAAAAATGCCTATGTTCCTGGAAGCGGAATTGCTTCATCATATCGATCTGATGGATGCAAGAGTTTTTGATTTCAATAATGCATATGAAACACTGGAAAAAGGTGCAATAAGCGAAAGAATTGTTTATTCACTGGAAAGAAGAGTTATAAGGCCGGATTTTGATAAATAAAAAAAGAAGGCATAAATCCTTCTTTTGGTGCGCCATCGGGGGATCGAACCCCGGACACCCTGATTAAGAGTCAGGTGCTCTACCATCTGAGCTAATGGCACAGGCGCAACTAGTATTTTAATTTCATATCAGTGTCGTGTCAACCCTATTTTTCAGTTATTTAAGTAATGCCGATATCCGTTTTGCTCCTTTTGACAAGTAAAATTCATTGATATATCATATCTTTATAACGGTACATACCGTCGGAGTTTTCAATGCGGGATATATTGCTGGTTGATATGAATGCCTTTTTCATAATGTGTGAGTCCAGAAGAGATAAAACTCTTCTGAATAAGCCTGCCGCTGTTGCAGGCGATCCCAAATACCGTTCCGGCATTATATTAGCCTCCAACTATGAAGCCAGAAAATACGGAATAAGAGTGACCATGACCATAAATGAGGCTCTTAAGTTGTATCCCGACCTGATACTGGTAAAACCCGATCATGCATATTACGAAAAATGTTCTTCGCAAGTATTTAAACTGCTGTATGAGTACACACCGATAATAGAGATAAACAGCATAGATGAAGCGTGGATGGATGTCACAAACAGCAGAAAACTCTTCGGAACCCCTTCGGATATAGCAACTTCGGTACAGAAGAGACTGAAGGAAGAAATGGGCTTATGGTGTTCGATAGGTATCAGCGAAAACAAGTTTCTTGCAAAAATGGCATCGGACATAAAGAAGCCTTTGGGTATAACCACATTGTATAAAAGTGAGATAAAAGATGTTTTATGGCCCATGCCTGTCAGAAATCTGTACGGAATAGGTAAAGTCACAGCGGAAAAGTTAATTAACGAAGGAATAAACACAATAGGGGATTTGGCTGCATGTGATGTTGCTTATCTTGTTAAGAAATTCGGTAAATACGGCTTTTATCTGTATAACAGGTCCAACGGCATAGATGACGACCCGGTGTGTCCCGTGCAGGCGGAAAATCTTTCCTGCGGACGTATGGAAACGTTGGCACAGGATATTATCGATATAAAAGAAGCAAAAAAAGTTATGGCACTGCTTACCGACTCGGTAGCACGAACATTGAGAAGAAGAAAACTGGAAGGGAGCGTTGTCACCGTTCAGATTAAATACAATACTTTTAAGATGATTAACCGTCAGATGCAGATTGAACAGAGCAATCTCACAAAGGATATATATAATGCGGCATGTAAGTTACTGGAAGATAACTGGGATGAGGATAAACCTGTGCGACTTTTAGGCGTATCGGTCGGTTCATTGAAGGGAAAAGATATGCAGATAAGTATGGATTTGCAGGGAAGAGAGAAAGAAGAGAAGTTGGAAGAAACTATCGACGAACTTAAAGATAAATTCGGGAAGGATCTTATAAAACGAGGAAATGTTTTATGAAAGTTGTATTGTTTGCACTCAACAGCTCCTATGTTCATACCAATTTAGCAGTAAGATGCTTAAAAAATTATGCCGAGCAGCAACTTCCGGATAAGCATGAAATAATAATTGTGGAAAATAATCTTAAGGATAAGTTTGACGAGGTACTATATTCGCTGTATTCGCTGAAGGCGGATGTGTATGCCTTTTCCTGCTACATATACAATATCCGTGAGATTCTTTTCTATGCCGGCGGTTTAAAATCGCTTCTTCCCGATTCGTTGATAATATTGGGGGGACCGGAAGTATCTTATGACGCGGAGGATTTACTGAAAAATCATACATTTATTGATTATGTCATAATAAATGAAGGGGAAGAGGTGTTTGCCGAGTTTCTGGAAAAGGGCAGTGATGAAAAAATAATAGACGGTAAGATATTCGGTAAATTTACACAAACAGGTATACAATACTCCGTAAATGAGACAATTTCGGGTAATATTGCATATTATGAGTCTTCAAGAGGTTGTCCTTACAAGTGCTCATATTGCTTATCTTCCCGCATTTCAGGCATAAGAGCTAAAACGGTTTCTCATACATTGCAGGATCTTCTGGAATTTGAGAAGTTCAGTACTGTCTCCACTATTAAATTCGTGGATAGGACCTTTAATTATGATATGAAAAGAGCAAAAGATATCTTTCAGGGCCTGTTAAGTGAGAAATATACAAAAACCTATCATATGGAAATGCGTCCGGAGTTATTTGATGAAGAAATGTTTTGTATCCTGGAAAAATTCCCTAAAGGTAAGCTGCAGATGGAGATTGGTATTCAGAGTACCGACAATAAAGTTCTTTTGGCCATTGACAGACCTTCGGATATTGAAAAGGCAATAAGAAATATGAAAAAACTCAGAAAATTAGGTAATATCAATGTTCATGCGGACCTGATTGCGGGATTACCTTATGACGATATATCTTCGGTAAGAGAGTCATATAACTCATTATTTTACGTCTGTGACCGGTTGCAACTGGGATTTTTGAAGTTACTTAAGGGAACAAAAATACGCAAAGAAAAGGATAAATATGCATATAAGTTTAATATGAATGCTCCGTATGATGTTTATGAAAATCGCTTTATTTCTTTCGATGAAATAAGTAGTCTGAAAAGAGTAGCCGCATTGACCGAAAGATACAAAAACAGTGTTCATTTCGAAAGAACAATTGAGTATATAACCGGATTTTCTTTAAGTCCGTTTGATTTCTTTGTCGGATTGGATAGATATATAAACCGCCATATATCTTCCGTTTCTCAGGAAAATGCGTTCAAAGCTCTGTATGAGTTTTCAAAAAAAGAGATTAAAAGCGGTATGACCGATAAAGAGTGGTCGGATTTCATAGACTATCTGAAAGAAGATTACAGTGGCTGTTTAAACAGACAGGCACCTGTGAGTTATATTTAACTATTGTAAGAATCTTGCTTCAAATAAAAATCTCAAGTTAGCGGGTATGTCATGACAATATGCATGTCGGTTTAACCGTCCGTGCTTGGCAATATTGTCGAAAAATGTATCTTTTTTAATCGGCGGCATTATGATAGCTGTATGCTTTCCTTCGGCATATTCAATGAGCATTTCCGAAATATTGATATGGTAGGAGACCGAATGTTCATTCTCCTGCATGAGCTTGGCCAAAGTATCCTGAATATTTATAATACCTATATCCGATTCGGAAGTTCTGAAAGTAACCAGATAGGACACGTCATCGCAGATAAGTCCGTAACAAACCGAGCCGTATTTTTCCGATCGCTTCAATATGGCTTCATGCAGTTCTCTTACCGAAGATAATGTTTCCACCTTAATCTTTTCCTTTGCTCTGAATTGAGTTACAAGCTTGTCATGAGAAATGTCTTTTACCAGTACATTGTACGGAATAAGGTTGATATCGGGACTGTATATGTTGAACAATTCCACAAGATGGAAACGTGCGGGGTTATATCTGTAAAGCCGGTTCCCGTATTGTTCTTTCAATCTGTTCCAATGAATAAGACCGCTTTCAAAAGATTCCACTCCTTCATGAACCAAAAAAAGTGATTTGTTATTTTTGATACTTTTAGCCTTGATTTTTGCAAAAGCATTGCTTATAAGTGTGAAATGCTGCGGTGTATCGATTAAAAATCCTTCATATATTCCGAAAACGGGATGATTAAAAGAAAATATTTTCTTAAAATGAAAAGTGCTTGCCACTAAAGGTTCTATAAGGGTTGCTTCCTGATCTTCAATAAGGGCCTGTGCATACTGTAAATCGAAGATTGCGTTTGTCATAAAATCGGCCTGTGCGGTAGCTATATCCCTGTTATACTCCCTTGAAACCGCAATTATCGGGTTGTCGGAAAGATAATCTTCATAATCCAGCAAAATAAGCAATCCGTATCTCTCGACACCCGACTTATTTATTCGTCTTGTCAGAATAAATCCTTTATACTCGGTTAAAAAACCCGAACGTACAGCTCTTTTCATGTTCTTGTAAGTCCGAACGTATCGCTTTCTTTCGGGAAGATTGAGTTCATTTTCCAAATCCGAAGAATAGTCTTTGGAATTCATTAAGTTCCCCGCATTAAGAGGAGCCAATAAAGATGCATTCAAATCATCATTGACCGCAGGAAAACCCGGCCAGGATATATGGTCGCTTTTATTGGTCGGTATAAGAATTTTCGGTACATGCACTGCACATTCCAGCAGTCGTTTTTCTATGAAATCCATTTTCAGTTCCTTTTCATGAATAATATTACCATACGGTCAGCGGATTATCCACAGCATAATATTAATAAAAACAGCAAAACCAACCTTTGTATTCTTCTTTTGAGAATATGTACGATTTGAATTGCACGCAGTAACCCGTTATAATTATCCTATAAAAGAGGTGACAACCATTATGGCATCAAAAGTATACTTTACCGATCTGCATACCAAACACGGTCACAATCTGTTGACCAAATTTGAAAACCTTTTTAAGAAGGCGGGAATTGATGAATTATCATTTGAAAACAAGTTTACCGCTATAAAAATACATTTCGGAGAGACGGGTAATCTGGCGTATATAAGGCCCAATTATACAAAGGTTCTGAGCGACTATATCAGAAGTAAAAAAGGAAGGCCTTTTCTGACCGATTGCAATACACTGTATCCGGGAAGCAGGAAAAATGCCTTGGAACATCTGGATACGGCTTATCAAAACGGATTCAATCCCTTTGTAACAGGCTGCAATGTTATTATAGCGGACGGACTGAAAGGTACCGATGAAGCATTGATTAAAATAGATTTAAAGCATGTAAAAGAGGCAAAGATCGGTCATGCCATTGCCGATTCCGACATTATTATTTCCCTTAACCATTTTAAAGGACATGTTTCCACCGGTATGGGAGGTGCTGTCAAGAATATCGGTATGGGGTCGGGTTCCAGAGCGGGTAAGATGGAAATGCATTCGGCAGGTAAACCCGAAGTAAAAAAAGATAAGTGCAGAGGTTGTTTTACATGCATAAAAAGTTGTGCTCATGATGCTATTTCCAAAGTTAACGGAAAAGCATACATAAACCATAACTATTGTACCGGTTGCGGCAGATGCATCGGCTCCTGTCTGTTTGATGCCATCAGACCTTCACATGACGAAACAAACGAAATATTGAGTGAAAAAATGGCGGAATACGCATATGCCGTATTGAAAGATAAACAACACTTCCACATATCCTTTGTGACGGATATTTCTCCGTACTGCGATTGTCACAGTTTCAATGATGTTCCCATTGTGGATGATATAGGTATTTTCGCTTCTTTTGATCCGGTTGCATTGGATAAGGCATGTGCCGATGCCGTTAATGAAGGAATAGTTATAAAAGGCAGTCTGTTGGATAAAAACAGAAAAATGAAAGATAACCTTACAACGGTTAATCCCTCAACCGATTGGATTCATGCTTTGCAATATGCAAGCGATATAGGACTGGGCAGTATGCAATATGATTTAATTAAACTGGATAAATAGGCTTGTTAGGCATGTTTTTTACAATATTTTAACGACATACATGCAACGGAAAATGTTGCATGTGCTTGTTGTGTATGTTACAATATTTAAGATTAATATAAGGATGCGTAAGTATGGCATACAGCATGACAGGATACGGGAAAAGCCTGTATGAAAATCAGTTGATATCGATGAGAGTGGAGATTAAGAGTATAAACAGCAAATTTCTTGATTTAAACTTACGATTGCCTAAGAATATATCTTTTGCCGAAGAAAAAGTACGTAACCTTTTAAGAAGCAGAATAACAAGAGGGAAGATAGATTGTTATGTTACCGTACATGACATGCATGCATCTTTTACGGATATAAAATTCGATGAAAAGGTTGCCGATGCCTATTTCGGTTTCTTAAAATCCATAAAGAGGAGATATAACCTCATTGCCGGTATAACTCCGGTACAGATTGCATCTTTTCCGGGAGTAATAAATACAACCGAAAGTGATGAAGACTATGACAAACTTACAGACTGCATATTGGAAGCCTTTAATGTTGCAATTGACAACATTCTTGTTGCAAAGAAAAAAGAAGGCGAAATACTGTGTGCCGATTGTGAGTTAAAACTTAAAGAGTTTGAAAATCTGGTAAATAATATACAGAAAGTATCTGCCGATCTTCCGGCTCAGTATAAGCAAAAGCTGGAGAAGAGAATTGCCGAACTTCTTGAGGACGTAAAAACCGATGAAACCAGAATAGCGCAGGAAGTTGCATTTTTTGCTGACAGATGCTGTGTCGATGAGGAAATTACGCGTCTTAGAAGCCATATTAAGCAGTTTGCCAATAATCTGCACAATGAAACATCCGGTAAAAAGCTGGACTTTGTACTGCAGGAAATGTTAAGAGAAACAAATACAATAGCTTCAAAGGCAAACAGCCTCGACGTTATAAACAATGTGTTGGAAATGAAATGTATTATAGAGAAAATAAGGGAGCAGATTCAAAATCTGGAATAGAAATGAAGTTTTTAAACATCGGATTCGGTAATATGGTTTCAATAGAAAGAATAGTTGTTATACTAAGCCCCGAGTCGGCGCCTGTAAAAAGAATAATACAGGAAGCGCGTGACATTTCGGTACTGATTGATGCAACATACGGCAGAAGAACCAGAGCCGTAATCATTACGGACAGCGAGCATGTTATATTATCACCCCTTCAGCCGGAGACATTGGAAAGGCGATTAAGCGGAGGAGTTGTTCCGGATGATATTTCCGAAGAGAGTAATTAATTGACATAAGGAGATTGGAAATGATAAACAAACCGTCAGTTGAACAGTTGGAAAAGAAAATACCTGTAAGATTTGTAATAGTTAATGCATTGGCAAAGCGTTCCAGAGAAATAGCGGCAGGGGCTAGAGTGAGGATTGAAACAAACGAGAAAAATCCCATTACCGTAGCTGCAATGGAAATAGACAGCGGTGCTGTAAGAGTGGTTGATGAACCTGTTGCGGAAGAATTACAGGAAGAAGAAATAATTACGGAAAGTGAGAGCGTTGATGAGTAAAGAACAGGTAACTATGGATAAACTGGTCTCTTTGGCTAAGAGAAGAGGTTTTGTATATCCCGGTTCGGAGATTTACGACGGATTGGCTAACGCATGGGATTACGGTCCGTTGGGAGTGGAACTGAAGAATAACATAAAAGCTGTCTGGTGGAAGAAATTCATTACCGATAATGAATATAATGTCGGACTGGACTGTGCCATTCTCATGAACCCCAATGTCTGGGTAGCTTCCGGTCATGTCGGATCTTTCGTGGACCCGTTAACCGATTGTAAAAACTGTAAAACACGGCACAGAGCAGACGAACTCATCAAAGAATACAATAAATCAAAAAGAATAGAGATGATTGTTGACGGATTGGATAACGCAACATTAACGACATACATAAAAGAAAAGGGAATACCTTGTCCCAATTGCGGAAAACAGGATTTTACCGAAGTAAAACAGTTTAATTGCATGTTTAAGACCTATCAGGGTGTTAATGAAGATACTGCCGCTCAAATCTACCTGCGACCGGAAACGGCACAGGGTATTTTTGTTAATTTTAAGAATGTTCAGAGAACAACGAGAAGAAAAATACCTTTCGGAATAGGACAGATAGGTAAGAGTTTCAGAAATGAAATAACCCCGGGTAACTTCATTTTCCGTACGAGAGAATTCGAGCAGATGGAACTGGAGTTTTTCTGCAAACCGGGAACCGACCTGGAATGGTTTGAATACTGGAGAACTTTCTGCCATAACTGGCTGTTAAGTTTAGGATTGAATAAAGATAATATTCGTCTGAGAGATCATTCGGAAAAAGAATTGTCTTTTTACAGTAAAGCTACTACCGACTTTGAATATCTGTTCCCGTTCGGTTGGGGGGAACTGTGGGGAATTGCCGACAGAACCGATTATGACTTAAAACAGCATTCGGAGTTTTCCAAACAGGATTTATCATATTTCGATCCGATAACGGAAGAAAAATATATTCCTTACTGCATTGAGCCGTCCGTAGGCGTCGAAAGACTGCTGTTGGCAATACTGACCGATGCATATGATGAAGAATTGCTGGAAAAAGACGATTCCAGAACGGTTTTGCGGCTTCATCCTTTCCTTGCTCCCGTTAAGGCGGCTATTCTTCCTTTAGCGAAGAGACTGGGTGATGATGCGTTCAAAGTCTATGAAATGATAAGAAAAAAATGGCCTGCGGAATATGATGATACCCAGAGCATCGGGAAGCGATACAGAAGACAGGATGAAATAGGTACACCTTTCTGTTTCACATATGATTTTGATTCTTTGGAAGATAATTGTGTAACGGTAAGATATAGAGACAGCATGAAGCAAGACAGGATAAGAATTGATTCAATCATGACTTTTCTTGAGGAAAATATAAAACTATAATAGGAGGTTTTTATGACGAAATATGTTTATCTCTTTGAAGAGGGAAATGCGAAAATGAGAAATCTGCTCGGTGGCAAAGGAGCCAACCTTGCGGAGATGACGACACTGGGATTACCGGTGCCGAGAGGATTTGTGGTAACAACCGAAGCGTGCCTGAGATATTATGAAGACGGCGAGAAGATCGGTAAAGATATAGAAGAAGAAATTCTTAAAATGCTGAAAGTTACCGAAAAGGCCGTAGGCAAGAAATTCGGTGATCCCGAGAATCCGTTCCTGGTTTCGGTCAGATCAGGATCCCGCGCTTCCATGCCGGGAATGATGGACACCGTTTTGAACCTGGGACTTAACGACAAAGTAGTTGAAGGACTGGCAAAATTAACCAATAATCCCAGATTTGCATATGACAGCTACAGAAGATTCGTAATGATGTTTTCCGATGTTGTTATAGGTCTTTCAAAATCCAAATTCGAAAGAATCTTAGATGAAATAAAGAAAGAAAAAGGCATTGTTAACGACACCGATCTTACAGCCGACGATATGAAATTTGTTCTGAAGAAGTTTAAGGATATGTATAAAAAGGAGATGGGAAAAGAATTCCCGCAAGATCCCAAAGAGCAACTTTTTGCAGCAATTAAAGCGGTTTTCAGATCGTGGAATAACGAAAGAGCAATATATTACAGAAGAATGCATGATATTCCTTCCAATTGGGGAACAGCCGTTAACGTCCAGGAAATGGTATACGGCAATTTGGGTGAAGATTCCGGAACCGGTGTGGCATTTACAAGAAACCCTTCAACAGGCGAAAAGAAGCTTATGGGTGAATATCTTATGAATGCACAAGGTGAAGATGTTGTTGCGGGAGTCAGAACTCCGTATCATATTGATCATCTGGAAGAAACCAATAAGGGTGTTTATGACCAGTTTATGGATCTTTGTATGAAACTGGAAAATCACTATCGTGATATGCAGGATATAGAGTTTACGATAGAAAGAGGAAAACTCTTCATATTGCAGACCAGAAACGGTAAGAGAACGGCTCATGCAGCGCTTAAAATAGCTGTTGATCTGGTAAAAGAAGGATTACTTACAAAGGAAGAGGCACTATTGAAAGTAGATCCCAAACAACTGGATGCACTTTTACATCCCATGTTTGACGATAAAGCATTGAAGGCCGCAAAAGTAATAGGAACAGGTCTTGCAGCTTCTCCGGGTGCTGCTGCCGGTAGAGTTGTTTTCTGTGCGGATGATGCAAAAGAAATGCGCAAAAAGACAAAAGATGACGTTATACTGGTCAGACTGGAAACCTCACCCGAAGACATAGAAGGAATGAATATTTCACAGGGTATTCTTACTGCAAGAGGCGGTATGACAAGTCATGCAGCCGTTGTGGCAAGAGGAATGGGCAGATGTTGCGTATCGGGATGTACCGAATTGAAGATAGATGAACATAAGAAAGAATTTTCACTGTCCGGAAAAACATACAAAACAGGCGACTGGATTTCATTGGACGGCAGCACCGGTAAGATTTACGGTGAAAAAGTCGCTACAAAAACTCCGGAATTGTCCGGTGACTTCGCAACACTTATGAGTTGGGCGGATGAAGTCAGAACTCTGAAAGTAAGGGCAAATGCCGACAATCCTGCAGATGCAAAACAAGCGGTTTCTTTCGGAGCCGAAGGAATAGGACTTTGTCGTACAGAGCACATGTTCTTTGAAGCTGACAGAATAAGGTCGGTCAGGCAAATGATTTTGGCCGATACAAAAGAACAAAGAGAAGCTGCTCTCAACAAGATTCTTCCTATGCAAAGAGGAGATTTTGAAGGAATATTTACCGCTATGGAAGGCAGACCGGTAACGATAAGGTTCTTGGATCCTCCTTTACATGAGTTCTTACCCAAGGAAGACAGAGAAATCAAGGAATTGGCGGAAGTTCTTAAAGTAAAAGAATCGGTGGTCAGAGCAAAGATAGATGAACTGCATGAGATTAACCCCATGATGGGTCACAGAGGATGTCGTCTTTCGGTAACATATCCCGAAATTGCAGTTATGCAGACAACAGCAATTATCGAAGCTGCTATAAACGTAAGCAAAAAAGGTATTAAGATTGAACCGGAACTGATGATTCCTCTCATATCCGAACCCAAGGAATTCGCTTTTGTTAAGAAAACAGTTGTTAACACCGCTAACAGAATAATTAAAGATGCAAAAGTCAATCTTAAGTATACGGTAGGTACCATGATAGAGATACCCAGAGCAGCTATTTTAGCGGATGAAATTGCTAAAGAAGCGGAATTCTTCTCCTTCGGAACCAACGACATGACACAGATGACTTACGGCTTCAGCAGAGATGATGCAACCAAGTTCTTGGGAGCATATTATGATTTGCAGATTCTGGAATCCGATCCGTTTGCAAGACTGGACCAAAAGGGAGTAGGAAAACTTGTTAAAATGGCAGCTGATTTAGGCAGAGCTACAAGGAAGGATATTAAACTGGGTATATGCGGAGAGCACGGTGCTGATCCTTCAACAATAGAGTTCTGCTATCTCACAGGTCTGGACTATGTATCCTGTTCACCGTTCAGAGTACCCATTGCACG
>JAKJBR010000015.1:0-33291 GCA_022706885.1 Bacillota bacterium
GCACATATGATGTGATAGAAGCACAGGCGGAAAAAACGGGAGCACCGTATTTTGTTGTTGATTTTAATAATATATCAAATATCAGATATTCCGATTACGGTTATACATTCGATTTTGAGGGATATACCGATTTGCGAATAAATATGTTCGGAGATTATCAGGTGAAGAACGCCTGCACCGCTATTAAAGCCGTTGAGGTTTCGAAGTTGAAGGTTTCGGAGGAGGCGATAAGAAAAGGACTGCTGAAGGCAAAATGGCCCGGAAGACTGGAAGTATTATCGAAAAACCCCTTGATTATCTGTGACGGCTCACATAATCCCGAAGCTGTAAGGAGTTTGAAAAATACTCTTATCAAATACTTTCCCGATAAGAAAAAGATATTGATAATGGGCGTGATGAAGAACAAAGAATATGAAAAAATGATTGAAGATATATTTCCCTTGGCGGATATGGGCATTGCGATAAGAACGCAATGTAACAGGGCTTTAGAATTGGATATATTGCAACAAACCATGCAAAAATACTGTAAAAATACTTATTCTTTTGATAAGATAGAAGACGGACTGGATTATGCGGTAGCCAATGCCGACAATAATACCGTTATTTGCACATTCGGATCTTTGTATTATATAGCCGATGTAAAGAACTACGTCAGGAGAACGGGGCTGTAAATGGATATTAATGAACTGCAGAAGTATCTGGAAAAGATTGATTTCAACGCATTGAGTAAAGACAATGTGAAATTAAGCGAGGACGATGCTTATGTAGGCGAGTTATACAACAGTGCTATTGATAATATAAGTCAGTACAACATCGATGTGGCCAGGATTAAGCTTTCCAGAGTGGTTAAACTGGACCCGACATTTGAGAAAGCAAAGATTCTTCTGGATAAGATAAATTCCTTAGGAAGCGACAAATCCTTAGGAGACAAAATGCAGGAAGCCTTGGATAAAACAGAGGATAAAGATAAGTCCAAAGGTAAAAAAGTAACCAAAGAAAAAAGCGGCGGCGGTAAAGTATCATTCAAGACTTTCTTTCAATCGCTGTTCACAGGAAGACCTTCAGTTAAAAAGAAATCCGCATATGCGGCAAAAAGTAAAGGTAAAATGACTCCTCTTAAGTTTATTAAAATGCAGATGTTCATTATCATAGGACTTATTGTTGTTATTTTAATACTGGTAGCGGCAATTCTTATTATGAAAAAAAAGCACGATGATTTTATAGCGGCGCAACCGGATCTCGGCAGTAAAATAACCCAGCTTACACAGGATAAGCATGAACAGTCGGCATTGTATCAGACAACCGTTCTGCAATATGAGGACAGGATTAAAAGGCTGGAAGATACTCTGAACAATTCCGATTCCGATGCCAATAAATACAAACATCAATCGGAAATTCTTCTGCAACAGAAAAGACTGTATCAGGGGAAATATCTTTCTGTCTCACAAAAGTATGATGAAGCCTTAGCCGTTCTTAATGAGATTGATACGGCAAAGGCGGAGTTTTCCGATACGGACTATGCTATGTACAATGAAACCGTTGCCCAATGCAAAGCTAATATAGCTATCTCTCTATATAATTCCGGCAACAAACTGTATCAGGATTTAAAATACAAGGAAGCATACAGGAATTATTATGATATATGGCAAAGTTATCCCGACTATGACTCGGTTAAAGTATGGGAGAAGGACAATCTCTATTCCAATATGGTATATGATGCCGTTTATAAAATGTCCAAATGCGCCTTCGAGATAGGTGAATATAACATTGCTATAAAAGGATATACATTTGTTGAGGACAGCCTTTCGGAATTTGCCAAGGCAAACAGAGAAGGTTTGATATATCACAGTGCAAAGGCATATGCGGGAATAGAAGACTATGTAAAAGCCGAGGAACTTTTTAAGAAGGTAATAGACGAATATCCCGCCTCCAATCTTGCAATTTATGCAAAAGACGGACTTGCCGCTGTCCGAAAGAAATTAGGAAGATAGCAGAGGTATGCTTTGAACAGTATTGATTTGTTTGCGGCAATCGCCGATACAAAGATAGAACAAAGAAAAGAATATATGGAAGCAAAGCAACCGGTACCGGTACCGGATGTTTTGTTTGAGTGTGTCAATATTGTTAAAGACAATGATATTTGTAAAGATAACAATGAAGGCAAAGTGATTGATAAAATTAAAGATAAATATTCTTTTCCCGAGGAGCAATCATACGAGCAGCAATTAAAGGATTACTATGAAGGTCTTGAGCAATTAAAAGCGCAATACGCACCTTTTTTGAAAAGAAGAAGTAAACATGCAATAAAAAGAACGAGACTGGAGTTTAAGAATTTCGATTTCCGTTTTGAAACACGAAAGGATATTGACGATTTCTCAGCCGTTTTGGAAGGAAGAGGTATATGGGAAAGCATAACAATACCTCATTACCACGGTCCTACGGGTAAATGGGTAACATATTACCGGACGGAATTTGATTACAAAAAAGACAACTTAAGAGACTATATCGTATTCAAAGGTTCCGACTACATTACCGGGGTATATGTCAACGGCCGACATGTATTGTCACATGAAGGTTTCTTCTATGCGTTTGAAGAAGACATTACGGAATATCTTAAAGAGAAGGGAAATGTTCTTGTAGTAAGAGTGGAAAACGATATCACCATGTTAGGGGAAAACGGCAGATTGGGTAAAAAGATATATGCCGCAACCGGTATCGGTTGGGATGACCCGAAGGACGGATGGCATCATTGTCCGCCCGGAGGCGGTATTTTTGATAAGGTATATATTGAAAAAAGAGAAAGTACATTTATTTTTGATGCCTGTGTTTATCCGGATATAGATAATCAGACGGCAAAGATAAAAGTGGTAGTTAAAAATGTTGATCGGTATAAGAAGGATGTTAAGATAAATATTTCTGTTGAACCGTTTAATTTTGACGATTGCTTCAGATATACAGGTGAGTTTCAAAGAAAAATACATGAAGGGGAAAACCACTACCATTTTGACATCAAAATAGAAAACCCCAAATTATGGCACAGTTTTACTCCGTATCTATATACCGTGATAATAGAATCGGACAATTCCGATCAATATGAGCAGAATTTCGGAATGCGTAAATTCCATATGGATACGGAAAATAAACCGT
This sequence comes from Bacillota bacterium, assembly GCA_022706885.1. Lineage (GTDB taxonomy): Bacteria > Bacillota > Clostridia > DUPQ01 > DUPQ01 > DUPQ01. Next base: position 3,148 of record JAKJBR010000015.1, read on the forward strand.
ACGGAACGCTTTATCTTAACAATACCGAGATTCTGTTAAGAGGTGCAAATGAGATGGGCCATTTGCAGTTATGCGTAATGAATGATGATTATGAGCAGCTCATAGAGGACATCCTTATAGCCAAATACTGCAATATGAATTATTACAGGATTACGCAGCGACCGGTGCAATCGGAAATATATGAATACTGTGATATGCTGGGAATGATGGTACAGGCGGATTTTCCGTTATTCGGTCAGCTTGCAAGAAGCCAGTTTTATGAAGCGGTAAGACAGGTAGGCGAGATGGAAAGACATGTGAGGAGACATCCGAGCGTAATAATGGTTTCCTACATAAATGAGCCTACCGATCAGTTCAAATCGGACAATCAGCAAATAAATCTTAACAGAGCGGAACTGGAGAATTGGTTTGAGATATGTGACAGAGTAATAAAGCAGGAAAATCCTTACAGAGTTATTAAAAGGGTGGAAGGGGATTACGATCCGCCTACCTTTGAAGGCTTATCCGATTTCCACTGCTATAACATGTGGTATACAAATCATGCTCTACCGATAGGAGATTTATATAAAGGTTATCTGCCCGCTATTAGAAAAGACTGGAAAACGGCATGCGGAGAGTACGGGACCGAGGGGTTGGATAATCTTGACCTTATGAAAGAAAGATACCCTAAAGAATGGCTTCCGAAGAATGAAGAAGATATCTGGATACCGGACAGGATAGTAAGAGCACAGACCAATTCCATGCACGGTGACTGGTTCTATGAGCAGGATAACATAAAAGACTGGATATACTTCAGTCAACTCCATCAGGCAAAAGCTGCAAGTATTATGACTCTGGCATTAAGGAGAAGAAGCGATTATGTGGTTCAGACCGCATTGCACCTTCTGATTGACGCTTATCCTTCGGGGTGGATGAAGACAGTAGCGGGTGTGGACAGAGTGCCGAAACCTGCATATTTCACTTTTAAAGAGGCCCTGATTCCTCTTAAAGTCAATTTGCGATGCGACAGAAGGACATGTTATACAAACGATGTATTGAATGCGGAATGCTGGATTTTAAACGATACCGCCGTTGATTACAGCGATATGACAATAACGGCTGTGTTATATGACCGACACAAAAACTCCTTGAAAACTTACAAATTGAATACTTCCGCACAAGGTTGTAAATCAGTTCCCGTCGGTAAAATACGCATTGACACATCGGATATTGCCGTAAAGGGAAGACAGACATTTTCATTAGCGGTATTTATGGAGCATCAGGGCAAGGTAATTGATACCGATGTGTATAATTTTGATATCTTTGAAAATAATTATGAAAGTATCAATGCTTATCCCTTAGGAATGCTCGCAAAACAGGTTGTAAATACAAGCCCCGCTTTTAAGCAGGCAGATAAAGAAACGGCAGATATTATAATTATTTCCGAAAAAAAACATTTAAAGGAAGCGGAAGCAGTTAAAAAAAGCATAAATAAGCCAATCTTATTTATTCTGAATTCCTGTCTGAAGAATTTTAAGTTTAACCGACACACTTACGAGAGGAGCGACAGAAGGATGTGGAAAGCCACATATTGTCCAATCAATCAAAGCCTTTTACCGGGTTATAGATGGGATGATTTATCTTTCCTGTATGACTCCGATACCGATAAGATTAATTATGTTTCGGAATATTTCATACAGTGTGATAAGGTAGAGAAGATGTATGTCTTTAACTATAAAAAACCCGCCTTCGGAGAATCGGCTGAAGGTCGGAAAGAAAAAAGACCGGTACTTATGCATAACGAGTACGGAATATTTACAACTTTGAATTTAAAAGGCAGAGTCGGAGTTAATCCGGTTTCGGATAAGATACTTTATGATGTGGTGAGGGGATTGTTATGAGAATTGCTATAAGGATAATGGCTGTAGTTTTTGCAATAATATTGTGTTTTGTGTTCCTGTTAAGTTCGATACGGTATGTGGCTTTTAATGAGAAGCTTTACAGAAAATTACAGATTAAACATGAAATAGCCCCGTTCGTTCTTATGACTCAGGAGGAGTTGGACGATATTACCCATGAGATTATAAAGTACATGAAAGGGGACAGAAAAGACCTCGTTATATATGACATACAGGACGGAGTTAAAAGAGAGATATTCAATGACCGGGAAAAAACGCATATGGTGGATGTTCTTAACCTTTTTACTGTTTCCGAGTGGGTTTTAATGATAATGATATGTTTACTTGCAATCATAGTTATTGCGGGATTTCTCATGGATATGGATACAATGAGATCGGTTTTCTTAAAAACCGTAATGATAACCATGGTAATAACCGTACTGCTGTTTATTATGCTTATCTTCTATATGATAGTGGATTTCCACAGTTTCTGGATGTTGTTCCATGAGATTCTCTTTACAAATGATTTGTATCTGTTGGATCCCTATACCGATTTGTTGGTAAATATAATGTCGTTAGAGTTTTTTGTTTCAATATCCTATTATGTCAGTCTCTGTTTCGGTTTGCTATTTTTAGGAATGTTTGCTACCATTGGTGGAGTAAAACTGATGAGGAAGGTGATAAAGAATGGACAGGAAAATTGACCGTAAAATTGATATAACCACAATTCCGGGTATACGTACATATCGTAACACACTTCAACTTATTCTTCTGAAAGTTCTTAATGATATTTTTCCTCACAGAAAAGTAAAGATTGAGTATTCAATAAATAAGGGAAGTCTCTGTACGGTTGAGGGTATAAAGATAAATAATGAGCATGTGGAAGCCATTAAAAAAGGTGTTCGGGAATATATCGATAATGATGTACCGATTAAGGAATTACACTGCACAAGACAAAAAGCCATTGAGATTTTCAAACAACGTAAGATATATGACATTGCCGAGTCATTGGAATATGTCAATAACCCCAAAGTACTCATATACAATCTGGACGGCTTTATATCCATCTTCTATTCCAAAGTGGCCGAAAGAACGTCATATGTGGATTTGTTTGATATAAGGGCATATGAACCGGGATTTATCTATTTCTATCCGACACGTCATAAACCGTATGAGTTACCGCAGTATACGGAACAGAATAAACTGGCAGCGGTATTCGGTGAGTTTAACAGGTGGGGAGATGTACTGGGTATTCCCGATGTAACCAGCTTAAACAGGGTAGTAAGAAGCGGTTCGGTTAACGATATAATTCTTGCTACGGAAGCTCTTCAGGATATCAAATTAGGACAGATTTCCCGTGAGATAAGCGACAAGCATAAAAAATTCGTCATGATAGCCGGTCCTTCCAGCAGCGGAAAGACCACCTTTGCCAACAGGCTTAAGATTCATCTGATTGTACACGGAGTTAAAGCAAAGATAATATCACTGGATAATTACTATATTAACAGAGCGGATATGGTGCCCGATGAAACGGGCAAAGTGGATCTTGAATCGGTAGATGCTCTGGACATATGCATGTTTCAGGATAATATGAAAGAACTTTCAAAAAAAGGACACACAATGATACCTGTCTTTGATTTTAATACGGCGTCCAGGAAAGAAGAACTTATTCCGCTTTCATTGAGCGATTCGGAGGTTCTTATCATAGAAGGTATACACGGACTTAATCCGGTCATGACAAAAGGTATCAGTGAAGAGTTAGTTTACAAGATATATATCAGCGCATTAACTACGATTAATATAGACAGTCACAACAGATTTGCCACTACCGATACAAGACTCATACGCAGGTTAACCAGAGATTACGAATACAGGAATTCCTCGGCTTCCCGTACATTGAACATGTGGGAATCGGTCAGATCGGGTGAAGATAAGTATATTTTCCCGTTCCAGGAACAGGCCGATGTGATATTCAACAGTGCATTGATGTACGAACACGGATTGTTAAGAGTATTCGCGGAACCTATATTGAAGAAAGTCAAGAAAGATGACCCGGCATATGATGAGGCGAAAAGACTGTTGGATATACTGTCGGCATTTGAAAAGATTGATTCTTCCGCGGTACCTCCCAGTTCTATTATAAGGGAGTTTATAGGGGGATCCTGCTTCCATTAATCAATATTTAGCTATACATTCTATTTCTATCAAAGCATCCTTGGGAAGCCTTGCCACTTCCACAGTGGAACGGGCAGGGTAGTCGGATGTGAAATATTCGGCATATATTGCATTTACTATGGAAAAATCATTCATATCTTTAATAAATAATGTTGTCTTGATAATATCGCTCATATCCAGACCTGCACCTTTTAATAAGGTTGCTATGTTTCCAAGCACCGTATGGGTCTGCTTTTCCACTCCTTCCGGTATCTTTCCCGTGGCAGGATCAACAGGGAGATTGCCTGATACAAAAAGCAGATTATCCGCTCTTACCGCCTGAGAATAGGGCCCTATTGCCTGAGGGCATCCTTCTACTTTTATAATCTTCTTTTTTAAATCCGATGTATTTTTCATATCAATACCGCCTTTAAATAATCTCTATAATTCAGTACCCCTATTTTATCATATAATCATAAGTTAAAAGATGATATAATTCGTATATGGATATTTTGTCTGATATAAAACATAAGGATATTTTACAGGTCTCATTCGGAAAGGCAACTGCGGATATGAGTAAAGCCGGAATAAGAAGAGTAAATGACGGCTTTCAACTGGAGTATTTTTCCGATAATAAAGCTTTTCATATAAATTTTGATGAAAGTAATCTATTTGAACATATATCTAAGCTTATTACGACTAATTTTAAAGAATGTACTATCTTTACCAAACAGAATAACATAGTTATATTCAGAAACAGGAAAAATGAGTTTATCATAAAAAAGCATAAGCCTACAAAGTCAGTTGTAAATACAAGTCATGATAAACAGAAGAACCATATCATAAAAGACGGAACGGAGGCGCCGTTTCTTTATGATCTGGGGATATGCGATATAAACGGTGTTGTTACCGACAAAGGTCGCAGAAAATTTGTGCAGATTAACAGTTTTTTGCAGATATTCGACCACGCATTTGAAAAACTGTCATTTGATAATAAGCAACTTAAGGTTGTGGATTTTTGTTGCGGTAAAGGTTATCTGACTTTTGCATTACACTTTTATTTGCATAATATTAAACATATGAATACCAATATAACAGGTATAGATTTAAAGAGGGATGTCATAGATAATCTTAATGATATTGCTGAAAAATACGGTATGACAGATTTAACTTTCATAACCGGCGATATTAAGGCATATGACGATTATTCGGATATAGCGGTAGGACTTCATGCATGTGATATAGCTACGGATATTTTCTTAAGCAGTGCAGTAAGAAACAAGGCAAAACTCATCATATCGGTTCCGTGCTGTCAGCATCAGTTATTCAAGCAGATAGAAAATGAACAACTTAAACCTATGCTTTCATACGGTTTACAGAAAGACAGGTTTACCGAAATGCTGACAAATACATTAAGGGTTTTAGCCTTGAAATCCAAAGGTTACAGTACGGATATGGTGGAGTTTGCACCTGTTGAACATACAATGAAGAATGTTCTTATCAGAGCAACATATACCGGTAAACCGGATAAAGATGCAAAAGAAGAGTATAACCGTTTGAAAACTATGTTTTCAATAACGGATTTTGAAGGAGATACTATATGAGATGCCTGATTAACTGTTTTTCCCCGACAAGGAACACATATAATTTATGTGAAGATATGGCGAAAATACTGAGAAACAACGGATATGCGGTAGATATATTTGATGTTACAAGACGTGCAATAAGAGAGAGAAGACAGGCGGTCGATATCGCATATGATTTGTTTGTCATAGCTTTTCCGGTATATAATCAGTCCATTCCCGATGCGTATGCGGAATATCTTAAACATCTTAAAATCAATGCGGAAAATGCCGCTATCGTAGCTACATACGGTTCCGTTACTATAGGTAACGCTTTATCTCAGGCAAACCATATTTTAAAAGAAAAGGGAATATCGATATACGGAGCTGCTGCTATACCCGCCAACCATTCCTATTCAAGTGCCTTTAAAGATTACGGTATATACTACGATTATTCCGTTGAATTGGAGAATTTCTTAAAAAAAGTTATTTCCAATGTGAAGAACAAGAAGCATGTTGATATAAAGGGGCAGTTTGCGGTAGCGGAACTTTTCGGTCAGAAGTTTTTAGGAAAAGTTTCAATAAAGATACCTCGTGTAGATAAGAATAAGTGTGTACGGTGCAATAAATGCATAACGGCATGTCCGACCGATGCAATTGAAAAAGACTTAAGTATTTCGGTTAAACAATGCATCAGATGTGCAGCTTGTGTCAAGGTATGCGAATTTGATGCAAGACTCTGCATATTCAATAATCCCATAGCAAAATCCATTGTATCCAAGGGAGTAAAAAACTTAGGAAAACTCATAGATATTACATAAACGACTTAATCATTATTTCCGTTTCACAAGGTACAACATCGGTAAATCCGGAATTGTACCTGATTTCTTTTATTGCATCTTCTCGTGTCAAAGAACCTAAATTAACGGCAACGGATAATTCCAGCGCGGAGAAAGGTATGATATCGCTTTCCATGGCTTTGAAAGACTGATACTGTGAAAAATCCTTACACCGCTCTATTTTACAGCTGGTATGAAGTCCGGAATCTATATTTCCCGAATCAATCCATCCGGCTTTATCTGTGAGTAATGCCTTTATATCCTTCCATACATATCCGTCGGATAAAACATTATTCATACAACCTTTAATTATATCATTAAAATCGATATGAATAAGGGCAGGTATGTCGCCGTCAAGTGTGGCTTGTTCAACCTCTTTCCGAAATGAAGTAATCAGAACATCCGCCTCTTTTAATGCCTCATGTATATTCCTTATCATAGGATTTCTTACTGTTTTAGCGGATATAAACCGAGGTTGCCCGAAGGCCAATGTTTCCAAAAGCAGAAGCATTTCCATCTGACCTTTTTTTAGCGGCTTCAATCCTTTAAAAATTCTCACCATGTTATATAAAGCCCGAAATAGCATCTGAAATAACGGGTTATAGAAAGTTTTTGGTGATAAGTTGTTGAATATGAGATTTATGGGTTGAGCCGGTTCGTTTCCTGAAACCACATACTTTATTTTTGAATCTCTCAATTCTTTTAAAAACAGGGGATAGGCTGCAAAGGGGCATATACATACATTTTTCATAAGTTCATAGGATTTCTTGTATATGGTTGCTTGTTCATCAGCACTCAATGCTTTGGAAATAAAGTCGGTATCTGTGAATATTTCTTTTGCATTATTCATACTTTTAATTGCATTATCCGACATGAAAGGAATATCCCATGTAAGAGCAAGCACCTTCAGTTTTAACACATCTGCAAAATAGTATAAAAGAAAAGTGGAGTCTTTACCTCCGGTATAGAAAAGAGCGACATCATATTTTGCCTTTTCATTGTGTTCTATGGTGTTAACTACGGGTAAGACATCTTTTATATTCTTAAACGAAGACATATTGGTGCAAACGGGGCATAATCCGTTGTCATCAAACTCTATGCCGGGTATCACATAATCGTTTGAACAGCAGTTTTTGCAGAAAAATGCATTATCTATAGTATCGGGAACATCTCTTTTGGAATGTACATCGACAATTATCTTTTTCTTAATCAATTGCTTTATCTGACCGTTTATCTTACACTCCGACAAATGTCTTATTCCGTCAAAAGACTGTATTATTTTCGCAGTGGAAACCGATACTTTGACCGTATTTTTAAATGTATACGGTTTTTTACGTAAGCCGTAGTATTTTAATGTATTATCTTTTAAAATCCATCTGTTTTCCAGTACGGGAATCATGTGTGTCCTCACTGATTTGATATTACAGATACATTATACCTGAATCAAGCGGAATATATATCGGATATTGTGTATCGTAATGAAAATGAATATAATTTTAATGAGGGTGATGGAAATGATAAATTCAAAAGAGGTAGTTAAAGCGACTTTACAGTTTAAATATCCGGACAGGCTGGCAGTGGATTTTCCGCCGGAATACGGAACGGATTTCAAGTTTATCAATATGAGGGCAAATCCCGATTACAGACCCTCAAAAGGCAAAGATGAATGGAATGCCGTATGGGATAATATCGGTATATCCAAACTGGGAGAAGTTAAGGAATTTCCTCTTAAAAGCTGGGATGACTTTGAAAGCATGCATATACCCGATGTAACGGAGGATAAAAGATGGGAAGGCGTAAAAGAAAATATTGAAAACCACAAAGATAAATTCACCATGGGTGTGGGAATTTCCATTTACGAACGCGTTCACTTTCTGAGAGGATTGGAAAATACCTGGATTGATATATATGAGAATACCGATTATCTGTGTCAGCTTATTGATATCTTAACCGATATGAATGTGCATATTGTGGAACGGTTTGCCCGTTACGGTGCCGATTCGCTCATATTCGCCGATGATTGGGGATTACAGAACTCTTTAATGATTTCTCCCGACAAATGGAGAGAGATATGGAAGCCGAGATACAAGAGGATATATAAAGCGGCTCATGATAATAATATGTATACAATTCTTCATAGTTGCGGGGATATAAGGAGTATTCTTGATGATTTGATAGATGCCGGTCTGGATTGCATTCAGATGGATCAGCAGCAGAATATGGGACTGGAATATCTGGGGAAATACAAAGACAGGATTACTTTTTTCTGCCCGGTGGATATACAGAATATATTTGTTAAAGGTTCTTTGGATGAGATAAGAAGATATTGCCATACCATGTTTCATGCACTGGGAAGTAAAAAGGGCGGATTTATACCCAAATGGTATTCCGACCCGGTAGGAGCAGGACACAGAAGAGAAGCAATTGATGCCATGTGTCAGGAATTCCTTAAGATAAGTGCCGATGTTTTCGGTCATTCAATAGTTAAATATTAGCATTTTCCTTATACTAAATACCACTTATGGTCGTAAAACGACCACCTGTCAGGAATCGGTGGAAATCGTTTTTTTGCTTTAGTATATTGTAACTGCGGAGAAGGGAGGGGTGATTAATGCAGATAGAAATAAAGATAGACGAAGACTGTAAAGAACCGAAGATTATCGTTGTAACGGATAAGATGACAGAAGAGATTAATGAAGTCATTAAAAAACTTTCGGAACAGCAACCGCAGATAATTGCCGGATTCAAAGAGGAGATTGTTAAGGTGTTAGAGCTTTCCGATATTTACCGTATATATGCTTCAGGCGGTAAGGTATTTGCCGAAACAACTCACGGGGAGTATATGCTCCGTCTCAGACTTTATGAAATAGAAGAGAGGCTGGACAATAATAACTTTGTGCGAATATCCAACTCGGATATTATCAATTTGAAAAAAGTAAAAGGTTTTGACTTAAGTCTGGCTGGAACAATTTGTGTAATACTTTCCAACGGAACGGTTACATATGTATCAAGGCGATTTGTCGCCAGAATAAAACAATTATTAGGAATATGAGGTGATAAAATGAAAAAGAAGATTATTAATCGCGGTTTGCTCGGTTTTCCTCTGGGTATTGCAATAGGCTATATAGTTTCCATACTTGTTTCGCTATGTGCAGGAGACGGAATGTTCCATTTTGCAAAACCGGAATTGGTGGAAAAAGTGGGCAGTGAACTCAATGCCGTTATATTACAGACAGTTTTGTCGGGAATACTGGGAGCAGGATTTGCAATGTCTTCCGTCATATGGGAAATAGAAACCTGGAGTCTTGCAAAGCAGACAGGTATCTATTTTGCCGTTATATGCTTAGTTATGTTTCCTATTTCTTATGTTGCAAAATGGATGCCCAACACCGTAGGAGGAGTTATATCTTACATTGCGATATTTTTAGGAATTTTTATCGTTACCTGGCTGATACAGTATCTTATTTGGAAGAGTAAGATTAAAAAGATCAATGAAAAAGTCAAGGATGTAGAAAAACTAAGTACCGAGTAAAAATAACAGAATAAAGAATAAGTAAAAAGAAGCGGCGTGGTCATAAAGATTACGCTGTTTTTATAGAGCCAAACTGACCGATTCGGAAAGTGGCTTTATTAATATTTCATATGATTTTGCTCAATAAGTCTTTTTGTCTTTTTTCCCCACATTCCGGGAAGTTGCACGGTACGGTTTTTCACGGTCTCTATGATTTTTGAGTAGCTGTTTATGAAAGCCTCTTCTTTCTCCGAGCACTTCTTTGAAAAATCAGCAAATTGTTCTACTGTTGTCCCTTTCTTAAGCAAGGACTCATAGCCTGATATAAAATCCTCTTCTATTTCTTTTACCTGTTCGATATGGGAATCGGCATTCGTTAAGCCTGCGAATATTGCTCTGTTTAAGTACTCTCTTTTTAACCAATAATTCAGGCTATCTTTTTCATCTAAGAAAACCGGGGGATTAATATGCCCGAAGAAGACAGGTTTGAATACCGATAAGCAGGGGGTAGAGGAGCCTGTTACCCAGATGACCGGGATATCTTCTCTGAAATCTACTACCATACTTCCGGTTGTATGATCTCCGAGAAAACTCTGGTGCATACAAACAGAGGAAACACTTCCTTTTGTGTATAGTTTATGCCTGTCATCTGTATCATGTGCTCTTAATGCGGCAAATACATCCCTTATACCCTTTGCATCTTTTATGGCATTGCAGGCACAGTTCTGTCTCTTCATTGAACCGGCAAAATGAGTAATGAGATTGTTAGTATGTTTTTTTGCAAAATCATCCTCTTCAATAGTGATACGGTTGGAAATATTACCGTAACCTTCCAGCTTCTTTGTCTTGTACTCAAATCCCGAAGACTCTAAAATGTATGCCTCTTTTTTATCCGCAACCAGAAAACTGTTGTCGTAATAAAACGTCTTATCAAAGGTACAGTTACCTCCCTGACCGAACGTAGTTAATGCTTTTTTTATTTCCTCTATACCTTCTTTTGAATTCTTTGCTCTTTCCAATGCAATCCTTAGAATATCCATTCCCAGTAATCGCTCTGTCCTTTTACCTTTTGATTTGGTAAAAAGCGCTTCGTTTCCGATAGCAACACCGCACTGGTTAATGCCCATTTCGGCTCCCCACATCCAATGAGGGCGAACCAGAAGGACAGAATATTTCTTATCTTCCTGCGGGACTGTTATATATGTACACTTGACGGGTTGACCACCCGTTTTCCCGCCGGGAATAAACTGTACCAGATTAATCTCATTACAAGATCTGTCGCTGTTTTTTGCAAAAATTCCGCCTCTTTCAAAGAACTTCCACATAGTATCACACATATCAATTCTCCTAACTCTGTACCGCTATATTATATCATATTCAGTTTGTGGAATAATTATTATACATTAAATCAAATAGGCAAAGAATAACGGAGCAGTCAAAAGATATAGCTGCTTTCTGCATATGAGATATTTTGTCAGCAATCAGAAATATAAATTTATAAGGTCTGCTTTATAGACAAAAAACTGCATATAACGGGATAGATTTAATACCGTTCTCATATCCGAAGTTTTTTGTTGAAAACCTGATAGCATAATCCGGATTGTACTTATCTGCAAAAACAGACAAACTTCTGGACCTTACATTATCTGCTGATTTTACCTCTATCGGAATAATTGAATCATCTATACGAATTATGAAATCTATTTCCGCTGTTCCGCTTGACTGCCAATAATTCAGCGGATATCCGGCAGCAACCAATTGTTGAGCAACATAATTTTCGGCGAGCATACCGCGTGCTCTATCCGAAGATATATTTGACATCACATCTTGAGGTTGAATTCCCGCTTTATAGGAGAGCAGTCCTACATCGGAGTAATATATTTTAAACGAATCAATTTCCTGATAAACGGATAAAGGATGTTTTGCTTCCGTAGCTTTAATACTTTCCAGCACCACATTTGCAGCTTTTAACCATTGTAAGCTAAGCTCATAGTCTTTAGACCTGGCAGAACTTTTAATAATATTGTACCGGAATTTTGTGTTTTCCTTTGCAAGTTGTGCAGGTAAGGTATTGAAAATATCTGTACTTTTTATAGTAATATTCGGGGTTGAGTATTTTGCCATGTCGGCAATATATGCGTTGGCAATATTGGCTTGTTGAGCTTTAACTACATTAAAATCATTTTTCTCAAGATATGTTTTTAATACTGCCGGATAACCGCCGATTACGAGATAGCTGTGATAAAGGCTTAATGCTTCCTCATGATATACTGCCGAAAGCGGTTTAAATGATGAAAATGATTCCTTTATTTTTTCCAGCAAAAGATCTTTCCCGCATGCATATAAAAACTCATCAAATGACATCGGATACATAGTAACCATATCAACTTTTCCTACCGGAAATGAATATTTGCCACGATTTATCGCAATACCGAGCAGACTGCCGGCAGCAATAATATTGTACTGTGGAGCATTTTCACAAAAATATTTTAAAGAATTGAGTGCCATTTCACATGCTTGTATTTCGTCAAAAATTATCAGGGTTTTCTCAGGTATTATAGCTTGTTTGGAATAATAACTAAGTTCTTGCACAATTCGTGCAGGTTCCAGGTCTTCTCTGAAAATATCATGAAGCAGTCTCATATCACCTTCAAAATTCAGGTATACGACATTTTGATAATTATTTTTTCCGAACTCTAAACATGAATAAGTTTTTCCTACCTGTCTTGCACCCATAAGTAACAAAGGCTTTCTTGAACCGGAAACTTTCCATTTGTTTAATTTATCTTCTATCATTCTTTTCATAGTATTCAACCTCGATAATCATTATACTCCTGAATATACAGAAAAATCAATACTTTTAGGCCATAAGTTAGAAAAATGTTATGTATAACACATTTTTATCAACCAAAAATGTTGATGATGGCAACATAAAAGTAACTTAATTGCAAGAATCATATTTTGAAAAGTTTGAAATTTAAAAAAATGAGGGTCTCAATATACTTAAAGACCCTCTTGCCTGGTACCGGCGGTGGGACTTGAACCCACACATAGTCTCCTATACCGGATTTTGAGTCCGGTGCGTCTGCCATTCCACCACGCCGGCTGATACTTTTGTAATATTAACATATTAGGCAATATTTACGCAACAGGTTTGTTATAAATGTTATAATATCATTAAGTCGTTGGTATTTGGACGGAAAAGAGGTAAGAAATGAATAAAGATATAGTAAACAACTACACATTGCTTTGCGATTATTACGAGCTTACAATGGCTAACGGATACTATATAGCGGGGTATAAGGATAAGTATTGCTATTTTGATATGTTTTACAGAAACAATCCCGATAACGGCGGTTTTGCCATTGCATGCGGATTGGACCAGGTTATAGAGTATATACAGAATCTTGAGTTTACAGATGAAGATATAGCTTTTTTACGTTCCAAGAAATGTTTTGATGAAGGTTTTTTGAAATATCTTAAGGGTTTTAAATTTACCGGTGATATCTATGCCGTTCCCGAAGGCACGGTGGTTTTCCCCAATGAACCGCTGATAACGGTAAGAGCAAAAACAATTGAGGCACAGATTTTAGAGACCTTTATACTTCTTACTGTCAATCATCAATCATTGATAGCAACCAAATCCAACCGTATAGTCCGTTCGGCAAAAGGGCGTCCCATAATGGAATTCGGAGCAAGAAGAGCTCAGGGAACAGCTGCATCGGTGCTGGGGGCAAGAGCGGCATATATCGGCGGATGTGCCGGTACATCCTGTACATTGGCTGACAAAATGTACGGCGTACCCGCAGGCGGAACCATGGCTCATTCATGGGTTCAGATGTTTGATACCGAATATGAAGCATTTTATACATATGCCAAAACCTATCCCGATAACTGTGTTTTATTGGTAGACACATATAATGTGCTTAAAAGCGGTGTACCCAATGCCATTAAAGTGTTTAAAGAACTGGGTATTAAGAAATGTGCGATAAGACTGGACTCGGGAGACATCACATATCTTTCCAAGAAGGCCAGAGCGATGCTGGATGAAGCCGGAATGACCGAATGTAAAATAACGGCATCCAATTCTCTGGATGAGTATATTATCAGGGATGTTATTCATCAGGGAGCAACATTGGATTCCTTCGGAGTAGGTGAGCGCCTTATAACCTCGGAAAGCGACCCGGTTTTCGGCGGAGTATACAAACTTGTGGCTGTGGAAGATGATAAGGGAAATGTTATTCCCAAGATAAAGATTAGTGAAAATCCCTCCAAGATTACCACACCGCATTTTAAAAAGGTATACAGAATATATTGCAAAGACATGTTAAAGGCGGAAGCGGATTTAATATGCGTTTACGATGAAGTTATTGATACAGGCAAACCCTTGACAATATTCGATCCCGACTACACATGGAAGAGAAAGACATTTGAAAATTTTACAATAAAAGAATTATTGGTACCGGTATTTAAAAACGGTGAATGTGTATATGACCGTCCTTCCATTGAAGAGATTAGAGCATATTGTGCAAAACAGATTGACGAACAATGGGATGAAGTTAAACGTTTTGAAAATCCTCATAACTACTACGTGGATTTATCGCAGAAGTTGTGGGATATAAAGTATAGGATGCTTAACAGAGAATAAAACTTGTAAAATTTAGTTTATAAGGAGAAAACTTATGCTGCTATTAGGTGTAACGGAAGATAAAGGGTGGTTGACGGCAACATTTAATCTTACATACAGGGTAGGATGGGAAAACATTCAAAAAGGTGTCGGTACGGCTTACCGGTATTTTAAGAAAACGGAGATTCTGGTTGATGATAAACCGGTGAATATTACTTCAGGAGAAGATATCATGAAACTGGAAGAAGCCGGAAGTATGACAATCCGCGGGTTATCCACAATAATTAAAGTTCCGCTCATGATAACTTTCTATAACCAACTGCAAACGGTTAATGTTGCGCTGCCGGCGCAGAATGAAGAATTCAGCAATACGGATTATCAGAAATTCAACATGTCGTTGGGACAGTATATGGACAGTATTGAATTGGCCATGTATCGTTAAATTTACCGATTATTGTTGCTATAATCAAATAAAAAGGTTGACAGCGGTTAAAAAAATTGTATAATCTGCTTTAAGTAGGACGGGAGGACAGTAGTATGATTAAGATTGTTATTATTGCCATATTTATCGGTATACAGGTTGCTGTGGGAATCTACAGCGTCAGAAAAATCAAGAACATTGATGATTTTTTGTTGGGCGGAAGAAAAATGGGAGCATGGCTCTCGGCTTTGGCTTACGGAACTTCCTATTTCAGTGCGGTTATTTTTATAGGTTATGCCGGTGGTATAGGATGGGAAATGGGTACTTCCGCCGTCTGGATCGGTATAGGTAATGCGGTTGCGGGCAGCTATCTGGCATGGAGAGTGCTTGCCAGAAGAACGCGTTCCATAACGAGAGAATTGGACGCAAAGACCATGCCGGAGTTTTTCCGGAAAAGGTATGACTCGGAAGCTCTTAAGATTCTTTCTTCGGTGTTGACATTTATATTTCTGGTTCCGTATACAGCTTCGGTCTATAAAGGGCTGGGATACCTGTTTTCCAAGCTCTTTCCCGCATCGGTATCGGTTTCGCAGGCATTTACCGTTACCGTTATTATAATGGCCGCTTTTACTTTGATATATCTTGTTCTGGGAGGATATATTGCAACGGCACTTAATAATCTCATTCAAGGTGTAATAATGATTGCAGGAACAATTCTGATTGTTGTCTATGTGGTTAAATCGCCCGATGTCAACGGATTTGCCAACGGAGTGGCTTCTTTAAACAATATTAAAGAGGGTTTAGGTACAATAACCGGTCCCGATCCCTGGAAACTCCTTTCATTGGTGATTATTACAAGTTTCGGTGTTTGGGGACTACCTCAGATGGTGCATAAATTTTATGCAATAAAAGATGAATCTTCCATAAAGAAAGGAACAATAATCGCTACGGTTTTTGCTGCGGTTATAGGTATAGGAGCATACCTGACCGGCTCGTTCGGACGACTTTTCTTTTCCGAGATACCGAACGGTTCTGTAGATACCATTGTACCCAATATGCTGGTTAAGGTACTGCCCGATGCTTTTTTAGGTATATTCATGGTACTGATATTGGCTGCGTCAATGTCCACACTGGCATCACTTGTGCTGGTATCCGGCTCATCGATATCGGTGGATCTGGTCAAGGGGTACATTAAGAAGGATATGAGTGAAAAGAGTCAGCTTACTCTTTTTCGAATACTTTGCGGTGTTTTTGTAGTGATATCGGTAATAATGGCTCTTATGAATAATAACGCAATAGTGACACTGATGAATCTTTCATGGGGAACGCTGGCGGGATGCTTCTTAGGTCCTTATGTTGTAGGTATTTACAGCAAGAGAGCGGATAAGGTTTCCGCTTTTGCCGGTATGCTTTCCGGCTTTACAGTAATGATGACACTTGTTATTATAAAAGGGATGACATATTCCACGGTAGCAGGATGTATAGCTATGGCAACATCCGTAGCCGTTTCATTCATAGTTTCAAGGTTATCGTGGAAGAAAAAAGTTGAAGTTTCAGGAGATGTTAAATGAAAAAACTGTTACTGGCAAATGAAGCGGTAGCAAGAGGATTATATGAAGCGGGAGTAAAAGTGGTATCATCATATCCCGGTACTCCCAGTACCGAGATAACCGAAGCGGCATCAAAATATGATGAAATATATACCGAATGGGCTCCGAACGAAAAAGTGGCTTTGGAAGTAGCCGCATCTTCGGCAATAGCCGGAGCAAGATCCTTTTGCGCAATGAAGCATGTAGGTCTGAATGTAGCATCCGACCCGCTGTTTACAACATCCTATATCGGTGTCAATGCCGGGTTTGTTATTGCGGTAGCCGATGATCCGGGAATGCATTCCTCACAGAATGAGCAGGATTCAAGATATTATGCGACATCGGCTAAAATCATGATGTTAGAGCCGTCCGACTCGCAGGAAGCCAAGGATTTTACCAAGAAGGCATTTGAATTATCGGAACGGTTTGATACTCCGATTTTACTTAGGCTTTCCACTCGGGTAAGTCATTCCCAAAGTCTGACAACTCTTGAGGATAGGATGGATGTGCCGTTAAAAGATTATGTAAAAAATCCGAAGAAGAATGTCATGATGCCCGCAATGGCTAAAGTACGGCATGAGATAGTGGAAGAGAGGGTCATTAAGCAGAAAGAATACGCTTTTTTGTCGGAATTGAATAAGATTTGTATAAAGAATAAGGATATAGGCTTCATATCTTCGGGAATAGCTTTCCAATATGCCCGTGAAGCTCTGCCCGATGCATCTTATCTGAAACTGGGTATTACTTATCCCATATCCGAAGAGTTATTAAAGAAATTCGCTTCATCGGTTAAGAAGATTTATGTTATAGAAGAGTTGGAACCGATAATTGAAACGGCATGTAAGGCATGCGGTATAGAGGTGACGGGGAAGCAACTGCTGCCTGTTACCGGAGAATATTCGGTGGAACTTTTGAGAAACAGGTTATTCGGTCAAAAACCGTATAACTGCATGGAAGGCTATGATATGAGCAAGGTGCCCGCAAGACCTCCCGTAATGTGCCCGGGATGTCCCCACAGAGGAATATTTTATGTTTTAAAGAGACTTAAACTGACGGTAACGGGAGATATAGGTTGTTATACTTTAGCAGCTTTGCAACCGCTTGCCGCTATGGATACTTCCATTTGTATGGGAAGCGGTATTACTTCACTTCACGGCTTCAATAAAGCAAGAGGGGATGAGTATATGAAGAAATGCGTGGGTGTGATAGGAGATTCCACATTCGTGCATTCGGGTATTACCGGACTTATAGACATAGTCTACAACAAAGGGGTAGGCACCGTAATCGTATTGGATAATTCCATAACCGGTATGACGGGACATCAGAATAATCCTCTGAACGGATTGGATATTAAAAATAATCCCGCCAAACAGATTGATCTGGTTATGCTGGCAAAGAGCATAGGTATCGAAAGGGTAAGAATAATCGATCCTTTTGATGTGGAAGAAGCGATGGCGGTTATTAAAGAGGAGATCAATGCAATAGAACCTTCTCTGATAATATCCCTAAGACCTTGTGCATTGCTTAAAACGGTCAGGTACAAAGGATGCGTTACCGTAGACAGAGACAAATGTACAAAATGCAAAATGTGTATGAGTCTGGGGTGTCCCGCGATATCTTTCAAGAATAATCAAATAGAAATAGATACATCCTTATGTAACGGGTGCGGTTTATGCGTCAATGTATGCAAATTCGGCGCCTTGAAAAAGGAGGAGAAGTAATGGTAAAGTCAATTGTAATAGCCGGAGTGGGCGGACAGGGTACACTATTTGCTTCTACACTGATAGGTGAAGCCGCCACATTGAAAGGTTTTGATGTAAAAGTTTCCGAAGTGCACGGCATGGCGCAAAGAGGCGGCTCGGTAATCACATATGTACGTTTCGGGAAACAAGTCATATCTCCCATAATACCTGTGGGAGAGGCCGATGTACTTATCGCTTTTGAACAGCTGGAAGCTCTGAGATGGGCTCATTATCTTAAAAAGGGCGGTATTCTCATAAGTAATACACAAAAGATAGATCCTATGCCTGTAATTACATCTTCGATGCAATATCCCGATGACATTATTCCGGAACTAACCGGAAGAATAGATAACTGTATCTTTATGGATGCTTCGGAATTGGCTGAACAATCGGGTTCCATAAGAACGGTAAACTCGGTTCTGATAGGTCGCATGGCAAGAGATTCCGAGATAGAGAAAGAAATATGGTTGGAAGCTTTGAAAAAGACCGCAAAACCCGCTTTTATCGATATGAATATAAAGGCATTTGAAGCCGGATACAACTACGGTGTCTGACTATATCCGTAAAACTTCCCGTTTGCTATATGAGCAAAACTAAGGTATAATTGTGGTTAATGCATATTGTATCTTTAGCAAGGGGCGTATATGAGCATCACTGAAAAGGACAAGATATTCGAACAGGATAGATTGAATGAGGTCTATGCCAAGCTGTCAAAAAGGATTGAGGATCTTGAGGTATCTTTAAAACAAAGCATTGATTCTTTAAAAAAAAGTAATCAGATGATGTGGGAAAGCGGAAAGCGTAATCCCGCGGATTTTCATGATGCCATAGAAAATATGCCTTATCTGGAAAGCATAAAATACGACTTCTTCAAAACCGAAACCATAAAAAAAGAATTAAGAAGGATGTTCCTGCTTCAGAGAAGTATGTATTTCGGCAGAATAGATTTTCAGGAACAGGATCAAGAGGATGTAGAAAAGATATATATAGGAAAGTTCAGTCTGACCGATGATGAAGGGCAGTATCTGGTTTTTGACTGGAGAGCAAATATATGCAGTCTGTTCTATGAAAACGAATTGGGAAATGTCTTTTATAATGCACCCGACGGCAGAATTTACGGTGAGATGTCGAAAAAGCGACAGTTTGACATATTGTATGACAATATAAATGCTATGTTCGATTCGTCATTAATGATTGACGATGATATCTTAAAAGATATCTTGAGTAAGTCCAAAGACTCGAAAATGAGTAATATTGTGGAAACAATACAGAAAGAACAGAATAAAGCCATAAGGAGCACTTACAGTACAATCATAGTGGACGGACCGGCAGGTTGCGGTAAGACTTCCATAGCAATGCACAGAGCCGCCTGGCTTATGTATAAATATAAGAATGAATTGCAGAATAATCAGATAATCATATTCTCGCCCAATGAAACATTTAACGACTATATTTCGGAAGTATTGCCGGAGTTGGGTGAAGAGAATATAAGGATGTCTACATTCAGAAATCTGGCATATCATATCTTATCCGACAGAAGAGTGCTTATATCCAAGTATGTGGAATTGGAGGATGTTCTTTTGGATAACGAATATGCGGATTCGGATGTTTTAAGACTTAAGTATTCCGTTGATTTTGCAAACAAACTTAAGAGCTATACGGAACTTATCTCCGAAGGCGACTATCCTTTTAAAGACCTTATTGTTGACGGAATTACTATTTTTACAAAACGTGAGTTTGAAGACCTGTTCTATAACGAATATTCTTTTAACGATGTAATGACCAGGCTGGCTAAGATCAGGATAGTGCTTAATGAACGGATATTCCCGGTTATCCGAAACTTAAGATTGGAATATGTACGTAAAGTTAAAGCAGATGAACTGGATATGTCAAAAGGATTCAAAGAGTTAAGAGAGAGTTGCAAAAGGATTTATCAGGCTGTCGATATGTCGGTATCGGCGGATTTTGAAATGATTTATGCACAATTCCTGACGCACAGCTATTCGGCAAAGATAAGTTCGGATTTTTTGAAAAGACTTCGTGACGGTTACATATATGCCGAGGACACGGCACCGTTAATCTATTTGCGACTGCTCTTGGGTAACAGATATAATTTCAGTGATATAAGGCATGTAATAATCGATGAATTTCAGGATTATTCCTATATTGAAAAGCTTGTCATATCATTACTCTTCGGAAAATGCCATATGACTTTACTGGGTGATATCAATCAGAAAATTAATCACTACCAGGAAAAAGTCAATGATAAGGATATTTTCATCACTGCCAGATCGGTAAAACTGGACAAGAGTTATCGTTCCACATATCAGATTGCAAAATTCTGCAACGATATGCTGAAAGACAATCCCGATATAAAATATTTCAACAGGCAGGGGAAACAACCGGAAGTTTTAAGCTTAAATACCGATAACATGGATGTAATAGCAAATACGGTGATTAATAAGGTATCGGAGTACAGAGCATCAGGTCATCGTTCCCTCGCCGTTATAACCAGAACCGAATGGTTTGCCAAGAAACTTCATCCCTATCTCAAGGATGCAAAAATCAACAGAGTTACCGAAAAGAGCTCATCCTATACATACGGTGCGGTGCTTATACCGTCTTATCTTACAAAAGGGCTGGAGTTTGATGCGGTAATCGTACTGGATACACAAAATGACAGGTTTAAAAAAGAAGAGGAATTACACCTCTTCTACACCTGCTGTACAAGAGCTCTTCACGAACTTACCGTAATAAACTAACTTAAATCATATCCTTACACACTTCATAAACATGCTTCATAACGACATCATTTCCAATCTCGTTAAGGCATTCATGGCGCATATCCTCAAATACATGTGACGTAACATTATTAATACCTGCATTCTGCAACCTTGCAACCAGAGCAAGCGGCCCTTTGGAATTGCCGCCTACAGGGTCATCGGAGCCGCAGAATGAATGTATCGGAAGCGCTTTCGGAATCTTGGCAATGCTTTCTTTTTTGTAAATAACCGATAAACCTTTGAACAGTTCTTTAAACATTCCGACCGACGCAACATATCCGCATAACGGGTCGTCAACATATTTGTCCACTTCCGACTCATTTCTTGAAAGCCAGTCGAATTCCGTACGATTGGGTTTAAACTGTGAATTGTATGCTCCGAAAGACAATGCATTAAGAATCTTGGACGGCTTATTTCTCCCTATAAACAACTCCTGAAATGCGGCAATAAACCTTCCGGCTCCCAGTACAAAAGCGGGTTGTTGGTCATTTGTTCCCGATAATACACATCCGTCAATATTGGATGCATACCGCTCGGCAAATGCAAGAGTCATAAAAGAACCCATGCTGTGTCCGAAAAGAATAACCTTTTTATCGGGATGTTGCTTGCGGACATATTCCACCAAAGAGTTCATATTGCTTACACACTCGAAAAACCCGTCAACAGGCCAAATCCCGAGACTTTCGGTATATACACCGTGACCGATATGGTCTATACAATACAACTGTACATTATGGTTCTTCATAAACTCCGATAATCTTGCATACCTTGCGGCATGCTCCGCCAATCCCGGTGCTACGACCAGTATAAAATCGGGATTATCCGTTATATGCGGCTTAAATACAAAAAAGGCGCCGCTCTTACCTATAATTGAAAAATAGTCTTTGTTCATTTTTATTATCTCCCTTAATTATATTATCACAGATGTATAAAATTACCAATAGCTCTGTTCAAAAGGGTGAGTGCGGGTTAAGTAACGGATTAAAGTATATGTTATAGATTATTACGAAAGCGAAGGCATTGGTTCTCTTTAAGTGCAAGACGGAGGTATTCATTGATTTTTAGTCAGTATAAGAGTAAAATACTATAAAGCGGAGGTCGTTGTTTTATGATACGCGACAGAGAAGAAAGTATTTCACTCGATGAGATGCGAACAATACAGAGTAAAAGACTGGTAGAAACCGTAAAACATGTTTACGATAATGTTGCATATTACAGAAAGAAAATGCAGGATATAGGGCTGCTGCCGGGGGATATAAAAGGGTATGAAGATTTAAATAAGCTTCCCTTTACCACAAAGGCCGATTTGATAGAAACATATCCTTACGGTCTGGTAGCCGTGGATATGGATAAGATAGTCAGGGTTCATGCTTCTTCCGGCACAACCGGTAAGAGAATAGTTGTTGCCTACACGAAAGAAGATATTGATACCTGGGCGGATGTAATGGCCAGATGCTTTGCAAGAATAGGCACTGATGTAAAGGATGTTGTTCAGGTGGCTTACGGTTACGGTTTGTTTACCGGGGGACTGGGAGCACATTACGGTGCCGAAAAACTGGGTGCCACAGTTATACCTATTTCCGGCGGAAACAGCAGAAGACAGGTGGAATTCTTAACCGACTTAAAGCCTACGGTTATTGCCTGTACTCCTTCATATATGCTTCACCTGCATGAAGTAATGACCGAAGCAGGTTTTACTACCGACGATATTTCTTTGAAGGCGGGACTTTTCGGAGCGGAGCCGTGGAGCGAGAACATGAGAAAGGAAATAGAACGCCTTCTGAATATAAATGCTTACGACATATACGGCTTAAGCGAGATAACCGGACCGGGTGTCGCATCGGAATGTTGTGCAAAGAACGGTCTGCATATCAATGAAGACTGTTATTTACCGGAAATAATAGATATGGAAACACAGCAACCTTTAGGATTGGATAAGCAGGGCGAGATTGTTTTCACAACCATAAAGAAAAAGGGAATGCCTTTGATAAGATACAGGACGAAAGATATAACTAAATTATTCCGTGACCGTTGCCGATGCAAAAGAACACTGGTTAAAATGGAACGTGTAATGGGCAGGACCGACGATATGCTTATCATAAGGGGAGTAAATGTATTTCCTTCGCAGATTGAGAGCGTATTGCTGGAATTCAGTCACCTAACTCCCAATTATCAGATTGTAGTGGACAGAGTCAACATGATGGATACACTGGAAGTGCGGGTGGAAATGAATGAGAATCTGTTTTCCGATGAGGTCAGGAAGATTGAGTTATTGGAAAGGAACATAACCGGAGCGATTGAGAGTGTATTGGGTATCAGTGCTAAAGTTAAATTAACGGAACCCAAATCAATTGAGAGAAGTGAAGGAAAAGCTGTACGTATAATCGACAGAAGAAAGATTTAAGGGGTGTGAAATGTTAGTTAAACAGATATCGGTATTTCTGGAAAATAAAGAAGGCAGACTTGCCGAAGTGACCTCGATATTGGCCCAAGCAAATATTAATATCAACGCACTTACCATTGCGGATACCGCGGATTTCGGTATATTACGAATTATTGTCGACGATGCCGTAAAAACGGAAAAATTGCTGAAGGAATACGGTTTTTCCGTAAGTGTAACCGATGTTTTGGCAATAGATATCGATAATGTGCCGGGAGGCATAGCACGTCCGCTGATAAAGCTTCATAAGAACGGGATATCGGTGGAGTACATTTATGCTTTCTTGGCTAAAGAAGATGATACCGCACATGTCATATTTAAGGTTAATAATCTTGAGACGGCAGTCAGGATACTTACCGAAAACGGATTCAGGAATACGGCAAAATTATGAAAGCGGAGATTATTGCGGTAGGCACGGAACTGCTGATGGGGCAGATTGACAATACCGATGCAAGTTACATGTCAAAGAGATTTCCCGAATGCGGCGTGTATGTATATTATCATACAGTTGTAGGCGACAATCGGGGGAGATTGGCTGAATGTATTAACATTGCGCTGAAAAGAGCGGATGTTGTGGTGCTTACAGGCGGATTGGGACCTACTCAGGACGATATAACAAAAGAGACGGTGGCTGAGGTTCTGGGGCTGAAACCGGTTTTTCATCCGGAAATTCTGGAGAATGTAAAAGAATACTTCAATACAATAAGGCATAACCGAAAGATTAATATAATGGCGGCAAGCAATGAGAAACTGGCATATTATCCCGAGGGTTGTGTAATACTGCCCAATAAAAACGGAACGGCTCCGGGATGTATTATTTCTCATTTTGTTGAAGGAGCGGAAAAAACAGTCATATTGCTTCCCGGTCCTCCGTGGGAACTGCAACCCATGTTTGATAATTATGTTGTTGATTATTTTAAAAGTAAGATACAGGAAGGTTTGAAATCGGTATATCTTCGCATGTTCGGTATAGGAGAATCGGCAATGGAATCGGTTATTTCCGATATAGTATCCGCCCAGACCAATCCGACCATCGCCCCTTATGCGAAAAAAGGAGAGGTAATGCTCCGGGTTACCGCAAGATACAATAAGGGTAAGCAAGATCCCGATTTAATTCTTAAACCGATACTGGATATATTACACGAAAGGTTAGGGGAGTATATTTATTCCGAAGAGAATCTTGAACTCAAGGTCGTTACGGCAAACTTGCTTATAAGTAAGAATATTACCGTATCTTTCGCCGAATCATGTACGGGAGGTATGTTGTCCGAGTTATTGACCGATGTACCGGGAATATCAAAGGTGTTTTTCGGTTCGGTTGTGGCCTATTCAAATGAAATAAAGCAATCTGTTCTTAATGTAAAAAGTGGTACATTGGAAAAATACGGAGCGGTCAGCGAGAATACGGCTAAAGAGATGGCACAAGGTGTACGGCTGCTGTATAATACAGAAGTCGGTATTTCCATAACCGGTATTGCCGGCCCTTCCGGAGCCGTTGCGGATAAACCGGTAGGCCGTGTGTATATCGGGATAAGTACCGGACGGGAAACTTTATCTTATGAATACACCTTCAGCGGAGACAGAGATAAGGTAAGATATTTTTCCTGCCTTAATGCACTGAATATATTACGCTTATATGCACTTTCGAAAGGATAAGATTTGAAAGAGATCAGATTTAAAAGTACGGTTTTTCTTATAATGGCTTCGGTCCTGTTAAGCAGAATAATGGGATTTGTTCGAACCGCGCTTATTCCCGTGAAAATGGGCGGTCTTTCCCGGGTTACCGATGCATACAATGCGGCTTTTCAGGTTCCCGATTTGATGTATTCCATGCTTATCGGCGGAGCCATCGCTTCCTCTCTCATTCCGGTTTTAGCAGGTTATGTGGCAAAAGGTGAAGAGAAAAAAGGTTGGAGATCGGTCAGTTCTTTCATGAATCTGGTCTCCGTAATAATGTTTGTCGTAGTAATCTTAAGCGTTATATTCGCAAAACCGCTGGTCAACATGCTGGTTCCCGGTTATGATGCGGAAACTTTGGAATTAACTGTACAGTTGACCAAGATATTGATGCCTATAGCCTTTTTTATGATGCTTGCGGGGCTTTGTAACGGAATAATGAACTCCTACAATGAGTTTATAATACCGGCATTCGGGCCCTGCTTATACAACCTGGCCTGTATTATCAGCATAGTATTATTCAGTAATGATAACCCTGCGGACAATTACGGAGTAAAAAAAGTAGTACTGGGTATAGTCATATGTGCCGGACTCTATTTTCTTTTCCAGTTTGCATTTACATTTAAGCATTTCAAGAATAATTACAGAACCGTAATAGCATACAAAGAACCGGACTTCAAATTGTTGATAATGCTTGCGGTACCTTCGTTGCTGACATCCATGTTAGGACAGATAAGTCTCATAATATCCAGATATTTTACCGCATTTTTTGATGTCGGTTCGGTTACCGCATTGGAGTTGGTCAACAAGACATGGCAGATGCCGCTGGGTATTATTGCGCAGGCGATAGGTATAGCCATGCTTCCTTCGCTGGCAGCAGTCTACGATGCCGATAAGAAGAGTGAGGTGGTCTATAAAATAAATACCTCCTTAAGGCTGGTTATATTCCTTGCCATTCCTTCAGCGGTAGGATTATCCGTGCTGAGTAAGCCGTTAATACAGGTGTTGTTCAATTTCGGAACAATAGAACAGGAAGGTATTACTTTAGCAGCCAATTTACTGATAGGCTATTCCTTGGCACTGGTAATGCAGTGCATAATAACAATAGTCAACAGGGTATACTTTTCCACTAAAAACTCCATCATTCCTTTCTGGGGCAGTCTGATAGGTGTAGTATTCAATTACCTTATAGCATACCTGTTGCTGAAATTAACCGATGCAGGAATATTCAGTGTACCCGTAGCATATTCACTATCCTCGGTGCTCAATCTTCTGTATCTGGGGCTGTTGTTCAGGACAAGGATTTCCGGATACAGTTTCAGGGGGAATATGCCTACAATCCTAAAGTCATTATTGAGTGCCGCGGTAATGGGCGTTGTTATATATTTAGCGGATAAGTTTGCAATGCCCGCAATATTTGGAACGGTTATTATCGAATTGGGTAAAGTAAAACAGTTTCTGTGGATACTGATGGAATTTGCTGTGGGTGCCGGATTATATATGCTACTTGCATATCTGATGAAAACCGATCAGGCTCGCGAATTGATAGATATGGTAAAAGTAAAATTTAAGAGCATAACTGGTAATAATTAGCAATAGCGAAAAAATATTCCTTGTATGTAATTTTAAGATGATATATAATATCCGTATAGTCAAAATAGATTGAAAAAGGAGCATATTATGGATAAGAAGAAAGCATTGGAAGCATCACTGGCCGGTATTGAAAAGGCATACGGTAAAGGAGCTGTAATGAGACTGGGTCAGAATACGGCGATGACAGTGGAATCTATACCGACAGGTGCGATATCCTTAGATATAGCATTGGGTATCGGCGGGGTGCCCAGAGGCAGAATAATTGAAATATACGGACCGGAATCTTCAGGAAAGACCACCGTTGCACTGCATGTTATAGCCGAAGCTCAGAGGGCGGGCGGCGAGGCTGCATTTATCGATGCGGAACATGCTTTGGACCCCATATATGCAAAAAAACTGGGAGTCAATATAGATGAACTGATAGTCAGCCAGCCGGATACCGGTGAGCAGGCTCTGGAAATATGCGAAGCTCTGGTAAGAAGCGGAGCGTTGGATGTAATTGTTATAGACTCTGTTGCGGCACTGGTTCCCAAAGCCGAGATAGACGGAGAAATGGGAGATGCACATGTGGGATTGCAGGCCCGATTGATGAGTCAGGCTTTAAGGAAACTGACGGCCGTCGTTGCAAAATCCAAAACTACAACCATATTTATAAATCAACTGCGTGAAAAAGTAGGTATAATGTTCGGTAATCCCGAAGTCACACCGGGCGGAAGAGCTTTGAAGTTTTACTCCAGTGTAAGAATAGAGGTAAGAAAAGCCGATAACATAAAACTGGGAGATAATATAATAGGAAGTAAGACAAGAGCCAAAATAGCTAAAAATAAAATTGCTCCTCCTTTCAGAACAGCGGAGTTTGACATTATTTACGGACAGGGTATATCCAAAGAAGGA
Source organism: Bacillota bacterium (assembly GCA_022706885.1). Classification (GTDB taxonomy): domain Bacteria; phylum Bacillota; class Clostridia; order DUPQ01; family DUPQ01; genus DUPQ01. The sequence goes on from JAKJBR010000015.1 coordinate 30,857, forward strand.
TGCTTGATTGATGTAGGAGTGGACTGCGGAGTAGTGGACAAATCCGGGTCATGGTATTCGTATAAAGATCAGCGGATAGGACAGGGACGGGAAAATGCCAAAGATTTCCTGGTACAGAACCCCAAGATTGCCGATGAGATTGAGAAACTTATAAGAGCTGCATTTGAAGCACATAAAGTGCCCGAGCAACCGACAGAAGCTGCAGATGAGTGATCAATTGAACATCGTAAAAAGAGAAGTATTAAAAAAAGACTATATCCTTACTTTTTCCGATAATACCAAACTTTTTATAGATGAGGAAACATATTTCCAATACTGTATCTACGACAAAGAAACATTGTCGGCAACATTTATTGAAGAAATTCAAGATAAAACCGAAGCGATGCAATGCTATAAAAAAGCGGTTGTTTATCTTTTAAACGGAAAAAAAACGGAAAATCGTATGAGGTTATACCTTGAGAACAAAGGATTCGGGCCAAAAGCGGTGGACAGTTGTATTAACCGTCTGATTGAGGAAGGAAAGATAAATGATGTTGCTTTTACAGATAAGTTCATAAAAGCCAATCTTAAGAATGATACAAAGAGAGAAAAACTCATAGCAAAACTTATATACCACGGAATAGACGAGCAACTGGCAATAAAAGAGGTAGATAAAGTAATGGGATATGAAGAAGATACTTATTAATTCACTGGGATGCCCAAAAAACCTGGTGGACAGCGAGATAATGGCAAAATTACTGAAGGATAGCGGGTATGTCTTTACCGATAATATCCAAGAAGCGCATATTGCAATAATCAATACATGCTCATTCATACAACCCGCCGTGGAAGAAGCAATTAACGTAATATTGGAAGCCGCGGAATACAAGAAGCAGGGGATTCTGGAAAAAGTTGTTGTCACAGGTTGTCTGGTGGAAAGATATAAAGAGGAGATAATAACTTCAATACCCGAAGTGGATGTATGTGTGGGAATAGACGGCTATAAGGACATAGCATCTGTTGTCGGTAAAACGGATAAAAAATTGATATGCGGCAATAAAACCGATGTCGGTTTTATGAATATAGAGCGACTGCTGTCGGAACATACCGCATCGACATATGTGAAAATTGCCGAAGGTTGTGACAATAGATGTACTTACTGCACCATTCCGTCCATTCGGGGAAGATACAGAAGCAGAAGTATTGAAGATATATATGCGGAAGCGGAGAAGTTGTGTTCTCTGCACGGTATTAAAGAGATAACACTGGTGGCTCAGGATACTACCGCATACGGAACAGATATTTACGGGAAACCTTCTTTGGATTTATTGCTTAAAAAGTTGGAAAGGGTAGAATCTTTGCAGTGGATAAGACTGCTTTACTGTTATCCGGAACTTATCACGGATGAACTTATTGATACCATTAAAAACAGTAAAAAGATATTGCATTACCTGGACATACCCTTGCAGCATTCTTCCGACAGAATACTGAAACTTATGGGGCGTAAGGGAACATGTGCCATGTATAGGGAATTGATAGATAAACTGCGGTTTCACATACCGGACATTGTGTTAAGGACCACTTTTATTGTGGGGTTTCCCAAGGAGACGGAGGAAGATTTTGAAAACCTGTGTGAGTTTATAAAGGCATCCCGTTTTGACAGGGCGGGTTTCTTTGAGTACTGCAGGGAAAAAGGCACACCCGCATACAAACTGAAAGGTCAGATACCAAAGAAGATTAAGATTCAGCGTCTGCAACAGGCGGAACAAATTCAACAGGATATATTAATCAGTAAAAATGATGAAAGGATAGGCAAAACATATAGTATAATTATACAGGATATTTCCGATGACGGATTGTTCTATGTAGGAAGGTCTTATGCAGAGGCATATGAGATAGATCCTGTCATATTTGTAGCAGCTAAAGAGGAGATAACTATCGGTGATATTATAGATGGGGTTATTGTTGATATATATGAAGGCTCACTGATTGCGGAGGTTGTGTAATGAATATAGCGAATAAACTTACATTTATAAGAATAATATTGATACCTTTTTTCATTATCTTTGCCATTCCCACGCCGGAATGGTTGAGTGAGCCGGTTTTTTCTTTTCACCAGCAGTACGGTACATTAATTGCGTTGGTAATTTTCGTTATAGCATCCTTAACCGATCTTTTTGACGGATATCTGGCGAGGAAGTATAAACTGATAACAAATATGGGTAAATTTTTAGATCCCATTGCCGATAAGATTCTTATTACAAGTGCACTGGTTGTACTGGTGGAAAGAGGACAGATAGCGGCATATACCGTTGTGATTATTATTGCCAGAGATTTGATTGTGGACGGATTGCGGCTGGTGGTAAGTGAAAAGGGTGAAGTAATAGCGGCTAATATATTCGGTAAGATTAAAACCAATCTTCAGATATTCAGCATATGTATATATCTTCTCGCTT
>JAKJBR010000003.1:0-100315 GCA_022706885.1 Bacillota bacterium
AAATTGTAAATAAGAACTTTTGCAGTTTTTGCAGTTTTTTTTATTTTTTTTAAAAATGTGAAGTCTAAAGCAAAAAATACATCATAAATCCCCTCTTAAAAAGGGGAAAAGTATGCTTTATCGGCATCAGCAATTGCCCGGATACACATATTTAAGATATTTTTTCGCCTCTTCTACAAGGTCGTATACCGATTTTCGGGATGTAGGCCTTTTATCGGAATACTTATATCTCGGATAAAATGCGGAGATATGATACGGAATATTTTCATCAATACTTGCAATCCATCTGCTTGCACTCTTAATTTCTTCTGCGGAATCATTCTCACCGGGTATAACTAAAGTGGTAACCTCAACATGACAGCTCTTTGCGGCTATGGCAATTGTGTTTTTAACTGTTTCCAAATCGCCGCTCATCTTGCGGTAAAAATCCTCATTGAACGCCTTAAGGTCTATATTCATTGCATCTATATAGGGAAGAAGATTATTTAAAGGTTCTCTGCATACATATCCGTTGGTTACCAGCACATTCTTCAACCCTTTCTCACGGGCTAAAACGGAACAGTCCATTACATACTCATAGGATATCAAAGGTTCGTTATAGGTATAAGCAATCCCTATGTTATTCCTGTCTTTCATGGATAAAGCCATATCCACCAGACAATCGGGCGGCGTCTGATATGTTCCGACTTTGCCATCGTCCGCCATGGATATCTCATGATTCTGACAGAACGGACATCTGAGATTGCATCCGTAACTTCCCACCGACAGTATCATCTTTCCGGGAAAGAATCTGTATAAAGGTTTTTTTTCAATCGGGTCCAGTGCTATGGATGTGAGTTTGCCGTAGTTTTCGCATATCATCTTTCCATCCTTATTCATCCTGGCACGGCACAACCCGACCTGCCCTTCCGAAAGCATACAATTATTCGGACATATGGGACATTTAATCTTCATCTATGCCTTACTACCTCAAATCTCTCCATTTCAAATTTCTCTCCGCTGGCTATACCTGCCTTACTCAGCGCTATCGCCAGTTGTTGCTGCACGCTATCCACTCCCTCCAGGTTGGGAAGCAGTAATCCTCTTCTGTATCCCGATGTAACGATGACCCCGTACTTATTCACGTCCAGTTGGTCTATGCTGTCAATTCTTTCCGCTTCTTTCAGTACGTCAACACTGTATTCCAATGCGTCCAACTCCTCTTCACGTACGGGATAGAACCTGGGATCGTGAGAACAGGAACTGACCGCATTCCTTATTATCTCTTCCGCAATGTTCCCGGTAACGGGCGATATTGTTCCTATGCATCCTCTCAAATCACCGTCTTTTTTCAGTGTTACGAACACACCGGCACGTTTTTCTGTCAGTTCAGCCGGCAGATCGGGCGGAATCTTGAGCATACGTTTATTCTTCACATAATACTCCACGGAGGATTTTGCCAAAGCCACATACATATCCGATGTAACTTCTTTTTCCTTTTGTTCAACAAGAAAAGATGCTACTGCATATCCCACACCGAAAGTGTTTTCGTAAGACAAGAGTTTCGGTTCTATTGTTTTTTTATCCAGTGCACCGGCCATAATTACAAAGGTACGATGTCCGCATTCGGCGGCTTTTTCCAGAAACTCCTCCGAGAAATCCATAAATTTCGCGAAATTTCCCTTTGTCATGGCTTCGGTAACCATCTGATCATACTGTTCTCCCTGCTTTGAATATCCGTACGGCCCAGTCACTTTCAGTTTATGCGATAAATCACCGCTTGCTATGAAAACAACACGCCTTCCGAGCAATTCCGAAGCCTTTGCAACACACATACCCAACTTGTAGTGGGTTTCAAAAGGCAGAAGGGATATTCCCATCCTTATAAGCTTATAATCTCTATATACTTCATTCAGAAAAACCAACGGTATTACGCTTGCATGGTCCATTCCGGGGATTTCCTGACCTTGGGTACCTGCCGGTATATTCTGTTCGGAAAAAATTTCCATAAGTTTATCTCTGAACTGCTTATCATATTCCGCCCGCACCGATATAGATGCGGCACCGAATCTTCCCATATCCGATTGATAGTATTCACCGTCGGAGATATGTAAATAGTCGGAATACATGGCACAATGCGAGGATGCCAGAACAACAGTATCGGGTTGCAACTGTGCTATGGTTTTACAGGCTTCTTTATATGAGTCTATGGTCTTCTGTATCTTCTTCTCTTCACCTTTTCCTATCTTCGGAAGTATAAGCGGAGGATGCGGAAAAATGAATGCTGCTGCTACTGACACAATACACCTCCTATTTTGCTTTGATTATGAAAAAATTATACCGTAAAACTGTGTTTTATTCAACAAGCTGTCACCGTTCTGCTATCCGTTTAACTATCTTTCTTAACAGCACTGAAAAGTTCCGTATAAACATGGTATAATACTCTACGACGTGTTGTTCACGGATATGGAGGACTTAATGAAAAAGATAAGATTACCGATCATATTACTTATACTGTCAGTGATGATTTCCTTTGTTTTCGCAGGCTGTAACAGCAAAGATCAGGATTTCACTTTCAGCAGAGATCTCGATAATAACGGTTATTGGCGCGGTGTAAAGGCTTTGAAATATGTGGAGTTGTGTGATTATAAGGGTATTACGGTACCCAAGGACAGACATACTGTATCGGATGATGAATTACAGTCTGCCGTTGAAAGTTTACTTTCCGAACAGGTATATTCTATTGAAGTAACCGACAGAGCGGTTGTTTACGGAGACACGCTAAACATAGACTATGTAGGCAGAATCGGCGGAGTAGCTTTTGAAGGCGGTTCCACCGGAGGTGCAGGTACCGAGGTGACAATAGGCGTTACAAGTTACATTGATGATTTTCTTGAGCAACTTGTAGGACATAGCCCCGGCGAAACTTTCGATATTGAGGTAACTTTTCCCGATAATTACGGAAAGGAAGAACTTAACGGAAAAGATGCGGTATTTACCGTAACAATTAACCACATAGTGGAATCGGTATTGCCGGAACTTACAGATGCTTTTATAAACTCAACATTCAGCCAAACAAAGGGATGGACTACCGTCGAACAAATGAAGGCGGATATGTATAGGGAGATACAAAGTGCCAAAATAGCCGACTATATTCAGGAATATCTTAAAACAAACAGCACGGTAAAAGAAATACCGAAAATAATAACCGATTATCAGGACACTGCCGTTATTAAATACTATCAGGATTATGCAAACTATTACCAGGTCACACTGGAGGAGTTTTTACAGCAGTACCTTAATGTGGAAAATCAGCAGGCACTTTTGGAACAGTATAAAGAGGATAATATAAATGTATCCAAGATGCACCTTATAACCCAGGCGATTGCGGAAAAGGAAAAGATAAAGGCAACAGCCGATGATGTTACACAGTATTTTGTAAAACACATGAATACGGACGATTATTCGCAGTATGAGGAAGTATACGGATTAAACTATCTTAAAATGACCGTATTGGTACAGATGGTGATTAATTATGTCCAAGCTTCGGTTGTTCTGGAATAAATAAATTATTCATTCAGTTTACGCATAACCCTACAGGGATTACCTACTGCCAGACAGTTGGCGGGTATGTCCTTTGTAACCACACTTCCGGCACCTATTACACTGTTATCTCCTATGGTAACTCCGGGCAGTATATGAGCACCGGTACTTATCCATACATTGTCGCCTATTGTTACCGGATATGTATATTCCAGTCCTTGTATGCGCTCTTCGACAATCATTGAATGTACTTCGGTTATTATGCAGACATCGGGGGCAATGAAAACATTATTTCCTATAATTATCTTGCCGCTGTCCATCAGCCTGCAATTGACATTAAGGAAGAAATTATCACCCACCGTCGTGTTGTATCCGTAAGTGCAGAAAAGAGGCTGTTCCACTACGCAATTCTTCCCTGTTTTACCCAATATTCCCTTTATCGCTTCTTTTTTCGCTTCCCTGTCTAACGGATGTATTCTGTTATATTCATACAACTTCTGTACCGTTACATCTCTGTCCGCTACCAGTTCCGGATCGCCCGGTTGATAGAGCATACCTGCATGTGATTTTTCTTTTTCCGTCATAATATTTCTCCCTGTAAAATATTCATTATTCAATGCTTGCAAAACCTGATATATTAAACCTCATAATTGTTCCTCTGCCTACAAATTGAATAAACCCCACACCCTCGAGTGAATATGTGCCGACTGCAGTTTCACTGAAATGCTTTGCAATAAGATTGCCTTCGGAATCATATAACTTTATTGTCGTAGGCTCAAGAGCGCCAAAAAAGAATCGGAAATTACCGAGCTTATCCCCTTTATACTCGGTTATATACCTTCTCAATTGGTCTATATTAAAATATATATCCTGATATTCAAATCCTTCAAAACATATTGTACTTAACCTGTAGTTATACCTGGGATATATATTGATATAGGAAAGATGTGTCCTGTCAGTAGTGTTATCAGGTTTTTCCTCAAAAAAGCCTTCATTTCGCTTCAACCAGGTATAAAAATTAGCTTCTACATGCTCTCCGTATGTCATAGGCAGTACACGATTAATCTTTGCTATATCCAATCTGTCATCCGAAACATCCGGTGTGAACGGATTTACTTTCTGATATTCGGTTATCCAGGATGAGTATTCGCCGTAAGCACTGTCAAGATATTTCATAAAGCGAAAACCTATTGCGTAATCGGAACTCATTGCATGCGGTAAAAGGTTTTCCTGCCAGTAAGAAAGCGGTTTGGAATACAGCTCTTTATATCCCGCTGCACTTATTTTCTCATTTCTCATATTATTTTCCGCCGCTTGAAGTGCGTATGCTATATCGGGATAATTCTCTTCCATATATTTTGTCACTTTATATGTCGTATATACCGCAAACCCTTCCGGCAGTATTCTTCGGAAATTCCAACCGCAATTATGATTCTGAAGTATATGACTCAGTTCATGAGCTATGGCATGTCCTCCGGAAATAAACAAATCTCCGGTACTGATAACTATACGATTGAAATATGCATACGCTATATGGGTTTCCGACACATACCCGTCCACCGCTTGGGCTTTTTTTACTTCAACAAGAATTTTGCCCAGTTTTGCCGTGTTAAAGGACAATCCCGACACAACTTCCAGTGCATCAAACAGGGTTTCCAGATAATATTCCAAATTATCTATAATATAAGTATCCGCATCAATCTCACATATAAAGTGCTTTGTTTCAATAGTTGTATGCTCTTTAGTTATATATCCCGAAGGAAACGGCGGAGGGGTAACGGTTTCAAAATCACACTTTCTGCACTTTTTTGTTTCCGGGTCCATATCGTGTTTTTTAGTGAATCTGTTGCCGCATTTCAGACAATATCCGTAATGGTTTACAATATCAAAATCATATTCATCACTGCTGTGTCCTTCCGCAGGTATCACTTGCTGTTTCACCAAAACGGTATTACACAAAGAGCAATGGCTTCCTTCGGTCAGACCGGTTTCGGTACAGGTTGCAGGCACCGCTTTATCTATAACAACTTCATGGGAACAATGTTCGGTCACATGCGGTACTTTGTCGCAGGAAGACAAGCAGATAACCACGAAGAAAAGTAAAATTATTGATATGATTTTAGTGGACTTCGGCTGCACCTCTTGCTCTCCTCTTATAAAAATCCGTTTCAAACAATATAGTATCATATTTATACTTTATAAATCAGTATTATGACAGAAAAACCCTTTAAAAAACCGCCCTTGATTAAAGAGGGCGGTTTTTCCTTAGGTTAACTGCTATTTTGTGACTAACATTTTTTGTTACTGACTGTTTTGATTGGGAATTAATAAAAAACACCGACATTCTTCGATGTTTTCAGTATAAGAACAACCTAATAGTACATCTTGTTTTGCTCGACAAACCGGGACTTGTCTGTCTTTTTCTATCCCGATAAACTGAAATTTATCTTTTTTTGCCGCGAATAATCATTATAATTAAAACAGATGCGTCCCACTGTTTTATTCCCTCGCCGTACAAGCGAAGTCGCTCGTCAAACTTAGACTTTACTGCATCAATTGCTCTTTTATACTCTGTTGAATGTGCTGATGCAATTGCAATAGACTCCAAATTAGTCTGACGCATTGATTTGATTATTCTTTCCCCCATTGTAACCGAATATTCCGGTTTGTCGGGAGTCAGATTGATAATAGCATAATTTGTTGTAACATCTTTAAAACAATGCTGTTCCATAGAAGCAGGAAGCTCCGCTTCAGACATAGGATATTGGCATACTCCATATTCTTCCAGTATCTTTTCTGAGGTAACAGATTTCCAAAATTCTTCCTCTTCTTTTGTAATTTTCAGACATGGCGCAATACAAGACAATTCCTTTCTTGTAGAAAGGCAAAGACATATACCGCCCGGTTTCAAAACACGGTACTGTTCACTCAAAAAAGCATTAGGCTCAATATGCTCTTGAACTGTATTGGATATCGTTACATCAAATGTGTTATCCGCAAACGGAAGATGTTCTGCATTTCCTTCAATGAATTCAACGCCTGCCACATTATGCCTACCGAAAGAAATAAAGTTACTATCTCGATCAATCGCTGTTATTTGAGCATTCGGATACCACCTATGCATCGCCTCAGCAAGCGCACCGGGTCCACAGCCGATCTCTAATATCTTTAATTCTGCATCTTTGTCTATATTAAAAGAATCCCTGTATTGGCAAAAAAACACATCATCGAATCTCAATTTACGGCTGAGATAAAGAGTCTGAATCCCTTGAACATTATCTGACCATATAGTATTCATTAGCATCTCCACAAATTCTGATTTGTCTATATATTTTTACAGTCCATCTTTTCGGCCAGGTCTCCGAGACTCTTGTCGTACTGCGCCTGGCTGATTGCTTTCCGTTCGAGAAAGAGGTCCGGCGTTCTTTTCTGGTCGGAGTGACAGGACTTGAACCTGCGGCATCATGGTCCCAAACCATGCGCGCTACCAACTGCGCTACACCCCGGTGCTAACACATTTTACTACAAGGCCTGATTATTGTCCACTGTGACATGCAGGCGGTTTTTTCTTATATCATTCGTTTTTTTGTGTTTTTCGGGAAAAAAAGAAGCCCGAAGGCTTCCTTTTATATGCTTAATATATATACCTTTTATTATATATCCCTTTCTATAAGATCGGTTTCGGTAACCTGTTTGGTTTTTACATCAAATCTGAAGGATCTGACCTGATACTTGTCCAGTGTGAATTCTCTTTCCCATCTGAAAAGGGGTAATGACAGTTTTGTAGTCTTCTTTGTATCGGTCGGATTGAACAACCTTATTATATACCCCTTTCGGTCTTCGCTTCTTTTGAATACCGGCATGGTGATAACATCGTCACTCAGTATGGCAAACGGTCGCACCCTCTTTCCGGCACCTGTCGGGAAGAAAGATAAAGCCATGGGTTTTTCATTACATACAGCCGCTTCTCTTTCCACTTTGTTGAATCTTTCGGTTGTTTCGGAAGCATCCAGCCAGAATTCGTATTGTCTTTCTCCCTGATCCATATACGGCGAAAATCTGTCCTGCGGCATAATGTATTTGTTCCTAACCGAAAAGTCGGATTTTCCTGCCGCATAGCCGGCTGATCTGAGAAGCGAAATCCTTATCTCTCCGCCCAACACATCGGAACCGTATGTGCAGTCATTTATGACACTGACCGCATAATCTTTGTTATACAGGATATTCCATTTATGACTGACATTTTCGTTACCGTTGGTAAGCAGTTGTTCCGAACCGTAAGCCTGCTGTCCCGTATAACAAGCATTTTCTATTGTTGTGGGAATTGACAGCTTAAGCATTTTCATCTTCTCGTTCCAGTATACTCTTACAGTCACTTTGACCTGTGCACCTCTCTTTGGCAGATGATATCTTATGCATATGAAGGAGTTGTCATACTTCATAACCGCTTCAATTATAGTTCTTACCGGACCGTCTTCAATTGCTCTGACGCTTTCAATCTTGTTCTCATCAATTATGCCGGAGAAATAATTACCTTCTTCTTTGTCCATGACTTTGAAGAATCCTTCGGTGTTTCTGAAACTCTTTTCCTTGTGCGCCCAGGAGTTTTCATCGTCTTTGACAACTACGGGAAGAAAAGCATTCTTCTTTAAGTAGTCTATGCCTTTTACTTCATACTTGTCTATTGTTCCGGTAAGCTTGGAAATATGAACAAGCAATTCTTTTGTCTTGAATATGAACATATCCTTTGTCTGTCTTACCTTAGGCAACGGTTTTGCATCAATCATCTCTATTCTGACATCAAATCTGTTTATCTGACAGGGTTTCAGCATAGCGTAGAATACCGATTTCTTTCTCCAGTCAACATTGAAGTTGGAGTCTTCTTTTTCTACCTGACAGGGCAGTTTCTTACCGTTTCGGTAAACTACGGGGTTGGCAAATATATTTCTGTTTTTGTTCTGGTCCGCCAACTGATATTCACACTCGACAATATACGGTACCTCATAAGGATGAGGATTGTATACCAGTAACGGAATCTCTCCTTCGTTTGCTTTTTTCTGACCGGAGCACAGTGAAATGAAAGCCTGAGTCTTAACTTTGCCCAATTCATCCAAACCGTGTCCCGCTAAAGCTATGGAATAGTCTTCCACCGACTGTATTGACGAACCGGGAAGTATATCGTGGAATTCCATAAACAACATGTCTTTTGTTGCCGTCCGTATCCTGTCAGCAGGATACTTCATAAGTTTTAAGAAAGATGCATGTGCAGCCATCTTTTCAGTTGTATACAGTTGGTTTTCCAACTGTCTGTGCAACTGTTTAATGCGAATCTGCGATGTATAGCATCCGATATACCTCGGATTCAGCGTCTTTCTGAATACAGGCAGCTTTTTCTCATCCAGTTCGGCAAAATATGCTTCAGGAGTGGAATGAACTATATTGAAGTCCTTCTCCTTCTTTGCCAGTTGTGCTATGTTTTTAAAATCAATTCTGGAAGGTCCGCCGCCGTGATTTCCTATACCCCACAGTACCATACCCACCTTTCTGTGACGGTTGCCGTCCATCCAGGATTTTATCTTTTCATGCGCTTCCCCTCTGTGCGATTCATAAGAATTGAAAGCACGGTTACACATTATGGTTTCTCCGCTAAATCCTTCCCAAAGGAAATCCTCATCGGGAAGATCAATCATGTCCGGCTCGGGACGGCAGAACAGATACGAGTCATATCCGCTGTTTTTTAAAATATCCACCAACCCCCTTGTATGTCCGAATGCGTCGAAATTTATACATGTTGTCGGGAAAGTACCGAATTTTTCCATAAAGTAGTTGTGTCCTTCCAATATCTGTCTTACGAAACTCTCTCCGGTGGGAATATTGCAGTCGGGCTGAATAAACCAGCCTCCCATGATATGCCATTTTTTCTCCTTAACCAGTTTCTGAATACGTTTGAAAAGTGCGGGCTCGTATCTTTCCACCCACTCATACAGCAGCGATTCATTGTGATTGAATATGAATCCGTCATATTCTTCACAAAACTCGGCACATACCCTGAATGTTGAAAGAGTCTCCGCAATACCTTCATCAAGATTCCACATCCATACCGGATCAATGTGTGCGTTACAAACTAAATGCAGATTTTTCATTATACAGCTCCTTTATTGTTATCTTAATATATTTTAATACATAAGCCCTATTTTTAACAGTGCCTATACATAATGTTGCTTTGATGTGTTATTATATTACTCTAACAAGTAAGTTTTTATACTGTCGGGAGGGGGCTATGAAGCATCTGTTTATAATGAATCCTATGTCGGGAAGTAAAAAGGCCGCAAAATTCTTACCGGACATAGAAAGATATTTTGAAGGCAGAGAGGATGAGTACAGTATACTCTATGCACAACATCCTACGCATATAAAAGAGTTGTGTGAAGAGTATGCAAAAAAGGGCGGATACAGGATATATGTTGCAGGCGGTGACGGATCGGTTAACCAGGCCGCAAACGGAGTGGCAGGTTATGATACCCCGATAGGCATACTTCCTACGGGAAGCGGAAACGACTTCATTAAGAATCTTACTGATTACGCAAAACTTAAAGACCTCGTAAAAAGGACAGTTGAAGGCGATGTTATTAAAGTTGACGCTATAAAACTGTATGATGAAGAATTATTCGGTTATTGCATAAATATATTATCTATAGGTGTAGATGCCGAGGCAGCTTACAACTCCACACAAATTACAAGAAAATACGGAATAACCGGAATGCTTGCATATCTTCTGGGTTTCTTCAGAGTTTTACGACAGAAGAAAACCAAATTCGATGTCAAGATAACCATAGACGGACAGGTTATTAATGACGGTTATGTAATGCTGGCAGCCTGTACAAACGGAAAGTATTACGGCGGAGGATTCATACCTGTGCCGCACACATCATTTGATGACGGTATAATCGATATGTGCATTGCCGAAGCCAGAGGTCTGGATTTTGTTTTTTCCGTGTTGCCGAAATACATGAAAGGTAAGCATGCAGGTACTGTGGGAATAATCTTTCCCAAAGGAAAAAGCATATCCTTAGAAAGTAAGGATATGCTCAAAGTTAACATTGAAGGCGAGATAATAGAAAGAAGGAGCATCCGAATGGAAATCATGCCCCGTCTTATAAGCTTTATTAAACCTAAGGATTTACAAGAATAATATCTTATTCAAACTTTTCGCCGCACTTCATACAAGCTACGGCTTCTTTCGGCATTTCAGCTTTGCAGTTGCCGCATATCTTCAAGCCTTTAGCATCGGCAATATCCACCTTTACCTCTTCAATCTGTTCCAGTTTATTGGTTATCTGGGTAAAGATTTCTTTTGTATCTTCGCCGTAATATGCTACTTTTCCTGCTATCTGATAAAGGTTATCAAGATCCAATTCATACTCTTTCAATTTTATAGAAAGTTTCGTAGCATCGGCAAATTCCTTTGTTTTCCTAAAGAATCGCTTACCTGCATTTTCCAGTCTTGTACCCAAATCTTCATTCTTTTCCATGTTTCACCTCCTGTTATAATTATACTTTACTTCTTTTCTTTTAACAAATCTCTGATTTCCGTTAAAAGCACTTGTTCCTTGGAGGGAGCGGGCGGTGTCGCCTTTACTTCCTCTTTTTGTTTCTGCTTTGCTTCTTCAGCTTTACTTCTTACCAATGCCACAAGTCTTACCAACAGGAATACGCATGCCGCAATGATAAGAAAATCCAGTATTCCTTGAAGGAATGTTCCGTAATTCACCGATGATGTTATATTACCCTCAGCATCGGTAGCCAAAACCCATTTCAGGTCATGGAAATTCACTTTACCCATTACCAGCCCTATTAACGGCATCAATATATCATTTACAAATGAAGATACTATTTTTCCGAATGCGGCTCCGATTATTACACCTACCGCCATATCTATTACATTACCTTTTGTTATAAATGCTTTGAATTCGCTTAACAGATTAGTTTTGTTCTTCTTAGCCATACACTTATCTCCTTTATATATTTCTCTACAACTTAATTTTACACTGTTGAAAAACAAATGCAACGGTTATTGATATTTATCCCGTATAAGAAGAAAGACCGTCAATCGTGCAGAACGCCGATTTCGGATCTTTCAAAGACTCAGCCGGCTTAGAAAAAGGTTATTGCCTTTACCGGCTCTATAGCGTTTTTATTATATCATTAATATTTTCCTTTTCAAGATATTGTTTCGAAAGTTCACAATTGTTCATAATCCGATGCACATAAAATTTCTTGTATATGCCTTGTATAAGATTGGCTTAAATTACTGTTTTCACATTCTATATATCACCGTTATGATGTATAATATATATGTTGAAAAAGCATTGAAAGGATGCGTTGGTTTATGGATTACTATGATATCAATATAGCCGGAGTGCAAAGAAAATTACCGTTATGTAAAGTTACCGACAACCTATATATAGCCGCTTTTGTGGTTTTCGGAGATATAGAGCTGACAATAGCGTGTGCAAAGAGACTTTTAGAACTTGCACCGGAATATGATTACACCATTACCGCCGAATCCAAAGGGATTCCCATTGTCCATGAAATGGCAAGACAGAGCGGAGTCAATAAATATTTTCTTGCAAGAAAAGCTCCCAAACTGTACATGACGGGAGTTTTCGAGGTGGATGTAAAATCCATAACCACATCCGGTCTTCAAAAACTTTATCTGGACACCGCCGATGCGGAATTTATGAAGGGAAAACGTATCCTCATAGTCGACGATGTGATATCTACCGGCGGCTCATTACGTGCAGTTGAGGAATTGGTACTGCAAGCCGGCGGAATAGTTGCGGGAAAAATGGCGGTGCTCGCAGAAGGGGATGCCATTTATCGGAATGATATAACATACATTGCTCCGCTCCCCTTGTTCAATCCGGACGGAACAATAAAAAGATGATAAGAAAAAACAAAGACACAATTACAACTGTTGATGCTAAAAAAAGAGCTGTCATAATTGCTTTGTCTTTATTGTTGCTGTTAAGCGGATGTGTGAAAGAATCTTCACTGTATATAACGGAAAAAAACGGTATGTATTCAACTTCTTTTATGGCAATGGATACCGTGATGACGGTCTCGGTTATATCAAAAAATGCCGAAAAAGAATTGCATGAAGCATATAAGCATATTCTGGCATATGATGTCGCCTTTTCCGCTCACTCCCAAAACAGCGAAGTATCAAAAGTAAACAATTCATCGGGTAAGGATATATCGGTATCCGATGAACTTAAAGAACAGATAAGAACGGCATTGAAAGTATCAAAAATGACCGACGGAGCTTTTGACATAACGGTGTTCCCGCTGATGGAACTGTGGGGATTCTATGATAAAAACCATACCGTTCCGGATGAGGCAAGTATTAAAGATATCCTGAAACTTGTCGGATATGACAAGATTGGTCTGGAAGGTAATATGCTTAATCTGCAATCGGGTACAAAGATAGATTTGGGAGCCGTTACAAAAGGTTTTGTAGGACAAAAAACAGCTGCAATGCTTATTGATTCCGGTGTTAAATCAGGCATGCTTTCTTTGGGGGGCAATATTCAACTGTTCGGACTTAACCCCGATAAATCGGTGTGGAATATAGCCGTTCAGGATCCGAAAGACGAACACTCCTATATCGGAATAATCCATGATACAAATTGCTCTATCATAACTTCCGGTTGCTATCAGAGATACTTTGAAAAAGACAATAAAATATATCATCATATACTCAATCCGCACACCGGCTATCCCGCCGACAGCGGTATCCTTTCGGTCACCGTGGTTGCAAATGACGGCACATATGCCGATGCATTATCTACAGCCCTTTTTGTAACAGGCTTAGATAAAGCTGTTGAAATATGGAGAGAATACGGGGATTTTGAAGCGATCTTCGTAACCGAAGATAAGCATGTATATATCACCGAAGGGCTGAAGGATAAATTTACTCCGTATTCCTGTCAAGATAAGACGGACACATACCTTTATATATACATTAACAAATAATCACCAATACCTGTCAACGGTTTGCGATACCGTCTTAACCCATTCCGACAGATGATTAACATTTCTGTTAACCGTGGAAATATCTTTCAATACAAATTCGCAAGGCGTGTTGTTTCTCTTACATGCAAGAAGTATTTTCTTTGTCTCCTCAATAACCGGTTGAGGATCAAATACTGCTTGCGACACATATGCGGGATTGGATTTTGCAGAAAGCACATATCTGTTTCCCATGGCATTGGCTGCAATGTCGACATCCGCCCAGGGGGTTACGGATATTCTCCGCAAATTATCAAACTCCGTTAAAATATCAATTTTGTTATGTAAAGGCTCGCAGCAGCCGTAATAAGTAAGTCCGCACCTGTCAAACAGCCGCTTCATGTACTTTATGTCAAATTCTTTGTGCATATCGGGAGATACAACGGCAAAAATCTGCGCCATTCCCCTTCCCCAGACATCCTTGGCACTGACGGTTTCTTCGGTCACATCCTTTACCGGCAGTTCATAGGTGCATGCCGGTGTACAGTGAAGATAATATGCATCGGTTTCCAATATATTCAGTTTTTCATATAGACTGACGGTTTCCTCATAATACCGTGTAAACTTATCCATCATCTTATGAATAAAATCCGGTCTTTCATATATATCGATAAGACAATTCTCCACACCGTGATATCGGGGTATTTCATCCCACATATTAAATATGAGCTGATAGCCGCCAAGTCCTACATCCATTATGCCGTCAAATACATCATGAGCCGCTTGCAGTGCTTTTTGCGTCGCCTGTTCATCCACCTGCATCGTAGGCATAGTTATTTTTTCCAAAGATTCCTCATCGGGTAAAATATCATGATACTCATGAGCACTGATATCGGTCCCCGTGGCGGAGCCAATCATAACCTCCTGCACGGTAAGACCTATTCCGGTACCTTTTGTTCTTATCCTTACCTTGTAATACGGATGTATTGCATAATCGCCCCGGAAATACTCAAACTGGTAAAGAGCTCTCTTAACGGCTCTTTCAATTCCTCTGTACAGGTCGGTTTCACATTCCAACCGAAGTTTTTCCTGATCTTCCAGTTCACCCCACGGCACTTCAAAAACAAGAACGGGAGGTCGCACCTGTTGCAGGCTGTTAAGTTTTCTGTATTGCTCCGGTATTGCCAGATTTCTGTCGCTCAATGCTATTTCGGCATATTGTTTTGCATATTCTCTTAACTTAAGAAGTTCGGGCTTCATATATCGGTTTCCTCCACAGTTTCATGAACTTTATAATCAGCCTGTTTTTTTCTTCAGACACTTTTTATACAGTTGATTTTACAATAAAACCCTAATCAAATAAAGTCTAACAGTTTTATTCTTCTCCAACTTTCGGCGAGAGTTGTGCATTGTAAATATATTCCCGAAGCTTCTTGAATAAAAGGTATTAAAATGTTACAGTTAATGAAAAGGAAAAAACGACATGATAATAGATTTCCACACTCATATATTCCCCGATACTCTTGCAAAAAAAGCCAGGGAGACGCTTTTGAGAAATGTAAACTACAGATATGAGCCCACTACCGATCTTACAAAGGCAGGGCTTATGAAAACCATGGATCAATGGGGTATTGATATATCGGTGGTTCAAACGGTAATAACCAAAAGCACACAACTGCAAAACACCAATCTTTGGGCACAGAGTGTATGTGATGACAGAATAATAGCTTTCGGAGGAATCTTTCCTCATACTGAGGATTACAAAAAAGATATAGATTTCGTCTGCGGTTTAGGCTTGAAAGGTATAAAATTTCATGTGGAATATCAAGCCTTCGTTGTGGATGATCCGAAAGCCTTAAGGATATATGATTATGCTTTGAGTAAAGGCCTGATAATTGTACATCATGCCGGTGAAGATCACGGTATGCCTCCCCCGTACAGAAGTAATCCGCAAAAATTCGCATATATTGCCGACCACATGCAAGGAGGCATCATGGTGGCGGCTCATCTTGGCAGCCACAACATGTGGGATGATGTGGAAAGATATCTTGTAGGTAAAAACATATATTTAGACACTTCAATGGGCTTTGAATATTACAGCAAGGAACAATTCTTGCGAATAGTGAAGGCTCACGGGGCAGACAGAATACTGTTCGCTTCCGACTCGCCCTGGAGTAATGCTAAAAATGAAATAGGTGCCGTTAACAGCTTACCGATTAATCAAACCTCTAAAGATTTGATATTAGGCGGTAATGCCGCAAGAATACTGGGATTGAGTTAAATTTGAAAGGAGCAGGAGCTACAAATTATGAAAAGAAATAAGCAGACAAAAATTGATTTCGGGTACGCATTTTCGGAACCTCACAGAATATGTGTATGTCTTCCCAACTCGAGTAACAAGACACTGTATGACTGTACAAAAGATTCTTTAACCATGCTGTGGAGCGACAGCGACACAACACATAATCCTTTGGGTGCATACAAAAGAGTTCGTCTGGACTGGAAAGTAAAGATAACGGCAAAGTGTAACGATGTTGCCATGGAAGCTTTTGCCTGGGAGAGAATTGAGGGATATATTCCGTCACTGTTGTATAAAGCAAATGCGGAAGGTGCAAACCTTACCGTTCAATGTGTGGCTACAAGACTCGGAGATGTTATTAAAATGTCCGTTACCAATACAACCGGCAGCGATAAAAAAATATTTATTGACGCATGCGTATTGGACAACACAATTAATACCAAGTGGGCGGATTTTGACTGCGAATACAGCGTGGTAAATCCCATATTCAATGACGCTTCGGACAGGATAGTTATTATGGATGCAAGTCTTACCGATACTGTTCCTTCCAGAAGAGAGTCGGTCACATATGCATATATACTCAAAGCAAAAGAAACCCGTGAGAGTATGCTTATACGCCCCAATAAAAAATACAACGACG
This sequence comes from Bacillota bacterium, assembly GCA_022706885.1. Lineage (GTDB taxonomy): Bacteria > Bacillota > Clostridia > DUPQ01 > DUPQ01 > DUPQ01. The sequence goes on from JAKJBR010000003.1 coordinate 16,473, forward strand.
ATATTGAAGTTATGTTGAAGACAAACTGGAATGCCCTGTACGAACAGGGGCTGAATGAGTGGAGGAATATTATCAAAAAAGCACCGGTATTTGATTTACCCGACCCCATGATTGAGAATGCATATAAAGCGTGCCTGTGCGATATATTCGTAATGAGAGAAGAAATGGCTGACGGCAGAATGGCGGGACTTGCCGGAACGGAAATGTACAGAAGTTCCAATACCGGAGAGCCGTGTTTCCAGGCACTTACTTTGGGTAAATACGGATTTTTTGAGCCTGCAAAGGAAAACATCGAGTTTGTGGCAAGTTTCCAGCTGAATAACGGCTCCTGGGAAGATGATAAGCAATGGGGCAAATACATGTGGGCTTCATCAGGTTGGAAAAGCCGCTGTATCCAACACTACTATTTACGGACAAAAGACAGAGCATTTTTAGAGGAGAATTTTGAAAGAATGCTTGCCTCCGCCAGATGGTCCAAGGCACAAAGAGATAAAACCAAACGGAAAAACCCTCCCGATTCACCCGAATGGGGCTTAATGCCCAGAGGCATGGGAGACGGCGGTCTGAAAAACGGCGATGACCTTTTCGGAGTTTTTTATCCTCACAACTTCATGCACTGTATGGGATTGGAAGCGGCTGTTTGGGCGGCTAAAGAGTTACAAAGAGAGGATGTTTATCAAGAGTTGCTTGACACTTATCTGGATCACAAAGAATGTATATTAAAGTCACTGGAAATAGGGCATATCAAAGAGCCGGACGGTTCGATCTGGATAGGAAGCTGTGCCCATAATACTTCAGGCAGCAGATGGGCTGTGGCAGATGCGGTTTATCCGACCAATATACTTCCCGTAGACCATCCCTTAGCTGTAGGTACCATGAATAAGCTTCAGGGGAATATAAGTGAGGGAGGGTTGCCGAAAAACCTCGGATGGATACATGACGGTTTATGGGTGGCTATTGCATTGGATGCCATGGCATATGTAAACATATTAGCCGATAAAGCGGACATATCGGCCGATTACCTTGTTGCGGCACTCAATCACGGCACTCCTCTGTTTACCTGGTGCGAGGAGCGAACCGAAGAAAAAGGAGCAAAAAGAATAACAGGAGATCTGCAACATGCATGGACACCTATATGTGTCACTCAGTTTATTCGGGATATGCTTGTATCGGATTATCTTTTTAAAGATGATATGTTGCACTTAACATGTGCGGTTCCGAGATATTTCTACAAAGAAGGCAATACAATGAATATTAAGGAGGCACCGGCATTCCAAGGCAAAATATCTTTCAGTATAGAAGTATCTAAGAATACGGTAACCTTCACTGCCGATTTGAGTTCTTTTGATATTAACAGAGAACTGTGCTTACATTTACGGCTTCCCGACAGCAACTTAGAAGTAACCGTACAAAGCATATCGGGAGGCAAAGCAGTTATTAACAAACAAAAAGCCGTTATAAAGCCCGATACAAATAAGATTAAAGCGGTATTTAGTATAGGTTAATGCTTTTAATCAAGATAATTGTTAATGATATTTACTAGTACCTTGCATTATTGACGCATTCATATCCGTAATCTATGTATGTCATGATATTATCAAGATATTGCTTGCTTGGTGTCGGAAAATCCATGAAGCCGGCGGAAGTGCACATTATAAATCTGTTGCTTTGCTTTCCGCTTTGCACGCAAGTTTTTATTTTTTCCCTTATAACTTCCTCGGATTCATCATAAAAATCCTGCATCTCTATATTGCCTTCCAGACCTATGCGATTCTTGAATGTTCTTGCCACTTCGTCCAAATCCACATCTCCGTTCTTGGGCGGTTCCAAAGGATTAAGCACATCGACACCCATCTCAATAAATTTCTCTATCAGGTTCCGTACTTTACCGTGGCAATGCACCCAGATGTAACTTCCGGCATTGTGTACCATATCGCAAATGTGTTTATCATAATCAAAACAGAAATCCATGAAATCTTTTTCCGATAATAACGGAGGAATAAGCAACTCCGGTCCCACCCAGGAAAAAGGTACTCTGACACCATGATTAAGCGCTTCTTCGACATGAGCATACAGCCTTTTGGAAAAAACATCCAATGCTTCCATTAAAAGGTCTCTGCAATCATGGGTAAAATATGCAAGATTTTCCGAACCTATCATACGATAAAGGGCATATGCGATGTGGTCAATACGGTACAGGACAATTCCCCTGTCTCCCAACAGTTGTTGCTGCTCTTCAATATTATCAACATACGGAAACGGCTCATACGGCATAGACAGCATCCTCTTTATATCCTCCGGTTGTTTTACGGGATATTCTATCGTAAACCCCGGTTCACCTATTTTTGATATTCTGTCTACCCTGCGAAGTTGGCCCATAGGCGTATGGAAAACTATATGTTCCTCGTACCACAGAGGATCATTTATCTCCACATTCTTTCTCCTGACTATATCCACCTGTCCGCAGAACATGAAAAACGGAGAGTGTGCATTAACAACAAGATCGGTCTTTTCCGCGGCCTTTATCATTGCCGGCTCATATGAAGGATGCAATAATTTATCACCCTTACGGTAATTCCATGATCCCCACAACTTTATCGCGGGTCTGTCTATCGGTTTATTGGCAAAAATCCTCATTAATCTTTCTTTTGATGTAAGAGACATATGCTACTCCTTGTTCAAGATTCTGTTATATGTATTATATCATGAAATTGTACTACCCTATTCCTCTGCTACATTACTTTTAACGAAACAAGGTTAAATATTAAAATAGTTATTGACATATGCCATTAATGTGGTATACTGATAGTATCCGGCATATGCCGGAAATAAATAAGGGAGGTTCAAAAGATGCCCAGATTTGACGGAACAGGACCCAGAGGAATGGGCCCGCTAACAGGAAGAGCTATGGGATACTGCACAGGCGCCAGACGTCCGGTAGGCAGATACTATGGCAGAGGCGGAGGCAGAGGAAGAGGATTTGGCGTATGCAACAGGCTGTATTACTATGATGATGCTCCTCTATATGATGAAAAGCCCTCAAAGGAACTTCTGCTTAATCAGAAGAAGTTTTTAGAAGAAGAGCTTGCATCAATAAATAAACAGATTGATGAATACGAATAAAACTTACAATGCTTAAGTTTACATAAGTTCACCTTAAGCAAAGTATTTGAACTGCCTGAAAAAACCGTTTCGGTATGATATATAGCCGAAACGGTTTAATTCAACAAATAAATCTGTTTTTACTATTCAACTAATACTCGATAACTATACGGCCCTCAACTTTCGGATCGGCAAGCACCATTCCTAAAAATGCTTCTTCCAGCACATCTCCGCTGGAGGTGGTAACTACTTTTATAGGGGAATTGGCTTCCGCTTCTTCCTTGGTGATGCCTATAAAGTCCGCCATATTGTTAAAATGGTACTCCTGTAAACCAACCGAGTATATATGATTATCATCCAAAGGCTGTGATTCCAATGATATTTCGGTAACTCTGTTCTCTTTCTTGGAATACTTTACCTTGAACCCTCTGGATACCTGATAGAATTCCACATGGTCGCTTAAATCTCTTCCCAAAATTGTATTGAATGCTTTTTCTATCTGCTTCTTTGTCAACTTTATTCTGTATATCTTGTCATCAAACGGGAAACATTCTTTAAAATCCTTAAGTGTCAGTATAGGACCCAATTCCTTTTTCCTTATGCTTCCCGATGCAAACAACATTATATCCAAGCCGAGGTTATCCACTACCGCATCCGCACATAAATTGCCCAACTCGGTTTCCTGACTTCTTTTCGGATGGGTTAATGCACGCTTGAATCTGGTTATTATTCTGGAGAATTTTTCACTGGTCTTTTCATGATATTGATGTATTATTTCTTCCAAATCTTTATCTACAGGGCAATGCGTCTCATCTATGGGTACCGCCTGCCAGGTAAAATCTTCTATGCAGTTGTTGTCTTTATCGACAATAATATCAAATCTTCCTATCTGATCGGTACCTGTCCCGGCTTGTGCAATAACTATACCGTTTACTATCTCAGGTTGCTCCAGATATGTATGAGAATGTCCACCGATAATAATATCCACTCCCCATGCCGGATCCAGCATGGAAGCTAATTTCTTATCCTCTTCAAAACCGATATGTGTAAGAAGTATTGTGAAATCAATATCTATTTGAGAATAGGCATTACAAATTCTTCCCACTTCCTTTGCGGCTTCATAAACATCCACTATGGAACCTATGAGAGTCTCCTGTTTGGTCTGAGCAATAACTTCCTCCGTCAATATACCGATATACAGTATTTTTATCCCGCCTACTTCCTTTATGAGATATGGTCTAAAAAGACGGGTATGATTGGTTTTTATATATAAATTGCTGTTTATAATAGGAAACTTGGCCAGTTTCTCAATAAACAGAAGATGGGCAACACCGTAATCCACTTCATGATTTCCCAATGTAACCACATCGGGTGAAAGCATATTAACTATTTCTATTGTGGAAAGTCCTCTGTATTCCTGATCAATAATAGATCCTCTGAACATATCTCCTGCTATAACATAAACCACATTTTCTTCTTCCTGTCGTACTTTATCGATATACCCTGACAGCATTGCAACTCCGCCCACAAGTTTATCGTCAATATTCTCACTCATAAAATCTCCGTGCATATCATTTGAATGCAACAAAGTCAGTTTTCTCAAATCTCTTCCCATAACAACCTCCCATTCTATTTATTTGTTTATTCAAACTTATCCGGACAAATCTACATCTTGTTAGATTATATCATCTTCACATATCCTCCGCTATACGGTTTCAAATCTTTTTGATATTACTTATTGCGTATAACGGCAAATTGATAAGCCGCTCTTCTTTTTTATAGTCCGACATGGATGTCCTGACCGAAATCTCTATATCATATTTATCACGAAATGTTTTAAGACTTTTAGATTGCAGATTAACTTCGGCTTTTACTTCAACCGGAATAACCCTACCCTCACTGCCAATCAGAAAATCAATCTCGGCTCGGTTTCTGTCATTGGTCCAATAATAGACATTCAAATTATCCAATGTTTTTAATTGCTGCAGAACATACTGCTCCGTTAAAGCTCCTTTGAATTCCCTGAACAAGTCATTACCGCTTAACAAAGCACTCTGATGCAGACCCACCATACAGGATAAGAGACCTACATCCAAGGTAAATAACTTAAAAGCCTTTAAATCCTCATATGCCTTAAGGGGTATATTAGGCGCATTAACACGATTCACCTGATGGATAAGGCCGCAATCGGTAAGCCACAATAGTGCCGTTTCATATTCTTTTGCTCTGGCACCTTCTTTGATCAGACCGTATATAAACTTTTTATTCTCCTTTGCAAGTTGAGCCGGAATACTGTTCCAAAGCATGCGAATGCGGGGTACAATCTCATTGGGAGCATGCTTGGAAAAGTCCTGCTCGTATGCATCTAAAATACGTCTCTGTATTTCCCGAACCCCTTGAAAATCCTTATTATCAACGTAGTGTGCAACAACCTCAGGCATACCGCCCACAAAGAAATATTGTTTCAAAAGATTAATGTATTCCTGCTTAAAAGTTGTAATCATCTCATAGTCTTTTGATTCCAACAGTTCGGCATACTGTTCTTTTCCCATTGCCAGCATAAATTCTGAAAATGACAAAGGATAAAGATCCATAAACTCGACTTTACCCACCGGAAAAGATGTTCCGGGATGCAGTGCAATACCTAATAAACTTCCTGCGCATACAATATGATATGAAGGAGCATCTTCATTAAAATATTTTAAAGAAGTCAGTGCATTGGGAACTTCCTGAACTTCATCAAATATGATAAGGGTCTCGGACGGAACTATCTTCTTTCCGGTATACAGTTCCAGTCCCATTATTAACCTATCTACATTTAAATCCTGCAAAAACAGCTGCTTTATTTGTATATTGTTATCAAAATTAATATATGCATGCGATTTATATGCTTTATTCGCAAATTCCTTCATAAGCCAAGTCTTTCCCACCTGTCTTGCTCCGCGAATAATTAACGGCTTTCTATTGTCTTTTTCTTTCCATTTATACAAATATTCTAAAGAAGTACGATACATACCCGACCTCCTTTCGCTCACAATAGACATAATATCAGCAATTTACAAAAAGTTCAACGACTTTTTGTGCTAATGCAACACTTTCTTCAACGACTTTTTGTAATATGCTACATTTTATTCAATAACTTTTGCTTTAATATGCTTTTAGAAGAAAAACCCCCTGTACTATCGAACACAAGAATCAAATTTTCTCAAATAATCACAATATTTCGCATCCACAGTATAAAACTCAAGTCTCATAAAAAAATCCTCTAAAAAGATAAGGCTGAATTATGGTAACTCAGCCTTTACTTTTTTAGCTCCCACTTATGGTAGGGTACACCGCTTTTTTAATTCCCACTCATGGTAGGGTGCACCGCTTTTTGTAGACCGATTGGTCTGCACACTGATTTTACTGAATTTATATTCATTAGTCAATCACAATATTTGACATATTTTACTATATATTGACAACTGAAATATGCTGTAATACAATGTATAACAGAAAGGAAGAACTGATATGACTATATCTATAAGATTGAACGATGCGGATGCCCAACTTATAAGAAAGTACGCAGAAATGAAAGGTATGAGTATTTCGGAGCTGGTACGCCAATCTGTAATTGAGCGTATAGAGGATGAGTTTGATCTCAAAGTCTATGAAGCAGCATTAGCTGAATATAAAGCCAACCCGGTCACTTATACACTGGATGAAGTAGAGAAGGAGTTGGAACTGCGTTGAATTATCAGGTAATATTTACACAAGCTGCCATGCGGGAACTGAGAAAGCTTGATCGATATGTTGCATCCATGATTACAAGTTGGATACGGAAAAATCTGGAAGGATGTTCAAATCCAAGACAGCACGGTAAAAGCCTAACTGCTGCTCATAGCGGTAAGTGGAGCTATCGCATCGGTTGCTATCGCCTGCTTGCCGATATTCAGGATGATAAAATTCTGATACTGATTTTAAATGTCGGAGATAGAAAAGAGATTTATAAGAAAACATCTACGGTTAATGAAACTTTTTAATCCGGGTTACAACTATTAACTCTAAATTTATTTAATTAAAACAATACCCCCATTGTTTCACGAATTCTCTTTTCCAGTCTCATTATTTTTGCATATTCCATAAGCCGGTTAAGGTCTTTTCCCTTTTGTTTCATGTATTCAGTTAAAGCATAGTTAAAAGCGGAAATATCCATGTAAGATCGTTTACGGACTACATCGCAAATAGTGCGTTCCATATCGTATGCAGTAATATCATATCCTGCAGGCGAGGACATTTGACAGATACCAAGCGAATACCATTCCTTTTTTACATAAACAATTTTTACACCCTTTTCCGTTAATGTCGGATTGTTATACTTCGCAGGCACCGTTACAGTAAGCGGAATCGGTTCTTTTTCGGAAAGATTGTGCAAATACAGTGCAGTTTCATGGGAATATATGACTTTCGGAATCTGAGTTTGCAGTAAGAACATTTCGTCTACCGGCACATCCGGTGAAATATAAATGCCGTGAGCCGCTTTTTCAAGCTCTGTATCTTTTGCGTAATTATAGAAAGTTTCTTTGCAAATACCTGCAGCAACAATATCAGCCGTTTTCAAGATACCATCGTTATCCGCCAGGATTTTGTCAATATAGTCATACTTCATTAAAAATCACCAACTTTCATACGGATATTGTATCCTAAAGACCGTATAAAAGTCAATGCATTATCGGATTTTCTTTCTTCTAAATAAGTGAACGGTATAACCGTTCGGATATACCGTCCATTGTAAATCCATATGGTGGAGATAAACGGGATCGAACCGTTGGCCTCTTGAATGCCATTCAAGCGCTCTCCCAGCTGAGCTATACCCCCGACTTTCAATAATATACTATCAGTTGTGCGGTAATGTCAACCGTTATTTACATATCCGGTGATGCATCGGCATTGATATCAAAGTCTTCTTTGTTGATATAGTAGGCTGCCGACGCAATCATTGCCGCATTATCGGTGCAAAGATGAATATCGGGATAGAAGACTTCCGTATTCTCTTTAGCGGCCCTTTTATTCAATGCTTCCCTTAATCCTTTGTTTGCCGCCACTCCCCCGGCCACCACTATTCTCTTGCTTTTAGTTTCAAATACATTATCCACCAATACATCGGTAACCGCCTTTTGAAAAGATGCGGCAACATCTTCCTTGGAATAGTCCTCGTTTTTCTGCTCTTTTGAATGTATGTAGTTTATAACAGCGGTCTTGAGACCGGAAAAACTGAAGTCAAAGACATTATCTTTGAACTTGGTTCTGGGAAAAGAAATTGCTTCGGGATTACCTTCTTTAGCCAGTTTGTCTATTTTCGGACCTCCGGGATAAACCAGCCCCATTACCCTTCCGACCTTATCGTAAACCTCTCCTACCGCATCATCCCGTGTTCCGCCTAAAATCTTAATATCATCATACCCTTGTATATCCAATATATTGGTATGTCCGCCCGATATCAGTAAGCATACAAAAGGAGGCTTAAGGTCAATATGTGTCAGATAATTTGCTGCTATATGACCTTTGAGATGATTAACCGGTATTAAAGGAATATTTAAAGATGCGGCAAGTGCTTTGGCAGCAGTTACACCCACCAACAGAGCTCCTATAAGCCCCGGTCCGTATGTAACAGCTATTGCATCTATATCTTCCCTCTTTATATCCGCTTCTTTGATTGCTCTATCAATGACAGGCAGTATGTATTCCACATGCTTTCTTGATGCTATTTCCGGTACCACTCCGCCGTATTCTTCAAATATCTTTGCAGAGGAAGAAATAATATTCGACAGTATAATTCTTCCGTCTTTTACTACGGAAGCGGCGGTTTCGTCACAGCTTGTTTCTATTCCTAAAATAATCATAACACTATATGAAATATGAACTGGTCCAATATGCAGAAAAGGCCCAATGCGGCAACATAGTATGCAAAGTAGAGTATCTTACCTTTTAAGACCGTTTTAACAAAAAGCTTAATGGCGAAGAATCCCGATACTCCTGCAAATATCATGCCTACAATAATCGGCAACACTTCGATATTTCCCAATCCGACCTTAACAGCACCATATAGTTCCAGAATAAATCCGCCCAGTATTACAGGTATTGAAAGCAGAAAAGAAAACTTAACCGCATCTTCTTTTTTCAGTTTCCTGAATAATCCGCCCGTAAGAGTGGAGCCCGATCTGGAGATTCCCGGTACAATCGCCACCATCTGTATAACCCCGATAATCAGAGCATCATACCATTTCATATTTTCTTTCTCTACCGTTCCGGGTTTTAATACGGAGGACACTATCAGTAAAACCGCGGTTATTAGAAACCCTATACCCAGAGTAGCTCCGCTGTCATTTAATCCTTCAAAAAAGTCGTTAAACAGAACACCCGCCAAAGCCGCAGGAATTGTAGCTATTATCAGCCATAATGTGAGTTTCTGAACAGGTTTCTTAACCAACTCAATAATATCTTTCCAAAACACGACACAGACCGCTACCAATGTTGCAAAATGCACGGCTATATTAAATGTAAGAGTGGGTGTTTCTATACCCAGTATCTTTTCAAACAGCACTAAATGACCGGAACTGGATACCGGAAGAAATTCCGTTAAACCCTGAATTATTCCTAATAGAATTGCTTGCCAGATAGTCATGACACATTTTCTTCCAAAAGATTACCTTTATACACTAATTTGGGAGGTGTATTGTTCAATATGGTACTTTCCTCCACTATACACTTTGCAATGGACGGGTCGGACGGGACCGAATACATTACTTCCATAAGTGCCGATTCTATAATGGAGCGTAATCCGCGCGCTCCGCTCTTTCGCTCCAAAGTCTTCTTAGCTATGGCACGTAATGCCTTTTCTTCAAATACCAGCTCGCAACCGTCCATTTCCAATATCTTTTTATATTGTTTTACCAAGGCATTTTTAGGTTCCTTCAGTATAGAAACAAGAATATCTTCGGTAAGCTGTTCCAGCGTAACGATAACCGGCAATCTGCCTACGAACTCGGGAATAAGTCCGTATTTCAACAAGTCCTGCGTTTCAATGTGTTTCAAAATCCTGTCTTTTTCCACACTGTTTGTTTTATGAATTTCCGCTCCGAAACCTATTGCTCTTTTACCCAATCTGTTCAATATTATCTCATCTATACCCTGGAATGCTCCACCACATATGAACAGTATATTGGTAGTATCTATCTGTATATATTCCTGTGTCGGATGCTTTCTTCCTCCCTGAGGAGGTACATTGGCTACAGTCCCTTCCAGTATCTTCAATAATGCCTGCTGTACTCCCTCGCCCGAAACATCTCTGGTTATTGAAGGGTTATCGCCTCTTCTGGCTATTTTGTCCACTTCATCTATGTAAACAATTCCCCTTTGGGCTCTTTGCAGGTTATAGTCCGCGGCCTGTATAAGCCTTAACAATATATTCTCCACATCATCTCCCACATAACCGGCTTCGGTAAGCGTTGTAGCATCGGAGATGGCTATGGGGACATTGAGTATCTTGGCAAGAGTCTGTGCCATGTAGGTTTTGCCCGTACCCGTAGGACCCAACATAAGTATGTTGCTTTTTTGGATTTCCACATCATCAGGCTCATGAGCAACATTGTAACTTATCCTTTTATAGTGATTGTATACCGCTACGGATATGGCCTTTTTTGCATCATCCTGACCTATCAGATAGGTATCCAGCTGTCTTTTAATCTCTTCGGGATGAGGAACTTGATCTATAACCGTTTCCGTTACCTCTTCCTCTTCATCATCATATCCCAGTTCAGTATCAAGAAGATCGGAACATAAATCCACACACTCATTGCATATATAGACGCCGGGACCGGAGATAAGTCTCTGAACCCTGTCTTCGGATTTACCGCAAAAAGAGCATCTGATCTTCTTTATTTCGTCTGACATTCAATTCTCCTTTTTATCTCTTATTCAGGACTTCATCAATTATGCCGTACTGTTTTGCATCGGCTGAAGACATGAAGTAATCTCTTTCAACATCTTTTGCTATCTGCTCTAAGGGTTGCCCGGTTTTTTCCGCCAATATCCTGTTGAGATTATCCTTTACTTTCAACAGCCAATCGGTATGAAGGCGTATATCGGTTGCCTGACCTTGTATTCCTCCGGACGGCTGATGTATCATTATCTGGCTGTTGGGCAGGGCATATCGCTTGCCTTTGGTACCTGCCGCAAGCAGAAACGCTCCCATGGAAGCGGCCAATCCGACACACATTGTGGAAACATCGCATTTAACAAGCTGCATGGTGTCATAAATTGCCAATCCCGATGTAACCGATCCGCCCGGGCTGTTAATGTACAACTTTATGTCTTTTTCCGGATCTTCATGTTCCAGAAACAGCATCTGAGCGATTATAAGGCTTGCTGCAATATCATTGACCTCACTTCCCAAGAATACTATCCTGTCCTTCAGCAGTCTGGAAAAAATGTCATATGACCTCTCTCCTCTGCTGGTCTGTTCAATTACATATGGTATGGTATTCATCATTTATCCTTCCTTGTCGGTTATTACTTCTCCGACTTATCTTCCGCGGTTTTCCTGGAAGCCGCTTTCTTTTTGGGTTCCCCGTCCTGTTTCTCCTCTTTAACTTCCTTAACCTTCTTTGCTGAGGAATATATTAAATCCACCACTTTATCGTTAGCAATTTTATCGGTATAGTATGCCTTGTAGTCACCTATGGCTTGCTTTATCCGATCAGGTTCCATCTTGTATGTTTCCGCTTCTTTGTTAAGCAGTTCCTTAATCTCTTCGTCGGTAACCTGAATGTTTTCAACATTCTTAATCGCTTCCACTACCAGATCGCGAACTACCATCATTCCTGCCTGTTCCTTATATTGACTGCGGATATCTTCCATCTTCATTCCGGTATATTCCAGATATTGCTCCAAGGTATATCCGCTGTATTGCATTTCCATCCTCATATTGTCGATAATATTGTCGGTCGCTCTTTCTATCATGGCATCAGGTATATCAACCTTAGCATTTTTGCATGCGGTTGCAAGTGCTGCGGAACGCATGGAATCTTCCGCTCTTTTCTGTCTTTCTTCCAGCATTTTCTTTTTTGTTTCTTCCTTATACTGCTCAACCGTATCGTATTCGCTTATGTCTTTTATAAACTCATCATCGATAACCGGCAATTCCTTGACTTTTATCTCATGAAGTACTACCTTGAAAACAGCTTGCTTGCCTTTTAATTCCTCCGCATGATATTCATCGGGAAACTTGACATTGACATCAAACTCGTCATTAATGTTGTGCCCGATAATCTGCTCTTCAAATCCCGGTATAAATGTTTTTGAACCTATTACCAGCTGTTGTTTTTCCGCCGTTCCGCCTTCAAAAGCAACACCGTCCGCAAATCCTTCGTAATCAATTATTACGGTATCTCCATCTTTTACGGGACGATCTTCAACAGATACCATACGGGAGTTTTTATCTGCTTCTCTGTTGAGGGCATCTTCCACATCTTTATCGCTTACTTCCACTTCCGCCTTCTTTATCTCAACACCTTTGTATTTACCCAATTCCACATCGGGTTTGACATCCACGGTAATAGAGAAGGTAATTCCGTTTTCTTCATCCATATCTTTTAAATCCACATGAGGATAATCCACTACATCCAATTTGAGGTCATCTATTGCTTTGGGATATTCCGCATTCAAAGCCATATCCACCGCTGTATCATAAAAAACCCCTTTCCCGTAAATTCTTTCAATCAGATACTGAGGAGCTTTCCCTTTTCTGAAGCCCTGTATCGTATACTTATTCTTGTCTTTGTAATATGCCTTTGTAATATATCCGTTAAATTCCTCTTTTGTAAGAGCAATCTCCATTTCCACTTTATAGCCTTCTTTTTTTACTATTTTGCTTTCCATTACATACCTCCGCCTTCTTTGCGTCGCAGTTTATATTAACATATGGTACACCTTAAATCAATAAAATTAAATAAATACCCTGAATTATTACATATTATGTCTATACATTCCGGCATAAACAGACTGTCCCGTTTCATATGTTTCATTTAGTATGAAAAAACTTTTGTTATAGACAAACACAACACTGCACTTTTTTGGTGCAGTGTTGTTATTCTGTTTGCAATGTGTTTGTTAAACCGTCTTTCTTATCTCCAGCTTGTATTTTCCCGACTCCATCTCCATATACCCTTTTCCTAAAAGATTGTTGTCTTCATAAATCTCCATCCCTGCTCCCAGTTTAAGAACAGCACAGGTATTGGTCGGAATCTCAATATCCATGGTTATAGTATTACCCGCTTTGACATAGGAAGAACGTATGGTTCCGTACATGCTTTCAAAAACCGCATCTACATTTACCAGCGGAGTATTAAATGCCGGAGCAATGGTAAACCTCTTAAAACCCGGATAGTCGGGATCGGGTCTTATGCCCGCAAAGTACTTGAAGAATGTAGCGGATATATCACCGAACATGTGATGGTTTCTGGAACCTTCTCCGTTCCAGGTCTCATACAAAGTGGTTGCACCCAACGATTTTATTTCATGAACGAAACTCGGGAATGTTTCTTTTGTAATCATGGAATAGATTAAATCGGCACGACCTCTTATTCCCAAGATATTGTTCACATATTTATTACCCAATATTCCGTAATCCAGATGTCCGTCAGCTTCATCAATGGTTCTGAGCAGATGCTTGTATACCAGTTCGTATTCTTTATCGTCCTCATAAAGATTATGATAAAGCATTGCGGCATAACAGGTCTGTCCGTCTCCTTTAAGCCTGCCTGTTTGAGTGTCATAGAAAGTTTTTCTGAAACCGGCTTTAATTCTCTTTGCAGTTTTATTGAATTCCTTTGCATCGTCACGATGTCCTAACATTTTTGCAAATTTCTCCAGCACATTGGCCATGGTATACATACATGCCGTATCGGTTAAATCGATAGGTGCTTTAAACGACGACATATTGACCGAAATAGCCGGTCCTTCGAAAGGTGCACACCAGTCGCCCACCCCGTAGTCATTGACACATACATCGTTCTGCATCATGGAAAGCATGTATTTCATGTTTCTCTTCATGTACTGATAGTATTTGCGTATGACATATTTATCCGCATAATATGTATGCATGCTGTCGGGAAGCCATGTCAGTACGGAAGAGTAGTCCGGTCCGTTCCCCCAGTTATATCCCCATCCTCCGGTCGGTACCATACAGGGTATATTTCCTTTTGCCTTCATTGAATCTTTAATATCGTTAAGCCACTTCATCCACAAGGGACCGGACATATAGTTGAAGAGAATCTGCTCGGTGGACACATTGGTATCTCCTGTCCATGCGTTCTTCTCTCTGTGAGGCGAATCGGTCAATAAACCGTACATGTTGGAATAGGTGGCCATTCTGGTATTCTTATGAATTTGATTTATATTGTCGTCGGAACAGGAGAACTGCCCTATTTCCTTTACTGCGGTATGCAGGAATATGGCGGTTGCACTTGACAAATCCGGCTGGTCGGTAAATCCTTCAATTTGTGCATACCTGAAGCCGTGGTATACAAATCTGGGTTGCCAGATTTCCTCTCCGTCACCCTTCTTGATATACTTATCAGTCTGGAATTCACCCGTCTTTGTGAAACCGCTGTTATAGGCGGTATCCAATGTACCGTCATCTTTGAGTTTTTCATTCATCTTTATAACAAACTCGGCTCCTTTGGGACCTTTTACTTTTATTCTGACAAATCCCGCCATGTTCTGTCCGAAATCAAACAAATATGTGTTTTTGGCTACATTCTTAACACTGATTGCCGGATATTCTCTGTCAAGTTTTACCGAAGGCATTTCATTTGCTTTGAGTAATCCTCCCGGATCGCGTGATATACTTACATTTACCCAGTCATCAACTAATGCATCCGGCTGGCACCATGATGGTATTTCCAGCCTCGCATCATAAAACTCTCCGTTTCTTAAACTGTTGAAAGTAATGGGACTCATATGACTTTCCCATGTAATATCCGAAGGAATACATATCTGCTTATTATTCTTGGTGGTGATATACAATTCGCATATCATCTTGGGACTGCCTCTCCAGGAAGCGGCATGGGTATTCCACTGATCAATTGTAGGATAATTGAAGAATCCGTTTCCTAAAATAACGCCCAGCATATTGGAACCCTTACGCAAGTATTCCGTTACATTGAAAGTGTAGTACAGAAGAGTTCTGTCATATGCGGTGAAAGGCGGATCCATTACATGGTCATTTATCTTTTTACCGTTGATATAGGGCTCAAAGAATCCCGCCCCGGTTATGTACAGCATTGCCTTGGAAACATCATCGGGGATATCGAATCTTTTTCTTAAGTAAGGAGAAGAAGCTGCAAGTTCTCTGGGTACTCTGTACCCTGCCTGTATATATTTGCCGACCCATTCTTCTTCCAGTTTGCCGGTATCAAAAAAAGCATCTTCACTTTGTGCTCTTTCACCTTTTTTGTCGGTTACACTGACATTCCAGCGATATGTGGTCCTCGGCAGCAGTTTCTTGCCCTTATACTCGATAAGTACGGATTCATCGCTTCGGACATTTTTGGAATCCCATACCACCTTGCCGCCCGTCATGACCTTTATTCTGTATGAACGTTGTTTGTTACCTCTTCCGTCCTGTGCAAGCTTCCATGAGAATCTCGGAATCTCATCAATTCCCAACGGGTTGGTAAGATAGTTTACTGTTAAATCCTTTATGGTAATAGACATTTGCTCATCTCCTTACTGAATTATTTTGCCTTTTAATTATATCTTTTTTATAACTGCATGACAAGGTAGCAAAAGTCCCGGTAAACTCAAAAGAAAATAAAAAAGAACACATTTTGATTCAAAATTGCTTTAAAAAAACGGAAGCAAGTGTAAACCTGCTTCCGCTGAGATAACTATTAAAATAGTCTTACTTCATTATCTTAACAACGCTTCCTGCGCCTACGGTCTTTCCGCCTTCTCTTATAGCGAATCTCAAGCCTTCGTCCATAGCGATAGGTGTGATAAGAGCAATTCTCATATCAATGTGGTCGCCGGGCATAACCATTTCCACGCCTTCGGGAAGGTTGGCAACACCGGTAACGTCGGTTGTTCTGAAATAGAACTGAGGTCTGTAACCTGTGAAGAACGGTGTATGTCTTCCGCCTTCTTCAGCTGTCAGTACGTATACCTGTCCGACAAAATCGGTATGCGGCTTGATTGATCCGGGTTTTGCAAGAACCTGTCCTCTTTCGATATCGGTTCTCTGAACTCCTCTCAAAAGACATCCTACATTGTCACCTGCCTGTGCGAAATCCAGAATCTTTCTGAACATTTCCACGCCTGTTACAACGGTAGATGAAATCTTTTCCGTAAGTCCTACTATCTCTACAGTATCCTGAACTTTAACCGTTCCTCTTTCCACTCTTCCGGTAGCAACCGTTCCTCTACCCGTGATGGAGAAAACGTCCTCAACCGGCATTAAGAAAGGCTTATCTACATCTCTCTGCGGAGTAGGAATATATGAGTCAACAGTTTCCATAAGTTTAAGGATTGATGCATACTCGGGTGCACTCTGATCGGTAGAAGTTGACTGCAGAGCCTGAAGCGCCGAACCCATGACTATGGGAATATCATCTCCGGGGAACTCATACTCGTTGAGTATTTCTCTTAATTCCATTTCTACGAGTTCCAGAATCTCGGGATCATCAACCTGGTCGGTTTTATTCATGTATACTACAATGTACGGAACGCCAACCTGACGTGCAAGCAGTATATGCTCTTTTGTCTGAGGCATCGGACCGTCAGCAGCGGAAACAACGAGTATTGCTCCGTCCATCTGAGCCGCACCGGTAATCATGTTCTTAACATAGTCTGCGTGACCGGGACAGTCAACATGCGCATAGTGTCTGTTCTTTGTCTCATACTCAACGTGAGCTGTAGCAATGGTGATTCCTCTTGCTTTTTCTTCAGGTGCTGCGTCAATCTGCTCGTATGCCTTGAAAACTATGTTTTTATCAGCTAAAGCCAATGTCTTTGTAATAGCAGCAGTTAATGTGGTCTTGCCATGGTCTACGTGTCCGATAGTACCGATGTTGCAATGTGGTTTAGTTCTTTCAAATTTTGCTTTTGCCATTTTATTTTTTCCTCCAATTATAATGAGCTGATTTATATATTAATTTATATACATTCTACATATGAATGCGGGTTGTGTCAATAGTTCGTTTTGAGTATTTTTGTCGCTAAATCATCCGGTATTCTCTCAAAATGATGGTATTGCATGGTAAATGTGCCTCTTCCCTGCGTATTGGATCGAAGGTCGGTAGCATATCCGAACATCTCTTTCAAGGGCACTGTTGCGGTGATGACCGATTCAATTTCCCCGGCCTCCACATTCTCTATTTTTCCTCTTTTTGCCGTTATATCGCCTAAAACGTCACCCAGACAGTTTTCCGGGACAAATATGTCCACACGCATTACCGGTTCCAAAAGAATGGGATCGGCATTCATACATGCTTCTCTGAAACCCATGTTTGCGGCTATCATGAAAGCCATATCCGAGGAGTCCACCTCATGGAAAGAGCCGTCCAGAAGGGTTACGGTAACATCCACAACGGGATATCCCGCCTGAATACCGTTGCTTAAGGATTCTCTTATGCCTTTTTCTACCGCCGGAATATATATTTTGGGTATTACCCCTCCTACGGTTTTATCGATAAAGGTAAACCCTTCGCCCGGTTTGGCCGGTGCCACTTCCAGCACTACATGACCGTACTGTCCGTGTCCTCCGGTCTGCCTGATGAATTTTCCTTCTGCACGCGAAGTTTTCGTGATGGTTTCCTTGTAAGTCACCTGAGGTTTTCCTTTGGTTGCTTCCACGGAAAACTCCCTTCTCATCCTATCTACGATAATATCCAGATGAAGTTCTCCCATTCCCGATATGAGAACCTGTCCGGTATCTTTGTCGGTTTTGAATTTGAAGGTCGGATCTTCTTCGGAAAGTTTCTGCAAAGCCAATGCCATTCTGTCCTGATGAACTTTATCTTTGCCTTCGACAGCTATGGATATAACCGGTTCGGGAAACTGCATTGACTCCAAAATAACAGGGTCTTTGGGGTCGCAAAGTGTATCTCCCGTCACAGTGAACTTTAAGCCTACCGCACAGGCAATATCTCCGGAATAAACTTTACTGATATCGGTCCTGCTGTTGGAGTGCATCATGAGTATTCTTCCGATACGCTCTTTTTTATCCTTGGTTGCATTCAGAACATAGGAACCTGTCTCCAGCGTCCCGGAATATACCCGGAAAAAACATATCTTTCCGACAAAAGGATCGGACATTATTTTGAATGCCAGTGCGGCAAACGGTTCATCATCCCGTGACGGTTTGGTTATCACTTTGGAATGATCATGCATACTGAAGCCTTCTATGTCACAAACATCCACCGGCGACGGCAGATAATCGGTTATAGCATCCAGAAGTTTCTGAACCCCTTTGTTTTTATATGAAGATCCGCACAATACGGGAGTTATGGTTAAATTGACGGTTCCTGCCCTCAAAGCTGCTTTTATTTCGTCTTCCTCCACATCCTCTCCCTCAAGATACTTCTCCATAAGACATTCCGATTCATCACATACCGATTCGATAAGTTTAATTCTATACTCGGCTGCTTTATCCAGCATATCATCAGGTATATCCAGTTCCTCAATACTATTGCCCAAATCATCCCTGTAGAAATATGCTTTGAACTTAACAAGGTCTATTATTCCCGTAAAGTCCGACTCTTTACCTATAGGTAACTGGATGGGAACCGGATTGGCATTGAGTCGCTTTCTCATCATTTCCACACAACGGAAAAAGTCCGCACCGGTAGTATCCATCTTATTGATATAGGCAATTCTGGGTACCTTATACCTGTCCGCCTGTCTCCATACCGTTTCCGACTGGGGTTCCACACCGCCTTTTGCACAGAAAACCGAAACGGCACCGTCAAGCACTCTAAGACTTCTCTCCACCTCGGCGGTAAAATCCACATGACCGGGAGTATCGATAATGTTCAGTCGGTAGTCTTTCCAATAGGCTGTCGTAGCGGCGGAAGTTATGGTAATACCACGCTCCTGCTCCTGCTCCATCCAGTCCATTGTTGCCGCCCCCTCATGAACCTCTCCCATCCTGTGAAGCTTTCCGGTATAGTAGAGAATTCTTTCGGTAGTTGTGGTTTTGCCGGCATCAATATGAGCCATTATTCCGATATTTCTGGTAAATTCCAGTGCATAATCTCTCGGCATATTATTCTTTCCGAATTACCACCTGTAATGAGCAAACGCCTTATTAGCCTCTGCCATTCTGTGCATTTCTTCTTTTCTCTTGAAGGTATTGCTGACTCCGTTAACGGAATCCATAATCTCTGCGGCAAGTCGCTGTTTCATGGTGTGTTCATTGCGGTTTCTTGCAAACTGAACAAGCCATCTCAAAGCAAGAGCCTGTCTTCTTTCGGGACGAACTTCCACAGGAACCTGATATGTTGCGCCTCCTACTCTTCTTGCCTTAACTTCAAGAGCAGGCATTATATTCTCCAAAGCCTGTTTAAAAACTTCCAGAGGATCTTTGCCCGTCTTTGTTTTGACAATATCAAAAGCATCGTAGCATATTCTTTGTGCTACGCCTTTTTTACCATCAAGCATTATATTGTTTATTAATTTTGCCACCACCTTGTCCTTATATACCGGATCGGGCAGTATTTCTCTTTTTGGGACATGTCCTTTTCTTGGCACTTGTCTTCCCTCCTTAATAATAATTTTTCATAGGTACTCAGCCGTGTCAGCTGTCAGTCCGGGTACATATCACCTTTTATATATGTTAAGTACCGGATACTTCTAAGTACATTATTTACCTTTTTTTGCACCGTATTTGGATCTGCTTTGTTTTCTGTTAGCAACTCCCTGTGCGTCCAATGTTCCTCTGATAATGTGATATCTTACACCGGGTAAGTCTTTGACTCTTCCGCCTCTTATGAGAACAACGCTGTGTTCCTGAAGATT
The DNA here is from genome assembly GCA_022706885.1 of Bacillota bacterium. GTDB lineage: Bacteria > Bacillota > Clostridia > DUPQ01 > DUPQ01 > DUPQ01. The sequence continues at coordinate 36,633 of JAKJBR010000003.1, forward strand.
GTGGCCTATTCCCGGTATATATGCTGTCACTTCATACCCGTTGGAAAGTCTAACTCTTGCAATTTTCCTCAACGCGGAATTAGGCTTCTTGGGAGTGTTGGTTTTTACCACCGTACACACTCCTCTTTTTTGAGGACAAGCTACTGCTGTAGTTCTCTTCCTGATGGTATTCATGCTTTTCTGTAAAGCCGGTGACAGTGATTTCGTTTTGGAAACCTGTCTTCCTTTTGTTACCAGTTGATTAAATGTCGGCATCTTTTCCCTCCTTTCTTTAAGTAGTTATATATTTACTTCAAAATACATACCGCTGATGCTTTAACGCTTATACCGTTTAACAATCCCAATTGTCCGGCGGTATCGGCATATCTTATCTCGACACCTTTTTTCTCACATAATTTTGCAAGCGACTCAGTCAGTGAGCGGTCGGCGTCTTTAGCAATGTATACCGTCATTGCACGGTCTTCCGAAACGGCTTTCATCGATTGTTTAAGACCGATTACCTTTTTATCCTGCGATGCTGCCGTAAACATCATTCCTCCTGCTCCTCTTCCGATTCGGATAAATCGTCGGAATCGGCATCATCCGAAAGGTCTTCATCATCATACTCTCCGGAATGGTCAAGGTCAAGGGTTTCTTCATCTTCATTCATATCGTCAAACAAATCCACTTCATCTTCATAATCTTCTTCGACCATGAAATCCTCTTCATCATCTATCGGATCCATCTCAAGATAGGGGTCCTGATAAGCATTCATGCCTGTTCCCGCCGGAATGAGTTTTCCGATAATAACGTTCTCCTTAAGTCCTATCAGATTATCGGTTTTACCTTTAATGGAAGCTTCGGTCAGTACACGCGTTGTTTCCTGGAAGGAAGCGGCGGAAAGGAATGAATCGGTGGCAAGAGAAGCTTTACTTATACCTAACAGTACCACTTCGCCGGTAGCAGGCTGTTTTTCTTCCTGTTCGGCAAGTTTGTTCTGCTTGTTGAAATCACTTACATCACAGTAACTGCCCGGTATGAGATTTGTATCTCCGCAATCTTCCACCTTTACTTTACGCAGCATCTGTTTAACTATTATTTCTATATGCTTATCGTTAATATCAATACCCTGAAGCTTGTAAACTTTCTGTACTTCGCAGTCAATATATCTGTGTACACCGTCCACACCTTTTATCCTTAAGATATCATGCGGATTTTCCGAACCTTCGGTTATCTTATCGCCTTTTTTAATTTCCTGCTCATCTACAACAGTCAATCTGGAGCCGTAAGGAATAACATATGTATGAGACTCATCTTCTCCGGTAACAATAACTTCCCTGCGTTTTCTGCTCTCGTTTATCTTAACAATACCGTCATTTTCCGATATAATTGCCAACCCTTTGGGTTTTCTGGCTTCGAAAAGTTCCTCGACACGCGGCAGACCCTGAGTAATGTCGTCTCCCGCGATACCGCCAGTATGGAAGGTTCTCATGGTAAGCTGGGTACCCGGCTCGCCTATCGACTGAGCGGCAATAATACCGACAGCTTCTCCGATATTAACGGGCTTGCTGGATGCAAGGTTCATTCCGTAGCATTTTGCACATACTCCGAGTTCCGACTTGCAGGTTAATACAGAACGTACCTTAACTTCCTTAATACCCGCATCGACAATTCTCTTTGTAGCATCGGCATCTATATATCCGCCGGCTTCCACTATGATTTCGCCTGTTTTCTTATCTATAACGGGATCGGTGACATAACGACCGTATATCCTGTCTTTAAGTTTTACTACCACTTCACCGCTGTCCACTATATCGGAAACATAGATACCGTCTTCAGTACCGCAATCTTCTTCTCTTACTATGACATCCTGCGAAACATCCACAAGTCTTCTTGTGAGATAACCGGAGTCGGCTGTTCTTAACGCGGTATCGGCAAGACCTTTTCTTGCACCGTTACTGGAAATGAAGAATTCCAAAACATTCAAGCCTTCACGGAAGTTGGACTTTATCGGAATCTCTATGGTCTTTCCCGCTGTGTCAAACATCAGTCCCCTCATACCCGCAAGCTGCTTTATCTGGTTCATGTCTCCTCTGGCTCCCGATCTGCTCATTACATTAAGAGGATTGAATGCATCCAAGCCTTCCATAAGCATCTTTGTAACATCATCGGTTGTTTTTCTCCACAATTTTATTATCTGATCGTGTCTCTCTTCATCGGTTATGAGACCTCTTCTGAAATCGTGGGTTATTTTATCCACCTTTTTCTCGGTAGCTTCAAGAATCTCGTTCTTGGAACTGGGGATTATCATGTCGCTTACCGATATGGAAATAGCACCCTGTGTGGAATATCTGAATCCGATGGATTTTATCTTATCCAGAACTTCGGCGGTTTTTGCAATACCGTGTTTTGTTATGCATCTTTCAATGATTTCCGAAAGATTCTTTTTACCCACCATCCGGTCTATTTCCAAATCGAACATGGTATCGGGATTGGTCCTGTCCACAAAACCCAGGTCCTGAGGAATAGCTTCATTGAATATAACTTTACCGCAGGTTACATCAATTATTTTGCTTACAACTTTTCCGTCTACTTCTCTTTCCACTCTCATTTTTACTTTCGAATGGAGGCTTATTGTCTTTTCATGCAATGCCATAAGCATTTCGTCAAAGTTTCGGAATACTCTTCCTTCGCCTATCTCTCCGTCTTTCGCGGTGGTAAGATAGTAACCTCCCAGAACCATGTCCTGAGTGGGAACGGTAATGGGTTTTCCGTCTTTGGGTGCAAGCAGATTGTTGGCGGAAAGCATTAGTATTCTTGCTTCCGACTGAGCCTCTGCAGAAAGAGGAACGTGAACAGCCATCTGGTCTCCGTCAAAGTCCGCATTGTATGCGGTACATACCAACGGATGCAGTTTGATAGCTCTTCCCTCTACAAGAACCGGTTCAAACGCCTGTATTCCCAATCTGTGCAGAGTAGGTGCTCTGTTTAGAAGAACGGGGTGATCTTTAATAACATCCTCAAGAATATCCCATACTTCATTGCGTACTCTTTCCACCATTTTCTTTGCACTCTTAATATTCTGAGCGAACTTATCGGTAACAAGACGTTTCATGACAAAGGGTTTGAAAAGCTCCAGTGCCATTTCTTTGGGAAGACCGCATTGATACATCATCAGTTCCGGTCCCACAACTATAACCGAACGTCCGGAATAGTCTACTCTCTTACCCAAAAGGTTCTGTCTGAATCGGCCCTGTTTTCCTCTTAACATATCCGATAAGGATTTTAGCGGCCTGTTGCCCGGTCCTACCACGGGTTTTCCTTTTCTGCCGTTGTTTATGAGGGCATCGACAGCTTCCTGAAGCATCCTTTTTTCATTTCTGACTATAATATCCGGAGCGGTAAGCTCCAAAAGCCTCTTAAGCCTGTTATTTCTGTTAATAACTCTTCTGTAAAGGTCATTAAGGTCGGAAGTGGCAAATCTGCCGCCGTCCAACTGCACCATAGGGCGAAGATCGGGAGGTATAACAGGTATTGTATCCAAAATCATCCATTCCGGCTTGTTTCCGGACACTCTGAATGATTCCATAGCTTCCAGTCTCTTAATTATTCTTCCTCTTTTTTGTCCCGTGCTTGTCTGCAGTTCCTCTTTAAGAAGAGTACTTTCCACTTCAACATCAATCCTTGCAAGCAATATCTGCACCGCTTCGGCACCCATACGTGCTTTGAAAGAATCTCTGCCGTATTTATCTATTAATTCTCTGTACTGAAGTTCGGTAAGTAAATCTTTTACTTCAATGGTTTTGTCATTAACCTTGACATCTTCATTATGCACTTCCAGCACTACATAAGAGTTAAAATACAGAATCCTTTCCAATGCTCTGGGGCTCATATCCAATACAAGACCCATTCTGCTGGGAATTCCTCTGAAATACCATATGTGGGAGACAGGTGCTGCAAGTTCTATATGTCCCATACGCTCTCTTCTTACCTTGCTTTTGGTAATTTCCACTCCGCAACGGTCACATATTATACCTTTGTGTCTGACTCTTTTATACTTTCCGCAATGGCATTCCCAGTCCTTGGTGGGACCGAATATTTTTTCACAGAAAAGTCCGCCGGCTTCAGGTTTCAGTGTTCTGTAGTTAATTGTTTCAGGTTTCTTAACCTCGCCTCTGGACCATTCCTTAATCATCTCGGAAGAAGCCAAACCGATTTTAATCATGTCAAAATTTGTATAATCCTGCATTCTTTACTCTCCCATGTCATCTAAATCAACTATATCCTGCACATCGGATATCTTTGAATAATCTACGCCGGTGTCATTGTCATCAGCAGTTTTCATCATCATACCGGATATTTCCTCTGAATTGATATCTTCGTCGTCCTCAAAATCGTCATCGCCTCTTGCCAATTCCATATTGAACAATTCATCATTGTCCAATGTATAATCTTCGGTTCCGGAAATATTGATATCCAATCTGGGTATATCATCTTCACTTCCGTCACGAAGCATAACTACCGAGTGATCCGACTTGAGTATTTTCACATCCAAAGCAAGACTCTGAAGTTCCTTGACCAGAACTTTAAAAGATTCCGGAATACCGGATTTGGGGATATTTTCTCCCTTTACAATTGCCTCGTATGTCTTTACTCTTCCGATAACATCATCGGATTTGACGGTCAATATCTCCTGTAAAGTATAGGCGGCGCCGTATGCTTCCAGTGCCCACACTTCCATTTCTCCGAAACGCTGTCCGCCGAACTGTGCTTTACCGCCTAAAGGCTGTTGCGTAACCAACGAATACGGTCCTGTGGAGCGGGCATGAATCTTATCATCAACAAGGTGATGCAGTTTAAGCATATACATATAGCCCACGGTAACTCTGTTATCAAAAGGCTCGCCGGTTCTTCCGTCATACAGAACGGTTTTGCCGTCTTCCGACAGGTTCGCCATTTTCAGACACTCTATTATGTCCATTTCCGATGCTCCGTCGAATACCGGGGTGGCTATTTTCCAGCCCAAAGCTTTTGCCGCATATCCTAAATGCACTTCCAGTACCTGCCCGATGTTCATACGCGAAGGAACACCGAGGGGATTCAATACTATCTGCAGCGGTGTGCCGTCTTCCAGGAAAGGCATATCCGCTTCGGGTAACACACGGGATATAACGCCCTTGTTACCGTGACGTCCGGCCATCTTATCACCTACGGCTATCTTTCTCTTCTGAGCGATAAACACTCTTACAACCTGATTAACTCCGGGATTGAGGTCGTCGCCGGCTTCTTTTGTAAACAGTTTAACATCCACTACTATACCCGATTCACCGTGAGGTACTCTCAGGGATGTATCTCTTACATCTCTGGATTTTTCTCCGAATATGGCTCTCAAGAGTCGCTCTTCGGGTGTCAGCTCGGTTTCTCCCTTGGGAGTTACTTTACCTACAAGTATATCGCCTGCCTGAACTTCGGCACCGATACGAATAATTCCTCTTTCATCCAGATCTTTAAGCGCATCATCACCTATATTGGGTATATCTCTTGTTATATCCTCAGGTCCCAGTTTGGTATCTCTTGCTTCCAGATCATATTCTTCAATGTGAATGGATGTGAAAACATCGTCCTCAACCAGTCGCTCACTGATAAGTATGGCATCCTCGTAGTTATAGCCTTCCCATGTCATAAATCCGACCAGCACGTTCTTTCCTAAGGAAATTTCTCCTCCGTCTGTGGAAGGTCCGTCGGCAATGACATCGCCTGCTTCAACCTTATCGCCTTTCTTGACAATAACTTTCTGGTTTATGCATGTTCCCTGATTACTTCTTTTATATTTAAGTATCTTATATTCGTCCCGCTCACCGTCCACGGTATCAATAACCACCCTGTCGGCTGAAACATTTTTGACTTCTCCCGCTCTTTTTGCCAATACGCATACTCCCGAGTCGGTAGCAACCTTATATTCCATACCGGTTGCAATAACGGGAGCTTCGGTTCTTATAAGGGGAACGGCCTGTCTTTGCATGTTGGAACCCATCAGCGCTCTGTTGGCATCGTCATTTTCCAAAAAAGGTATCATGCTTGTGGCAACCGATACCAGCTGTTTGGGAGATACGTCCATATAGTCAACATCCTTGGAATCTCTCATTACCTTGTTATTGCGATATCTGCAGCTCACTCTGGGCGTTGCGAAACGACCGTCTGCGGTCAGTTCCGAGTTGGCCTGAGCCACAATATAAATGTCCTCTTCATCTGCTGTCAGGTAATCAATTTCTTCGGTAACCGTGTGAGTTTCTTTATTTACTCTGCGATACGGTGTTTCGATAAATCCGTATTCGTTAATTCTTGCATATGTGCTCAAAGAAGCTATAAGTCCGATGTTGGGTCCTTCCGGAGTCTCAATGGGGCACATTCTTCCGTAATGCGAGTAGTGAACGTCACGAACCTCGAAGTTGGCCCGCTCTCTGCTCAAACCGCCGGGGCCTAAAGCCGAAAGTCTTCTCTTATGGGTTATCTCGGCAAGAGGATTGGGCTGATCCATAAACTGTGACAGCTGGCTGGAGCCGAAAAACTCCTTTATTACCGCAGTTACGGGACGGATATTAATCAATGCCTGAGGTGTTACAATATCAATGTCCTGAATGGTCATCTTCTCGCGAATTACCCGCTCCATTCTTGCAAACCCTATCCTGAACTGATTCTGCAGCAATTCTCCTACCGATCTTATTCTTCTGTTACCCAGATGGTCTATGTCGTCGGTGTGGTACAAACCGTAATCCAATCCCAGTAAATAGCTTATGGAAGCTATAATATCAATCCTGGTAATATTTTTGGGACATAAGTCATATCTTCTTTTTTCAAAAGCTTCTTTTATTTCTTCCTGTGTGGAACATTCGGCAAGTATTTCTTTCAGTACTTTGTAGTTTACCTTATCGGTAAGCCCCAGTGCGGTATGATTGAAATCTATGAAAGAAGACGCATCAACCGTCTCATTTCCTATAACTACATGAACATGATTATCACATTTTACTTTTACTACATTTATTCCGGCATTTTCCACCGCAATTGCCTTAGCCTCGTCAATAACTTCATCGGCTTCCACCAAAATCTCTCCGGTCTCGGAATCAACTATTCTCTCGGCTGATACAGTTCCTGCTATTCTCGGAGCAACGGAGAGTTTCTTGTTGAATTTATATCTTCCGAATCTGGCAAGATCATATCTTCTGGCATCAAAAAACAATCCTTCAAATAAGTTTTCGGCACTTTCTATCGTAGGAGGCTCGCCCGGTCTTAACCTTTTGTATATCTCAAACAATCCGCCTTCTCTGGTTTTCGTTTCGTCTTTTGCATATGTTGCATCCAGTTTATAGTCTTCTCCGAATACCGCGGTTATATCGGAATCTTTAGCAAATCCCAATGCTCTTAAGAAAACCGTCAGAGGCAACTTTCTGGTTCTGTCTATTCTTACATACAAAACCCCGTTGGAATCGGTTTCATATTCTATCCATGCTCCCCTGTTGGGAATAAGTGTGCTGGAAAAAAGACTTTTTCCGGCTTTATCTTTCTTCTCGGCATAATATGCACCGGGAGATCTTACCAACTGGCTGACAATAACTCGCTCCGCACCGTTAATGATAAATGTGCCGGTGTCGGTCATTATGGGGAAATCTCCCATAAATATTTCCTGTTCCTTGACCTCTCCGGTATCTTTTCTTATAAGACGGACTTTTACTCTCAAAGGAGCCTGATAGGTGGCATCTCTTTCCTTACATTCCTGCACGTCAAGCTTAGGCTTGTCCGCAATCCTGTAATCAATAAAATCCAGCATTAAATTATCGGTATGATCACGAACCGGTGATACATCCTTAAAAACCTCTCTGAGTCCCTCATCGAGAAACCACTGATAAGACTTTTTCTGAACTTCTATAAGATTGGGCATTTCCAGAACTTCTTTGATTTTTGAGAAACTCATTCTTTCTCGTTTTCCGTATTGAATAGGATGTATCATTAATTAGTCACCTCATGTCCTTTTCTATATCATCCCCATGGTAACGGCTGCTGTTTTAAGTGTCGGCAAACCGGTGCCATAATAACCTTATGCACCTCCGATTTCAGTAATTTCCTGTCGACAGGCGCAAAAATACGCAGATTAGCGCATCATTCATAATCCTATCGCATATGTCTGTCCGTGTCAATAGAAATATATAAATTTTATTCTTAAAGTCGCTTTTTTCTTTAGTCGGCTGCTTTAATCTTAAGGCACAATCAGTTGAGATATGTTTCCTTAATCTTTGTCATATATTCTTCAAGATATTTCTTAAGCCCGGGAGAAGCATGGTCCATCAGCCGGTTTATTTTTTCTCCCTGATTATATATTTCCTCGGATAAAATCTCCTCCATACGTTTGTTGGTCTGTAAATCGAATATCCGTATATTTTTCAAGGTAGACTCTATTTCCTTTTCTATAAGCACAAGAAGAGCCACATCCCTTTCGTCCAAGGCAAGCTCCTCCAATATACCTTCTTCAAAATCCGTCATGTCATCATAATCAGTTTTTTTCATATATACCTATATCCATCGTATTCTTATCCGGTTGTCTTACTATGGTAAGAATGTAATCATTATTCTCCGCAACAAAAACCGTCTCCGAAGTCACCAGTATTGCAGTAAACCCTGCAGCTATCGCATCCGCCGTGTATGATTCGAATTTCTCTTTACCGATATCCTCGGTAACTACCGTTATATTGTTGGATTCGCCTATAATCTGTAAAACCTTAGCGCCGGGAGGTGCTGACAACATTGTGATGTATCCTTCTTTCGGCCATGTAAGAGGAGTGGTCAGTTCAATAACCATATTATGCGTATCGACATCTCTGTTCATTGCCAGATAATAGTCATCCAACGATCCCGCAAAAGCTTCTTTTGTTTCCACGCTTATATTCTTATACCCGATACTTTTCAATGTCTCTATATACTTCATAAAGGATTCATCGTCCACGTTATAAAGATAAATTCTCAGTATCTGACCGTAAAACTTGTAATAATTTACTTCGCCGCCTTTAATCTTAGGCAAAACATCCGCTCCCAGATATTCCGAAGGCCAGTTCTGCTCGGTCGTTACGACATAACTCGGAGTACCCCCGTCAGGTGTCTTCTGATTATTGCAAGCGGTCAATGTAAAGACCATGATTACGACCAATATAAGTGCAGTGATTCTTCTTGTCATTCTCTCCTCCGCTACATGCTTTTCCTGTAATAGTTTATCATACAACCTTCGGCAAGTACATCCCTTTCCTCATCCGATAATCCCTCCATATATAACCTGACCGCTCTTGCTTTATCGGTCCTTTGCAAAGCATCTTCCTTTGTTGCCGACACATATGCAATTACCTGCTCTTTCCCCGAAAGAACGGCGTCTCTTATGTCGGGAATATAGACATATTCATCAACAGTAAGAGCGGGATCCTGTTTTACCGTAAAAGGTATAAGTCCCCAGTTTATGAGGTTGGAGCGATATCTCTTTGTGGCATATCGGTATGCGATATTGGCATATCCTTTCAGTACTCTCTGACAGGAAGCAGCCTGCTCCCGGGCGGAACCGTCTCCCGGTTTTTTGGCGAATATGAGATGACCGTCCACACCCGTTTCCCTTACGGCAAGTTTTGTTTTCTTTACATAATCCGGAGCTCTTCTGGACAATGTATATTCCGCAAGAGCCATGGGATTGGACCTGTAAGAGGAAGTCTCCCCCGAAGGTATAAGTTCGTCGGTGGTGGTAACCTCGTCATTTAATACCGCAGCTGCTTTCAATAACAAATTCTTAGGCAATCTCGGTATTTCCGGCCACGCCTTTATATTGGGACCGTATATCAGCTCCTGATTTTTGTCAGGCTTTCCGTATCCGTTATATACTCTTTTTTCATATATGTTACCGTTAAATTCATATACGGGAATATCTTTAACATATTCTACATCGGTACCCGCAGTTATATATCCTTTATTCAATGCGGTAGCGGCAATGCTTCTGGCATCCATCAGTGCGACATACGCGGCCTGACCGTCCTTGGGGATGCTGCCTTCACGATTCTCGAAATTCCTTGTGGTATGCCTTACCGACAGGACATTGTTGGCAGGTATGTCACCGGCACCGAAACACGGTCCGCAGAATGCCGTTTTTATAACAACACCCGATTCCATAAGCTTGTTTGTAATCCCCGCCTTATTAAGCGCATATGCAACCGGCTGACTTTGAGGATAAACGGACAAGGAGAAACTGCCATATCCGGTATCACCTTTTTGCAAAACAGCCGCAGCTTCACAGATATTCTCAAAAGAACCTCCCGCACATCCCGCTATTATTCCCTGTCCCGTAAAAAAGCTTCTCTTCTTACTGTCGGCATATACTTTCAGACTGCCGAGATTCAACTGTTCCAGTATGTCTTCACTATTTTCCAAAAAGTCCTTAACGGTATATGCATTGGAAGGATGATACGGCAAAGCTATCATGGGTTGTATTTTGGAAAGGTCAATCATTAAGGCACAGTCATACAGCGCTTCTTTTGCCGGAGAAAGCTTTTTATAATCTTCCTTCCTCCCGTGTATCTCATAGTACTCTTTTGTTTTATCGTCGGTTACCCATATGGAAGAAAGACATGCAGTTTCGGTGGTCATAACATCAATACCTATTCTGTCATCCATGGAAAGATTTTTAACTCCCGGTCCCGCAAACTCCAATATTTTGTTGGTAACCGAAGCATCCTTAAATACTTTTCCTATCATGTATATGGCTACATCGTGAGGTCCCACTCCCTGATTAAGAGTACCTGTAAGATATACAAGACATACCTTGGGATACGGAAGATCATAGGTTTTTCCCAACAGCTGCTTTACAAGTTCTCCTCCGCCCTCACCCATGGCCAAGGTGCCCAACGCCCCGTACCTTGTGTGGCTGTCCGACCCTAAAATCATCTTGCCGCACCCCGCCATTTTCTCCCGCATGTACTGATGTATTACCGCAAGATGAGCGGGTACATAAATGCCTCCGTATTTTTTTGCCGCGGACAAACCGAAAAGATGGTCATCTTCATTGATGGTACCGCCTACAGCACAAAGAGAGTTATGGCAATTGGTCAGAACATAAGGAATAGGAAATTTTTCTAAATTACATGCGGAAGCGGTCTGTAAAATACTTACATATGTAATATCATGGCTCGCAACAGCATCAAATTTAATTTTGAGCATATGATTCGAAGCGGATGTATTATGTGATTTCAATATAGAATGAGCAATGGTACCCTTGCGTGCTCTTTGCATCTGTTCTTCAGACAGATCCGCTGCTTTCAGTACTTTATCTTCCTTCAAAACTACTGCTTCGGTTATAAACATCGGAAAATCATCCTTTCTATGTTATACTTTATTATACTTGAACGGAAAGGTTATGCAAATGCATAAATATGATTGAATAATGAAATACAAGCATATTATCTGGGATTTTGACGGAACGCTGTTTGACACATACGGAGAGATTGCGAAAGTTATCGAAGAGGTTCTGAAAAACAGAGGAATAGTTGAGAATCTTGATTGGATAGCAAAAAACTTACATATGTCACTGACTCATACACTGGAGTATCTCTCAAAAAAGCACAATCTGAATCATGGCGAGTTTAAAGGTACATTCATGCAAGCCGAAGAAAGAATGAATGTTAAAGAAGCATTACCGTTCCCCGGAGTAAAAGAAATAATAGACAGCACCGAAGGATACACTTTTATGGTTACAAATCGTGCCGAGTCGGTATTTCGGTTTCTGGAATATCGGGATTACAGGAAATACTTTAAGGAGATCCTGCACAGAAATTCGGGATTTCCCTTAAAACCCGGCAGCGAAGCAGTCGAGTATCTGATAGAAAAATACGGTCTTGACAGAAAAGAAATGCTGTTTATAGGAGACAGGGATGTGGATATCGAATGCGCAATAAATGCACAAATCCATTCCTGTTATTACGATTCGCATAACATTCCGAATATCGCACCGTGTACATACTACACAAAAGATTACTTTAAGCTACTTGACATTTTGAAAACCACTTAAAGCATTAGTCACAATTATTATAGCAACAGGAATAATATATATCGTAAAAGCAACCAGAAACGCCACTTTTCCGTTACTGTCCGGTTTCGTCTCTTTAATAATATTAATCTTTGTACTTTCGGTATTTTTTCTAAATCTCCTCAGTAAAATAACTATAACCGGTAACACCAGCAAAGAGATGGCTCCCAGAACTATAAAAGAAACACCGTATTCGGACAGTCCGTATGCTTGGAGAAATTCTATACCGCCCGATTCCGGGGGAATGTTTCTGGTCGCATATGTTATGGTAATCGCAATAAAGTTATTTATAAAATGTCCTATCATTGCTGCAAGCAAGGAGCCGGTTCTGTACAGAAAATAGCAAAGAAGCACCGACAATGCAAAAGTGGATAACAGTTTTTCCGGTATTGAGTGAGCCAAAGAGAAAAAGAGCGAACAAAAGAAAAAGCAACCGACCTTACCCAATCTCTCCAATCCCGACATAAATGCCGTCCGAAAAGCTATCTCCTCACATATAGCAGGGACCAGTGCAATAACCAATATACTCTTCAGATAATCACCGAAGTTTTCCATTAATACAATGTCCTCAAGTCCCGGGGTGGTTCCGAACAGATTATCTACAATCCATGTGTTAAACGTTGCAATCAACATGGAAACGGGTATAAACAGTGTCACAACAGCCAGGATTATAAGAATATTCTTCCCGCTTACTTTTTTAAAGTGTACATTGTCTTTGAATCTGCCGGTAAAAAGCATGTACAAAAGTACCGGTACCGCCAGCCCCAGCACCTCACAAGCCGTCTGATACAGATAGAGATTGTCACCCAGAAAGAAAATCCCCACTGCCTGAACGGTAAAGAATATAATCATAACCGCAGTTATGAGGAGAAACGATTGATAGGGTTGCAGTTTGCGACTTCTTAAGCTTTCCATTACTCTCCTTTCAGCCAGTCAATCTGTGCCTGTGACAGCAGGATATCTTTAACACCGATGCTGTCTTCCAACTGCGACAGATTCTTGGACCCTATTACGGCACAGGTCTGCACCGGATTATTTGTAAGATATGCCAAGGCTATGCATGTCGGTGATACACTGTATTCATCGGCAAGCATTTTGGCTCTCTTTGCTCTTTCTATGTTAATATCCGAAACAAATTTCTTAACTATACCGTCTTTTAACTGAACGGTATTGTATTTTGAGAAAAAGCCTTTTGCCTGGGAAGTATATGCCATCAACGGCAACTTTTTCTTCTCATACCATTCATATTGCTCATCATCGATACATACAATAGTTTCATCATCAAATCGCTCCGGTGTGGATTCGGCTAAGGAAAAATAACATTGCGATACCGATAGCGGCACCAAATTCTCACTCGCAATGAAAGCCTGAGCCTCTTCAATTCTTTTACTCGTCCAGTTGCTTACACCTATGAAACGGGTTTTACCCTGCTTTATAAAATCCTGAAGTATGGGTATTATATATTCCACAGGTTTGGACAAATCGTCTCTGTGCAGTAAGAATATATCCACATAATCAATATTCATGACGGAAAGGCTTTTATCTATATCATATTGCAGTTCTTCTTTAGTTATTCTTTCCATAACATCTTTTTTCAATTTCAGATTCTTTGGAAATCCGCCTTTGGTTATAACTATCAGGTCCTCCCTGTTTTTCCGGGATTTCATCCACTCACCCAGCATATACTCGGAAATATCTTTCCCTTCGGGAAGCCATTCGTTATAGCATCGGGCGGTATCATATGTTTTAAAATGCTCATAAAATTTATCCATCAGAAGAAAATAGCTTTCCTTGTCGGCATAATCGGAAAAAACACCGGTACCGAAAGCCAGTTTATCCATGCTCAATGAATGAATCCCGTTATCTAAATCAATCTTAATCATTAAAAATACTCCCTTGCAAGAGCCGTTATTTTCGGCAGGCTTGCCTGTATTGTCTTTTTGGAAATACAGAAACACATCCTCACATAGCCTTTCATACCGAATCCTCTTCCCGGAACAACCAGTATGTTATATTCTTTCGCCTTTTTAACAAATTCCATCTCATCTTCCACAGGCGACTTAACGAAAAGATAAAAAGCTCCTTGCGGTTTTTTTACACTGAATCCGCATTTCACCATGTGATTATATAAAATATCCCGTCTTTCCCTGTAATCATCAATATCCACCTTGGCATCATATGCATGCTGTATTACTTTTTGCATTATGGCAGGAGCATTTACATACCCCAATGTTCTGGTATTGAATATACAGATATTAACCAACAGTTGAGAATCGGGTATTTTGGGGTCTATTGCAATATAGCCTATTCTTTCGCCGGGCAGTGCCAATGATTTACTGTATGAGTTTACTATTATAGCCTTATCAAAACAGTCAAATACGCAGGGAACCGTTATGTCATCGTATACAATTTTCACATAAGGCTCATCGCTTATAACAAAAATGTCGGAGTTATACTTTCTTTCCGCCTGCCTTATTGCTTCATTCAGTGCTAAAAGCACTTCTTTAGGATATACCGCTCCCGAAGGATTGTTGGGTGTATTTATGATAACGGCTTTTGTCTTTGCGGTAATTACACTTTTAAAGGAATCAATATCCGGTAAAAAGAATTCATCACAATCGGCTTCTACCAACACCCCCTGTGCATGCATAACATAAAACCCGTATTCGGCAAAATACGGTTTAAAAACAACAACCTCATCATCGGGATTTAAAACGGATTTCAGTGTTACAAACAATCCCGCCGCTGCACCTACCGACATTATTATATTACTGAAAGGAACATCGTATCCGTAGTCTTTTTTTATACTTTCCGATACCGCTTTTCTTGTGGCATCATACCCTGCATTGCTCATATATTTATGCATTCCTTTTTCTTCACTGCAGGCTATTTTCTTAAGACACTCTTTAACCTTTGCAGGCGGTTCCATCTCCGGATTGCCTATGGAAAAATCAAAAACATTTTCTTCTCCGTATATCGCTTTTAATCTGTTTCCCTCTTCAAACATTGCACGAATGAATGACGATTTACTCAAACTCTGTGTTATCTTTTCATTAAACATAACATCTCTCTCCTCCTGCCATATTACAATATAGGTGAGATTTTTGCAAATTGTGTCATGTATGATAATTCATGGATGGATACATCCACGCAAAGATTAAGTGCAATAAACACCGTTCCGCTATTCAGTATGGCTACATAATATCTCTTATGTCACTTAAATTCCAATATACGCCATTCATTGTTCAAATCAATCATATGATGAGTTATTAATATTATCGTTTTATTCCGTTTCTCACATTCAATAATAAATTTTCTTACAGCCTCTTTTCCTTCCGTATCAATATGATTAAAGGGCTCATCTAATACAATAATTTGCCTGTCTCGTACCATCACCCGAGCCAATGCAATTTTTTGTTTTTCTCCTCCTGATAAATTATCCTGTTCTTCTGAATACTCATTTAAGTTTATGTGCTCCAGGTTTAAATGAGTGTACAATTTTTCAATATATTTTTCCTCAATTTCATCATCACCAAGATTTATGTTTTCTTTTAATGTTCCATCAAATATATACGGATTTTGCTCCAAATATAAAATATTGCAATACATATCTATATCCTTTTTTTCATCACCGTTAATAAGAACATTTCCACTATAATCATCCAGAAAACCCAATAAAATCTTTATAAATGTAGACTTCCCGGAACCGTTTGGTCCCTTTATTAAAATTTTATCTCCTTTACGAATTGTAAAATTCAATTTCTCAATTACTGATTTGTCTGCATATGAATAAGACATATTCTTCATCTCGATTATGTTAATTATATTGTCTTTTCCTTTTTTTTGACCTTCCTGCTCATCACAAAGTTGCTCAACATAATCAGTATAAAGCTTTAAATATTCTCTTTGTGTTATTATTCCGCCTATTTGCTCAAACACATCTTTCATTAATGTAAAATAGCCCAGCATAATTGTTATCGCTCCGATTGTAATTGCGCCTTTTTGATAAAAGAGCAAACCTAATACAACAATTACGATTTGACTTGAGTATGATTTTATTTGATTAACTGCTTCAATAATATTATCCAGAATTTTACTTCTTTTTACATATTGCTCCATCGCAGATTTAAAGCGTGAATTGTAGTTTTTAATAAAGCTATATAAAACACCGTTTACTTTAATATACTTGTATGCATCTATCATATTTACTTCATGATTCAATGCCCATTGCCCATACTCTCTTGCCTGTTCCCGATATTTTGATTTAATATTTTTTGTTAAGTATGATACAACTACAACTACTGAACTCAGAATAATAACAATAATTCCGTATATTATATTAATCTTCAGAATCAGGAAGGATAAAATACTCCCAAAAACAATAACTTGAAACAGTTTTACAACAATATCTAAAATGATGTAACGAAATTCCATAGGATCATTTTCCAATTTATATAGAAGTTCGCCTGAATCATATTTTTTTACGGAAGATATTTTTTTCTGCATAAATTGTTTTACAACAAATTTATCATGCTTAATAAAACATTTCAGCATTTCAATGTTTGACAGATAATTAATTATAGGTAAAACTAAAATCATAAATACTATTGACATAATAAATATTACTATATCTTCCTTAAATATCTCATCACCTGTCAAAATGGAATCCGCAACATTACCAATCGTTTGGAACATAAATATTGATGTAAAATTAATAATAAAATTCTGAATAAAATACATTATTATTACAGATTTCAATAGCTTTATGCTTTCTTTTAGATGACTATTTGATAATTTCATAGTTTGTCACCCCCTCTTGAAAACTCATGCATACAATCAGAGATATTATTAAATATTGTATCGTGTGAAATTATTATAATAATCTGCTCCTTTCTATTTTTCAATATCTGTACCAGTTTTTCCTTTGCCCTCTTATCCAAGTGATTTGTGGGTTCGTCTAATATAATTATCGGTTTATTCTCATTTAATAAAGCAACTATCAATACTTTTCTCGACTCTCCATCTGACAGATTATTAATATTTTGATTTAATTGCTCCTTTTGTATGCCGAATTGAGCCAATAAATCAATATAGACATTTGGGGACAGACTGTTTTTTTCAGATACAACCTCTACAAAGTCTTGTATTGTCATATTAAACTTTATAATCTCTTGTGGCATATAAGCTATATATTGATATAAATCCTGAGAGGGAATTTTATCTATTTCTTCATTTAAGAACTCAATCAACCCTTTGTTTACTGTTTGAAAATTGAGTAGACAGTTAACAAATGATGTTTTTCCCGATCCGTTTTTACCTTTAAACAAATAAATTCCCTCTTTATCTATTTGATATGAAAAATCTTTGATAATAAATACATCGTCATATGAAACCGATATATCATTTACTGAGTAAATCGAGACAGATTCCGTCAAAGATAATGCTCCGTTTATTTCTTCCGTTTGTGTTTGAGAACATTTTATATCGGATATTCGCTCTTTAGCCATTTTGTAAACTTTTGTATCTCTTACTATATTAAAAGCGGAATGCAGTGCTGCATAATAACTACCTGACAATATAATAATCTGCACCGATAATTCTATTGATATACCGAAAAGATATATCATGAAGAAGGCCGCGCCAACTGTAATATACTTTAGTAATATATCGACTATATTGGTAAGAGAATATTCAACGGAACCATGCATTTCATATGTTTTTTGAATTTCATAGGATTCACCGTATAAAGCATGTAGTTTTTTTTCCTGCCATTTTTGTGCTTGAAATAATTTTAATGTAGTAAATCCGTTAATTATAGCCATCAAGTTTCTTCTGATTTTTGATTCTATTTCATTTACTTTTTTTAAATCTTTTGCTTCGAAATAACTTATAAACATAGTGGGAATTAATTTAAGAATTCCGATAACCGTAATAACGGCAAAAGCTCCTATGTGCATATATGATATATACCCGCCATAAAATATTATCAATATCAAAGATTTAATAAATAAAGATATCGTTTCCGATTTGAAATTAAAACATACACCTAAATCAGACTTGAAATATTGCAAAATATTACTTAACCCTATTTGAAAAATGTTCTTTGTTTCTTCATGATAAATATCTTGAATGTAATTCATCTTATAGAAATGAAATTGTTTTGTTTTATAAATGTCGTAATAATAATTGCTTAAAAAACTATAGATTATATAAACGATAAAAAGAATTGAAAACATAACAATATTATTCAAAACAGGCTCAAAAGAAACCAATTGTATTGAATCATTAATCATTCCGGAAAATATTCTTGATATGAAAAACATAAACAGCATATCCAGAATACCTTTAAAAAAACTGGAACATGATAGCACTTTAAAGTTTATATGTTTTTTCATAGTTGCCCCCAAAATTAAAAAATGGAATTAAGCTTTTGCTTATTATTATATTCGCTCCTAAAGGGTAACACTTTACAATCATTGTCTACATACTAACCTTTTAAATCTACTTTTTCAAGAAGATTAACTTTATCGGTAAAAATCATATAGTGTATTCAAGAAAATTCGTCGCTATCGGTGGCGAAATTGATAAATACTTGTATTCTTAAGAATTTTTCATCCTCTGAATATTATCTGAACTGCCCTCTATTCTCTTAACTTCTTTGCAACCATTTCATCCGCCTTTACATATGCGGAGTAGTAATTGTAATAATTGACATATCCCGGCTTTGCGCCTTTGGGCTTTTTAACATTCTTGATGAAAGTATAATCTACCGCAACCTGACCCGATGTTCTTGCTTCGGAATGATATGCCGCAATTACAGCTGCTTCGGTTAATGTCTTATCCGCCACAAACTCTTCGCATTTAGCAGGGTTTTTTATTATCACATGAGATCCGTGCAGGTTCTTTACATGCAACCATATGTCAAAGTTTTGGGCGTAATCAAATGTAAGCTTATCGTTTTCGGTATTATTCCTTCCGACATATATTTCATATCCCTCTTTTGACCTATACTTAACGGGGTTAAAGGAAACCGCTTCCGGCTGAGATACCTTCCTGCCCTTCTTAATCTTAAGTTTTTCCTTCATATAGCCTTCCAGAACCAATTCCTTCTTAATATCCTCTATGTCGGAAAGGTTTTCACATAACTCCAAAGAAGCAAGAACCGATTTAAGATACTCAATCTCTTTTTTAATACCCTTAACTGCATTAACGGCATAGTTATATGCGGCAATCCCCTTTTTATATTTTTTATAATAACTTTGCGCATTTTTGAGAGCATCTTCCGATTGGTCCAGCGGTATCTTTACAATCTTGTCGGTGTAATAATCTAAAAGCTCCACATAATCGGTCTTTTGTTTAATCGCATGAATATTGGCTGTCAAAAGTTCTCCGTACAGTTTGTATTTATCTATCTTTTCTCTATCCGAAAGATTGTTGTTATATATTAAAAGTTTTTTCTCCGCTTTTGCCAGATGGGCCGATACCGATTTTCTGACCACATCGGATGCTTGTATAAAAACAGCTCTTTTATTCTTTAAGTTTAAATGGTCGCTTAATGCATCAATATATAAAGGATATTTCTTAACCGTAAACTCCGACATATTTTTATACACTGAAAGATCAAAACAGTAACAATCGGTTATGGTCTTTTTTTCATTGCTGTAAACGACAATCGGAGAATATGTGTTTGCCGATATGTCTTGTGCTGTTTTTTTAATAACGGACATAACCTGTATCACTTCTTCTTTGCTGATATTCTTAACAGTCTTTGCTTCATCTACTCCGGCTCTTATACATATTTCTTTTGCAAAAACCTGTGCCATACCTAAAACCGTTCGGAATATTGCGTCGCATACGGGAAAATCGGCATATTTAAGAATATGACTCCACTGCACATCTTCTATCGGTATCTTGTCCTGTATGGGAGGAAGCACATACTCGCATGCAGGCATTACTCTTCTTACCGAAGACATGGATTCGTCCACATGCCTTAAAGCGTCCAATATTTTGTATGAAGAGTTGACGACTATGAAGTTACAGTTGCGACCGGTCAGCTCCATTATCACGGTCTTAACCGAATTGCCGCTGAACTCATCGGTGCAATTTATATCAAAGTATATTATTCTCTCATAATCTTTTGCATATACCTCGGATATAAATCCTCCTCCTATGTGCTTTCGCAAGAACATGCAGAAACCGTACGGGGTTTTACGATTGTTTATCTTTTCTTTTTTGAAATATATCCCCGGTGAAGAAGGCTGCAAAGACAATGCCACATTGTAAGATGTGCCGTTTGCGTATATGCCCAGTATAACCTCATCTTTTTCCGGCATGTAAATATTCTGAATCTTCCCGTTTTGACATATACCGTTCAATTCATTTGCAAGACACTTTACTGCAATTCCGTCCAGCGGCATGATATCCTCCCTCTTTCAAAACATTGCCGTTTTATATTATATATATTATCATAATATCTGTATTTTAATACTTGGTACAGGAAAGAGGACACTTTGGAATTATTATCGCCTGCCGGAAATATGCAATGTCTTAAAGCCGCAGTGCAAAACGGAGCCGATGCCGTTTATCTCGGGATAAAGACTTTCAGTGCAAGAGCAAATGCCGACAATTTTACATTTGAAGAATTGACGGAAGCTGTAAGATACTGTCATCTTCGTGATGTATCCGTTTATCTGACACTTAACACACTTATAAATGACGAGAATATGCAAACCGCCCTTAATAATGCAAAGAAAGCATATTCATCAGGTATAGACGGGATTATTATTCAGGACTTAGGGCTTGCTGCACAGATAAGAAAAATGCTCCCCGACTTAAGACTGCACGCATCCACACAGATGAGCGTTATCCATCCGAAAGAAGCATTGTTACTCAAGAGTTTGGGATTTAAAAGGATAATAGCGGCAAGAGAAGCCACCTTAGAGCAGATAAAGGCGCTTGTTGCCACGGGTATTGAAGTGGAGGTTTTCGGTCACGGCTCCTTATGTGTATGTTACTCGGGGCAGTGCAGTTTAAGTTACTTTAACGGAGGCAAATCGGGAAATAAAGGCGGTTGCGCTCAGCCCTGCAGACTTCCCTATTCACTGTTTATAGATCATCGTAATATCTCCCGTAAAAACTATCTCAGCACCAAAGACATAGCGGTAATGGATGATATAGACAGGCTTGTATCGGCGGGTGTTGTATCTTTGAAAATTGAAGGCAGAATGAAAAGCCCGGAATATGTGGCGATTATAACAAAGACATACAGAAAGGCACTTTCGGGTACTCTTACAGATAAAGACAGGCAGGATGCCATGATGGCATTCAACAGAGAAGGCTTTTCCAAAGGATATATGTTTTCCGAATCCGGCAAAGATATGATGGCATATGCTTTTTCCGGAAATACCGGTATAAGGATAGGGACCGTCAAGAAAATAAACAAAGAGAAAAACCTGATACAGATTGAAAGCAACAAGGAACTTATAAACGGTGACGGGATAAGTTTTCCCGACAGCTCTATAGGGACATATGTCAATATTTTAAGAAAAAACGGCAATCTGTACGGTTTAATATGCAGAAATAAACTCCCCGAACCAAATGAGCCTGTATACCTGACATATGATAAGAAACTGACCGAACAGGCACAAAAATCCTATGCCGATGATTTTGCGCGCAAAATACCCATAAACGGTCATTTTGTATCGAAAGTCGGGCAGAAAGCAAGCTTTACCGTAACCGATAACAGCGGCAACACCTATACCTCTTATTCCGATATAGAGACGCAAGCGGCAAATAACCCTAATGCCGACGATGACATATTGAAGAATCTCAACAAAACGGGAAATACGGTATTTGAATTCTCCTCTCTCACGAAAGATACCGATACCGCTACATTCCTTCCCGCTAAAACGGTAAATGCTTTAAGAAGAGATGCGCTGGACGGATTAGCAGAATTAAGGCAGAGCATAAAAAACAGAAATAGTAAAACCGAACTGTTTCCCAAGTATGAAAACCTATCGTTATCTTCGGAAAGTTTAAATATAGAGAAGACAGAAAAAAGAAATACTCCGGTAAACAGAGATATAAGTAATAAAAAAACAGGTATATCCTTATTCTTCTTTGAGGACCGATTGGATTTTGATATAGCGGATATTGATGCAGACAGGATATATGTACCTTCTACCATGTATAAAAGATATCTTCACGATGACAGAGTGTACTTGTATATACCCATAGGAGCCAATCCTCAAGATACGGCAGGCAATCGGCAAAGAATTATTTCCTCTTCCATGGGGATTTTAGATATTCCTGCGGATAAAGTACTGGATGCGGGAATAAACTGCTTGAATACTTATACTGTAGATTTTCTTTCGGGGTATAAGGACATAAAAGCCATACACCTTTCATATGAATTACCTGTTGATGATATAAGAAGATTTGCAAACTTTAACGGGAATATAAGTCTGGAGTACCTTGTATACGGAAAAGTTGCCGTAATGAAAACCAAATACCGTATAAAGGATATATTCACCGATACCGATACACAAGAAATATATCTTTTAGACCGACATAAAAAACGCATTGACATAGTTACATATCCCGACTGTGATACCACATATCTTTTAGGTGCATTTACGGTAAATAATCTTTTGCATAAAGATTTAATAAGAGCATCCGGTGCGGATACTCTCAGAATTAATGTTTATAAAGAAACAGCGGATGAAATTAAAGATATAATCAAAAGAGCAGTATAATCAGTATTCTATAAGTTTTCTAATAGTTTCTTTAATATCTTTCGACTGGAATATTGCCGATCCCGCAACAAGAACATTGGCTCCCGCAGCCTTTATCTCACGGCAGTTATCCACCGTTACGCCGCCGTCAACCTGAATGTCGGTTTTCAGCCCCATTTTGTCTATCATTTTCTTAAGAGCTTTTATTTTCTCCGTGCTGTACGGTATATACTTTTGTCCTCCGAAACCGGGATTTACACTCATTATAAGCACCATGTCCAACATAGGCAGAACATATTCCAAAACCCTTATATCGGTGGCGGGATTAAGAGCAACCGCGGCTTTCTTGCCCTGCTCTTTTATGTACCTTACGGTTCTGTCCAGATGAATGCAGGCCTCCTGCTGAACGGTTATTATATCCGCTCCCGCTTTTGCAAATTCTTCAATGTATCTGTCGGGGTCGGAAATCATAAGATGAACATCCAGCGGCAATTTTGTTATGCTCTTCAAAGCCTGCACAATGGGAAAGCCTACTGAAATATTGGGAACGAAATGTCCGTCCATTACATCCACATGCACATAATGGGCTCCGCCCTCTTCTATTTTTCTTACTTCTTCTTCCAATCTTGCAAAATTACAAGCCAATAATGACGGTGAGATTTTTATCATCAATATCCCCTCCTTACTCTTAAAGCTTCTTCAGACATATTATATATCATTTCATACCTTAAGTGGCGTTCAATCGGAATTTCGCCTTTTTCCACCGCCTGCAGTACGGCACAGTGGTCATCATTTATGTGTCTGCAGTCATTGTATCTGCACTTTCCGATGTACGGCAGGAACTCATTATACATACCCTTTATCAGGTCCGGTTGCAGAAGACCGGGGTCAAATTTGGAAAAACCCGGAGTATCTACGATATAGCCGCCTTCAAAGGAAAGCAGCTCACAATGTCTTGTGGTATTCTTTCCCCTTCCTATCCTTCCACTCAAAATCCCGATTTCCATATCGGCCGTTCCTGTTATGGCATTGATAAGTGTGGACTTCCCTGCTCCCGACTGACCTGCAAAAACACTGACTTTTCCGCTCAGCATACTCTTTAACGGATCCAAACCTGTCTTATGTTTTGCATCGGTTATTACTATTTTGCATCCGCTCCCGGAATATTGCCTTAATACATCGTCAATATCCTCTTTTGCCGCCAGATCGCATTTGTTTAAACATAATACCGGCTCTATATCGTTTGTACGAAATGCCAGTATCAGCAAATCAATAAGCAATTCATCCAATGTAGGATATTCCGTTGCAAACACAATAACCGCAACATCCACATTGGCAACGGGTGGTCGTACCAGACTGTTCTTTCTTTCTTCTATACTTATGATATAGCCTTCCTTATCACTATGATCGGTTATATCAAAACGCACCAGGTCTCCGCAAAGAGGCTTGAATCCCTCTTTCCTGAACAACCCTCTCGGTTTGCAGATATATTCATCTTTATCGGTTCTTACGGTATAACGGTTGCTCAGCGCTTTTGTGATAAGACCTGTTTCCATTTACGGTTCCGGGGTTTCTTTATAGTGGTCGAAATATTTGTATATTATCGGTTCTTTATAGATAATCGAGCCTATAAATATCGTCAGTTTGGTTTCGCCTTTTGCCGGTATGCGGACATCTCTCTGATAGGGCAACTTTTCAATGGAAGAAATAACCGCAGTTGTCTGAAAAGCTTCTTCCTGATCGGAATACTCGAACTTGAACCTCAAGGTTATAGGCATTTCCATACCGGCAAGCTCCGCTATTGTAGGATCAAATGTGTATTTAACGGTTATATCCTCATACACGGTATCTCCGTAATCCACCGAGAGCTTTATATCTATGGTACTGTTTTCATATATCTCGGTATCGGCTACCGGGTACTGATAAGATACAAGAGAAGCCTTACCGGGCACCTCTTCTTCCGACATTACATTCATTATGAGGTTTCTTTCCAGTAACTTTCCCGCTGCCTGTTCTTTAGTCAATCCGAACAGATCCGGCACCGTTGTCTTTTCAAATTCGGAACCGAGAGAAACATATATTTTAACCGTTTCTCCGTATTTGACTCTTACCGTTTCCGAAGGAGACACGGCATACACTTCACCTGCCGGGATATCCTGGTTATATTGTTCTACCTTTTCCGGTATAAGCCCGGCATTTATTATTATATTTTC
The DNA here is from genome assembly GCA_022706885.1 of Bacillota bacterium. Lineage (GTDB taxonomy): Bacteria > Bacillota > Clostridia > DUPQ01 > DUPQ01 > DUPQ01. Next base: position 61,661 of record JAKJBR010000003.1, read on the forward strand.
CGCAATACGGTAATCCTTGCCTACACACTCGGGAACTTCCACATAGTTGCTTCCCACACTTACCGTAAATGTAATGGTATTCTTGGCACCTTCTTTGAAAATTCTGCCCGGTTCCACATCCTGGTCCATTATTATACCGGGAGGTGTTTCATCGGAGTAGGCCTCTTTCATTAATACAACTATATTGAAATCCGTTTCCAGCTTCCTTTTTATGGTTTCATATTCGTATGTGACATAATTTAGTACTTCATACTCTTTAGGTTCGGGAACCACTACTTTTGCCATTTCATCTATGGCGAAAACAATAAAAAAGGCTGATAATGACAATACACAGATTAATGCTATAAGAGTGGTGAAAAAGTATTTTTTCTCTTTCTTTTTTCTGCCCCTTGCGTAAATCAGGGGGACATTGTACTCCTCATCGAAATTTATCAGCCTGGGACTTGATATTTTATCGGTTTTTTCTTTAATCTTTATTACTCTTCCGGTATTTCCTCTGACTATTGCATTGTCTTCCTCCAGGAACAAATCCTCTTCCGTAACTTCCGGCAATGTTATCATATCATCGGAAGGAAGAACCTCTCCGTTTATAAAGTCCAATGTAATATCGCCTTTAGAATTGGCCTTATTGTTCAGATTCCTTAAGGCTGCCATTACATCGGTTGCGGTCTGATATCTGTCCGACGGCCTTTTCTGTATTGCCTTAAGAATTATTTTGTTGAGTTCTTCCGGCATATCTCTTCTGTAATCAATCGGAGGTATGGGAGTATCCTGCAGATGCTTCATTACTATGGATATAGGAGTGTCGGCATCAAAGGGTACATGCCCCGTGGCCATCTCATACATAACTATTCCTGTAGAATAAATATCGGTGCTGCTGCTTAAAAATCCGCCTTTGGCCTGTTCGGGAGATATATAATGGACCGAGCCGAATGTTTTATTATCCGTGGTCAGAGTCTGCGCATTTATCGCTTTGGCTATACCGAAATCGGTTACTTTTATTCTTCCGTTCTTGGATATCAGTATATTCTGCGGTTTTATATCTCTGTGAATAATACCGTTGTTATGTGCATGTTCCAAAGCCGCAAAAATCTGCATGGAAATATCCACCACTTCCTTTATATCCAAAGGTCCTGCCGACTCCAGATAGTTGGACAGAGTGGTACCTTCAACACATTCCATGACAATGTAGTTCATGTTATTGTCATATCCTACATCATAGACATTGACTATGCTTTCGTGTGACAGTTTTGCTACCGATAATGCCTCGTCCTTAAAGCGTTTTATAAAATCTTTATCCTGAGCATATTCATCTTTAAGCGTTTTTATCGCTACAATTCGGTTGAGCGCTTTATCTTTTGCCTTATATACATAAGCCATTCCGCCTATGCCCATCTTACTTAGAAGCTCATATCTGTTATTGAGTATAACAGGATTCATTTTATTCCTCCGGATTATTGTCCGCTTTGATAAGAATTATGGTTATATTGTCGGTTCCGCCTTTTTCATTGGCTTTTCGGGCAAGATCCTTTACTTTTTCTTCCAAATCGGTTTCCTGATTAATTATATTCAAAATATCCGTATCGTCAAGCATGTTGGTAAGACCGTCCGTGCAAAGCAGTATATATTCACAGCAATCCAGTGTTATATCGTAAATATCCGGTTCCGGCACATCCGATATACCCAGCGCTTTGGTAATAATATTCCTGTTGGGATGGTTATGGGATTCATCAACTGTTATATCGCCTTTATCCAGAAGTTGCTGAACATACGAATGGTCTTTGGTAATCATCTTCATCTCATTGTTATAGACAGTATATATCCTCGAATCGCCTATATGTATGACATGAAGCTTATCATCCTTTATGTAAATGGCATCCAATGTGGTACCCATTCCGGAAAAGACATTGTGCTTCTTACTGAAATCCAGTATCTCCTTATTGGCAGTATTACAGATATTAAAAAGATAATCATTGATATTGTTACAATTCTTGAAGCGTCTGTCCCTTATTTTCTTCTCAAAACAGTCTATTGCGGTTTTACTGGCTATCTCACCGAACAGATGACCGCCCATACCGTCGGCAACCGCAGCGGCAAATTCATTATGCTCTTCAAAAGGAATGACGATATGATAATCTTCATTATTTCCTCTTACCTGTCCGATATCGGTATACGAAGCGTAATTAAATATCATGCTGTCTCCTTAACTGCCCGCATGCGGCTTCAATGTCTCTGCCCAGTTCTCTTCTGATGGTGACGGGCACGCCATGTGCTTTCAGTATAGCACAAAAAGGCGAAAGATTTTTGCTGTTTTGAACTGTTTTTATATTTTCAACAGGATTTACCGGAATTACATTTACATAGCACATTACATTTTTTAATAAAATGCTTAAATGTCGCGCATGCTCTAAGGAGTCATTAGACCCGGGGATCAGAGCATATTCAAATGAAACTCTTCTGTTGGTCTTTTCAAAATAGTATTCACATGCTTTTATAAGGGAAGAGATGTTGTATTTTTTATTTATCGGCATTATTGCCGAGCGCCTGTCATCGGTAACTTCATGTAGCGATACCGACAGATTGACCTGAAGACACAAATCGGCGAACTCATATATCTTGGGTACTATTCCGCAGGTGGAAACGGTTATGCGTCTTCCTCCCATGTTAAACCCTTCTTTCATGTTAATAACATTGAGAAAATTCACAAGATTATCATAGTTATCAAACGGCTCTCCTATACCCATTACCACCGCTCTGGATATGGTCTTGTTGCTATCCTGCGCTGCCTTAAGAATCTGAGCGGTCATCTCATAACCCCACAAATCCCGGCTGAAAGGTACTTGGGAAGAAGCACAGAATACGCAGCCCATCTTGCACCCCGATTGACTGGAAATGCAGATGGAGGTTCCGTAATCATAGTCCATAAGCACACTTTCCACCGTTGCATTATCGGAATAACGGAATAAATATTTAACAGTTCCGTCAACAGACACAAGCTTCTTTTCTATTGCAGGTAACTCCAAAGAAAAGTTTGCCTGCAAAATCTCAATATCTTCTTTACTTATATTGGTCATTAAGGAATAATCAAATACCTTCTTGTTATATATCCAGTCTAAAACCTGCAAAGCTCTGTACCTTTTCAAGCCGTGTTCTAAAAAAAGGTCTTTAAGTTCGTTGTGTGTATAGGAAAGTATATGAATAGAAGGAGCGCTCATGTCGGAAATTATATATTTTTATCAAAAGAAAATCAATGCACTCATCATTATTCATCACAACCCAAAACCATGTCACACGGCATATTGTGACCGCATTTTGATATATGCATTGCCTTTTTATTCTCAAACTGTAACTCTGTTATATACAATATGCCCTTTTTGCATTTAACAGCCATTCTCTCTTTATCTATGGATATAACAGTGCCGTTGGCAACATCCTCTTCGTAATCGTCCATAGAGTAATCAGCCTTCAGCACTTTTAAGGTTTTTCCGCAGTAAGTTGTAAATGTTCCCGGCCACGGATTAAATGCTCTTACAAGGTTAAACAGTCTGTATGAGTCAAGGTTAAAGTCCAATCTGCCCTCTTCTTTTTTTATCATGGGAGCATATGTGGCTTTATCGTTATCCTGCTTAACAGGCGTTATCTTATCCTGCTCATACAACTTTACGGTGTCTATAAGGAGTTTTGCTCCCATAAGAGAAAGTCTGTCATGTAAAGAACATATATCATCTTCCTCTGTTATGTCGGTCTCCATTTTTAATAGCATATCTCCGGTATCCATTCCTATATCGGTCAGCATTGTTGTCACACCGGTTACCTTCTCCCCTTCTATTATCGCTCTTTGCATGGGGGAGGCTCCTCTGTATTTGGGAAGCAGCGATGCATGAACGTTAATGGTGCCGTATTTAGGTATGTCTAATATATTTTGCGGAAGAATTTGTCCGAATGCACAGGTCACAGCTAAATCGCAACCTATCTTTGAAATGGTTTCCACCCACTCTTTTTTGCGTATTTTCTCCGGTTGCAGAACAGGTATACCGTGCTTAAGCGCCTTCTTCTTTATATTCGAATACTCCACAACATTATGCCTGCCTTTGGGTCTGTCAGGCTGCGTGATAACGGCATTAACGGTATATCCGTTTTCAATCAGTGCAATAAGACAAGGCAATGCAAAATCCGGAGTACCCATAAAAATGATATTATTTATCTTCTTCACTCTGCTCTTCTCTTTCTTCCAAATCCGCAGGATCAATTTCCTCTATTACTTTATCTCTGAATAAAATACCGTCCATATGGTCCAATTCATGACAGAAACAGTGAGCTGCATATCCCTCAACTTCGGCATGCTGTTCTTTTCCGTACCTGTCAAGATAGAGCACCTTAATCTTTAAAGGTCTCTTGACCGTTCCGTAATAATCCGGCAGACTTAAGCATCCTTCCACATCGATATCTTCCCCTTCAGATTGGATTATTACGGGGTTTATCAACTCATACTTCTTATCGTCTATTTCAATAACGGCAACCCTTCTGAGTACTCCCACCTGTACCGCAGCCAGTCCCAATCCGGGTGCCGCTACCATTGTTTCATACATATCATCAATTAAAGTATGCAATCTGTCATCAAAAGATGTGACTTCCCTGGACTTTTTTCTTAATATTTCGTCGCCTTCTTTGCGTATTGTCCTTAATGCCATTTTCTTCTCCGTATTTAACACAATAATTTTATACTATCATTAATTATTAGGCAAACATAACCGGTGCATTTTCACTGTGAAAAGCCTTTCACTCTTTCACAATCTCCAAATATCTGTCCAGCTGCTCTCCTACATATTCCGCAATAAGTAAAACCATATCGTCAGCTTTTCCGTCACGATAAAATGCATCGAAAGCATCATAATACCGCTTGCGATCCGTAAACTTAACATTGATTGCGGGATAACCGTTGCGGATAAGTTCAAGATTTAAGATTAACCGACCGGTTCTGCCATTACCGTCAATAAACGGGTGTATACCCTCAAATTCAAGATGAAAACGGGCAATTCGTTCAATCGGGTGCATAGTCTTTTTTCTTTCCTCATTTCTTGTAAGCAACTCCGCCATTTTCGGTTCTATAAGATATGGCTGCACAGGGGCGGCATATGCACCTGTAATTGTAACGGGAATACGGCGGTAGACACCTTTATCATCCGGTCTGTCCATCAGTACTAAAGAATGAATGGCTCTTATTTCCGTATCCTTAAGGCGCACTTTATTTTGTGCAATATCTTCGATATATTGAAATGCATCACGATGACCGACCGCTTCAAGATGGTCTTTTAACGGTTTTTTATCTATTGTCATACCCTCAAGCACCATAGCGGTTTCTTTGAGTGTCAGGGTGTTACCCTCAATGGCGTTTGAATTATATGTGAAGTTCACCATAAAGTCGTTGCGCAAACGCTTTGTTTCTCCCGCGGTAAGAGGGCGCATACTATCGAGTTTTACTTTTTTAATATCTATTGATGTCAGTAAACTTGCAAATTTGCCACGCTTTCTTTTATGAGGTAATTTCCGCTTATCCAACGGCTTTTCCGCATCGCAAGGTATCATATATAAGTTGCCTTTACGGATAACTCCTTCGATTTCTCCGTTGGCGCAAAGTAGGCGAACACGACGAGTGGAAATATTCCATTTTTCCGCTGCTTGTGTAACCGTTAAATATTCCACCTCTCATACCTCCTGATTCCGGAATATTAAATATAAACAAAGTATAATGCATAATCGGAACAATTACAATACAGTTTTTAAATATTCTTGTACTAGTTTGCCGATTTACAGTTATCTTTTGCTTTTATTCTAATGAGAAACTCCCACCTGATTGGCGGGAGTTTCCTGCGAAATTATGGTTATATTATTTATTCTGCAAATATAGTCTTTTCCGACTTCTTGTCAAATATGTGTACCCTTACCGTATCTATAGCTATCTTAACGGTTAATCCCGGTCTTGCCTTTGTGGAAGGACTTACTCTTGCAATAATATTGCTGCCTGCAAACGAGAAATACAACAGAGCTTCCGGTCCCATCATTTCCACAACATCAATCTTAACCTCAATAGTGGTATCCGGCATCTGGTCAAGGTATACCTGTTCATCACGGAAATGCTCCGGTCTGATTCCGAGTACAACATCCACTCCGTCATATCCTTTACCGATTATGCTCTTTGCTCTCTTTTCGGAAAATTTAAGCTTTGTTCCGCCGATATCTATCCATACATCCTTGCCTTTTTCTTCAATGGTTGCATTTAAGAAGTTCATTTGAGGTGTTCCGATAAATCCTGCAACATACATGTTAACGGGGTTATCATACATAATCTGAGGAGGATCAACCTGCTGAATAAATCCTGCTCTCATAACAACTATTCTGGTACCCATTGTCATAGCTTCTACCTGGTCATGTGTAACATATATGAATGTTGTTCTCAGTCTCTGATGAAGCTTTGTCAACTCAACACGCATCTGTGCTCTCAATTTAGCATCAAGGTTGGAAAGCGGCTCGTCCATAAGGAAGACTTTAGGTTCACGAACAATAGCACGACCTAATGCTACCCTCTGTCTCTGTCCGCCCGAGAGAGCTTTGGGCTTTCTGTCAAGCAGATGCTGGATTTCCAATATCTTTGCTGCCGCATGAACTCTGTGACGAATTTCGTTTTTAGGCATTTTTCTTAATTTAAGACCGAATGCCATGTTGTCGAAAATGGTCATGTGAGGATACAATGCGTAGTTCTGGAAAACCATTGCTATATCTCTGTCTTTGGGGTGTACTTCGTTGATTATTCTGTCCCCGATATAAATTTCACCTGCGGTGATATCTTCCAATCCCGCTATCATTCTGAGTGTTGTTGTTTTTCCGCATCCCGACGGTCCGAGCAGAACTAAAAACTCCCTGTCTTCAATAACAAGATTGAAGTCGGAAACAGCAGTTATGCCGCCACGGTTGGGCTCATACTTTTTATATACGTTTTTTAATATAACTTTTGCCATATATGATTCCTCCTATTCATTTCTTCGTATATTTTATCACTTTACGGGTAGGAATATAAGATGGTATGTCTACAAATAAATATCGCTCTTTTTGTTCATCTTGCATAAAAATCGCTATTTGTGAAGTATCGGTGACAACTTTTTATAGATAAGGAAAGTTATAACACCGCTTAATACCCCTTTTAAGAGATTAAACGGCACATTTGCCAATAAGATAAGATCCCAAAGAGAGTTAATGTTAGGATTAATTTTTGTTCCCATCTCAACTATTGCCTCAACCGGTATTCCGAAAGCTTTTGCGTAAACGGGAATAAGAAGAAAATAATTCAACAACGCTCCGGCTACAGTCATGGATACGATACCTACCAGCATACCTATAATGGCATTCTTTATATTCTTCTTCCTTTTATATATAATACCTGCCGGGGCCACTAAACAGCATCCTATTAAAAAATTGGCAAATTCACCCACTCCGGCAGTTGTCGTTCCGGTTATAACAAGATTAACCAATATCTTTACCGCTTCAATGATTATTCCCGCTACAGGGCCCATTGCGAAAGTTCCCAACAGAACCGCGACCTCGCTCAAATCTATTTCATAGAAGGCGGGAGCAAAAGGCAACGGAATTTCCAGAAGCATAAGCACTCCCGCTACCGCCCCTAAAATGCCCATTTTAGCCATGTTTCTTGTTGTCATAAGTTTTGTTTTACACTGCTCCATATACATCTCCCAATTGATGTTCAAGCAAAAGTATAACACAAGGAGTGGAATAAATGTATAATATAGTTATAAAACAAAGGAGGAGGAGTATAAGCAGTCCGATATTGCAGGTAGCGACTGAGTTATACAAATTGATAGCATGAAATTAGGTGTTTTTACCGTTGTTTTAAGCTCTATGAGTTTGGAAAATGCAATTATTTACTTAAAAGATCTTGGCGTTCAGGCGATTGAATTAGGTACGGGAGGATTTCCGGGAACGGCGCATCTTGATGCCAAAAAGATTCATAACAAGCCTGAAGAAATAAAGAAGATAAAAAAAATGACGGAAAAATATGATATGGAGATATGCGCTTTAAGCTGTCACGGTAATGCAGTTCATCCCGATAAGAAAATAGCTGCCGCCTATCAGGAGGATTTTGAAAAAACAATACTCCTGGCGGAGAAACTGGGAGTGAATACGGTAGTAACCTTCTCCGGTTGTCCCGGTGACCATGAAAATGCAAAATATCCCAACTGGGTAACCTGTCCGTGGCCCGATGGCTTTTTAAAGATTCTGGATTACCAGTGGAACGATGTACTTATACCGTACTGGACCAAGCAGGTGGAATTTGCAAAAAAACATAATGTACATCAGATTGCTTTGGAAATGCATCCGGGCTTCTGCGTATACAATCCCGAAACCTGCCTGAAACTTAGAGATGCCGTAGGACCGGTAATAGGAGCAAACTTCGATCCTTCACACCTTTTCTGGCAGGGCATCGATATCATCAAAGCAATCCGGGCATTAAAAGGAGCAATTTATCATTTCCATGCGAAAGATACAAAAATATATTACCCCAATTCCCAAGTAAACGGAGTCTTGGATACAAAACCTTACAGCGATGAACCGCAGCGGTCCTGGCTGTTCCGCACTGTGGGTACCGGCCATGACAGACAGGTATGGAATGATATTTTTGCGGAATTAAGAATGGCTGAATATGATCATGTAATATCCATTGAACATGAAGACAGTTTAATGAGCGGGCAGGAAGGCCTGAAAAAAGCCATATCTTTCTTAAAAGAGACAATGATTTTTGAGCCCAAAGGCACTATGTATTGGGCATAAACTCCTGATATGCGACAATCGAAATATGTGCAGGTATATTTAAGATATCTTTGAACCGGTAGGCATTTCCCTATCTATAGTTACTAAAGAAAGTCTGTCTTTATCCGATGCGGCCAACAGCATACCTTCGCTTGTTTCACCTCGCAGCACAGCCGGTTTTAAGTTGGTTATAACCACAACGGTTTTTCCTATTAACTCGTCACATGTATAATACTCGGCTATGCCCGATACTATCTGACGGGTTTTACCGTCTGTTTCCACCTGCAGTTTTAAAAGCTTCTTGGCTCCTTTTACAGGTTCACAAGATACTATTTTAGCGGTCTTAAGTTCCACTTTTGCAAAATCTTCAATCCCAATTAATGCTACATTCAGGTCTTGCTCCTGTTCTTTTTCGTTGTTAGTTTTTTCAATCTCCAAAAGTTTCTTTTCGGTATCTATCCTGTTGAAGAGTATCTCGGGTTTCCTAAGTTCAATGCCGTCTTCCAACTTTCCGAAAGTATAGGTTGAAGCAAAAGTTGTTTCTTTTGTGTTGAGCTGTGAAATTATTTTATCCGAAGTGGAAGGCATAAAAGGATACAGTAAAACCGAAACTACCCTTATTCCTTCTAAAAGATTGTACATAACCTTTTTCAGTCTTTCGTGGTCTTCCTCGTTTTTAAAAAGTGTCCAGGGCAGAGTTTCATCAATATATTTATTGCAACGCTTTGCTAAAGTCATAATCTCATGAATGGCTTCACTGACCTTATACCGCATCATCAAATCACAAACTTTCTCAGGCGTGCTTTCGGTTAACTCGATAAGTTCTCTGTCCGCTTGGTTTTCCGGCAGCAGCGATGCGGGCTTTTTAACAGTGCCTTCGAAGTATTTGTGTTGCATTGTAACGGTTCTGTTAACAAGATTTCCCAGAACATTGGCTAAATCGGAATTAATCTTCTCTATTATCTGTCTGTGCGATATTATACCGTCATTGGCATAATTCATCTCGCTTAATACATAATATCTGACTTCATCCACACCGAAAAGAGCGGAAAGATCATCGGCATATAAGATATTACCTTTGGATTTGCTCATCTTGCTTCCGTCACCGAAAAGCAGCCAGGGATGTCCCAAAACCGTTTTCGGAAGCGGCACATCCAGAGCCATAAGCATGGCGGGCCAGTATATTGTGTGGAATCGGACAATATCTTTCCCTATAACATGTACATCACAAGGCCAGTATTTATTGAACAGCTCGCTGTAGTTGCCGTCGGCGTCATATCCGATACCGGTTATGTAGTTGGATAACGCATCAATCCAGACATAGACTACATGCTTGGGATCAAACGGTACCTGTATTCCCCACTTAAAGGATGTACGTGATACGCATAAATCCTGAAGTCCGGGTTTTAAGAAGTTGTTAACCATCTCGTTCTTTCTGGACTCGGGTTGTATAAAATCCGGATTACGTTCTATATGCTCCATCAGTCTGTCCTGATATTTTGACAGTCTGAAGAAATATGCTTCTTCTTTGGCTTTATTGACCTCTCTCTTACAGTCGGGGCACTTGCCGTCTTCCAGTTGTGATTGCGTCCAGAAAGACTCACACGGAGTGCAGTACCAGCCTTCATATTGGCTTTTATAAATATCCCCTTTATCATACAGCTTTTTGAATATTTTCTTAATCTGTTGCTCATGGTCGGCATCGGTAGTTCTGATGAACTTATCATAGCTTGTATTCATAAGATCCCATATTCTCTTTATTTCCTTTGCCCACCCGTCAACAAATTGCTTGGGAGTAATGTTTTGTTCCTTTGCTTTTTCCTCAATCTTCTGCCCGTGTTCATCGGTTCCGGTCATAAAGAAAACATCATATCCTAACATCCGCATAAATCTTGCTATGCTGTCGGCAAGTATTATTTCATAGGTGTTTCCTATGTGAGGTTTTCCCGATGCGTATGCTATTGCGGTAGTGATATAGAATTTTTTCATTACTTACTCCTTTTTCTGTCTTCTTTCAGTCTTTCCGTTACCGAACGGGCGGCAAGCGCACCGTCGGAAACAGCCGTGGCAACCTGCATATAGGTATTTATACAGTCTCCCGCAGCATATATTCTGTCTATATTGGTCATCTTGGATGAATCTACAACAATCTTTCCCTTTTCCGTAGCAATACCCGATTTCAAGGAAAATGAGGATGCATCCGCCGTACCGTATGCAATGAATATTCCGTCAAATTGTTGCTTTGAACCGTCTTTGAACTCAATGCCTTCTACACTGTCCCGACCGTATATTCCGTTTATCTGCTTATCAATTACCGGTATTTCGCCCGGCACATCAAATTCCGGATTATTTCCGTTGGTTAAAAGATATACGTCTTTTGTGAACATCAACAGATTGTTAAGTTCATGTTCTGCATAATCGGTATATCCTATTATCGCTGCTTTTTTATTGCGGAAGAAAAAACCGTCACATGTCACGCAATAACTTATACCCTTCCCTTCAAGGTCTCTTAAGCCCGGCACATTGAGACTTCTTCTGGTCATTCCCGCTGCAATTATGACATAAGAAGCGACATATTCCCCTTTTAATCCCTGTACCGAAACGGACTGTTCGGAAGGCAACAACATGACCACCTGGTCTTCTTTGAACTCCACATTAAACCGCCTGGCCTGTTCAACTCCTTCTTGGAGCAGCTTTTTTGCTTCAACAGGTTTACCAAATCCGTAATAATTCTCGACATAGTCGGCTTTCTCCAACGAACCGCCGTCTTTGTAAAGTATAAGGGTTTTGAATCCCGCTCTTCCCAGATAGATGCCCGCTTGTGCTCCTGCAGGTCCCTTGCCTATTATTATGACATCATACATTTTTTTGCCTCCTTGAACTTAAACATCAGCTGTTAACCCTGTAAGGTTCAATAAGCTTATCAAATGTATAAAAGGGAAAAACCGCAAAGAAGCTGAAATATATACTATAAAGAACAAATCCTACCAAAAATTCCAAAACCTTGTTTTCTATCTTATACATGATGAAGAGCACTCCCGCAAGGAAAAGCAGCAGTAATGCGGATTTGGCGAAGGTTCTCCAGTATCGCGCATTGACGGCAGCATTGGCTTTCTCAATGGGATATCTGGAAAAATGGAATATGGACGGAAACTTAAATACGAAAGTCATGTATATCAAAATGAAAATGGCAATGATAATAAATATCAGCACCGCAAGTAAAATATACACGACGGTAGGGTCATGTCCCGCATCCGCAACGGAATTCTTCAATATGAAAAACGGGGTAAATGCCAACGGAATAAAGGCTACAAACAGCAACAGTGAGAGGTACATCTGAAAGAATACCAATGCACATCTGAAAAATCCTTTTTTTAATCCCTGAAGATAATGAGAAAAATTCGTCTTGATTCTTTTAACCGTCAGATGAATTATATTCATATATCCGCTGAATATAAGGCTGGACAACAAAGCAAGTACTACCGCCAAAGCCAGAATGCCCAGCAGTATATACGGGATATTGGTATATTTATATGCCCATTTGGAAAACATGATAACCGTATCGCCTATGTCATCGGATATAAACGATGAATAGTATTTGGAAAGCAGTTTTGCGGGGTTAAAAATCATTATTATGCAACAAACTAAAGATATACATGCCGTATAAATAGGTATCAAAGGCTTTTTTATAAAATATACTAATGAATTACTGAAAAAATTCATGTTTCCTCCATTAAAACATTGTGATTATATCACAGGGGTATACCCTTTGCAATAAATCGGTCGGTTATAGTAACTGTCTGTATTCGGTAGGCGATATACCGAAATGTTTCTTAAACAGTTTTGTAAAATGTGCAACATCCTTATACCCCAATTTGTCGGATATTTCATACACTTTCGCATTGGTTGTCTTTAAAAGTTTTTTTGCTTCGGTCATCTTAAACCGTATTACATGATCGGTAAAGGATTCGTCGGTAACCTGCTTAAATATCTTACTGAGGTAGTTAGGATGTATCTGAAGCCTCTCGGCAATGGTTACCAATGAAACATCCTCATAAACACTTTCCTTTATATACCTTAATCCTTTGTTAACCAGGAAATTGTTCTGCTTGCTGTCCGATTCTTCGATGGCGTGAATAATTTCATTTATTATGCCGGATATAAAGATTTTCATATCGTCAATGGATATCTGTTCATTAATCTCATTATATAAATCGTTTTCCTTGTTATAAAAGCGGTAATTGGAAATTTCCAGCGAGTATATCACCCTTATAATAAAAACCGAAAGTAAGAAAGCTATTCGCTCTTTCTGGTGAACATCATTGGCGGCTATCTGCCTGGAGGCCAGCATTATCTGCTCGATTATTTTCTTAGCTTCCTCCTGATTGACATTCCGCAATGCAAAAACCATATCTTCTTCACTGTTTTTCAGAATGTTGTCAAAATCCTCCACAACCATTTTCTCTTTGGAAGCATTTATTTTCTGCTCCGCATCAACCACTACATTTTTACCCAAGACCACCCTGTAAAGCATTGCATCCAAAGCACTGATATATGAAAGAGCAACTTTTTCCACACTTCCGCAGGTGTTACCTATCCCTATGGATAATGAAAGCCCCATGTTCTTGTTTACCCAGCTTTTAACGTCATTGAGTTTGTTGATAAGGATGCTTCTTTGTATCTGCTGGTTGGAACATATGAGTATGCCTATGCGGTTATCCAGATTAAATGTATAACATTTGTAAATCTCCTCAAGATTCTCCTCTATCGTACTCATGATAGCCGCTTTATAGAAAGAGAAGTCATATATGTTCAGCTTTTTCTGAGATGCGGCAAGCTCAAATTCCGCTACACATACAATATAGTTGGTGTAATTAATATCTATCTCCGCCGTTGCGGCTCTGTCCATTATATCGGCTCTCTGTCTTGTTCTTCCTTCCATAAGTAAACGGAAGAAATTATCTTTAAGAACCATTATGTTCTCTCGCAACTTGCGTCGGATATTATCATTAAGTTTTACTTCCTGAAGGCGCGCATCAATCTCCTGTTTTGCTTCCAGAACCTTTTGAATAAGCGTCTCGGCAACCAGCGGTTTTGTAAGGTAGCAGAATGCGTTATTGGTAACGGCCCTTCTGGCATACTCGAAATCCCTGTACCCGCTTATCAGGATAACTTTAATGTTGGGATATGTTCTGTTTACTATCTCCAACAAATCCAGCCCGCTTATTTCCGGCATGGAGACATCGGTTATTACTATGTTGGGCATGTATTTTTCAATCAAATCCAGAGCTTCCGATACTCCCGATGCAATCCCGCATACATTTATGTCGTGCTGTTGCCAGGGAATGGATGCTGCAATACCTTCCCTTATGGCTTTTTCGTCATCAACAATAATAATATCAATCATCTTTTTTACGCTCCTCGTACGGTACACGCAAGATAACTGTGGTACCTTCTCTGTACTTACTCATAATAGTAATCCCGTACTGCATTCCATAATAGAGTTTGATTCTCTTCTGTACATTTCTTAATCCCGATTCGCTCTCCAGTTTGGCGGAATTTATGCTGGATGTTATCAAATTAAGCTTTTCCTCGGTCATTCCGATACCGTTATCTATTACCTTTATTATTATATCACCTTTTGTATCATCGTCACTTTTCTCATGCTCTACATATATCTTAAGCATTCCCGAAGCTCTGTCTTCCAGTCCGTGAATAATCGCATTCTCCACAATAGTCTGAATTATGAGGTTCAGTATTACACATTCTTTGAGCTCATCGGGGCAGAATATATGGTAGGAAAAAGATTCTCCGTACCTTATTCTCTGTATGTCAAGATAGCATGCAATGCCCTCCAAAGCATCTTTTATTGTAGTTAAATCTTTACCTTTATTAAATATTTTTCTGTACATGGTGGAAAGAGCCACAACTATTTTAGATATTTCTTCAACATTATGCTCTTTTGCCGTCCAGTTGATGGTATCCAGAGTATTGTACAGAAAATGCGGATCTATCTTGTCCTGCAAAGTCTGCAGTTCCAGCTGTTTTCTGTAGAGCTCTGCCTGATATAACTCTTCAATCAGCACTGTAGCTCTATCGGTCATGGAGTTGTAGGCATGAAACAGACCTTTTATTTCATTATCCTTACATATACTGTCATCCAACTTGGAGTTAAAATCTCCGCCTCCTACTTTTTCCATACCTCTGATTAGCCTGGAAATGGGTCTTTGAATATTGGTCTCCAATATTCTTCGGAAAATAGAATAGCACAATATAAGAATAAACAAAGAAACCCCTATCGAGATAACAACGGTGTATATATATAACTCCGAAGATATATCTTTATCCGGGATAAGGTATACAACTCCCAAGTTATAGTCACAATCCAAAGGCGAATATTGCAGATAATACAGTATATAATTATGTTCCATTGTCACTTTTTCTTTTATTAAAAGGTCATTGAAATAATCAAAAGCCTGTCCTCGTGTCTTATACATCAGTATCTCTTCGCTGCCGCTGAAGAAAAAGTTGTCGTCTTTGGAAATAAACCCGTTTGTTGAGTTTTCTGTTAAAGTAGGCCCGTCAAGAAACCTTGCGAAATCCGTTTTTGTGATATTCAATGTTATGAAAACACGACGATTAAGTGACGGATTGAGAGTATCGGCCTTGTATGTTATGGCTATATATTCATCATAAATATGCCACATGCAATACTTATCAAGATCAGCCGAAGGGATTCTTCCTTCCACACGTTGAATAAACCAAGGAAATCCGGCTTTGTCAACATATGCGGTAAACTCATTTCTGCCATTCAGCAGATACTCAAGTTCGTAATCGTAAATCATGATATGGTCAATATACTCGTTTGTATCGCTCATAAGTTTGAGATAGCGGAAAATATCGGCATTGTCATGCATTATATCATCGAGATAATAACTGTTATCCGCATATTCCGATAACATATCGCTGTTTGCGATATTGCTTGCCAGGGAATCAAACATCTCCACTTGCTTTGTATACATCAAAGTTATCCTGCGGTCGGTTTCTTCCAACAGCCTTTTTTTATCGCGTTCGGAAATTTCAGCCAGGATTATATTATTGGCCGTTATCAATAACAGGACTATGGCAAGGCATATGACCAACACACCAAGCAATTTGTTTTTTAAGCTTTTCTGGGCAGTATCTTTTCTCAGTTTTTATCTGTTCCTTTCTTATCCCAACTTATTTCTGACAAGATCGACAGCCTTTTTGGCATCATCAACATCGCTTGCATCATACCAGACGATGACTTTCTTGTCTCTTAAAAAGTTCAGATTATCGGTTATTTCTTCTTGGGTTAAAGCTACAGTTACAATCTTATTACTGAGTTCCTTCTCATACTTTTTATAAATCTCAATACCTCTCGGTGCATTGGGATCATTAGATATTTCCACAAACTTTATCTTATCCACTTCGCAAACCGCAGGTATGACATGGTGTCCGACCGAATGTACATGGAAGAATAATCCGTCAAAGTTATCACCTATTCGTTCAAGAAACGGAACTTCGAATTTTCTGAACATCTCATCGGACAACATAGTTGTCGCATCCACCGAAAGATGCCCCGCATAACCTTTCGGCATGATAACATCAAATCCCGATATAACATATCCTTTGTACTCGGTAACTATTTTCTGCTGCTCTTTCAGCATGTATATTATTGCATCGGTGCATTTTGACGTAAGCTCCAACAAACCTTCTTCTTCATCATAAAAATCGTAAAATATATCGTTTCCGCGTAATGCATTGACCACATCCAACGGACCGTCCGCACCTCTGAATCTTATAAAGAACTCATCTTTCACCTTGCTCTTCATATATTTCATTCCTTCTATAACAAGATTCCTCCATATATTTGACTCATCAACCTTCGCAAGAGTGTAATCGGAATAATCTTTCACATGTTGATGATGCCATGAAGTGGTTTCGGAAAAGGTGACGTCTCCGCCCATAAAAGCTGAATGTTCCGCTATACCGTAGCGTACCGTAATGGATTGTATTATGTCATCGGATATTTGATTGCGTATATTCCAGAAGATACGCTGTCTTTCAATCATATAATCCAGATAAGTTTCCATATTCTTAGGTAATCCGAAACTGTCCAACGGACGAAAAGGCACATCAATTCCGCTGAATATCTCCTTAACCTGTATAAGGGCACCTTTTCCCGACTCATACATATCCTTTGTTCTTTTGATTATCTCATCCGTTCTTTTGTAATCCATACGAAAACCTCCACTTCAGTATTTTACTGCTAACAGTATACCCGTTTTAAAGATTGCCTTCAACATCAAAAGGGATTAGTTAATCCGATAGATACCTCTTCAATAAAAAGGTGCAAAAATATGGAAAAGTATAGATTTCCTCGCTATACCCGATATTACCGCCGGTAAGTTTAATGCCGTAACTGATGTCGGAATATCTATCCTCGCTAATCAGCATTCTCATTGATTTGGCAGTTCCGCTTTTCGCCTTTACCTCTATCGGGATAAGAGATTTTGCCGTCCTTACAAAGAAATCCTGCTCCAAAGTGGAATCGTTCCGCTTGTAATAGTAGAGACTGTATCCGGATTTTTTCAATGCTTCCCCCACTATATTTTCATACAGTGCACCTTTGTACACTCCTAAGTTTCTGTTAGCTCTCATATCTTCCTGAGCTTCTTCGTCAAGCATTGCTACAAGCATTCCGGTATCTGCAAAGTAAATCTTATACTTTGTATCATCGTAGTTTCCACGCAGCGGTAATTCGGGAAAATTCAGGCAATAGCAGAGATTTATAATTCCCGCATCGTCTAACCATTCAATGCAGCCGCAATAATCGCGAAAACGTGCGCCGGAAGCAACTTTAGATATCTGAAACTTTTTATTATCTTTAGCAAGCTGAATGGGAATATGATTGAACACATTCAATATTCTTGTCTGATCCATACCTACGGCATATTTTCGGATATCTTCTTTATAGTCAATGAGAAGCTGTCTTTGAAGTTCCAGTGAACCTTCAAATGTTCCTTTTTTAATAAATTCACGAACAATCGCAGGCATTCCTCCCAATATACAAAAATCCAGAAAAAGATTGTTGTAAACCGACATTTCTACCTCATTGAACGGTGTGAGATTTTTCATATTTTCCAGCATACTTTCAATATGACCATCATTATATCCCTTTGCCCAAAGAAATTCTTCAAAATCCATAGAGTACATTTCATAGTCGGATTTATAGCCTACACTGTTACTTTCAATTTTATGATAGTTAATTCCGAGCATAGATCCGCTGCATATAACATCAAATCTTCCGTCGATTTTAAAAAACTTTAATGATGTCGCGATATCGGGAAATTCCTGCAACTCGTCGAATATTATTAAAGTTTCTCCTCCAATAAATTGTTTAGACGGATCCATTCTGGAAATATTTTTTATAATACCTTCCGCGCTATATCCGTCCGTTGTAATCAGTTTGTATTTCGGTTCTTCTACAAAGTTAATATAAACAACACTTTTATAATTAACATTCCCGAATTGTATAACGGATTGGGTCTTTCCTACCTGACGCGGTCCTTTAACAATCAAAGGCATTCTGTCAGGATTTGCCTTCCATTCTTCCAGAAAGCTGTCTATTTTTCTTTTCAGATAAATCATTTCACTCACTATCTCTCTCCACAATTATATCCGCAAAATAACTGAAATTCAACCGCTTTCACAAAAAATGAGGGAGTTTTTAGCTTTTCTGCACATTTCATGAGGGAGTTTTTAGCAATCTTCCCACATTTTTAGAAAGAAGTGCTAAAATCTGTCTTCCGATCATAGGTTCATCCGCTTAAAGCTATCCTTAATATTAGTTTAATTTTTTTCTTTAAAAAAGGATGAGCATTCGCCCATCCTTTTGTTAATTCATATATTTCCTGATTGATTATCCTTTAACCGAACCTACCATTATACCGCCTGCAAAATACTTCTGTAAGAAGGGGTATACAATCAGTACCGGAAGCATGGATACAACCATCATCGCTCCGCCTAAGCCCGACTGGTTGATAAGAAGCTCCGACGGGTCAAATCCCGCTGCAACCATCATTTCTTCCCAGAGTTTATCATTACCTTCGTTCTTCATAACCGTCTCACGAATCTTAACCGGGAATGTCCATTTACTCGGTGTTCTGATGTATATCATTGCCGCATAGAATATATTCCAGAATCCCAGACCGGACAGAAGACCCAATGCCGAAAGAACCGGCTTGGATAACGGAAGTATTATCTTTGCAAAAATGGTCATTTCCGAAGCACCGTCTATACGTGCCGATTCCGTCAATTCGTTAGGTATCGACCAGTAATAGTTTCTCAGAAGTGTCATATTCCATCCCGAGGCAAGTGCGGGAATAATAAGTGCCCAGAGGGAATCTATAAGTCCCAATGCTCTCATGAGAAGGAATCCGGGGATTGTTCCGCCGCCGATAAGCATGGGTATGATAACCATGTAATAAGCGAAGAAGTCTTTTCCGGGGAGCTCTCTTTTACTCATTGTATAAGCGCCTAATGCGTTAATAAGCAATGTCAGAGGTGTTCCCACTACAGTTACGAATACCGAGTTCATTAACGGTCTGTATACCGTCTCGTCTTTTATAACCATTCCGTAGAATACCAAACTGAAGTCTTCCGGCCATAATCTCAGCGTTGCCGTAGCGGTCTCACTCAACTCAAAAGAGTTTCTGAAAACGAATAATACCGGAATAACTATGATTAGTGTAAATAAAAACATTCCCAACAGATTGAATATATTGAAAATCTTTTCTCCTAATGATCTTTTTAGCATTTATCTCACCTTCTTCCTATATTATCGTTCTTCCGTCTTCGGTTAAGTATTTACTTGCCCAGTTGGCACTTAACATAAGAACAGTCGAAATTATCGAGTTGAACAACCCTGTAGTTGTCGACATACTGAACTTTCCTTGTCTGATACCGGTATTGTAAATATATACATCCAGAACCATTGCCGTTTCGTCAAGCAACGAGTTACCGTCCGTCAATGTGAAAACCGGTTCGAATAGTCCGCCCATTATTCCCGAGAAAGAGAATATTAAAAGTACGACTATTGTATTTTTGATACCGGGCAGAGTAATATACATTGTCTGCTGCCACCTGGAAGCACCGTCAATAACCGCCGCTTCATATAATTCGGGATCCACACCGCCCAAGGATGCAAGGTATATGATGGAGGAATATCCTACGCCCTTCCATATCCTCATACCGGTAAGCAACCAGGGGAATAACTGAGGTTTCCCTAGAAAGTATATCCTTTCCCCTCCCAGCAAAGCTATAATTACGTTAACATATCCTGTACTGGGTGATAACAACTGTATAAAGATACCGCTGACAACAACCCATGTAAGGAAGCTCGGTAATGTGGAAACCGTTTGAACGGTTTTCTTGAACCACATGATTCTCACTTCATTAAGCAGTAATGCCAGAATAATCGGTGCCGGTCTGATAAGCAAATATTCCAAACCGATAAATACCCATGTGTTTCTGAATGCCTGCCAGAAAGCTCTCAAGCCGAACAGTTTGTCAAAGTTCTCAAATCCGCACCAGTACTTAAATCCACCGGTAGTGAATTCCTGAAACGCAATCATGATACCGGGCATAGTTACATAACGGAAAATGTAGTACAGTATCAGTCCCGGAACTATCATCAGGTAAATCATAATATTTACCTTGGTGAAGATTTTCTTTTCGTTTTTCTTGTAAATTCTCAAGTTTTTTTCGTCCAATTACAACACCAACCCTTCTTTTAAAGATAAATCCCTCGGATAATCGTGCATTATAACATTAATAGTTTATCACA
Organism: Bacillota bacterium; assembly: GCA_022706885.1. Classification (GTDB taxonomy): domain Bacteria; phylum Bacillota; class Clostridia; order DUPQ01; family DUPQ01; genus DUPQ01. The sequence goes on from JAKJBR010000003.1 coordinate 82,353, forward strand.
TATTTACCGTTTTCAATACATGAAATTTATAACTTTTGTTGTATATATGTGATTTTTCATATTTTTTGGTTAGCAAAGCCTTTTAACAATTCTATACAGGCTTTAACATCGTTCATATCCACCATTCCGACCGGACCGTGCACATACCTCATGGGTATGGATATACCGCCCGTCCTTACACCTTCGTTGGATGTATATATAGCTCCGGCATCGGTTCCGCCCGCAGCAAGAATGTCCGACTGGTTGGCTATATCATTCTTTTTGCATATATCCTGCATTATACCGATCAGCGATTCATCACAGATAACCGACCTGTCCATGACCTTAATTGCCGCTCCTCCGCCCAATACCGCATTGCCTTCTTTGGTAATAGGAGTATCGAATGAAGATGTCACATCCACGGCAACAGCTATTTCCGGCTGCACAACTCTGCTTGCTACTATTGCTCCCTTTAAGCCCAATTCCTCCTGGCTGGTAAATACATAATATACATCATTATACGGTCTCTCATTCTCCATCAATGCTTTTATGGCAACATAACAACCTATCCTGTTGTCCAATGCTTTGGCGACCACTCTGTCATTTTTAAGCATACACAAAGGACCGTAATAGCTACCCATATCTCCCGGTTTGACATAGTTCATGGCATCTTCCTTATTCTTGGCTCCTATATCCGCAAACATATCCCCGACATTGTTGTTTTTAATACTCTCGGCATCTTTTTTGAAACATAATACGCCCACCGTTCCGTTTCGGAATATTATTCTGTTTCCTATCGAAACCGATACGGGAATACCGCCCACCGGTCTGAGATATATATATCCGTCGGAATCTATATACATGACCATAAATCCTATCTCATCCTTATGGGCGGAAACCATGATTTTCTTCTTGTTTTTTCCGTACCCGTTCTTAACGGCTATTACATTGTCTATTCCGTCGGTCATAACCCGGTCCACATGATTTTTCACCATATCGGTTATAACCTGATTAATTTCATTTTCTCGTCCGCTAACTCCGAATGTCGCAGTAAGTTTTTCTAAAATCTCCACAATTTTCCCCTTTCGTTATTCCTCTTTATTTATTATCGTTTTTCCTGTCCCTGGCTTCTTTGAAAAGCTTTACGGTATCTTTCATGTTTAACAGTATAAGTCCCAACAGCAATATGCCGGACAGCATAAATATCAACTGAAACTGAGGTACTTCAAATATGCCGAACGGCCGGACATTTACGGATATAGAATCCTTCAGCACATTTCCGATAGCGGGAGCTACCGCAATTATTAACGCAATCAGAGCTGTATAGAAACCGTCATATAAAGATCTGTCTTCTGCGGGAATAACATCATATTTCGCTTTAAACACTACCAGAGAAAACAGCGGTATGGCCATGGAAGCGAAAATATTGACCAGTATCGTCATTACGTATCTTGAGGAAATATTGGTAAATCCCCACAAAAAAGCTTGTATTAAATATAGGATGTAGCTCACGATAAGGAGAAAATCCGTATTATGTCTGTCAACAAGTTTTCCTATTACAGGGTACCAGATAAATTGCAGTATGACATTCAATGTAGCGGAAATCGATATGAAAGTGTACGACAAACCGAGGTAATTCAACTGATAAAGTGTTGCAAAGGACATGGACAGATACCATATAAAATAAAACACGGAAATGGAGGTAATGGATTTCATAAATGTTTTGTCTTTCAAGGGAACTATCAGCACATCCTTAAGTTTTATCTTTTTCTTAGGAGGTTGCAAGGGCGGTTCATTTATCTTGTAGAAAGAATAATTCTCCGCCCACATGACAAGCCAGGATACGGTAAACACAATAACAATTGCCATGTACTGATCGGATGAGGTATCAATAAATGCCGATACAATGATAGGAACAAGCAGATGAGCTACTAAAGCAATCATATTCCTTACACTCATGTACTGACCTCTTATCTTAACGTCTATAAGATCCACAAACCAGCTGTTTATCGCAATACCCATGAAGTTGTTAAGAGCATAAGCAATTAAAGCTATGGCTATCATGATATACGAGGCATTTTGATTGGGAAATATCAAAGGAATCCATGCTATGAGGACTATCATTGTTTTTAAGATGGTGTTGAGTATCAGAGTGAATTTCTTACGATTCTTTATTGTTTGCATGATATATCCGGCAAAAATAGCTATGACACCTGCAACGGTTCCGACAATAGGCAGATAAGCTATCACTATTTCAGGAGCATTAACTTTGTTGAAAAGCCCGGTCAGATAAGTAGCTCCGGTAAGCAGTGCGAAAACAGTACCTACAAATCCCTGTACTATAAACCAGTCTCTGTCTTTCTTGCCGGGCATGGTAAGCAACTTTGTATCGTTTCTGTAGAATACCGCAATATATAATTTTCGTAAGTAATCTTTTATTTTGCCAAACATATTAAAATTCCTGTTTTGTCATTATTTCGGGACCGTTGGCAGTAATGGCAACGGTGTGTTCATACTGTGCCGAAAGGGAGCCGTCCGAAGTGTATGCGGTCCAACCGTTGTCCCGATCTATATAAAGGTCATAATCCCCTTCATTAATCATGGGCTCAACGGTAAAAACCATACCTTCGACTATTCTCAATCCCCTGCCTATCTGTCCGTAGTGCAGTATGGCGGGCTCTTCATGCATGGCTCTGCCTATACCGTGTCCGGTAAAATCCCTGACTACCGAAAAACCGTTCTTTTCGGCATGTCTCTGTATATGGTAACCTATATCACCCAGACGGTTGCCTTCTACAGCCTTGCTTATGCCTTTGTAAAGACACTCTTTAGTAACCTTCATAAGTTTTTGTGCAACGGGACTTACCTCTCCTACAGCATAACACCATGCCGAATCGGCCATCCAGCCGTCTTTATCGGCTACCATGTCCACTTTGACAATATCACCTTCCTTGAGAACATATTCGGAAGGCATTCCGTGGCATATCTCATCATTTACCGATGTGCACGACGCATACGGATATCCGTGATATCCTTTCTGAGCAGGAATGGCATTGTGTGATATTATGAATTGCTCTACAAATTTGTCAATAGCAAAAGTTGTTACACCCGGCTTTATAATCTTCCTTAAGTTTTCATGACAAGCCGCAACTATCTTACCCGCTTCTCTAATCATCTCAATCTGTGAATTTGTCCGAATATTAGTCATACACCAATTCCTTCATTCCTGAATATATCATCACTGCACGGTTACATCAAGAAGGGTACATTCATTTATTTCGAAATAGCTCAGCTGCATGGATTTATTCAAATTTTTTAGCGTATCCAACAGCGGCTGTATTTCCTTGATAAGAATAAATGCTTCTACCCGGGTGGCTCCTTCGGATATGGGCAGATAGACAATCTGCCGGAAATCCTCCTTGCTAAATACCGCATTTCCTTTTCTTGTATAGTAGAAATATTCATACCCGGTAGTCGGGAACAGTGTTTGGTTGTCAGCAAAAATATGACTTTTTACCAGATATTCTTCGGGAACATTACAGTAGGCATAGAAAACCGCTCCGTCACTGTCAAATGCCGTATCATCGAATGTTACATCGATATAAGACCATCTTCCGTCTATGTTCACAACATTCCAGGTGTGTGCGGTCCCTTGCGCTTCTCCGCTTACCTTCTGACATCTTATACCCGCCATATTGGCCAGCATATAAAATGCATCTGTGTATCCCTGACAGTTGGCAAAGCCCGTTGTAAGGCAATATGCACCGGTTATATTGTATTTATCCGCATCGTTGTCGGCTTCTTTTTGGTAACCCAGAGTTTCACATATATAGTCGTGAATAATAATTTCCTTGTCATAATCACTCATTTTGCTGTCCAGACGATTGTTTACGAAATCCACGGCAAAACGATAAAGTTCCAATTCTTTCTGACTGAGCAATGATCTGTCATTATTGAGATACGCATACACAACACTGTCACCGGGATAATATTCCAACTCATATATTGCAAAATAGCTGCCGCTGTTTGTCGAATAAATCGTCCGGTAGCATCCTTTTAATCCATATTCGTCCAAGCAATCAAGAGAAGAAAAACTGTCCTGTGATGACGAGCGTACAAATATACTTCTGTGTTTTTTTGCAACACAGGAATCAAAATGGGTATAAAATTCATCAATATCTGCTACATATTTTGCATGATCGGTATTGACATCTTCCAAGCACATTCCTACGGAATAGGGATCAAACGAAATTTTTTGCATAAAGGGACTGTTACCCGGTGTTGCATCATTTTTCTTTATCAAAGTTATTAATGCACAGGATGTAAGATTTATGGCAAGTAACAGTAAAAGCACTGCCATGGTTATTTTTCTTTTTCTACCCTTCAAGCAAATATGCCTCCAGCACGCAAATGGTATTATACACCACTTGCAAAAAGATTTAAACATTATAAGTTGTTGTTTCTATTGATTACAAGTATTTTAATAAAAACCCGGCAACATTTCCTTATTTTCCCGTAATGATATATAATATCGGATATAAGTCAGTAAATCATTCGGAGGTGTATTTTATGATTCTAAAAAAAGACTGTAAATACGATATTATGGCCGTCACAAGCATGGGTATCAGGATTACTCCCGTCAATCGCCAGCCTGTAAATGTGTCCAACCTGTACGAAATGCATGCAACAAGCGCGGAGACCAATGTTTTAAACATTTCCTCGGCTTTAGGATTAAAAGCCAAGGTTTTAACAAAATTCGTTAAGGACAGCCCCATTGCTCTTTACATAAAGGGAGAACTCAGGAAAAGAAATATAGAATTTGAAGGGATTGATATTGAACAGGGAGGTCCTTGGGGATATCGCCATCAATTCAATATAGCAGACAGCGGCTTCGGGGTAAGAGGACCCAGGGTGCTGAATGACAGAGCGGGCGAAGTGGGCAGAACATTGTCCGCATCGGACTTTGATCTGGAAAGAATATTCAAAGAGGAAGGTTGCAGAATTTTACATCTTTCGGGATTGATAGCGGCTCTTTCCGAAGAATCATCAAAATGCTGTCTGGATATTGCATTAGCTGCAAAGAAATACGGAACCGCCATATCTTTTGATTTAAATTACAGAGATTCCTTCTGGAAAGGAAGAGAGAAAGAACTCCGTGAAATATTTACAAAGATTGCTTCCATATCGGATATATTGATAGGAAACGAAGAAGATTTTCAACTGGCACTGGGTGTCAAGGGGCCGGAAGCCGGAGGTAAGGCAATTTCCAAAACCGATGCATTCAAAGAAATGATAACAAGGATATCGGCACAGTTTAAAAATGTAAAAGTATTTGCAAACACTTTAAGACAAGTGGAAAATGCAAACTTACATTTATGGGGTGCCATCATATATGCCGAAGGTAACTGGTATGTTGTGGAGCCGCGTGAAATTCCCGTTTTGGACAGAATAGGAGGCGGAGACGGATTTGTCGGCGGTCTCTTATACGGTATTCTTAAAGAATGGCAACCGGAAAAATGGATACAGTTTGCATGGGCAAGCGGAGCACTGGCAACTACCCTTTTAACAGATTACGCTCAACCTGCGGACGAAGAAGTAATATGGAGTATATACCAAGGAAATGCGCGCGTAAAAAGATAGAAGAGCACCGAGACTCTTCTATTTAACCGCATAATGCCAAATGGTTTATAAAATAACTTTAGACCTTAAGTGGATACATGTATACAACAATTTAAATCAGCTAATATGTGCTATCCTTTACAGTTTGCTTTCTGAGTCTGTTTAACTCTTCAGTCATTTCGGTAAAAGTTTCAATACTCATTATAACCAATTCGCCATATCCGTTCTTTGTAACGATGATAGGTTCTCTTGTTTCTCTGCACATTTGCAGTACATGCTTTGTATCTCGTAATTCTGCTATGGGAACAATCTTCGGCACATTCATACCAGTACATCCTCCATATTAGGATAGTATACTATGTGCTAAATAATGTCAATGAAGAATTTAAAATTCACCGCTTATTTATGCAAATATAGTGCATATTTAAGGGTGTTTTTATAACATCTTTAAGAATAATGTCCGTTACTTTCTCTTAAGATTGCTTGTCTTATACTCGACCAAAACTTTCAGATGGTCCGACAGCGCCTGCATCTCCCATCGGGCTTTCTGTCCGTCTCTTGCCTTGAGCGCCTGATAGATATTATTGTGCATTTTCATGCATTGCTGTTTCGCACTCGCATCAGGTACATATATATCGGAAATTGCGTATATCGCCTGTTCCAATGACATGAAAACTTGTGAATATGCCATATTACCCGATATATCTGCTATCTTTTTATAAAACTCATGATACAAAGCGGCAAGCTTTTTCTCATCTTTAAGTAATGCTTCCTGCTCAATTATTTTTCCCAGCTGAATCAGCTCTTCCTCTGTTGCCTTTGATGCCGCTTCATATACTCCGTTACATTGTATAAATGCAAAGATATCAAAAAAACTGTCTACGGTTTCCGGTTCCAATTTGCCTAATGCTATAGAGGAATTCATTGTCAGAAGTGTACCTTGTTTTTTCCAGTTGCGTACCCTGACACTTTTTCTCGGTATTATGTCCACAAATCCTTTAGTATTAAGCACCGCCACAGCGGTGTTTATTACACTTCTTGACACATTATACTCATCGCAAAGTTTACGAAAAGAGGGGAGCATAGTATTAATATCATACTCCCCGTTCACAATCTTCTTTTCCATCTCCAGGATAAACCTTTCGGTTAAACTATCGCTCCCGTTCATTCATCCTGTTCCTTCTCCCATTTAAGTACGGGATTTCTCGCGGCCGTTACCTCATCCAACCTTCTGACATATGTGTTATGGGGAGCTTCATGCAGAAGCTCGGGATTTGTTTTTGCTTCTTTTGCTATCTTATTCAATGCTTCAATAAACTTATCCAGAGTTTCCTTACTCTCGGTTTCGGTAGGCTCTATCATCATGCCTTCATGAACAATCAGAGGGAAATATATTGTCGGCGGATGATAGCCGTAGTCCATAAGTCTTTTTGCCATATCCAATGTGGATACGCCGTATTGCTCTTTCTGTCTGCTTCCGGAAAGCACAAATTCATGCATGCAGAATCTGTCATACGGAATGACAAAATTATCTTTTATTCCCGCCATTATATAGTTGGCATTGAGTACCGCGGTCTCGCTTGCCTTCTTTAACCCGTCGGGGCCCATTGTCAGTATATAGGCGAGTGCCTTTATGTACACAAGGTAATTACCGTAAAATGCTTTTACACGACCGATTGCATCTTTTCTGTCATAGTCTAAATAATATCGGTCGCCGTCTTTGCAGACCACCGGTGCCGGAAGAAATCTTACCAAATCCTCTCGCACGCAAACCGGTCCGCTTCCCGGGCCTCCTCCGCCGTGAGGTGTGGACATTGTTTTATGCAAATTAAAATGAACAACATCAAATCCCATATCAAACGGACGGGCAATACCCATAACCGCATTAAGATTGGCTCCGTCGTAGTATAGTAAACCGCCCTTGTCATGCACAATCTTTGCTATCTTTGTAATATTGCTTTCAAATAATCCCAAAGTATTGGGATTGGTCAGCATCAGTCCCGCGGTTTCATCATCCATTAAGGCGGCCAATGCATCAATGTCCACCAGTCCCAAATCATCCGATTTAACCTGTACTATCTCATATCCCGCCGTTGCCGCACTTGCAGGATTGGTTCCGTGAGCGGAATCGGGAACTATCATTTTGGTTCTTTTATTGTCATTCCTGTTCTGATGATAAGCCTTTATTATCATTATACCGGTCATTTCACCGTGAGCTCCCGCAGCAGGCTGCAACGTGGCACCTTTCATGCCTGTTATCTCACATAAATACCCGCCCAATTCATATGCCGCTTTAAGCGCACCCTGAACCTGATATTCCGGCTGATAAGGATGTAATGAAGTAAATCCCTGAAGGCCTGCAACATCCTCATTGATCTTCGGATTATACTTCATTGTACAAGAACCCAAAGGATAAAATCCCTGATCCACACCGTAATTATTTCTGGAAATGTTGGTAAAGTGTCTTATAACATCCACTTCCGATACTTCGGGAAGCAAAACATCATCATCTCTTGTGTACTTTTTATCTATTTCATATGACGGTACTCGGCTTTCGGGCAGTGAAAATGCGCATTTTCCTTCTTTAGATAAATTAAATATCAATTCAGCCATTAAACTCACCCGCCCTTCTTATGAACTCATCCATCTCTTCTTTGGTCCTTTTTTCCGTTACGGCTATAAGCCATCCTCTGTCGGTTTCCAGACCCCCTATAAATCCGTGTCCGTAAAGATATCGGTTCAAAGCCGCTATATTTACTTTCGGTTTAACCGTAAACTCATGGAAGAAAGGCATATCCGAAGTCTTTTCAAACTTACCTGTTTTCAGCAGCCCTTCATAAACATAATGTGCATTATCCACACAGCGCTGTGCGACCTGCTTAAATCCCTTTTTACCTGTCACCGAAAGATAAATGGTTGCCGTCAAAGCACATAATGCCTGATTGGAACATATGTTGGAAGTGGCTTTTTCCCTCCTTATATGCTGTTCCCTTGCCTGAAGGGTAAGTACATAAGCGGTTTTCCCGTCCACATCGGTAGTTTTACCCACTATTCTTCCGGGCATCTTTCTCATGTGCTCTTTAACACATGCAAAAAATCCGAGATAAGGACCGCCGTATCCTAAGGGCATTCCCAAAGGCTGACCTTCTCCCACTACGAAATCCGCACCGAAATCTTTAGGCGATTTCAGCAGTGCCAGCGCCACGGGATTTGCACAGACAATAAATAAACTGCCGCTTTGTTTTACATAGTCCCCGATACTCTGCATATCATATATATCTCCGTAGAAAGAAGGATACTGCACACATACTCCCGCTACGTTTGTTAAATCGGCATTTAATAACTGCTTAACCGTCATTGATGTATATTTTATATCTCTGAATTTCAGATATGTTTCCACGGTCTCTCTGTACTCCGGATGCATATCCTCTACAATGATTATGTCGCTTCTTTTACGCAAAGCGCCTGAGGATATTACACATGCTTCCGCCAGAGCCGATGCACCGTCATACATGGAAGCATTGGCAACGTCCATTCCTGTAAGTTCGCATATCATTGTCTGATATTCAAAGATAGCGGTAAGTGTTCCCTGACTTATTTCCGGCTGATACGGGGTATATGCCGTTAAGAACTCCTGGCGTGATATAAGGTGAGATATAACCGAAGGTATATAGTGGTCATAAGCGCCTGCACCCAAAAAACATGCATAATTGTCGGTGTTGCTGTTTTGTGCAGCCAAAGACTGCATGTATTTCATAAGTTCCATTTCGCTTTTTGCCGGCGGCAAATTCAAAGGTCTTTTTAGCCTGACTTGCTCGGGAATGCAAGAAAAAAGATGCTCGACACTGTCGGCCTTACATCTTTTCAACATTTCCTGCCGGTCCCTGTCAGTTACCGGTATATATCTCATTATTCCGCCTCGCTTTCGAGGAACTCGTTATATTCGTCTTCCGTCATAAGATCATTCAGTTCCGATTCATCATCAATAATTATCTTAGCCAAATATGTGCCGTACGGATCTTCATTTATCTTTTCCGGAGCATCTTCCAGCTCGGCATTGGCTTCAATAACCGTCCCGCTTACCGGCATGTATACTTCCGCCGCGGTTTTTACCGATTCAATTGCACAAAGAACATCGCCTTGCTGCAGTACGAGATCTTCTTCCGCCAACTCGACATAAACGATATCTCCCAACTGTTGCTGGGCATAGTCGGTTATGCCGATATACGCATATTTGCCTTCTTTTTTAATCCATTCATGATCCCTTGTAAATCTCATATCCCACTCCTTATCATTTTTTATACATTTTTTTATAAAACGGTTTCTTTACCGTTACTGCTTTAATCTTTTTCCCCCTTATATCCACATAAACAAATGTACCTGCTTTGGTATACTCCGTGGAGATAAGAGCCAATGCGCAGTTCTTACCTAAACTCGGACAATTACTGCCGCTTGTTACATAACCTATCTTTTCGCCCTCTTCATTGAATACGTCATAGCCGTTTCTTGCTATACCTCTGTCTACCATTTCCAAACCTGCAGACCGAACGGACACACCTTTTTCGTTTTGTTCAACCAGAGCGGCTTTTCCGATAAAATCGCTTTTCTCCAGTTTAACAAAGCTCTTGAGCCCCGCATTGAGCGGTGTTATATCTTCGGACAACTCATGTCCGTACAAAGGCAATGCACTCTCAAACCGCAATGTATCCCTTGCTCCCAGACCGCACGGGGTAGCACCTGATTCCATGAATTTTCTGAACAGTTTTTCCGTGTTGCTAGCAGGCATATATATCTCAAAGCCGTCTTCTCCGGTATAGCCCGTTCTGGATACCATGGTGTTCACGCCGTCCACAACCACATTATTCTTAAATCTGTAAAATGCAATCTCTTCCAGATCGGTCTTAGTCAATTGCTGCAAAATACTTTGCGCTTCAGGTCCCTGCAGTGCAATCTGTCCGTATTTATCCGATTGGTTACTGACAACCACATCATACCCTTTTGTATGTTTTTTCATCCAGTCATAATCTTTATCGGTATTGGACGCATTTGCAACCACAAGAAAGTCTTTATCATTGTTCTTGTATATCAGGATATCGTCCACACATCCTCCATGCTCATAGCACATGGGTGAATACATTATCTGATTTTCCGATATGGCACCGATGTCGTTGGTTATAATATAGTTCAAATATTTTATCGCATCTTTTCCCGTTACCGAAATCTCTCCCATATGCGAGACATCAAAAATACCCGCCTTGCTTCTTACTGCATTGTGCTCCTCTATGATGGAGGTATACTGCACAGGCATATAGAAGCCCCCGAAGTCTACCATTTTGGCTCTCAAAGATTCATGCACAGAGGTTAAAGGTGTTGTTTTCATAAGTTATATGCTCCTTGAAATATATATTTATAATATGTTTTAAAAGAAGAAAAGTCAACGGTCATATGTATAACATCACAACATCTACTCTACAAATACTACTTCCATAATAGTTTCATATTTCTTTCTGAACATTTCTTTAGTTTGTTCGCTTAATTCAGAAAAATCATTTTGTAACCGTTTTTTCACGTACTCCCTGCCTTCTTCCAGACTCATCCCATGGAGATTATATGCCAAACTGAAAAGAGACGGAATACGGTCAAAATGAGCAAGTGCATCTCCATCCGCTACACAATGTTCTTCTATGGTTGTTCTTAAGTGTTGATTTCTGCCGCTATGATTGTAAACGCATTTTACCACTCTTTCTATTTTATTTTGAGGATAATTTAAATCCGTCAACAGTTGCTCCGCCATATCCGCACTGTAAACATAGTGCGCGCTTCTACTACCATACTCAGCAGGCATGGAGATATCATGGAGAAGTGCACCCAACTCCACAATTTCTTTATCGGCTCCGTACAAATCGGCTAAATAAAGTGCATGTTCAACCACTTTTTTTATGTGATCGTTCCAGTAATCATATCCGACATGCTCTTTGTGTTGTCTACACTTTTCCAACAGTATTTCTCTTGTTTTGTTTATTACTAAACTCATGGCATATTTCCTTTTTATCCTTATTTATTTTCTCTCTTCACTTTATTAATTCATTTATGTCCACCGGGATGCATTTTAGCAAGTGTCTCATTCAGCCATTCTCAGCTTTTTATCTTCTTTTCAGTTTCTCGTATACTTCATTATAGTAAAGGTAATTCTCGACATTGTGCCCGGGAGTTATGTGATTACCTATTGCAAGCATGTATCCGGGGCAGGGCTTACCCAAATCCATGCACCGTCTTACCTCATCATAAATATCTTCTCTGCTCCCCTTCATTATTATTCTCGTGTCGGCATTTCCGATAATGGAAACGGTTTTCCCGTATCTTTCACAAATATATTTTAAATCCGTAAGAGGTTCAAATATTAAACAGTCAACCCCCATATCCACAAACCTATCAACAAACAAGTCAAACCCGCCGTCACAGGTAAATAAGACCTTTTTGCCCGCTTCTTTCAAATAAGAGATATTTTTCTTAACATAAGGGAATACATATTTGTCATACCAGGCAGGAGCTATGAAAGGTCCCGATGACCATACCATATCATCATGTATCATACATACGGGAACATCGGATTTGGCCAGCGCCTTAAAGTACTGTGAAATCCATTGGGAATATCTTACGGTAAACTCACCGAAACGGGCAGGATCTTCCCCGGCAGCCGACAGCAGCATATCCCATCCCAGTATCTCTAAAATTCCCGATATACATGTGACATATATACCTGAAGTATTAACTCCGTCAGGATGCAATTGACATCTTTCAAGATAACCCTCGGTTATCGCTTTTGCCTTGGATTTTAAATCAATTGTTCCGTAAGTCTCATAAAAATCCAGATTATATATTTCCTCAATATCGGTAAAGGCTTCATGCTTGTTATCTATATAATCCCCGTAACCTTCTTCAAATCCCGCATGCCCCATAGTGGTCCTTTTATCTCCGAAGATATTACTGCCTATTCCGGTTGCCCAGAAAAGTGATATATCCCATGCTCTTTCAAAGGCGGTAATTGCATTGAACTTTGTATCATCATCGGAATCCTTATTGACGGCTATTCCCGTAACCGCATGTAAAAGTTCGTATGCCAACTGATAAGAATATTCGGTTCTCGGTACTATATCGGGCATTTCCAGGTTAACAGCCTGCATTCCTAACTCATATGACATACAAAATCCTCCATAACCTATTCTATCATTATTACTGATGTTTACAAGGTATAAGCATTTGACTTGATAAGGGTAAAGATATAATATTTTATGGAAAGACCGATGTTTATAAGTTACTAAAAAGTACCGACACTTATCAGTAACAAACGATATAAAAGAAAAGGAGCATGTAACATGACAACATTGATAGCAGGACTGATAATCTCAATAGCTTTACTAAGCGTCATAGTTTATTTCAACAGCAAAAAGGACAGCAAAAAGAAATTCCGTGCAAACTGTATTGTTGCCGCACTTCCGCTCATAATAGCATTTTTCATTGCTTCCATTGCGGTTATTCCCGCAAACTCCGTAGGTGTACAGTATAGCCCGTTCAAAGGAGTATTGGAGGAAACACTGCCCGAAGGATGGCATTTTAAAGGCGTATTCGATAATGTATATATAATCAGTACCGAAGTGCAGACAAGTACCCTCACCGGTATTACCGGTCAGACAAAAGACAGCCAGTATGTTGAAATGGTTATTGACGTAAAGTATAAGGTTTCTCCGGAAAAAGCCTATGAAGTATTTAAACAATACAGAACTTTGCAGAATGTCGCGGTAAGTCTGGTATCCCCGACCGTACAAAGAAGTATCGAAGCAATTTCGACACAGTACAATATTATCGAAATATTGGGCGAAAAGAGAAATGAGCTTTACACAGGTATAGAAGAGGAACTTACAAAACGTTTTGCAGTAAACGGTATACAGTTCGTTTCCATTAACTTTACCGATACCGATGCGGGAGCGGAAATTGAAAAAGCCATTCAGGATGAAGCTATTGCCAAAAAACGCGTAGAAACGGCGGAACAGGAACGTCTTCGTGTGGAAATAGAAGCCCAGCAAAGAGTAATAGAGGCATCGGCAAACAAGGAAAAGGCGGAAATAGAGGCCCAGATTAAACTGATTGAAGCACAGGCCGAAGCCCAAGCCAACAGACTTATAGCCGAATCCATAACACAGGAACTGTTAGCCAAGATGGAAATGGAAGCCCGTCTTAAATGGGGCTGGGTAACCGTTCAGGGCGGTTCGGTGATAACGGATATAAGGGAGAAGTAATAATCCGCTATTCAAGAATCGGAATTTGTGAAGGAGAAATGCATGGAGTTCGGATGGATTAATGTGTTCGGAGCGGGTATTGTGCTTCTTCTTATTATACCGAATATTGTTTATGCCGTAAAAAACAAAAATGAGAAAAATGTTTGTACCGATAAATATATGAACATAACGGAGCAGATCGGAAGATATGCCTGCATTATCCTGATGTGGCTACCTCTTTTAGTTTGGAAATTCGGATTTGCAAGTCTATTTGAAATGCTCCTTTATATCATAGGTAACGGTATGCTGTTAGTTGCATATTGGTCGGTATTTGCACTATACTTAAAAAAGAAGAACAAAAACCGTGCACTTATCTTAGCCATATTGCCCGCATGCATCTTTTTCTTTAGCGGATTGTTATTGCGACATTGGCTGCTTGTGGGTTTTTCCGTTATATTTGCAATCGGACACATTTATGTAACACAGAAACAGTTTAGTCCGACAACTACCGTACAAAATGACAAATAGAAAAATGAACAAACACCAAACTATTACTCATCCGTTACAACCTCTTTTTAAAGAGGACTCAAGAATCTTAATCTTGGGTTCCTTTCCGTCCGTAAAAACCAGAGAATACGGTTTCTTTTACGGACACCCGAAGAATCGTTTCTGGCCTTTGATTGAGAGGATTTTTGATGTGAAACTGAGTACGGATATTGAAGAGCGAAGAACCTTTCTTTTGCAGCACCGTATTGCCGTCTATGACGTCATTTATCAATGTGATATCATCGGGTCAGGTGATTCCAGTATCCAAAATGTAATCCCCTCGGATTTAAGCCGAATCTTTAAAGAGGCGGATATAAAGAAAGTTTTCTGTAACGGAGCAACCGCTTATCACTACTATCAGAAATATCAGGAGCAAAAAACGAAAGCTAAAGCTATTCAACTTCCGTCTACCAGCCCTGCCAATGCAAGATATTCCATGGATGATTTGTATAATCAATGGAAGGTAATAAAAGAGTATTGATTAAACATAAAACAGTGTGCCTATTTATAAAAAATTGAATAGAAATCCCTCAAACACTTGAATATGTTTTTTTCTGATTATTATATGACTGTTTTTTGTACCGTATTCTTTTTTTTAACTAATCCGGAATAACTACTTCAATAGTTATTGAAGTTACATTGAAGTAATCATTGAAGTTGCGTTGAAGTAACCATTGAAGTATAACAGAAGTAAATCAATAAGCGGAAGTTGTGTCATGCAATATGATTTAATGTCTATTATTTCAAAAAGACGAAATGAACTTATTTCCGATATATTGGTCAAATGCAATGTTATGGAAGCGGCGGGTACAGGTTTTGAAAAAATTGCACAGGAGTATAAAGATGCGGGCAATACGCATAGACCGTTTATATATTCCAAATCAGACCACTTTACTCTTGTTTTACCGGACTTAACATACGAAGGCGGGATAAGCGAATCAAGCTTACCTGTTTTAGAATATATACCGATAGAAAACGGAAGTATTTACGACAATAAAAATCTTTCTTTTTGCTACTACAGTCCGCGAAAGAGCTCGCAAATAGCAACCTTTTTAGGAATAACGGACTCGAGTTACTTAAGGAGTAGAATACTTAACAATTTGGTTGAGCAGAGTTATCTGTTGTCGGAGAAAATAAACGGAACAACCTACTTCAAAACCAACCCCGCCACAACGATATTAAAGTAGTCGGAAGTAGAACTGCGTTACTTTACAAGTACAAATAATAAGTTTTCAGGGTTTCCACAAAGTATGATTGATGATATTTATATCCAACTCGGATAAGGGAAACTGCCATAACAGGAATAGAGCTAATGATGCTGTACGTAAGATTTATGAAAAATAATACAGAGAGACTTATGGCGAAAATACCGGATATGATTGCAAATTTGAATAGTATTGACTTATGAAAAATAATAGCGGATAATGGTATTACTAAAACGGTCAAGTTTTTGAGGGGGATTGTAATTCATGATAGAACGAAATCTTTATTTGAATAGATTGATAGACCGAAAAGAAAATGGCATGATTAAGGTTATTACGGGGATAAGACGCTGTGGAAAATCCTATCTCCTATTTAACATATATCGTGATTGGCTCATAAATTCCGGTGTTTCCGAGGATCATATTATAATGATTGGACTCGACGATGAACAAAATGAAAAAATGCTTGATAGAAAACTGCTTGGCGACTATATCAGGAGCAAAATCACCGATAATGGGACTTACTACATTGTTTTGGACGAGATTCAGCTTGTAGAGGGATTTGAAAAGTTGCTTAACGGGTTAAACCGTATAAAAAACGCAGATATCTATGTTACAGGAAGCAATTCACAGTTTTTATCAAGCGATATATTAACTGAATTTAGAGGCAGAGGGGATGAAATCAGAATTTATCCGCTTTCGTTCTCGGAATTTTGTTCGGTTTTCAGCGGTACAAAAGCAGAGGCGTGGAAAGAATATAGTATGTACGGCGGGATGCCACAGATAGTTGAGCAGCGTAAACCGGAGCAAAAGGAGATTTTTCTGAAGAATTTATTTAAAAAAGTATACTTGGACGATATCATTAATCGCAACAACTTACGCGGAGATGATATTATAGATATTCTGGTGAATATTCTGGCCTCTTCGGTTGGCTCAAATACCAATCCTAACAAACTGGCAAACACTTTTGCAAGTAACGGGTATAAAGATGTGTCCAACAAAACAATTGCAACTTATATCGATTGTTTAATCGATGCTTTTCTTATTTCAAAGGCAAGTCGCTACGATGTAAAGGGGAAAAAATATATTTCAACGCCAAGCAAGTATTACTATTGCGATGCGGGATTAAGAAATGCCAGGCTTGAATTCCGTCAATATGAAGAAACACATCTAATGGAAAATATTATTTATAACGAACTCCTGTTGCGAGGATATTCCGTAGATGTCGGAATTGTTACCCATGATGAAAAAAACAGTGCCGGGAAAATTACACGCAGACAGCTTGAAGTAGATTTTGTTGCCAACAGAGGAAGCCGACGATACTATGTTCAATCCGCTTTTGCGGTACCGGATTTAAATAAGATGAATCAGGAACAAGCATCACTCATTAAAATACCTGACTCATTCAAAAAAATTATTGTTGTTGCAAATGAAGCTCCACTTTGGCGTAATGAGCAAGGTATTACAATAATGAATATTTATGACTTCTTACTGAATCAAGATAGCTTGGAGTATTAATAACTGCAATTCAGAATATACTAAAGATATCGGATTAAAAGCCGGGCTGAAAAGGAGATAATATTTGACTTTAGAAAAAATGCTCAATAGAGAAA
Organism: Bacillota bacterium; assembly: GCA_022706885.1. Taxonomy (GTDB): domain Bacteria; phylum Bacillota; class Clostridia; order DUPQ01; family DUPQ01; genus DUPQ01. The sequence continues at coordinate 99,588 of JAKJBR010000003.1, forward strand.
GCTTATATAATTGAGGGGGCAAAGATGACAACTGACGACAAAATAATCGTTCACTGTGTTTGGGAACATAATAGCAATGATAGTTTGATATATTCAAGCAATGTTATCGGTGCTTTTAGTCGTGGAGCATCAAAAGAAGAGGCTTTGAAAAAAATGCCGATTGAAATTGAATCGTATTTTCTCTGGACGGGAGAAATTCCGCCGTCTTTAATAAAAATGATAATTACTCAGGAAAGCGCAACGAATGTATCCATTAGCGATGCAGACTCAGAGGTCTTATTCGAGACGGAAAGAAAGGATTTGTCAATTGAAGAGTATGAGCGACTAAAAGCTCTTGTGTTGAAATCGGCAAATGATTTTTTAAGCCTTTATAATTCTTTCCATGATAAGAATCAAAGCGTGCTACCCGTAAGAAAAACTTTTTACGGCACTGCTCCCAGAACCGCCTCGGAAATGTATTTGCACACTAAAAATGTCAATACATATTATTGGGGAGAAATCGGATTGGATATTTCAAATGATGGGACAATAGTAGAAAATCGTATTCGGGGCTTTGAAGAATTGGAAGCAAGAGGAAATTTTTTGTCAGGCAAAGTTTACGAAGGCAGTTATGGGGAAGAATGGTCAATTCCAAAAGTTTTAAGAAGATTTCTCTGGCACGACAGAATTCACGCAAAAGCCATGTACAGGATGAGCATAGCGACATTTGGAACAGGGGTTATTCCTAA
>JAKJBR010000049.1:0-7191 GCA_022706885.1 Bacillota bacterium
CAACATTTCGGTATTCACTTTTGATAGGAATGACATATCTGTCCTGACGCATAGTGATTATATTGTCCTGCATATACTTTCTGTACTTATCACTTCCCGTAAAAGACAGCAGTTTATCCTTTATAGCTTCCTGATTCTTTAATATGCTGCTTCTTATTCGCAGCAATTCCTTTGATGCGTCGTCCGCAATATCCTCTTCCGAGAGTATGCATCTTCTTATCTCCGATTCAATATCATACAGAGGAATTATTTCAGCGATTACCTTTTTAATATTGCGGTCCTCTTCCCCGTCATTATCCCGACTGATTGTCTGATTTGTTTCAAATACTTTTCTTGCTATATAGGAATTATCTCTGACTATAAGTAATTCTTTTGTACTTAATACCCCTTGAAGACTTAATCTTTTAAATATACCGCTTACATCGTTTAGACCTTCAAAACCGGGTTTTCCCTTTACTTTAATAAAATATATAGCGGATTTCAGCAGGCTGAGATCGGATATTATGGTGTCGTAATCGGTTGAAGGAGATATCTGTTCAACACTTGATTTACCCGGTGCCGAGTCCGCATAGTCGGATAGTAATGCTATTATTTTGTCAAATTCTATTTTTTTTAAATACTTTTCTTCCATTTCTTCTCTTAAAATACAAACTTTATAACTTTAACGGTGTTCATTTTACATGCTTTTTTATCTTATTCAAGTAAAACTGAGAAAAACTTGTATACATTATATCGTATATTACAAACACGATAATTGCTACGCCAAAAACCAACCACATATTATGTTTTAGCATAACTTCAGGCAATATTCCCGCAATCTTTGCTGCAAAATACATGTTCAGGAAAAATACCGCAATGAAGTATATCAGTTTTACTGCAAGTATAATAATCCTTGACCGTATTTTTTCAATAAGATATTTAATTACGGCATATATACCGAAAAATGAGTAAAACAGCAGCAATGTTATTTTATCTCCGGGCATTACCAGAGAAAGTATAAATGATGCGATTATGAAAATGATACTCTGTTTAATGCCGTACTCGATAACAACTATTCCGGGAATCAGACTTATCAATAAATAAAAAGCCAGTTTGTATCCCGGTATTATTGTGCTTATGTATAACAAAATCATCATTATTGCAAGCAGTATAGCCGATCTTGCAAGTTCTTTGGTTTTCTCCCGCATTGTCTGTTATCCTTTATCTGCAACACAAACTGGCACAAAGCATACATTGGCAAAGTCTGCAGAAGTCCTCATCCGCTGAACTGTATCCTCTTGTGTATACATTGCTTCTGTAGGCATTTGCCGTACTTCTTGTCTGTGAATATGCCGTTGCATATTCCGCATTGGAAGGTTCCATCAGGTGAGCTTTTTCAAAGTATGAATACGCCTGATCATACCATCCCTGTTTCTGGAATATAACGCCGCGCAAATAGTGCCACTCGGCATTTCTGTTTGCGGAATTACGTAAGATGTTATCCGCCGCCGCATAATTTTTATTAAGTATATGGCGTCTTACCTCTGCAAAACTGCCTTTATAGCTGCTTTCATCATATGAATAACCGTAATCTTTGCTTTTTCTGTTCTTTACGATGGTATCATATGCCATATTTACCTGCTGGAGCTTCTCGTTTGCAAGATCCTTCAGGTCCGTATCGGTATATTTATCGGGATGGTATTTTTTAACCAGCTCTCTGTATGCTTTTTTAATTGTCTCATCGCTGTCATTGCGATTAACACCTAAGACTTTGTAAGGGTCCAATTTTATTTCTCTCCGTTCAATATTTTTTCCGTCCTGTCGTAAAGACCTTCATATATTATATTCTTTACAATAGGATCCTTTAATTCATCATCCATATCTTCGTATAAGTCGGTTGCGGCTTTTAACGGTGCATACAATAAAAATGAGCATCTTTCCTTTATTTCTTTCTTAAATTCCGCTATATCTCTTCCCTTCTCATATCCGAAACGTGCAAGATAGGGATTATACATTCCTTTTTTAATATCTTTTTCAATATCATCAAAAGCATCAGCCGTATATACCCAGTTGCCTACATTGTATGCTATTCTACCGACAATATTCTTGAGAATCTCATCAATATCTTTTACTGCAAACAGACAAACATCTTCGATAATCTTTGCATAACATTCCGCTACCCGGTCGATACTGTCACATTTTTCCTTTTCTAAAGTTGCCATATCCTCTAAATGCTTATCTATTTTATCCGTAAGTTCAGCATATTTTTTTCTTAATTTCTTCCCGTACTTTCTCATAAACCTTTCGGAAGACAAGTGAAAGATATTCTTTTCATCCTTTACATTATCAATAAGTTTCATGTAGGAAAGGTATATGTTAATGTCCGCTATATAGTCGACCGTATCGCTGTTTATAACCTTCTTTTTCTTCATAACGGGATGAACAATACAACGAAAGTCCGAATACTTATTCTCCTTTTTTTTTATGGAGTCTATAAAAACCGCTAAAAACACGCAATCGTAATTCAAAGTAAGTCTCGGAACCTGTCCCCATCTGTCCCTTATAGAATGGCATATTCCGCAATAATATGCATTGTACTTTACATATTCCTTTATCTTCAATTCCGGCGGATAAGTTTTAATATATCCTATCATCTATGCCGCCCTCTTTTCCTTGCTTATTTCTTTAATCTTTTTCAAACTCAGTGTAGTATATCCTATTAATGTTATTATCTGCATAACCACCGCTATAATCATAAGTATATCGATAATGTTTTTGTTCAAACTAAACAGTATACCCGCAGCAAGAACCGCATTCAGGTACAGTGCAGAAATCTTTCCGAACCATCTTGATGTAACGGTAATTTTATATATAAACTTGATCAGCAGTCCCCCTGCAATGAGTATAAAGTCTTTTACGAACATCACAATCATAATCCATGCACTCATCCTGCCCAAAAGAACCAACAGTATAATTGCGGAAATCTGCATTACTTTATCGGCAAACGGATCGGCAAGTTTACCGAAATTACTGACCGCATTAAGTTTTCTGGAAAGATAACCGTCTAATATATCGGATAAAGATGCAACTATAAAAACGATACCCGCTGCTATGGCACAGTCATTCCACAAGTAGTAGCAGAATACCGGAATAAGCAAAATTCTTATGCATGTTATTATGTTAGGTATATGTTTCATTATGCTCCTACATCGCAAGTACTCTGGCAAGATTCATGTCATATTCAAAGGAAGCTTTTTCCATTTTTAATGCTTCTTCAATATCGATATCCACAATCTGATTACCTCTTTGACATATTGCCCTGTTGAAACGACCTTCATTAAGTACCTCTACCGCCTTAAATCCCATTTTACTGGCTACTACCCTGTCTCTTGCCATGGGACTTCCGCCTCTTTGTATGTATCCCAGTATTGTGCAAACCGTTCTTATTCCGGTTGTACTCTCAATCTCTTTGGCAATATTTACGGTATCCCCTACTCCTTCGGCAATAACTATACAGTGATCCCTCTTACCTCTGTTTCTTCCTTCCATTATGGGCTTTATAATATCCTTTTTGAAATTATACTCCATCTCGGGAATAACTATGGCATCGGCACCTCCGGCAATACCGTCGTTTATGGCTATATATCCTGCACGGCGACCCATAACTTCGATAACGGTTACTCTCTCGTGTGAGTATGCGGTATCCCTCAGTTTGTCAATTGCGGACAGTGCGGTATTGAGAGCGGTATCGTATCCGATACAGTATTCCGAACAGGGAATGTCATTGTCTATGGTGGCGGGAATAACCATACATTTCATTCCTTCTCTTAAGAAATCCAGTGCTCCTCTGAACGAACCGTCACCGCCTATAACCACAAGAGCTTCTATTCCGAAAACACTGCACATTTTCATTGCTCTGTCACGGAACTCTTTTTCTTTAAACCTGTCGGATCTGGCTGTCTTAAGTACAGTTCCGCCTCTCTGCAATATGCCCGATACGCTTCTTGCGTTGAGTTTTTCAAACTCTCCGTTAATCAAACCCTCGTATCCTCTGCTTATACCGTATGTGGTAATTCCGTCTTCTATGCCCGTTCTTACGACAGCTCTTATTGCCGCGTTCATTCCCGGTGCATCTCCTCCGCTTGTTAAAACTCCGATTGTCTTTATTTTCATAATCCGTCTCCTGAATTAAAATTTTATCACATATCTACTTAAATGCCATATTTTCTTTTCCGAAAAGTTCCGCCATTTCATTAACAATTTCGACAGTCTGATTATAGTACATGGTTTTAACCATTTTACTGCCGTTTACATTCTTAATGATAGTCAAAGCGGAGTTTCCGGTAAAGTACTTTACAAAAGCTTCCAGCTGCGAAAGATTTATATTATCTCCGTTTAAATAGAGTTTTTGATTATCGGAGAAACTGATACCGTTATCCGTTCGCATGTTTTCCTTATTGTTCCGGTAATCGGCAGTATCCTCATTTACGGTAATACTGTCATCTTTCTTAATATTCAACTCAACAATATCTTCCGCTATTATTTTAACGGTATCCTGTTTCAGGCTTATTTTTCCGTTTATAATCACTTTATTTTCCGGTACAAGCAAAGAAGAATATTTTTCCAAGGTTCTGGGGAATATTATTATCTCCATGGTATCGTATAAGTCTTCTATAACCGCAAAGGCCATCATTTCATTATTCTTTGTGAGTTTTCTTTGCACGTTGTTTATTATCCCGGCCACTTTTACTCTTTCGTTATCTACAAGTCTGACCGAATCCCTCTCGGTTTCGTCAATATTTTTATAACTGCATTTGAAAAGATTCATCTCTTTCAGAACGCTTCTGTATTCGTCTAAAGGATTGCCCGTCATGTATAAGCCTATCGCTTCTTTTTCCATAATGAGTTTCTTTGACAGGTCGAATTCCTCTCTCTTTCTTATCTCATATTCATGTTCCGTCGGATCTTCCACCATTGCAAAAAGCGATATCTGACCGTCAAGGTTCTTTTTCTGTTGTTCATTGATGGAATCCACAACCTCTTCATAGCAGCTGAATAATTCACATCTGTTGTTTCCCAATCCGTCAAATGCGCCTGCTTTTATAAAGCCTTCAATACACTTTTTATTGACATCGCTTTTACTGTTTCTTTTAATAAAATCCACGAAACTCCTGTATTCTCCCTGTTGGTTTCTGTTGCTTACTATGGTTTCGCATGCTTTTATCCCTACACCGTTTATAGCGGCTAAAGGATAGCGAATATTTCCTCCCTCAACGGTAAACTTCACATCACTTTTATTAATATTAGGAGGCAGTACCGAGATATTTATCGACCTGCATTCTTCAATGTATTCCGCAAGCTTATCTCTTGTTGCTATAAAACTATTCATGGTTGCCGCCATGAATTCCACGGGATAATAGCACTTCAGATATGCAGTCTGATAGGAAATATATGCATATGCCACTCCATGGGATTTATTGAATGCGTAATTTCCGAAATCGGTCATTTCATCAAACAACTTATTGGCTACTTCAGTAGGTATATTATTTTTTTCCGCTCCTCTGACAAATCTGTCTTTTTCTTTCAGCAATGCCGACATCTTCTTTTTTGACATCAGTCTTCTGACCAGGTCCGATTCACCCGTCGTATATCCCGCCATATCGCGACATATCTGCATTATCTGCTCCTGATATATCATGCATCCGTATGTATCTTTCAAAATGGGTTTCATCAGTTCATGTTCATAAACTGTACCTCCGGGACTGTTCTTGTTACAAAGACACATATCTATAAACTTCATCGGTCCCGGTCTGTATATGGAAATACCTAATGTTATGTCTTCAATGGATTGGGGCTTGAAACGTTTCATAAAGTCGGTCATTCCCGCACTTTCCAACTGGAATATACCCGATGTGTTACCGGAAGATATATATTCAAAAACATTTTTATCATCGTAATCCATGTTATCGAAGTCAATATTTATACCGTGATTTTTCCTCACCAGATCTATACAATCTTTTATAACGGTCAGTGTCCTTAATCCTAAGAAGTCTACTTTAAGCAGTCCCAACTCCTCCAGATTATCCATAGGAAACTGTGTTACTAAGGAATCATCGTCGGATAACTGGATGGGAATGTATTCTTTAACGGGATTATCGGTTATTACCACCCCCGCAGCATGTATCCCGGAGTGTCTGGATATGCCTTCCAGTTTTTTAGCCATATCTATCAGTTCTTTTACCGAAGGGTCCGTCTGGTATTCCACTAACAGTTCGGGATTGACTTCCAAAGCTCTGTCAATGGTAATTTTCAGTTCATTGGGTATCATCTTACTTATCTTATCGCATAATGCATAAGGCAGATTGAGTGCTCTGCCGACATCCTTAATGGCTCCTCTTGCCGCCATGGTACCGAAAGTTATTATCTGACACACCTTATCCTGTCCGTATTTGTTTTTAACATATTCGATTACTTCCGATCTTCTCTCATAACAGAAGTCTACGTCAATATCGGGTAAAGTTATTCTTGCGGGATTTAGAAATCGCTCAAAAAGCAGATTATATCTGATAGGATCCACGTTGGTTATACCCATAGCATATGCCACTATACTTCCTGCGGCACTTCCTCTGCCCGGTCCGACCGGTATATCGTTCTTCTTCGCGTAATTGATGAAATCCGCCGTTATTAGGAAGTAGTCGATATATTTCATGTCGTTTATAACTTTAAGCTCATATTTGGCTCTTTCAATGTGTTTTTCGGTCAATTTATTCTTGTATCTTTTCTTCAGACCCTCAAATACCATATCCTTCATGTATTCGTAATGGTCAATACCCTCAGGTAAAGGAAACTTGGGAAGATGCATTTCATTAAGATTAAAGTTAACATCGCACATATCCGCTATCTTCTGTGTATTGGTTATAGCTTCGGGAACATTGGAAAATTCCCTCATCATTTCTTCCTGTGATTTGAAATAGAACTCATCCGACGGGAACCTCATTCTGTTCTCATCCAAAACGGTCTTTGCAGTCTGGATACACAGCAGAATATCATGTGCTTTTGCATCGGTTTTTTCCAGGTAATGTACGTCATTTGTTGCAACCAAAGGTATATTCAACTCATTGGAGAGTTTTATGAGATATTTATTTACCAGTTCCTGCTCCGGTATCTTGTTATATTGCAACTCCAGATAAAAATTGCCTTCACCGAATATAT
>JAKJBR010000004.1:0-95627 GCA_022706885.1 Bacillota bacterium
TAGACAGTGAACTGACACCCGCTTTCAGTCAGGTGTGCTCCGAACATCCTGTATGCCTGGCATTGTGTTCCTTCGCGGAACAGATGCATGTCAAAATCCGAAATAATCTTCATGCTACCCTCTTTCGTTATTTTATCATAGAAACAAGTTTTAATAAATATGATTACTTCCGTAATGTCAACAATCGGTTATAACTGCATCAGATATACGTAAAAGAATGTTACAGGTAAAAAACCGTTATTTCAAACACGGCAGCCGATTAAAAATAATGCTTGCAAATAATTAAATAATAATTATAAAATAATTATGAGGTGACAAACTATGAAGGTTGAATATGATTTTTCAAATGCAAGGCCTAACCCCTATGCAAAAAGCTTAAAAAAGCAGATTACAATAAATATTAATGAGGATACTGTGGCGTACTTTAAAAACCAAGCCAAAACTACCGGCATTCCGTATCAGACGCTTATCAATTTGTATTTAGCTGACTGTGTAAACAAGAAAAAAGAACTTGTAACGACTTGGGAATAATATCCTCTTTTGCTCTGACAGTCACTGATATCCTACATATCAACTAATTTTTTCAGATTGGCCTGACCGTTCTCTATAGCCGAGAGCACATCCTCAATACCTTCAAATTCAATTGACAGCACATCATCGTATCCGTATATCTTAAGGATATTGATACATTCTTTGAGCGGGACATCGCCGTGTCCTATAATGGAGCCTCTTAAATAGTTGCCGTGCTTGGTTAAAAACCATCCCCAGCCGGGATTCATGTTAATGCCGGACTTGAAATGAAAATCCTTTGCATGCACATGGAATGCATAAGGAGCCAGTTGGGCTACGGCTTCAACGGGGTCCTGATCCACACACATAAAATTACCTATGTCTATCAATATACCGAAATTATCGTCATCCACCGCCCTGTATATGCTCAAAACATCACAACTGTGCTGACAGTATCTGCCGTGGTTTTCTATCATTGTACGGATATTTGCTCCTTTGGCATACTCGGTTAACTTTTTACACCCCTCAGCAAGCCTGTCCAGATACATATCCAGAGGACGTGCCTTGGGGTCGGTTGCTCCGAAACCGAAAGATGCATCATGTCGCATTTTACTTACCCCGAGCACCGCTGCAATATCTATCTCTTTTTTTATACGGTCTATTTCGGTCTGCAAATTCCAGTTTGACCCCTTTACAAGGTCGGCTCCCGTGCAATAATTAGTTATCAGAAGATTACAATCATCACAGGCTTTCTTTATATCCTTTGCCATCTTATATCTTTCTTCATATGTATCGCCGGGCATTCCGGAAAACTCTATGGCATCAAATCCGAACTCCTTGGTTTTATCAATAATACCGAAGCAATCTATCAATCCTTTTCTTGTAAGTTTATAGTATGAATATGAACTTATCCCTATTTTCATTATTGCCTCCTATATAAGTTTACGTAAGAAAGTTACCGCATTGGCAATATCTTTCGCGGGATCTTCCCCGACTTCACGTTCTATTGTCAAAAACCCTTTATAGCCTATTTTCCTTAAAGCCTCAAGATAGGTCGGAAAACCGACATCTCCTTCACCTAAAGGTAACTCCAGCCATACTCTCTTCTTTGCCAGTTCGCCGTATCTTGGGTCATTCGCATATTTACTTAACATAATACCGTCCTTAGCATGGGTATGTACTATAAACGGTGCCAGTATTTTAACCGCTTCTCTTGCGTCATCATCAACACACATGGTCAGATTGGCCGGGTCGAAGTTTACCGCTATTCCGGTGCAATCCAGATCATCCAGAAGCATTCTTAATATGTATGCTTTTTCCGGACCGGTCTCTATTGCGAATTTCACTCCCTGAGAATCGGCATATCTTCCCAGTTCCGAACATGCTTTATGAATTGTCCTGTATTGCTTATGATTCTTATCTTCAGGCACCACTCCTATGTGGGTGGTTACCACCTTGGTTCCCATCTTTACGGCAAGGTCCACTATTTTTTTTGAATGCTTAACTCTCTCGATATTGACAATTTCATCATCGAATGCGCCGATATCCCCGCACAGAGCGGACAATTCCAGACCTGCATCTTTTAACAGACGCAATATCTTCTTTACCCTGTCATCGGGCGTATCATGTGCCAACTCTCTGCCGGTGGCATATATCTGCACGCCGTCCGCCCCTAAAGCCGCAGCTTTATCTATCGCCTGCTCCAACGGACATCTGAACGAATCCGTAATAACTCCTATCTTAAAACTCATAATATACCCTCCAACACTTATTTTACACTATATTACACTAATATATTACTTAACCCCGTAGCTTTTTGCTATTTTAATGGCTTCTGAAGCTTCTTTCTCGTCCGATACCTGCATAGTTATAAACAAACCTTTAGTTGATATGTTCTTCAGAACATTTTCCAATTCGGTCAGCGGCACGGAAAAAAGCACCAGCCCTTTTCCGCTCCTTGATATCTTGTTATACATATCGAAGAAACATTCGTCATATAAAGGGGGCTTACCGGCTCCCGCACTCCATTGTATCGCATCAATAGCCGGAATATCCAGAAGGTGATCCAGATGACGAACGGCATCCATTCCGTCAAGATGATATATGGAATGGTCCAGCCATTCTGCCTGAGCCGATAAATTGGGTTTTACAAATTCTAAAAACATGTCGGGAGAAATCATGGCGCAAAAATCACACTGCAAAGGATAATATCTCTTTTCACAGTATATCGGCATCCAGCTTGTCATTCCGTTCTGATAACGGGATGTAATAGCATGCAGTTTGCTGTAAACAATCTTCCACAACTCCTCGATTCTCAGATTAACCTTCTTAACTTCTTCAGGATAATCTATTAAGTCGCATAAAAGCTGCTCTGCACCTCGCAAAGAGGATAAAATATCCATCGAACCGCCGATATCCGCCATGGATGTAAAGTATGTGCGTTGTGAAGCTTTACACAGCATTTCCGTCAGTTCGGTCATGAACTGCCACATCAAACTGTCTTCATACAGTTTCAATTCCGGAACTTCCGACCAGTCTTTGATAACGGGATTGCGGTCAAACCATATTGTTGACGGAGCCAGCTCGAAATCTCCTCCTATGCATGCCGACATACTGCCCGGTCCGAAATTGGTGAACACTGTGGAAAAACCTTCGGCATAATATTTAAAGTTGACATACGATTCCTGCGCATCCCGTGTGCGTCTTTCCAAATCGGTCCATCTGTCGATATATGAAGCGCCTTGCATTACAACGCCTTTGCCTATCCTTTGGGATATATTCAATACGCATCTTTCATATGCGGTCCTGTCCCAAAAGGCTCGGTATCTCTTCTTTATCTCATTACTTAACATAAAACATTCCTCTCTTAGTCAAGTTTGAAAAATCTTTCTATCTTCGCAGTCCGCTTCCAAAAAACAGCTTTATCTGTTGCCTGTTCCAACACTTATTTTACCCTATATTACACTAAAATATTACTTAACCCCGTAGCTTTCCGCTATTTTAATGGCTTCCAAAGCTTCTTTTTCTTCCTCCACCAGCATGGTTATAAGCAAACCTTCGGTCGATATGTTCTTCAGGACATTTTCCAATTCCGTCAACGGAATGTAATAAAGCATAAGCCCTTTCCCGCTCCTTGATATTTTGTTATACAAGTCAAAGAAGTATTCATCATATAAGGGGGGCTTGCCGGCTCCCGCACTCCATTGAATAGCATCAAGAGCAGGCATATCCAGAATATAATCCAGATGACGAAGGGCATCCATACCGTCAAGATGATATATGGAATGATCCAGCCATTCGGTCTGAGCCGCTAAATTGGGTCTTACAAATTCTAAAAACATGTCCGGCGAAATCATAGCACAAAAATCACACTGTAAAGGATAATATCTCTTTTCACAATATATCGGCATCCAACTTGTCATTCCGTTCTGATAACGGGATGTAATGGCATACAGTTTATTGTACATTATCTTCCATAACTCTTCGATTCTTTGGTTAACTTTCTTAACCTCGTCGGGATAGTCTATTAAATCGTATAAAAGCTGCTCGGTACCTCTCAAAGAGGCTATAATGTCCAACGGACCCCCGATATCCGTCATTGATGTATAGTATCTGCCTTGCGAGGCTTTGCATAACATTTCAGTCAGATTTGTTATGATCTGCCACATTTCACTGTCTTCATATATTTTCAATTCGGGAACTTCCGACCAGTCTTTAATGATAGGATTGCGGTCAAACCATATAGTTTTCGGAGCCAGTTCGAAGTCTCCTCCTATACATGCCGCCATACTGCCCGGTCCTAAGTTGGTATTATAGGTGGGAAACCCTTCTGCATAATACTTATAGTTTACATATAATTCCTGCGCTTCCTGTGTGCGCTTTTCTAAATTGATCCATTTATCTTCTAATGAAGCGCCTTGCATTACAACGTCTTCCTTTATTTTTCGGAAGATATACATTGTACACCTTTCGTACGAAGTCCTGTCCCAAAAGGCTTGGTATCTTTTCTTTGCTTCATTACTTAACATAAAGCATTCCTCTCTTAGTCAAGTTTGAAAAATCTTTCTATCTTCGCAGTCTGCTCTTCATTTATCCTGACCATTTCTCCCAGAACACCGGCATCAATAAGCGCTTTTGCACTGAACTCGGCAACCTCCAGTCGGTCAAATGCCTGTAAGAGAGTCGAACCGGTACAGATAACGCAGTCATTTTCCACTAATACGACAGGCGTTCTCTTATCAAAAATCCTGGCGAACATTTCCGGTTGCAGGAAACTGGATCCGTAGGGCATTTTAGGCACATTTCTTAAAGCAATATAGCTTTCCGGTATTGTATGAGCATCAAACACGCAATCGGTAACCGCAAAAGCCATCATATTGGGCGGGTGAGATATTATAATACTCTTAACATGAGGCTGCATTGCATATATCTGCAGATGCAGTGCCACCGAACGTGACGGATTCTTTCCCGCTTCTCTGTATTTGCCGTTTTCAATTCTTACAAGATCATCTACTGTAATGTATTTTCTGTCTACTCCGTAGGGAGTTATTACAAAGGCATCATCGCTTAATTTGACCGAGAATGTCCCCTGAGTGCTGGTGAATAACTGTTGGTCGTAAGAACGGTGTATCAGCTCGCACATCTCTCTTCTTACCGCCCTCTCTTCGGAAGAATAGTGCGAAGGAACAAACTCCTGCATGGGCAGACCTTTTTTCTGTAACGATATGTCTATATGCTTTTGCGACAACGGTTTTATATTCCCTATACATTTTGCCCTTATTTCCAGTTTCGCACACATATCAATGGTTTCAAACTTCATAAAAGCGTCAAAAAGATCCTTACCGATTACGATAACACCGTGATTTTCCATCATTACGGTATCATATCCCTTTGCAAAAGCCGCGGCTATGTTTTCACCCAAAGCTTCACTGCCGGGTACATCATATTCCGCCATTCCCACCTCTCCGCATATTCTGTTTATATTAGGCACAAGGTGGACATTGGGTATCTGACGGACAATACTGAAAGCTACCGAAGCGGGCGGATGGGCATGTATTACGGCTTTTGCTTCGGGGCGTGTCCTGTATACATGCTTATGGAACGGAAGCTCTACCGACGGCCTGTGAGGACCTATTATTGTTCCGTCGGGCTTTACCTGCATTATATCTATCCTTTTAAGACTTCCTTTATCTATTCCGCTGGGAGTAATCCAAATATCGCCGTTTTCATCCAGTACCGAAAGATTACCGCCGCTGGTAGTGGTCATTCCGTACCTGTATATTCTGTTCATCAGCATAACAATCTGATCGGCAGGATGCAATAAATTGTATTTAATCATATCAAATATCCTTTCCTTTTATCATTATCTCAATATGTGTAATTGTAAATGTTTTTGTGCGGGACCATATCTGCAGAATATTGATATCGTTTACCATATCTATATCGGGTATTTTGCATATATATCTTCCGTCCTTTATGTAATAGTCCGGCTGTTCTGTCTTCTTCAACCCTTTGACCTGCCGGCTGTTGAGGTATATGAGAAGGTCATCATCGTTCAGCACATCATCACAAACAATACCCATCTGAATATATGCCGCGGAATTCTTATCGGTCTTCCCCGTTCTTATTCTGAATATTACCGGTTCGTTGCTATCGGGATTGCAAAGTGCCGGTACATAATACGCGCTTTTTTCCCAGGGAGCGGTAAAATCCTTGAAAGTGACAAGATGCCTTCTGTCAAGAGAAATGGAATTTTCCAGACTGTTGCAACCTTTAAGAATATCCTTAATATCTTTGTGAAGATTATATAAAGCGGTATCTTTAGGATCGGTTCCGAAACAATCGGGCATTGTCATATAGTTAAAAAGATAAAACTTATCCGCCCCGGCACTGAAATATGCAGCACTGTTGGCATACACCGTTTGCTTACAATTGTATGTATAGGGAACTTCCCTGTTCTGTCTCATAAGCACTTCAATTCCCGTCGCAACGGTCACATTATACGGCTTTAACAACTTTTTCCATACTTCAACGGGCATGTCGGTTTCGGTCGTCGACCATCTGGGAGTTATGACTATGTTGTTTATAAGGCCCAGTTCCGCCCAGCCTGCAACATCCAGTCCGAGATAATAGCAGGTTTCCACCCCGCTGGGTACTCTTACGGATACGGATATACCGTGACCTCGTTTTTTCTCATATTTTTTGACAATCTTTTTTACATCCTTCATAAAACCGGTCAATATGGTAATACCTTCCTGTTCCATACCGTATCTGAACAGATAAGCTTCCCTCATCCAGTCCAGTTCCAGTCCGGGCACATCATAACGACCCAGCGTTTCGTCAATAAAATCCAGAAATCGCTTTCTTATCGCCGCCTGCCCGTAATCATAAAGACCGTCATAGTATAACTGAACCGGACTGTATGTCACTCTTCTGTATTGCGGATTATCATAATAGAAATCCGGTGCAATACAGGATGTTTTATTCCTGGTTTCATGAGCATCATTCATCCTTATTGATATCCAGGGTTTGATATTCATCTTTTTAAGTTTGTCTATCCATATCTGAAAATGATCTATTCCCCATAGGTTAAAAATCTTATTGTAAGCCGATACCCATGTCTTTGAAAAATCCACCTGCTCACCGTTCTGAACTTTTCTTCTATATGAATCGCCGTAATTTTCAATAGTCACTGACGGGTAAGATGCCAGTCTCGCATTAACGCACATTACTATATCCGTTACATTGGTCCCCTGATACTGACCCATTACAGCTTCCGTATATGCGATTGCCTCCTGTTTATCTTTAACACTTTCCCCGTATCCTTTGTGAATTCCGAAGAAGAATGCACTGTCATCCCAATTCAACATTATACCGCTCATATCATCCCTCCTATACAGTCGATTATACCATGAATACATTGTATAAAAGTTGAGAATAACTTATTTATTCGTAAAAAACATACCTTACGCTTATATGTATTGATAATATGCTTTATGAACAAGAATTGAGAGATATATCCGTTACCGGGCTAAGTAAAATATGTTTATGTCAATTTTATATTTATTTGACATAAATATTACCTGAATCCACTATAATTAATTTACCACTCCCGCGTGAGGGCGAGGAAAAAATGGAGAAAAAGGGACTTAATGCAAATCATCTGAAGTTAATAGCAATTATCGCGATGACAGCAGACCATATCGCGGATCTTTTTTATCCGGGCTTTCCTGTGCAGCCCTTGCCTATCATACTTCATCTGATCGGCAGGCTGACAGCTCCTATCATGTGGTTTTTTGTCTGTGAGGGTTTTTATTACACAAGAAATGCGAAAAAGTACATGCTCAGAATGTTCATATTTGCGGTCATATCGCATTTTGCATATTGCTTTTCATTCGGTATTGATCCGGTTCCTTTCCGTTCGGGAATTTTTAATCAGACAAGTGTTATGTACCCGCTGTTTATTTCCGTTGTAGTGCTGTGGTTGGAGCATGAAGAAAAGCGTATGAATAAATATCTGAAACACATAATAATTTTTCTGCTCATATGCAGTGCATTCCCCGCTGACTGGAGCTGTATAGCGGTGTTGGCAATCATCAGTATGTATAAAAAGCGCGGAGATTTAAAAGGACAGATGAAAATGATGCTTCTGTGGGTGTTTTTCTACGGATTGATATCGTTCTTTTTTGTCAGCAAAGTGTATGCACTTGAGCTAATCGGTGTTCTCATGGTTTATCCGGTGTTAAAAATGTATAACGGTCAAAAAGGAAAAGCCGGCTGGATGAAAATGTTTTTCTACATTTATTATCCTCTGCATTTAGTCGTGATAGGAATAATACGCATATTGATGTACGGAGATGTACCGTTACTGTTTTAGTTTGATACCCTTGCTTTTTAATTTACCAATATATTACTGCATTTACACTTGTAAATCCTGAAGAAATAACTAAACTTATATTATGCTCTCCTGTTTTAAGAGCAAAAACAAAAAAAATGTCCTCACGGACTGAAGAAAGAATATGAAATACAGACTTATCGCAACGGATATAGACGGTACACTTTTGGATGATTTCGGCATGTTGCCTGCAAATACTTATGCAGCAGCCGCTTATCTGGAAGAGAAAGGTATAAAACTTGTACTGTGTACCGGAAGACCTCTTTTAGGTGTATTAAAGATATATGATGCCCTTAAGCTTACATCTCCCGTTGTTGCCAACAACGGGGCTATGGTTTATCTCGGTAAAGACGGACCTTTAATATACAGTGAGACCATGAGCATTGAAGACGGCTTGAATGTGATTAAACTCAATGATATTTTACAATGCACCGTGTGCATGTGGCATAACGGGGTGTTATACGTATCGGAATTTAACAAATATGCATATGATTATGCAGCCATTACCGGTATCACTCCACTTCTTCTGGACACAATAGATTTGAGAAAATGCGAAAACGGACCTACAAAGTTCGTATTCATAGATACTTTGGAAAAAATAACAAGTATTAAGGAGATGGCAGCAAGGCTTGCCCCTTCCACCGTTACCGCAGTTACAACACGCCCCTATTTTCTGGAGTTTTTCAGCAGCAGTATTTCCAAAGCCACCGCTCTTTCCAAACTGTCCGAAGCATTGAATATAGGGCGCGAGCAGATGATTGCTGCGGGAGACGGCTTTAACGACATCGATATGCTGGATTATGCCGGATTTGCGGTGGTAGCAGGTAATGCCGATGAAGGAGTTAAAAAGCATGCCGACATGATTGCCTGTTCCAACAATGACGGTGTTATAGCCTATATAGTAGACAATCTTATTAAGAAATCTTAAATGTCTTTATCTCATACGGTCTTATGGTAAACTTGAGAACATTGTCCTCTAAAACAGCATCATTTATATCGTTTTCCATTAGGTCGCATTCCGTTATTTTGGAAACTTCAAAATTGAGGTCGATTGTACACTCGGTACGCCTGTTAAAGCACTCATACACCCTCAATATCAGACCGTCGCCTTCTTCGGCTTTCTTTAACGTATCGACAATGACATTCTCATGGTTACATGTCATAAAGGATCTGTAATTTTCTATGTCTCCCGTCCCTTTTTCCACATACTTTGCATAAGGACGGAAGTTGAGTTTGTATGCCATATCTACCGTATGGGCTTTTTTGAAATCTCCCACGTGAGGATAGAGTGAATAGGTGAACTCATGTAATCCTCTGTCGGCATCGGGATCGGGCTCTGTTGCCGATTTGAGCAATGTCAGCCTTATAACGGAATCTTTTATGTCATGACCGTACTTGCAGTCATTCAGAATACTTACACCGTAGTCGTCTTCCGATAAATCCGCCCATTTGTGAGCACATACTTCAAAACGAGCATAATCCCAGCTTGTGTTCCAGTGGGTAGGTCTCCTGACATTACCGAACTGTATATCATAAGTGGCATAATCGGTATGTACATCAACGGGGAAAGCGGCTTTAAGCAGTAAATCATCATGATTACAGTCAATAACCGTCTTAAAATCAATCTTCCGAGAATTGCACTCCAGTGAAATATACTGTGTAATAGTTGTTTCCAATATCTTTCTGTCCACTCTTATGCATTTTCTTACCGGACCGTCTTCCACTAAAGCAGAGTATGTAACATCATTAATCTCATAAGGTTTCTCATTGTAATATATGTTTATATCCCATGCCTGATAGGTCAAAGGTTTGTCCTCGAATGCCGTTATTTTGTTTGCGGTCTGACCTTTCTGTACCACTTCCCTCTTTGCATCTTTGTCATAAATTGAAGATATGTTCATGAAGTCGTCAAACACTACCTTAAGATGCTTATTCTCCATCATATTACATGTTGCGACAAATGAATTGTCATCAACTATGCACTTTTCATCGGAAAGACGGAATATCGTATACCCCATGGAGCACAAACGCGCTTCAAACAGGAAATATTTTTTATTGTCTTCAATAACGGTTTGTCCGGGAATTCTTTCGCCGCTTATGTCGTATACGCAGGTAAAATCCTTGTCGGTTCTCAACTTTACGGTATCCACACGCTTGAAAGCAAGTTGATTAAATACTACGCACAGATCCTGACCTTTAACGGTCTTTGCAAAAGCATTGAGCGAGCCTGACAGAAGCTCTTTGCCGTCTTTCATGACTCTTGCATAATCCGCATCGGAATCGTCATATACTTCTTTAATGGAGGATCCCGGTATTATGTCATGGAACTGGTTTAACAGTATTGTCTCCCAGGTATCATAAATCTTCTTCTTGTCGTATGTATCCAGCCCGAATCTGTCGGCTAAAGAGCAGAAAGCCTCGGTATCACGCATAAGTATCTCGGACTTTCTGTTATTCTTCTTGTTTTTGGCTACCGATGTATATGTACCGCGATGAAATTCCAGATACAGCTCTCCTACCCATTTAGGCAGTCTTGAATCGTCTTTTACCAAGTCATACAGTTTATCGAAATACTCGGTCACCGTTACACTCTCAAATTTCGGCATGCCTTTTATACCCCTGGAAAATCGGATAGCCTGCTCAAGATGATCTCTGCCAGGTCCCCCGCCGCCGTCTCCCAATCCGTATGACATAAACGGATATTTGGCTAAGCTCTTATCCCGGTAGTTTTTCCATGTTCCCATTATCTGCTCGGCATTTACCCAGGAGTTATATGTTACTCTCGGTCTTCCTTCCTCATTGGGACCTTTTCCGCCCACTATAAAATTGGTGAATATTTCCGTTCCGTCTATTCCTTCCCACATGAAAGTGTTATAGGGAATGACATTATACTCATTCCAGGATATTTTGGATGTGGAAAAATAGTCTATTCCCGATTTCTTTAATATCTGAGGCAGTGCGGCACTGTACCCGAAAACATCGGGAAGCCATAAAATCCTGCAGTCCCTGTCAAACATATCTTTGAAATATTTTTTTCCGTGCATTATCTGCCGCACAAGAGATTCTCCGCCGGTAAGATTACAGTCGGCTTCCACCCACATCGCACCTTCCGGCTCCCACTGTCTGCTCTCCACCGCAAGCTTTATCTTATCTATCAATTCGGGATAATCCTCTTCCAGATATTTATACAGCTGAGGTTGACTTACTATGAACCTGAAATCTTTGTAATCACGTATATTCTTCAATTGTGATGTAAAGGTTCTCACGGTCTTTTGTCTGGTTTCTTTTATAGGCCATCTCCAGGCCACATCTATGTGCGAATGTCCTACAGCGGCAACGGTAACTTCCGATGTGTCATCATCACAATATTTACCGTAATACTCATCCAAAAGATACCCGTTTGCTTTACTTACGGTTTCATAATATTTATCCGAGTAAGGTTCTCTCAAATCCACCATATTTATGGCGTTAATCAGATATTTTGCAGTGTCTTTTCTTATTGCTTCGCTTTCAATGAACGGAATGGACTCTCCCGGACAGAGGATGTTGTAATAAAGCTCGTCGGTGGGATAATCCAGCGAGCAGGTCTGTAATGTAAGCTGTACCGGTCCTTTCTTCATTCCGGAGAACTCAAATAAAAAACATTCATACTCGTCATGTGCCTTGGCACAGTCGGTTATTATGCATTCACGATGTCCGAAGTCAAAAGCCTGCTCCGGCTGTCCGTTTATAAAAAGCAGGAAGTTGGGATTCCGAAAAACATTCCAATCGGTCCCGAATCCCGTTATAACTTTAAGAACAAACGGTTTTCGGTCATATACGGGACTTACTCTTAATTTAAACTTGAATATGTGATATTTATTACCCTCTGTCTCATATATGGTACCGCTTTTATACGGTTGCATTGCCGAAATATCGGTCTCTTTCAATGCCATCAGGTTTATCTTGCCCGGCACTTCCTTTATATAAATGTCGGAAACATCGGAAACATCGGTAAACCTCATAATATCCATATCATTAAGAAACTTCCTTATATGGTCCTGATCTTTGTACATAATACCCTCCTATTGCTTCATATTCTCAAAATATTTATATCCTGTAATATCAATAACTTTTGCCGACTCATCAAGAATCAAATTGTCGCTGTATGCCTTCATCATGTCTTGATACAACCCTTTGACATATACCAGTTTGGTGGTATTCTCCTCGGCATCCAGATATCCTAAATCACTTTCCTCCACCTGCTCTATGTTATAAAACTGGCTTATTGCATTTATTGTTTTAAGCTGCGGTATAGCCGCCTCTATGGGGCAATAATTCACATCGGCCCCTTTTAGTGTCCTTATACAGTCAAATACCTTCTTCATCTCCAACTCAAACGGATTTCCGTAGGATATTACCTTACCGCCTACTTTTCCGTAAATGCATTTTTCCTTATTGAAATCGGCATATATCTCACCTTTTTCAAATTGGAAATGCAACAGAGGTTCGCACTTTATATCGGTGGAATGACTTGCATAATACAATATCTCCACATCATTGCGAGTTATAACCCTACAAACGCATGTATCGTAATTCTCAATATCATTTGCTCTGTATATGTTGGTCTGTATGGTTTCAGGCCATGCACTGCTTTTCAAACCGTCACCTAAAACAAAGAACATGTTGTGGATATAGTGTGCCGTGGCATTGTTGGCCACCGAATCCAATATCCAATATCCCGAATCATTCTTTATCTTTCCGGCCCAGTTGTTTCGCTTAAAATATCTTTGAGTTCTGGGCCAAAGCACTATATTCTTCAAACGGACAGGTTTTCCGTACATGCCTGCAAGAATATCTTTCTTTAGATTTACAATGGCATGGGAATAGGACCACTGATATCCTATTCCCACAAATGCCTGCGATGCTTCTTCCGCCTTCTTCATGGCATATGCATCCTGTATTGTTCCCGCTACCGGCTTTTCGCACATAACAGCGGTGTTATGCTGCAGGCATAAGATTGTCTGAGGCATGTGAAACTCTATGGGACTGGATATAACTGCAAGGTCTGCATGTTTATGCTCAAAGAACTCTTCCAGCGTTGCATACCTTTGTGCCCCCATCTCATGTAACCTTTTGGAATAATCATTGTCTTTGGGTCTGGGAGCGACATATCCCGCTATAGAGTAATCCAGATTGCAGGGATTTTCGAACAACCCGTCAAGCACCACTTCACCGTAACCGCCTATACCTACCACTACAATTTTCATTACTCCACCTCCACCGCTTTTTCCTGTGCTCTTATCACCGCTCTTAACGGATGAAGTTCCTCTTCCGGCGTCAAAGGCATAGGTTTGTTATATAAAATCTCGTCTATGAAAAAGTCAAAATAGTCCGCCGTTGCATACTTAATCTCTACCGGTCCGTCATAATCGGGAGTAACCAGTCTGGTGGCGGTCAATCCGTCGGTTATCTCCACAAAACCGTCAGTTCCCCATACCCTTAAATGCTCGTTGCCCCATGTAGGGAAATTGTTCATATTAAGATAATTGGCTATAATGCACCCTACCGCATTGTTATCTAAAGAAAACATAATACTTGCCGCCATCTTGAGATTGCCGTCTTTTACGGGATTTCCGTGCCGCGTTTCCATTGCATATATGTCTTTAATCTTCAAACCTGTTGTATGTTCCACGAATCTTGCGGCATGAACGGCTATCCAGCGTATAAGGCCGCCGTCGGTAATGTCATCCTGGGGTCGCCCCGCCGATGTTTTAAAAGGATAGGATTTCTGTGCAAACACCTGAACAACCTCACCTATTCGTCCCGATTTAATTAACTCCGTAACCGAAATGAAAGGCTCCTCAAATGCCGATCCGGCCATCTCATGGAAAAGCATACCGGTCTTTTTTGATACCTTAAGTATTTCATCCAAATCCTTTTCGGTATAAGCACAAGGTTTTTCACTGTAAACATGCTTACCCGCAAGCAGGGCTTTTACAGTTAAATCCTTCTGGTCTATTCTCCTGGGAGCACATATTGAAATAACATCAACATTCTTTGCTTTAAGCATGCTGTCAAAATCCTCATAGAACACAACATCCCCGGTTAGAAGTTCCTTAGGTAACTTCTCTCTGTCAATCATGGAAATTGCGGTCACTTGCGCTTTTTCATGGTTTACCATTTGGCTGTGTATCTGATGTCCGTTAATGCCGTAAAGGCCGACTCGTACTTTTTTCATATTAATTCCGGGGTACTTTCTCCCCTTCTCCTTTCAGGTTCCGCCACATTTAATCTTATCCCATTTCCGGCTTCTTTTCAATATATGTTGCCGTCATGTAATGCCTCTTTAAGCTCTTTCAACATATCTCTGTATCGTGCGGCATTTTCATATTCCTGAAGTTTTGCATACCGTTTCATCTGACGCTCATATAAATCTATTAAACGTATTATCTCCACTTCGGTTTCGGGTATTTTTGCAACATGCGAATATTTTGTATCGGTTTTTTCCGCTATCCTGAAGCGTATATTATCCCTTATATCTTTAACAATACCTACCGGAGTAATATTATGCTTCTCGTTATACTCGGTCTGTATCGCTCTTCTTCTGTTTGTCTCGTTAATGGCAACCTTCATGCTGTCGGTAACGGTATCTGCATACATTATTACCCTGCCCGCAACATTTCTTGCAGCTCTTCCGGCTGTCTGAATAAGAGAACGTGCACTTCTTAAAAATCCTTCTTTATCGGCATCCAACACCGCCACAAGTTCCACTTCCGGAAGGTCGATACCTTCACGAAGAAGATTTATCCCGATAAGCACATCAAAAGTGCCGTCTCTCAATTGTTTCAATATCTCTATTCTTTCCAGTGTTTCCACATCGGAATGCAGATACTGCACCGACACACCCAAAGAAGAATAGTACTCGGTCAGTTTTTCCGCCATTCTTTTTGTTAAGGTTGTAACCAATACACGATTTTTCCTTGACACGGTATCGCGTATCTCAAAAAGCAAATCATCCACCTGTCCTTTTACGGGGCGTACCTCTATCTTCGGATCGGTAAGTCCCGTAGGTCGTATAATCTGCTCGGCTACCTGCTCCGATATCCCCAGCTCATAATCGCCGGGAGTTGCCGACACATAAATACATTGGTTCTGTTTTTGCTTAAACTCTTCAAAAGTCAGCGGCCTGTTGTCATATGCGGAAGGCAACCGGAATCCGAAGTCAATCAGGTTCTTCTTCCTGGACCGGTCGCCTTTGTTCATACCTCCTATCTGAGGAATTGTTACATGCGACTCATCTATGAACATTAAAAAATCCTCGGGGAAGAAAGAAAGCAAAGTGGCCGGCGGCTGTCCTTCCTTCCTGCCGTCAATATGCCTTGAATAATTCTCTATTCCCGAACAGAACCCTATATTCCTAATCATCTCCAAATCATAATTGGTTCTCTGATTGAGCCTGTAAGCCTCCACTATCTTGCCTTGATTTTCAAAATATGCCACCCGCTCTTGCAGTTCCGTTTGAATATCATCTATGGCTCTCTTAAGTTTTGTATCTTTAGAAACAAAATGGCTTGCGGGAAAAACCGCCAGATGATTGACATAACCTGTTATCTCTCCGGTCAATGAATCAAACTGCGTAATTTTCTCCACCTCATCTCCGAAAAAGCTTATCCTGTACCCGACATTTGCACTGTTGGAAGGAGCAATTTCCAAAGAATCTCCTTTTGCCCTGAAAGTTCCTCTTTTAAAATCCATTTCATTTCGTGAGTACTGTATTTCCACCAGTTTCTTTATCACATCATCCCTGTCAAGTGTCATGCCCACCCCGACATACAGCATTAAGTCCTCATAATCGGCAGGACTGCCCAGACCGTAAATGCAGGAAACCGATGCTACTATTATTACATCCCTTCTTTGCAGAAGAGCCGATGTGGCAGCATGTCGCAGCTGATCTATTTCGTCATTTATGGACATATCCTTTTCAATGTAAGTATCGGTAGAGGGAATATATGCTTCGGGCTGATAATAGTCGTAATAGGATACAAAGTATTCCACACTGTTATCGGGAAAGAACTCTTTAAACTCCGAACACAGCTGGGCAGCCAATGTCTTGTTATGTGCAATGACAAGAGTGGGCTTCTGAACTTTTTCAATAATATTTGCCATGGTAAAAGTCTTACCCGAACCGGTAACTCCCAGAAGAGTCTGATGTTTATACCCTGAAAGCACTCCGTTTGCCAATGCCTCTATTGCTGCAGGCTGGTCACCTGTAGGTCGGAAATCCGATTGCAAAACAAATTTATCTGATCTGAACTCTTTGTCTCTCTTGCTCATGTAATTATTTTAGCACACAACATTACGCTTTATGCTATTATACTGTATAATGTATAAGTAAAATTGTGAACGCAAGGAGAATTATGGAAAACAAAAGAAAATCGGTATTCTGGATATTTATAAAGAGTTTTACGGACATGCATGCATATAAACACTTCGTGTATAAGAATTTTTCAAAAGCATTCTTATACATTCTGCTGCTTACTTTTCTGCTTTCCGTTATTTTCTCGGCTATATTTATAGCATCAATTAAAGATTACACTACCCAACTTATAACGCAACTGGAACAAAATACTCCTAAGTTTACCATCAAAAACGGAGAACTTGTAATAGAGAATGATCAACCGGTAATTCTTGCGGAAACCGATGATAAAGGAACGCTTATAATAATCGACAAAGAATATACGGGATCGGTTACCAAGTATGAAGAATATGATACTGTTATAGTTTTAGGACAAAAGGAAATATATTTATCCAATTCGGCTATAAGGTACAGTATAGGATATGAATCGGTTTTAGGGCAAAAACAGGAAGTTACTTCGGAAATGTTGTTCGGCAGAGTATCTTCATCAAAACCCTTCCTTTATCTATTCTTCTTTGCCTCTATGTTTATTTTCCTAATCGGTAACTACCTTTTCTATACTTTGTTCGTAGCATTAATAGTTAATACGGTAAGGCGTATACGGAGAAAGCAGGCAAATCTGGGTATTTCATTGCAACTCTCAGCCTATGCCCTCACATTACCTGCCATTATATATCTTATCTGGATTTTCACTTCACTTATAACTATCCCCATAGAACCTCTTATCTTCGTTCTTGCGGTGATTATAGCTTACAAGGGAGTAGATGCCTATTACAAGAGTATAGATGAAGAGCTGACTAAGCCCAAAGAAGAGGCATAATTTTTATTGACAAACACTTATACTTACTATACAATACAAAAGCTTGATTTACCTTATGACAGAAGGGTGGTGAAAAACGGATGGCAGAAGTAAGACTTAAAGAGAACGAAACACTGGAAAGCGCATTAAAGCGTTTTAAAAGACAGTGTGCCAAAGCCGGCATCTTAGCTGAAGTAAGAAAAAGAGAACACTACGAAAAACCCAGCGTCAAGAGGAAAAAGAAATCCGAAGCTGCAAGAAAGAGAAAGAAGAGATAGTAATCAAACGGGAGCAAAAGCTCCCGTTATATTTTGATTATTTCTTTAAACATTCATTTTACATCAAATAAAAACTATTTATTTTCACATCAATTATCTAAGATACAAATGCTTGGTAAAATACTCTTTACACCAACCCTTCACCCATGTCCTGACCGCCCAAAACATGTATATGTATGTGTTTTACCGTCTGATGAGCGTCTTTTCCCGTGTTGTTTATTATTCTTACTCCGCTTTTTTCTATTCCCAGTATTTCACTTATCTTTTTTGCCGCATAAAACATTCTGCCGATTATAAAGCAGTTGTCTTCGGTTATATCATTAATATCCGACAGTATATGCTGCTTGGGAATAACCAGAACATGGTGCTTTGCCTGAGGATTTATATCTTTAAATGCATAGACATAATCATCTTCGTATACCTTGGTACTTGGTATCTCTTTTCTTACAATTTTGCAAAAAATACAGTTTTCCATCATATTGCCTCCTTAATAAGTTGTACTGCTTTTTGAACGGCATCGTGCGCTTTGTCGGAATCTTTTCCGCCTGCCTGAGCCATATCCGGTCTGCCTCCTCCCGAACCGCCGATAAGTGCTGCCGCTTCTTTAATAACGGTACCGGCATTTACCCCGCTTGTCACCGCCTTTTTGGTTGCGGCTATTACCATCGATACTTTCTCGCCTGTTGATACAAATACGCAAACACAGTCATCATATCTTTCACGTGCTTTGTCCGACAGGTTTCTTAAAACCTGCATATCGGCATTTTCAATAACAGCGGAAACTATCTTTATATTCTTATACTGCTCGAATGTGTTAATAACATTGTCCAGTTTGTTTGCGGAAAGCTTATTCTTCAACTCCTCGTTTTCTTTTCTTAACTCCCTGACGGTGGAAGAAAGATTTTCCACTCTGGCTATAACATCGCTTCCTTTAAGCATCCTGTTAAGCTGATTAACCGTATCTTCCAGCTTTTGCATATATTCAATTGCATTTGCACCTGTCAATGCTTCTATTCTTCGTACACCGGAAGCTACCGCACCTTCCGATACTATTGTAAACAGGCCTGTTTCTCCCGTTTTTGAAAGATGCGTGCCTCCGCACAGTTCCATACTGTAAGGATGAATGGATACCACACGTACTTTATCGGAGTATTTTTCTCCGAATAATGCCGTGGCGCCTTTTTTCTTAGCCGTGTCCATATCCATTATTTCTTTCACCACATCAATATCTTCCATGATAATGTTGTTCACTATACTCACAACTTTCATAAGCTGCCGGTCATCCATAGCGGAAAAATGAGTAAAGTCAAATCTCAGTCTCTGATGATCTACATAGGAACCGGCCTGATGAACATGATTACCCAATACTTCTCTTAATGCGTAGTGAAGCATATGAGTAGCCGTATGGTTTCGTTCGGTAGCTTTTCTTCTTGATTTATCAACTTTAAGAGTCACTGTTTCATCATCACTGAAGTTGCCTTGCTCCATTACACCTCTGTGAATAAAGATGCCTTCTCTGTTTATCACATCGGTAACCGTCATCTTTGCCTTTTTGTCGGTTATAACCCCGATATCTGCCTGCTGACCGCCGCCTTCGGCATAGAATACCGTTTTGTCGGTTACCAGTTCCGCCGTTTCATCTTTCTTTACGAATGATAAAACTTCAGCTTTTATTTCAAGCTTTTCATAACCTGAAAATTCCGTTTTAGGTATATTCTTGTATATATTCTCATCACTGTGCCATGCAGACCCTTCATCTGCTTTAAAAGCATCCCTGGCAGTTTTTTTCTGATTTTGCATATACTCGTCAAAACCTTCCTTATCCAGTTTAAATCCTCTCTCCGAAGCGATTTCTCTGGTAAGATCATAGGGAAAACCGTATGTATCGTGAAGTTTGAATATGTGCTCACCTGCAAGAGTATCTTTCTTGTTGTTTTCAGCCTCTTCAAGGTACTGGTTTAGAATGTTCATTCCGTTTTCAATGGTATTAATGAATTTGGCTTCTTCACTTTGTACCACTTTTAATATATAGTCTCTTTTTTCTTCCAGTTCCGGATATGCACTCTTGGAATTATTAATAACAACATCAATAAGTTCCGAAAGGAAAGCATCTTTTTTACCTAACAGTCTTCCGTGTCTGGATGCTCTTCTCAACAGTCTTCTTAAGACATAGCCTCTGCCTTCGTTTGAAGGTATTATACCATCGGATATCATCATAACGGAACTTCTTATATGGTCGGTTATGACGCGGATGGAAATATCCTTTGTCTGGTCTTTTCCGTATTCAGTGCTGGTAGCATTGCAGACAAAATCCAATATGTCTTTAACGGTATCCACTTCAAATATCGAATCCACTCCCTGTACCACACAGGCCAATCGCTCCAGTCCCATACCGGTATCAATGTTTTTATTCTTTAAAGGTTTGTAAGTGCCGTCTTCCTGCTTGTCGAATTGTGTAAATACGTTATTCCATACCTCTACAAATCTGTCGCAGTCACAGCCTACCTTACAGTCTTTTGAACCGCACCCTTTATCTTCTCCTCTGTCATAGTAAATTTCCGAGCACGGTCCGCAAGGTCCTGTTCCGTGCTCCCAGAAATTATCTTCTTTACCCATCCTTACAATATGGCTCTCATCCAGTTTCACAATATTTTTCCAGATATCATATGCTTCGTCGTCTTCTTCGTAGACCGATGCATAGAGAAGATTCTTATCCATTTTCAGAACTTCGGTAAAAAACTCCCACGACCATTGAATTGCCTCTTTCTTAAAGTAATCGCCGAAAGAGAAATTACCCAGCATTTCAAAAAATGTTCCGTGTCTCGTGGTAATTCCCACACGGTCGATATCCAAAGTTCTTATGCACTTCTGGCAGGTAGTTATCCTTTTAGACGGCGGTTTTAAAGCCCCGGTAAAGTACGGTTTTAACGGTGTCATTCCCGCATTAATAAGCAGTATGGAAGGATCATCCTCCGGTATCAGAGAAAAACTCTTCAACCTGAGATGCCCTTTACTTTCAAAAAATTTCAGGAACTCTTCTCTCAATGTGTTTAATGATAATTTCTCCATTTCCATCACCATCCTTATATAAATAAATAACTCCCATCCTGCAAAGGGACGAGAGTTAACACGCGGTACCACCCAAATTCTTTCCTAAGAAAGCTCTTAAACCTTTAACGCAGGTATACGTTCCGTTTTGCGGAAGGCATCAAAGGGCAGCTTTCACATATATTCTTGCAAGGGTTCTCACCGTTTCCCTCTCTCTGTGCCACAGACCATATGTTACTCATCCTTTTAGTAACGCCGTATTGAGGAAATTATATCATTTATTCAATGTATGTCAATATAGCTACTCTTCGCTTGTTTTTTCCGCCTCGGCAGCAAATCTGTTAAATCCGGACGGTAGATGCAGGAAAGCTTTTGCGGTTTCGTGTATATATGTATCATATGCTCCGGCTTGCTTCATATGCTCTCCCCACTCCATAAGGGCGGTATAGACCGCTTTGCATGCTTCATTCAGCTGCTCTTTGTATACAATATATCTGTTCCTGTCAGGGTTCCTACGTGATGATAACTTCAGAAGTTTCCTTGTGTAATCATATGCTTCTATAGCCGAATATGTGGCTTGAGCCTCACTTACAAGTATCGGATTATCCATAAGTTTTGCATATTTGCAAGCCCTTTGGGCATCACTTGCCATCTGGTTGGGACGCGTCAGTTTCTTAAGATTCTTAAAGTCCACGGTTTCTTCGTTTAAGCACTGCACAAAGTTACTTCTTTGTAATGACCAGGAAGAAAACGTAAGGTAATACAGCATATTTTCATATTTATCGAAATCCAGCTTTTCTCTGTACGCATATGCTTTTATGAAATCTATGGTATTCCGTCCTTTGGGATTCCATAACCACTCGGCAAATGCCGCGATATTGAACTTCAGCAATGAGCAGGAATACGGAGTATAGCCCATAACCTTATGTGCTCTTATCCTGTCAAATTCCGCACAACGGAACTGAATGAATTCCGGCGCTGTCCAAGGAAAGAATGTGTTTACATCAAATGCTATCATTGGATATATGCCGAATTTACCGTCTTTTCTGGTAAATGCCGCAATAGATGCATCGGTTATTTCTCTTACATCGGTATTATATGTCTTTATTTTATCGCAATAAGAGATGGAGAAGTTCTCAGGCAGTTTGAGGTTGAATATCCTTTCAAATGTCTTATCTCCTTTAAAGTTGGTTATAATTCCCGCTTCCAGACAATCATCTTCCTTGCTGTATTGACTGAAGGCTTCCAGTATCTTCACGGTCTCGTGATAAATTTCCACATCATCCCACTGCTCATCCATCCAGAACAGCAGGTTATTCTTATGCTCTTTTTTATACAGTGTTTTAAAAATGTCGGCAGGATCATCCCACTTGAATACGGCAGTGAAAGGAGTAATACCGAATCTTGCACAGTCGTCATATATTTCTTTCTCTTTTTCCTTATTTTTGGTGCTGTATACGTAATCCAAAGCATTGAGTTTCAGAGAAGATGTATGTGAAAGACATGTAACATAGTCTCCTAAAAACAATCCTCTGTACTCTATTGAAGGCCAGTCGGAGACCTCCAGTACCGGTATTTCAATCTCTTTGTCCGAAACAGGTATGACGGTCTGGTATAGGGTGGAACATGCATAATACAACCCGACATCGGTGTATGCCAAAAGCTCCACACCGGAATAGACTTTGTCTTTCATAACCGGCTTTATAACATACGCCTGCTTTTTATTAACGCATTTATCCAACTCCTTACATTCAAAGTGTTGATCAATCTTTTTTAATGTTATTACGAACTCCGGATCCAGGTATCCCGGCAGGCATAAGGAATGCAACATCTCATATGCACTTGCTATTACCGGTGACATATCCACATCAAGATTGACTTTAGTCCTGCTTCGGAAAAAAGTAAAACTTCCTCTCGCCTTTATATTCTTGGGACACGGTATAATTCGGTCTTTTACGGAAAATTTCATTCTATTCCCAGCTCTCCAAATATTTTTTCTGTTCAGCCGACAGTACATCAATGCTGATACCCATCGATTCCAACTTTGCTTTTGCAACAGCTCTGTCAATTTCTACCGGAACATTGTATAATCTGTTCTCCAGCTTCCCTTTGTTATCCAAAACATATAATGCGGTAAGAAGCTGTAAGGCAAAACTCATATCCATAATTTCCGCGGCATGTCCGTCGGAACAGGCCAGATTCACCAACCTGCCCTCACCCAGTACATTTATTACATTACCGTTTTTAAGATGATATCCGGTAACTCCGTTTCTTCTGTCTTCTTTCTTAACAGCAATCTCATTTAACTGCTTCATGGAAATCTCGCAATCAAAATGTCCGGCATTACACAATATCGCATTATTTTTCATAAGAACAAAATGCTCTTTCGTAATAATATCAATATTGCCTGTAGAGGTAATAAATATATCACCTATCTTTGCCGCCTGCTTCATAGGCATTACTTCATATCCTTCCATTGCAGCTTCCAGAGCTTTTACGGCATCCACTTCGGTAACTATTACGTTTGCTCCGAAACCTTTAGCCTTTTCCGCTATGCCTTTACCGCACCAGCCGAAACCTGCTACAACCACTTTCTTACCGAACAGCGAAAGATTGGTCGAACGCATTACGCCTTCCAATGATGACTGACCGGTACCGAATCTGTTGTCAAACAGATGCTTACAGTCAGCGTCATTAATGGCAAACATGGGATATTTTAATATCTTCTGTCTGTCCATTGCTTTAAGGCGAATAACACCCGTCGTGGTTTCTTCGCAGCCGCCGTAAACATTTTCCCTCAACTCGGGATGCTTTTTATGCAAAGCATGTGCCAGGTCGGCTCCGTCATCAATTATTATATGAGGCTTATGGGAAAGAGCCTGAAACAGATGCCTGTTATATGTTTCGTCGTCCACTCCTCTGTAAGCAAATACCGATATTCCCATATCCACAAGTGCCGCACATATTTCATCCTGCGTGGACAGAGGATTACTTCCCGACACCCTTACCTCTGCTCCTAAGTTCTTCATAACAATTGCCAGATAAGCCGTCTTGGCTTCCAGATGCAATGCCATGGAAACCCTTATACCTTTCAGAGGTTGCTTATCAATATACTTTTTCTCAATGGAAGAAAGGACAGGCATAAAATCCTTAACCCATTCTATCTTCTCTCTGCCAATATTTTTTAACGAAAGGTCCTTAATATCATACTCCATATTCTCTATAGCTCCTTTACTATTGCTTTAACATATTCCACAAATTCTTTGCGTATACGGTTTGCCGTTTCCATAACTTCTGCATGACTGAGCTGCTTATCTAAAATTCCCGCTGCCATGTTGGTTATTACCGAGATACCCAATACTTTCAGGCCGCAGTGTGAACAGGCTACCACTTCCGGAACCGTAGACATTCCCGCCGCATCTGCACCCAGTATTCTTGCAGCACGTATTTCCGCAGGCGTTTCAAAATTAGGCCCTTTGAAGAACATATATACACCTTCTTTTACATCAATACCTAACTTCTTTGCTACCTTTCGTGCCGTATCAAGATATTGTCTGTCATAAACCCTTGTCATATCAAAGAACCGTTCTCCGAATTCCTCTATGTTCGGACCTCTCAGGGCGGACGGCGCCAGAAAGCCTATATGATCGTTAATGAGCATTATGGCTCCTTCATTGAATGAAGTGTTAATTCCCCCGGCTGCATTGGTGATTATGACACCCTTTGCGCCGAGCAGCTTGAATGTTCTGACACCTATATGAATTTGGTCGGGTTCGTATCCTTCATAATAGTGAAATCTTCCCGACATGCAGGCTACATATTTACCGCTCAAATAACCGAAAATCAGTCTTCCGGCATGACCGGGTATTGTGGAAACGGGATAATTGGGAATATCCTTGTAATCCAGTTCAATTTTATCCTCTATCTTATCTGCAAGCATCCCCAGACCGGAACCGAGAACTATACCCAGAACGGGTACATCTTTTATTCTTTTTTCAATATATTCAACAGACTCCAACAGATTTTCGTAGTATTTATCCATATCCCCTCCATAAAATATCCTTGATAAATTATATCATAAAGGATTATGTCTTTCTATACAACTTAAAACTACATATATTCTTATTCTATATTACTTACTTTATCAATCTCTTTTTCATTTAATACTGTTAAAAATACTTATATCAAACAGGTTGTCAGGTCAGTTTTTGCTTTTCGGCAGTATAATTTCCATGGTGCTGCGACCTTTCATAAAGGAAATAAGTTTATCTACCGAATCGGTTATTTTTATGCTGATGGTGTAATTGGAGCTTTCGTAATTACCTAAATCCGCTATTTCCAGATTCTCTATCATAAACCCTATGTCATTGTCCGGATTATATGGTATTTTCAGTTCTTCAAGCATCTTATCCAACCATATCGATTGGGATAAACTGATGGATTTATCATCCGGGATTATATACACATCTATGGTGTCCGACAAAGTCAGTACCGCCGACGGACATCGGTTTTTATCTACGGGCAGACACATTGTTCTTAAACCTTTATCGGGCGGCAAGTCACCCAGCATCAGGTCACTTAAAATAGTTCCTTCGGGAATATCGGTTATGCATATCTTGCTTTCATCAATTGTAAAAGTTGAGGTAATACCGTATACCTGTACCTTTTTCACATCGCCTGCATTTATATGCTCCCCTTTTAAAAACTCTCTTTGAGCCACATATACATGCCCTTTATCTTTTTCCGTAACCGCTTTGGAAAGGAAAATCTGTAATACGGTAAGCAATACCGCAAATATGCCCGCCAATATGTAGTATTTATATCTTTTCATAACTCTTTTTTCATCCTATTCTCTGTTTATAGCTTATTGATGTTTAATTATTAATATTTACTTATTCACCTTACAACCGGAAATTCCATATGCTTGTGCACGGTAAACTCTCTTTCTCCGAGAAAATGCAATGTAGCCGTAATATCCGCCGCTATAATGAAGTGTTGGCTGTAAGTACCGCAGCTGCAAATATTGCCCGCCTCTCTTAACGATATGCATATATTATCCTTTTCAACCTCCAGCGTACTGATGCAGGAATGTGATATCCCCTCAAAAACCATACTTTTAAGCACTTCCTCATCAATATGTATTGAAAGTTTACCTTCGGAGAAATCATCGGTACTGTTTTCTCTTATCAATGATATTACCGCCATCTCCACAGCCTGCTCTATTCTTGCACACTGGTGATAAAACATCGCCTTATTGACTACCGAACAGAAAAGCGGAAGCATTATGTAGATAAGAACAAAAACACTTATAAGTACTTCGGATATTCCCGAACCTTTCTTCTTTATATCCATGTCACCTGATCTTTCTTGCCGCTATATTCTGGTCAAAATTCATCACATACTCCTGTATACTCCTGGTAAATATGTCCGTTATCATATTTATACTGTATGATGCTTTAACATTCAGGTTAAACATGCTTCCGTATACGGCTGCTTCAGGGGCTGTGATAACAACATTATCAAAGCCCCCTGCAATGAGACGTTCCTTCAAACGGGTCTTTTCCTCATAACTCAATCCGGAATTCTGCTCGGCTATGTGCATATATCCTCTGCATATATCGTAAAACTCCATGTTTTTTGATATAACGGTAAGAACATCGGTGCAGTATACAAACACGCACAGTATTATGAGTAAGGAGACTATACCGACTATTATCCTTTCAGCCATATGCTTTACGTCAGTTTCCGGGAGCTAAATTGAAGATGGTTCCCATCTTGCCCTGCACCCATGTTTTTGTGGATTCCAAAATTGTTTTTGCAAGATCTCTGAGTCCCGGTATTACAACCGCAGCCGCAATAATCAATACCGTCGCTATTCCCAATATTTCGGAAATGCCGAATCCTCTTTTACTTTGTTGATTTACTATCATTTTCTTCTCCTCCTATGAAAATATATATTTGAGCCCCTGCACAAGCTCGGTTATAAGCGGCAGAGCAACCATGATTATTACAATAAGCATGAATACGCACACTGCCGCAAAGCAGCCTCTTTTAATGCTGTCGGTCTTTTTCTGATGATAGGAAAAATGTCTGTTGAACATCATTTCCTCCATTTTTTCTAAAAACTCCTCATTATCGGTATATAGAAGGTCCTCTTCCAGAATCATGCAGAACCTGTCGGCATCTTCGGTCTTTATGGAAGATTTGATTACATCCGAATAGGTTTTACCGTCCAAAGTAATGGAATATGCGGCCGAAGCCCTGGTAAGAATCTTTTTAAGACTTTTATCTTCCGTAATCTTATACATGTTTATAATCACATCCTTCGGCTTTACTCCCGCCGTTATCTGAGACACAAGATATCGATAAAGCCTGTATGCGTTTTTCTGAAACATTTCGCCTATATTCTTTTCCCAGGCTTTCTTCATAAGGTAAATGCAAATAACACAGGGAATTAATATGATGAATCCTTTAATTATTCCCGCTGTTACGGCTACTGCCAAACACAGAATTGTGAAAAATATTGTGATGGCGGTAAAGTCTTTGGTTTTTTCCTCCGGTATTCCCATTTTCCCGGAAATCTTACACAAAAAGCCGCTTATCACATCTTCAATT
Source organism: Bacillota bacterium (assembly GCA_022706885.1). Taxonomy (GTDB): domain Bacteria; phylum Bacillota; class Clostridia; order DUPQ01; family DUPQ01; genus DUPQ01. The sequence continues at coordinate 27,543 of JAKJBR010000004.1, forward strand.
CTTCCGAATGTTGTCTTTTTATCACGACTGCCCAACTTCATGCATGCTATGTGTGAAGCAAACAGTATACCCACTCCGAAATTACCCAAATATATGATGCTTCTTACCCATTCACTCATACTCAATACCTCTTAATCACTTTGGTGATGATAAGCATTCCTGCAAAGAACAGAAGTGCAAATACACCCAAAAGCAACATGCCCGTTTCGGTTTTAAGATAATATTGTCCCGACTGTCCTTTGTTGAGTACTACCATATAGAAGGTAGCCATAACCATAACAATTGAAAGGTATACGGCATATTTATCCGATAAGGTATTAATTTTTCTTTTAAAATTCTCTTCATCAATCTTAAAAAACTGATTTTCCAGGCTTTTGAAAATCCTGTAGAGACTTCCGCCCTTCTCATATGCATACCGGATGTTTATAAGGACATAACGGAGTTCTTCACTTAAAGCATTCTCTTGGCATGCAGACAGCGCTTCGGAAACACTCATACCCTTTTCCAGCCTGATGCACATTTCCCTTATATACCCCCCGATAGGTTCGGACAGCTTTGTTTCATCGGTCTTTTGCAGACAATACACCACATCGTTTCGTACCGAACTCCATTTGGTCAGTACCATCAACAACGACGTTATACCTTGCTGTTCTTTTTTAAATGTGGCACTCTTTACAAGATCATATACAAGGTAAGGCAGGAAAGCAGGCATTAATGCAATACAGTATCCCACCACGGGATTATTCAGAATTTTATTAATAATTGTACCTAAAACTATGAATATGACAATACATGAAACCGCTATCATCTTACCGAGGTGTTTTTTCAGTATAAGTTTAAAATCATAATTAATATTCTTCCTGTTCATAACAAAGGCAAGAACCGTGAAAAATAGCACATTGATAAGTAGGTAAATCATTCCCGCCTCCTGTTGTATACATTCTCGTAAAACACACTGTTAAGTGCGGTATCAATTCCTTTTACATTCATTATTTCCGTAACGGCAAAATCCTGCATAAAGACTATGCAGTCCACACCTTCTCCGAATAGGCTTAAAAGCATCTTTTCATCGCTTATTCCTTTTGCACCTTTGGCAAGAGCAACCAGTCTTTTTGCACAATCTTTCGGTTTATCGGCATGCATCGTGGTTAAGAATCTGTGTCCCGAACAGCAGGCATTCAAAAATGCCATGGCTTCACTGCCTACAATCTCCCCTATGCAATAAGTATCTAACGACATGGTAAGACCGTCTTTGATAAGCATGTCTAAAGTTATGGGATTACCGCCTTCATTATCCCGCTTTACCCTTTGCTCTATACAATACAATTTGTCCGGATATATCTCCGCATCCGACTCCACAATAAGTACTCTTTCCATTTCCGGCAATACATTTATAAGTGCTCTTAAGAGAGTGGTTTTTCCCGATCCGCCTTTTCCGCACAGAATAATGGTTTTATCGGACAGCAAAGTTTCCATTAGAATATCGGTGCATGTGCTGTCCAGCATTCCGATCTCATTCAAATCCTCCAACGTGTATGCGTTTCTTCTGTGTTTTCGTATGGATAGTGCCGGTCCCGAAATGTTTCTCGGATGAATGGAAATGTTGATACGAAGTTTATTGCGTATATCCGCCACCCTGCAATGACTGTCATTCTCGTTGAGTATGCCTCCGTTTCTTAAAGCTATCAATTTGCAGTAAACAAAAAAGTCCGCTTCGGTACAAAAATCGATATCTGCGGGCATTCTTACTCCGTTCTTTGTAACGGAAAAACAGTTATAACGTACACCGTCAATATCACTTATCTCGTCATCTTCTATATATTCCTGCAGTTGTCCGTATCCGAACATGAAATCAAATATGCTTTTAATCATCTTTCGTTTGGAGCCTATTGCGAAATACTGCTGTCTGTCCAATATATTCAATATTCTGTTTTCTAAAAAACTTCTTTGTCTGTTATCGTAATATGCGTTGACAACCAGTTCCGGTGAAGCGCTTAAAATCTCTTTGGTCACATCGGTGACTACTTTTGACAGCGGATAACTGCCCTTGGCATATCTGCTGTTATCGGGTAAGTCGTTTAATATGGATAAGCTTTTAAGTACCGCCATATCACAGTTTCCTCCTTATCTTATCGGTAATACCGGTTAAATCTTTGGCATATCCTCTGCTCCGACTGTTTATATATCCGAGATATTCACCATACAGATTTTCCTTTATCCCGGCCGTTACTATATTTTTAATTCTTTTTTTATAGATAAATGCATTGAATCGCCTGTTATCAATATCATGCCTTTCGCAAAGATATCTGCTTATTTCATTAAAAAGCAACATGTCATTCAAAGGGTCGGACATGATGTATACTATCTGGTCGCTGATGATATATGTATTTACGGTCAGCGAGTCATAGATGAAGTCGGAACACTTTATAAAAATAACCTTGAAATCTTCGGCCAGTCGGATAAGAAGATTGTAAAAAGAGGTAAAAGTTATGTTTTCATATCCTTCTATACGTATAACACTTGGTATTATGTATACCTTGGAAGAGATTTTTGCTTTTTTTAATGCCTTATTTATATCCTCTCCCTTATCCGTTCTGTCCATCATGCTCTGCAGATTATCATTTAATATATAGCTGTCCGGTTCAAAGGAAGGCTGCAGTATATCGGCATCGATGATTAGTACATTTTCCGACAAAGCTTTACCGAGAGATTGTGCCAGCTCAAATACAGCATCATGGCATCCGTTTACGGCAATAAGTTTTGACATAGGTTGTGAGCTGTCTTTTGTCAAATTTCTTGCCAGTCTTTCACACTCGGTAATGAGAATACCGGTATCTTCGAATCGGTTATTAAAGTTGGCGTTTGTACACCTTGCAATCAGCGAATCGGTACCGGTAAGACTTTTTTGCGAATATCCAGGCTTTTTGAACCCGCCGGTAATCATAAAGTTCAACAACATTCCCAATGAATATATGTCCTGCTGCTTACTTTTTTTAATACCCAATATAGCCTCCGGTGCCTGATAGGGATTCTTCTTCTCTTCTTTGATACCGTAATCGGTTAAATAGACATTATCTTCGATAAGTATGACATTATCATGATGTATACTACCGTGTATTATACTTATAGGCTTTATATCATGAAGGAATTTAACAATATAGAGGAGCTTTATAAATATATCTAAAGCTTCATATAAATCCAGAACGCCTCTTCTTTCCACATAATTCTTTAATGACTCGCCTTCGATATATTCCTGCACTATGCAACAACACTCGTTAACCTCGAAATAATCGGTTATCTTGGGTAATCCTGTGTGTTCTATCCCGGATAACTGTTCAATATCACCGCCTGACTCAAATTTTCCTATATTCTCGCTTATTACTTTCTTGCATTTATCCATCTCATCGAACACAAGATATTTTGTCTCTTTTGAGTTCTTAAGCAAAGGCTGTATTATCCTGTACCTTTCACTGTAAAACATAATTCCTCCCGATTACAGGTACATGATAATATATTTACAATAATTGTCAATATACAATTATATAATTCTTTTCGTTATTGTAGCAAGAAGCACCGATTTAGCCATTTTTTCCAAAAGAACCTTCCTGCATTGGTTCAGAGTAGTGCCCGTTGTATATATATCATCCACAAGAATGAAGCTTCTTCCGGCCGTATATCTGTCATCCGCTACGAAAGCTCCTGCTAAATTTCTTCCCCTTAATGACGCACTTAACGATGCCTGATGTAGGGTTTTTTTGTTCTTTTTCAATGCCTTATGACATATAGGTATACCGGTACATTCGGAAATCTTACGAGCCAGTATCAGGGATTGATTGAAACCTCGTTTTGCCTGATCTTTAACATGCATGGGAACATATATTACATTGTCCGCACTTACACACATATCTTTCAGAATTACTCCCATTTCATGCCCTATCTGCACAAAAGACGCGGGATGACGGGTATATTTGGCGTATTTTATAACGGAAGAAATCACTTCATCATATTCTACAAAATATATATGATTATCCTTTATATATGCCTGAAATTTAAGTTTATTAATCTCATCATACTTCTCATTGGGAAATATGTATTGAATAATACCGTCCATTCCGACATTATATGTATAATAATTGTGCTATTAAAGAGACTACTTCAAGTAGTCTCTGTTTTTAAATCCATCCTGTTATTAATCTTATAAACAACCTATTTAACAAGCATATCCCTCAGAATATCCGCCTTATCGGTCTTTTCCCACGGCAGATTGAGATCGGATCTTCCGAAGTGTCCGTAAGTAGCCGTCTGTTTGTAAATAGGGCTCTTAAGATTAAGCGATTGAATAATAGAGTACGGGCGCAAATCAAATACCTGCATTACCGCTTTGGCAATGCGTTCATCATCCACCGAAGCGGTACCGAATGTATCCACCACAACGGATACCGGGCGTGCCACTCCTATTGCATATGCTATCTGTATTTCGCATCTTTTAGCCACACCGCTTGCAACTATATTTTTAGCCGCATATCTTGCCGCATATGCTGCGGAACGGTCTACTTTTGAAGGATCTTTACCGGAAAAAGCTCCTCCGCCGTGACGTCCCATACCGCCGTATGTATCTACAATTATTTTTCTTCCGGTCAATCCCGAGTCGCCCATAGGTCCGCCTATAACAAACCTTCCGGTCGGATTGATATAAATCTTTGTATTTTTGTCTATCATTTTTTTATCCACCGCCGGCAATATTACTTCCTCGGTAAGGTATTCTCTTAACTTGTCGATGGAAATTTCATCGCTGTGTTGAGAGGATAATACAATGGTATCTATTCTTTTGGGAGTATATCCTTCATACTCTACGGTAACCTGACTTTTACCGTCCGGTCTTAAGTATTTGGAGTCACTCTCTTTTCTGACCTTTGCCAGCTTTTTGCACAAGGTATGAGCAGTCTGTATGGGATAAGGCATCAGTTCTTTTGTTTCATTACAAGCAAAACCGAACATCATCCCCTGATCTCCCGCTCCCTGCTCTCCCGCAAGATCATAAGAGTTGTTTACACCCATGGAAATATCCGGTGACTGTTCGTCAATGGAGGTAATAACTCCGCAGGTCTCTCCGTCAAAACCGAATTTAGCCCTTGTATATCCTACATCCAGGGCAGTTTCTCTGCAGATTTTCGGTATATCCACATAGCAATCGGTGGTTATCTCGCCCATTACATGAATCAAACCCGTTGTTACCGCAGTTTCGCATGCTACTCTTGCCTCTTTGTCTTTTTTAAGAATCTCATCAAGAATTGCATCGGATATCTGATCGCACAGTTTGTCCGGATGTCCTTCGGTCACCGATTCCGATGTAAATATTTTTCTGTTAACCATATGGTGTCTCCTTACTATGAAACGAGCCGCAAGATAAATCTGTCCGGCCGGTTTCTAGGTAATTGCTATAAATCAATCTTTTTCACAGTATTAAGCCGGCAATATTGCCACTTCAAAAGGATTCTCTCCGTTATAAATCTTTTCAAACTCATCGGCTTCCACTCTTTCGTTTTCCAGAAGAGAATGTGCCAATGTATCCAAAATATTTCTCTTATCGGTTAAAATCGCTTTCACTTTATCATAACACTCATCTATGATACGTTTCGTTTCCTGGTCTATTTTGGTTGCTATACCTTCCGAGTAACTTTTAACCTTGGAGTAATCTCTTCCTATGAAAACCTCATCTTCTTCCTGGAAAACTATATTAGCCAGACTTTCGCTCATACCGTACTTGACAATCATATTTCTTGCAATCTTATTTGCCCTTTGCAAGTCATTGGAAGCTCCGGTACTTACTTCTCCTAAAGCTATAGCCTCCGCAGCACGGCCGCCCAGTAATGTCATTATTTCTTCCTGCAACTGCTGCTTGGTATAGAAATACTTATCTTCATTGGCTATGGGCATTGTATAGCCGCCTGCCTGTCCCACCGGTATTATGGAAACTCTTTGCACTTTGGCGGTGGAAGAAATAGTTCTCATGGCAATGGCATGACCCGATTCATGATAAGCGGTAAGTTTTCTTTCGGCATCGGAAACAATTCTGCTTTTCTTTTCCGGACCCATTGCCACTTTATATATGGACTCCCTAACCTCTTCCATGGTTATCTCGTCTTTATTTCTCTTGGCTGCAAGAATAGCTGCCTCATTCATGAGGTTTTCTATATCCGCTCCGGTAAACATAGGGGTTATTTTGGCTATTTCATGTAAATCCACATCGGAAGCAAGTTTTTTATTGCGTGTATGAACCAACATAATCTCATATCTGCCTTTGGAATCGGGATAGTTGACATATACTCTTCTGTCAAATCTGCCCGGACGTAAAAGAGCGGGATCTAAAATGTCCGGTCTGTTGGTTGCGGCCAGTATTATTATGCCCTGATCTACGGTGAAACCGTCCATTTCCACAAGCAACTGGTTAAGAGTCTGTTCTCTTTCATCGTTGCCTCCTCCCAAGCCCGCACCTCTGTGACGACCTACGGCATCTATTTCATCGATGAATATGATGCAGGGAGCTTTGGCTTTAGCCTGATTGAACAGGTCGCGTACCCTTGAAGCTCCTACACCTACAAACATTTCCACGAAATCCGATCCGCTTATAGTAAAGAACGGAACACCCGCCTCACCGGCAACGGCACGAGCCAATAAAGTCTTACCTGTGCCCGGAGGTCCCACTATGAGTATACCCTTAGGTATTCTTGCCCCCAATTTTTTGTATTTTTCCGGCTGCTTTAAGAAATCCACAACCTCTTCCAGCTCGGCTTTTTCTTCATCGGCACCCGCAACATCTAAAAATGTGACTTTTCTGTCCTTTTCGCTGTATTCTCTTGCCCTGCTTTTCCCGAAAGACATTGCGGAATTGTTTGCTCCCGCCTGCTTGTTCATAAATACAAAGAAAACGATTATTACAATTGCCAGTATTATGAACGAAGGAAGTAAGGATAACCACCAGGATGTCGTTTCCGGTTTCCATGTATAGGAAAGATCGGGGTCGCTGAGCCTGGCCTCGTTTAATATATCTTCAATTTTGTCAAGATTCTCCACATTTACATGAAAAACCTTGTTACCGTCCTTAATAGGTTCTTTAAGAGTTACCGTGAGAGTGGTAGTGCGAATAATAACTTCCGATACATTCTGCTTTTCCAGCTGATTCAGAAACTCCGAATATCCCAATTCTTTTACGGAATCACGTCCGGTAAAAAGCGAGATAAGTATCACCGCTATTATAAACATTATTACATAAAAACTGATATTTCTGTATTTTTTCAAAAGTCCTCTCCTTATACCTGATAAAGAATATTAGCATACGGGCACATATATTGCAACAAAGTTCATGTAAACTTCCATTGTTTTACTCGTAAAACTCCTTCTTCAAAACGCATACATCGGCAAGATTTCTGTATTTTTCCTCAAAATCCATTCCGTAGCCGACCACGAATTTATCAGGTATTTCCTGACCTATATAGTCCACCTTTACCTGTTTTTCCCGTCTGGACGGTTTGTCCAGCATACAGCATATCTTAACGCTGTTGGGATTTCTTAAACCTAAGAATTCCTGTAAATATCTCAAAGTATGTCCGCTGTCTATAAGGTCTTCGACAATGATAACATCCTTTCCCGCTATATCCATATCCAGGTCCTGAAGAATGGTCACCTGACCGGAAGAAGATGTACCCTTACCGTAACTGGAAGCGGTTATGGTACCGAACTCCACCGGAATGGTTATCTTTCTTAACAGGTCGGACAGGAAGATAAGCCCGCCTTTCATCACTCCTACAAGCATGAGCTGCTTTCCCTTGTAGTCTTCGGAAATCTTTCTGCCCAATTCCGTACATATTTCATCCAGCTGCTCTTTTGTTATCATTATCTCACTGACGTCGTTATACAGTTCGTTCATTCTTTACAAACTCCAATCTCAATGCATTACTCCCTTTTACGGGGCTAAATCTCTTTCCTATTTCCTTGTTCTCAATATACACTATCTCATTTTCAATCGCAAGGACAAAAAGCCTGTCCCGAAGGTCGCTGTCCACCTTGTTATCTATAAAATACTTCTTTAATGTCTTCTTTCCGTTACCTTTTGCCGGATATATGAAATCGCGGGATTTCCTGTTCCTTATAACCAACCCTTGCTTTACCGTCTCATAATCCAAAAAAACCCGTTGTTCGGTATACTCATCGCCGCCTTCAAATATACAGGCGAAGGCTCGGACATTCATGTTTCTGCTTTCAATAAACGTATCGCCCTCAATGTTTACGGCAACACAAAAATCATAATCCTCCTCGGACTGTTTATAAATCTTCACCCTGTTATTTTGCAAAAGAAGTACCCTTATACCGTCTTTCAAATCGACAACCGCTCCGCTTTGACTGTGAAAAATAAGGGTGTGAACAATCTCTATATGCTTCTTCTCAACATCCTTTAATCCCTTTTTGACATACCGTATGGCTTTTCTTAAAAGCCCCGAGGATATGACCTGATCCATATCTGCAAAATCTTCAACATCCACCAGAACATGGTCTTTTCCCGCCGTTACTCTCTTATCCCATTCGGCATCAATCTGTTTATTGATATATGATTGCGTCTGCGTTGCAATGTCGGCCAATGCAATAAGATTACCTACAATATCCTTATTTGTCTTCTCATTGAGTGCGGGAATAATCTCATTTCTTATATAATTCCGCATATAGTAACTGGCTTGGTTTGTGCTGTCTATCACATATTCAATACCGTTATCACGGTTGAACTCCAGTATTTCCTTTTTGGTATAGTCCAAGAGCGGTCTGAAGTAATGATCGGACACTTTCTGCATGCCGCACAGTCCCTGTACACCGCTTCCTCTTAATATATTCAAGAAAACCGTTTCGGCATTGTCGTCTTTGTTATGGCCTAAAAATACACACCCGTAGGAATAATCATCGAATATCTCGTATCGCAACACCCTGGCAGCCTGCTCTACTGTCAGTTTTTCTTCTTTAGCATAGTTATTGACATCCACATCATAAGGCAGAAACTCTATGTCATATTTCTCACATAACCGCCTGCAAAACTCCTGGTCTCTCTTGCTCTCCGATTGTCGTAAATTATGATTTACATGAATGGCTGAAAGTTTAACTGAAACTTGGTATTTTTTCTCAATCTCTTCTCTTTTCTTTATCAGAAGATATAAAAGACATGCGGAATCGGGTCCCCCGGAAAAGGCGACATACCAGGGTTTATCTTTAATTAAATTATCGTCCAAATCGAGCTTAATCATCTCTTTTGGTATAACTGTCAAATCTGACTATCGGTCCTTGCCAGACCAGTTGAACATTCCCGGTGGAACCGCTTCTGTTTTTCGCTACGATGAGATTAACAATACCCGTAGTTGCATTCTTGTCCAATTCCTGCGGTCTGTGAATGAACATGACCATATCGGCGTCCTGCTCAATTGCTCCGGAATCACGAAGATCGCTCAACTGCGGAACACGATCGGCTCTCTGCTCGGATGCCCTGGAAAGCTGGGACATCGCAACAACCGGAATCTTCAAATCTTTTGCCAATATCTTAAGTTGCCTGGATATTTCTGTAACTTCCTGCTGCCTGTTTTCCTTCTTTACCGCACTACCGATAAGTTGCAGATAGTCGATGAAAATAATATCCAGATTTTCGGCAGCTTTGAACCGTCTGCATTTGGATCGGATATCCGCTACGGTAATGGATGAGGTATCATCAAGAAATATCCTGGCATCATGTATTATCCCCGCTGTAGCGGCAACCTTCGACCATTCGTTCAAATCGGCTTCACCGCGTTGAAGTGTGGAATTGGGAACTCTGGCTTCCGAAGCAATCATCCTGTCGGTCAACTGCTCATTGGACATTTCCAGACTTAAGAACAGCACATTCTTTCCTTTTCTTATTGCCATGTTCTGAGCCATGTTCATAGCCAATGTGGACTTTCCCATGGAAGGTCTTGCGGCGATGAGTATAAAATCCCCGGGACGGAATCCCAATATCAATTCATCCAGCTTGACAAACCCCGTTTCGATACAGTTGGGAATTTCTTTTGTCTTACTTACCTGACGGAAATAGTCCAGCCTGCGCACAACCAGATCGCTTATCTTTTTTACGCCTTTTGTATCGGCCTGTTCGGAAAGATTGAATAGTTCCTGCTGACTGTATTCCAGAAGTTCCTTTGCTTCCTTTGAATCGCTGTATGCATCCTCAAACACCTGACCGCTGAGAGATATGAGCGAACGCAATATGTATTTGTCAAAGATAATGGATGCGTAATACTCCGCCGAGGAAGCGGACACCACCTGTGATGCAAGTTTGTTGAGATATTCCATGCCGCCGGCATCGGTAAATGTATCGTCTTTTTTCATCTGTTCCGCCACGGACACTATATCCACGGGAATACCGCTTAAGAAAACGGCCTGCAACGCACTATATATATCCCTATGCGCAGGGATATAGAACATGGAAGAATCAATCTTAACCTGAACCGGTTCAAATGCTGAACTGTCCAACAACAGACATCCTAAAACATATTGTTCGGCTTCCTGACTGTGAGGAGGCACTCTCTTGACATTTTTACTCATATTATACTTTCTCCGTGATAACCAGGCGGATATTTATACTTACCTCGGGATGTATCTTAATAACTACATCCGCATCCCCTGTATTCTTTATAGGTTCATCAAGCTGTATCTTTCTTTTATCGATATCCGCCTTATACTGTTCAGCTATCGCATCCGCAATGTCTTTTGCCGTTATGGAGCCGAACAGTTTTCCGCTCTCGCCCGCTCTGACCTCTATTTTTACCTGTTTACCTTCCAATCTGGACTGCAACAGATTAGCCTCAACAAGCTCTCTGTCTTTTTTTGAACTCTCCGACTGCTTTCTGTCTTTCATGATATTGAGGTTCTTGGCATTGGCTTCCACAGCAAGATTTTTCTTAAACAGAAAATTCCTTGCATATCCGTCACTTACATTAACCAGTTGATTCTTTTTCCCCAAATTCTTTACGTCTTGTGTGAGTATTACTTTCATATTCTCCTCCGAATCGGTCAACCGTTTAAAGTTATTATACTTCACAATAACACGTTTTCAAAAAACATTTATTTGCGATGATATAATGATAACATGAAAAAGCTTTTATCCGCAATAATAACAGTGCTGAGCGTAACCCTGCTTATCACACTTACTCCCTCTAAAACAACTTACTGCAAAGCAGACATTGTGCAGGAGGCTATATCCGCCGCCTCGGAAGATACGATAATGGATTATACATCCATAGATAAATGGAATAAACAGAATGACAGCATATATATAAGCACTCCCCTGTTTAAAGAGGATTTAGTTAGTAAAATAAAGAAGATAAGCGTAATACCGGAGGCAAAAAGATACATAAAGAACACGGACGGTTCATATGCGGCGGTATTCGGCGATTATTACAAAAGGCTTATTGATAATATTGATTATGACTCCGTTAAGGATACGGATGCTGATAATATCCGATACGGATTTGTTATAAAAAGGTCCGCACTTAAGGCTTTCCCAACTTACGACGAGGTATTCTCCTCACCCTCTTCCGTCCACGACAGATTCAGAGAATCCACCCTTTATCCCTTTGAACCCGTTACAATTTTACATCAAAGCAAGGATAAACAATGGTTGTTTATAAAAATGTACAACTATGAAGGCTGGATTAATAAAAACGACGTTGCGGTTACGTCAGAATACATTGTTAAACTGTATGAGAAAAACAGAAACTTCATAGTCATAACCCGACCTATTGCGTACCTTCGCTACTCACACACAAAATCGGATATGGGCTGCGTATTTCCCTTGGTCAAAGAGCATGACAATTACTACACCGTGTTATGTCCCAAGCAAGGTGCGGACGGTATCCTGTATTTTTCCTTTGATAAAGTAGAGAAGCAGTATGCCCATGTCGGCTATCTTCCCTATACTCAAAAAAATATACTCATTCAGGCGGAAAAGTTTCTTAATGAACCGTACGGTTGGGGCGGCATGAACGGATACAGAGATTGTTCGGCGCTTGTTATGGATATATTCCGTTCCATGGGAATAAAACTTAAAAGAAATACCGATCAGCAGGAAACAATGAGTCCAAGCAAAACAAATGTAAAAGGTATGAATAAACAGGAAAAAGAGCAACTGCTGAAAACTCAAAAAGCGGGATCATTGATTTTCATGGACGGACACGTTATGCTTTATCTCGGTATAATACAGGACAAACCCTATATAATCCACGATATTACCGGCTATTATTCCGAAGGCTCCTATATCAATGCGTATAAAGTTACGGTTACCGATGTGTACATCAGAAACTCCAAACAGGAAGAATATATCAATCTTTTCACCACTTTTCTCTTTATATCAAACTGATAAGATACAGTATTCCCATAACAACCGGTTGATGAATTAAATAAATCAGTAAAGAATTCCTCCCCGCCTTGGCCAGAAAACTGCATCTTTTCTTGCACAAAAAAGACTTAAGAGGTTGCCTTTCAATGTAGTCTGTCAGATAAAACCCCATAAAGAAAAAAGTAATCCAGGGAAGGATAGGATAGTAGTCGGAAGAAACGGTTATATTATCTATCTTAAGTCCCAGAAGGTAAGATAATCCCCCGTTCATGATATTATCCGGTATTTTAAATAAGGTAACCCCGAAAATACTTATTTCTCTGCCATACAAATTTGCGGTCAGCAAAGCAATTAATATATTGATAACCAGACCCGCTATCCTGTGTATCTTCACAAGAAGCGGTTTAATCAATTCATGAAGCACAATGGCAAATGCAAGAAGGTGCAGTATGCCCGCATATACGACAAAGTCCGGAACAACAATATGCGTTACAAGAGTCACCGTTGCGGCAACACACATCAGTTTCAATCCTCTGTTTATGTTGTCTTTAGAGTATTTGGAAACCATACCGGATATGAGAATGAAGATAATGGCTCCTATATCGGAAATGGCGGTAAAAAGAGGGGACTTTATCCAAGACATATCAATACGGAAAAAATAGTGCATATCGAACAGAGTGTGTGATATCACAACACCTATGATAAGAAAACCGCGTATTTCATCCAAAAGGTGTAACCTCTCTTTACTATTCATGTGTGCATTATATTATATTTAACAACACACGACACCGATATTTTTTAATATAACTGTATTTAGAGAACAAAAAAAGACTGTTAACTTTTTGTTTCTTAACAGTCTCTTTGTATTTCTTATCAAAAAAACTTACTTGCTTTCAATCTCGCCCGTAGGCTCCGCATCCGATGACTCTTCTTCCACGGTCTCGACATTTCTTACCGCCCATTTCTTCATGGTCATCTTGGTTCTCTCAATGGATGTCTCAATGGTAATCTCGTCTTCCTGTACATTAACAATCTTTCCCATAATGCCGCCTATTGTGCATATTACATCACCGTTTTTAAGATCCGCAAGCATCTGTTTCAGCTTCTTATCTTTCTTCCTTTGAGGAATAAGAATTACCGCATACATTACCACGAATACAACTACTATAAGTATTAATGATGTCCAGTTCCTGCCGCCTGTTTCAGCTGTAGCCGCCGTTTCAGCCAGAATTAAATTAAACATTTATATAACCTCCGATTCAATTTCTAATATCCATACTTTTCATAGAATTCATCTCTGAAATCCAAAAGTTTGTCTTCCTTTATAGATTGCCTTATTTTCGCCATTAAGTCAAGTAAAAATTTCAAATTATGTAACGTTGCAAGGTTTAATGCCAATATTTCGTCGCTTTTGAAAAGATGACGCAGATAGGCTCTGGTAAAGTGCTTACATGTGTAACAATCACACTCGTCATCCAAAGGCGTGAAATCCCTGGAATACTTGGCATCCCGCACAATGACTCTGCCCTTACTTGTCAGAACGGTACCGTTTCTGGCAATTCTGGTGGGCAGCACACAGTCAAACATATCTATTCCCCTTATAGAGCCTTCTATAAGGTAATCGGGAGTACCGACACCCATCAGATATCTGGGCTTGTCAAACGGCATCAGCGGGGTTACATGCTCCAGCATTTCATACATAACTTCCGCAGGTTCCCCTACACTTAAACCCCCTATTGCATATCCCGGAAGATCAAAGGATGTTATCTGTTTAGCACTTTTAATCCGCAAATCTTTATACATCCCGCCCTGAATAATTCCGAACAAGGCCTGCTCGCTACTTCTGTTATGACTGTTAATGCAGCGTTCCAGCCATCTTGCAGTACGTAAGAGTGAATCGTCAATATAGCTTCTTTCTGCAGGATACGGTGCACACTCGTCAAACGCCATTATAACGTCGGCACCTAAGTTGTTTTGTATGGACATAACCTTTTCCGGAGTAAAAAGATGCGATGAACCGTCTATATGGCTTCTGAAAGTTACCCCTTCTTCGGTTATCTTTCGCAAAGTATTGAGACTGAATACCTGAAATCCTCCGCTGTCGGTAAGAATGGAACGGTCCCAGTTCATGAACTTATGTAATCCGCCCGCTTCGGCCACCACTTGATCGGAAGGTCGTAAGTACAGATGATAGGTGTTGGACAGTATGATATTTGCTCCTATTTCCTTTAAATCCTTGGGCATCATACCTTTTACCGTCGCTGCGGTACCCACGGGCATAAAAACCGGCGTTTCAAAAGAGCCGTGGGGAGTGTGTACAATTCCCAACCTTGCTCCCGATTGTTTACAGGTATGTATATGCTCATATGTTACAGGATATCTACTCATTTGCCTTTTCCCGTCTTATTGTATCAGAATCCGTAATAAACATGGCGTCTCCGAAGGAAAAAAATCTGTATTTTTCCTTTATGGCTTCCCTGTAAGCCGATAAAATGTTTTCTCTTCCCGCCATAGCGCTTACAAGCATTATAAGGGTTGATTCCGGAAGATGAAAGTTTGTTATAAGATAATCGACAACTTTAAATCTGTATCCGGGATAAATAAAGATATCGGTTTCCCCTTCACTCTCATGTAAAACCCCCAAATCATCGGAAGCTCCTTCCAGCACACGAAGGCTGGTTGTACCGACGGCTATTACTTTTCGTCCTTCCCTTTTAGCCGCATTTATACTTTCCGCCGCACTCCTGTCAATTCTATAATACTCACTGTGCATTATATGCTCTTCGATATTTTCCGCTTTTATCGGACGAAAGGTTCCCATACCCACATGAAGAGTCACTCGTACAATGTCCACACCTTTTTTTACTAAAGAATCCAGCAACTCCTCTGTAAAATGCAGTCCCGCGGTAGGTGCCGCGGAAGAGCCGTCATACTTAGCATATACAGTCTGGTATCTGTTTTTATCTTCCAGCTTCTCGGTTATATACGGAGGCAGCGGAACCAGACCTACCTTATCCAGAACCTCTTCAAATATGCCGTCATATTCAAAACGTACTATTCTGTTTCCTAAATTAATTACATCCAGCACTTCTGCTTTAAGTAAACCGTTGCCGAAAACAAAACGTTTACCCTTCGCTGCTCTCTTGCCCGGTCGTGTCATAACCTCCCAATCGGTTTTTGTTAATCTTTTTAAAAGAAGCAGCTCTATTTTTCCGGTAGAGTTCTCCACATGACCTAAAAGACGTGCCGGAATAACCTTGGTCTCATTAAGCACCAGACAATCGCCTTTGTTTAAAAGATTGACAATATCCGAAAAAACCGTGTGCCTTATTTCCCCGCTGTTTTTATCTAAAAGAAGCAATCGTGAGTTGTCCCTTTTTTCCAAAGGATGCTGGGCAATCAGTTGCTGAGGCAGGTCATAATAAAAGTCGCTTTTCTTCATGCTACCTCAATGTTACCGATTCCAGTTTAACACCGGTATAGAAGTATCTGATAATCTCGTCATATGTATAACCGGCATCCGCCATGTTTATTGCTCCCCACTGTGCCATTCCCACACCGTGGCCGGATCCTCTTCCGGAAATGGTAATCTTATCATTACTGTCTTCGGTAACCAATGAAACGGTTACTATGCCGGAGTTGGTTCTGACACCTATCGTTTTGGAAGATATAAGTGATGTATTGTATATCCCCCTTATACTTGCATAATCCAAAGCCTGTGTTGTGGCAACACCTTTGGCATCGGCAACCTTAACTGTGGACTGACCTCCCAATACAAACATCTGACTGGGAAGAAAATCGGGAAATGCGTTACGTATGTTGGATTTTAAGAAAGTAACCGAGTTATTGGATCCGTGAACGGTCATGGACAGTACTCTTCCGGTATGCGAACTGGAATCAATGGTAATCTTAAGAACATTACCTATTCTGTATCCCAGTTTATACATATGGTCGGTCATCTGTGATGTGGTATAGGAATATGTCCATGTCCTGTTTATGTCATACTTATCCACTACCGCTTTCAGATATGGAACGGACGTTACCCAGACATTCTCGGAGTTTTCCGTATATCCTCCCGAAGAGCTGAAATAGTAGGGAGTAACTACCTGCCCGGCATATGTAACTACCTGTCCGTATGTTTCGTTTGTAGCCTGATTTGTACGATAGTTTTCCGCATTGTACCCGCCGTAAACCTGGCAACAGACTTTGTCACAAACATCAAAACCGTATTCCTGATGTTTGTTCTGACATAAAGCATAAGTCCTTGCCACCACCGCCTGAGCTTTCAGCGCTTCCATAGGCGAATTGCTTCCTATCTCCAATGCCACAACTCCGTAAACATAATACTCCAGAATCAGATTGTTCAATACGCTCAATTCATTGGACTTGAAAATGGTAAATTCCAGATTGCCTCTGTAAGGCTTTCCTTCAATATACATATATGAGTTGGAATCCGTCGTAATTGTTTTGGCAATTATGGGGGCTGAAGGATTGTCACAGGCAAACAGTATTCTGCTGGTTGCTTTATCCCTTACCAATATTCTTGCACTGGAAGGATATGCTACAGTGGAATAACTGCCGGGATACTTTGATGCAACACCTGCTATACCGTTCATAGCCGATTCGGATGAAGCATAACTTCCTATCCACACCTGCCAGAAACCCGATGCGGCATATACGGGGAAAGAAGTTGCACCTGCCAATGACATATTGTTTGAAACATTCAGAGCTTCGGCATAGGAATTATAGTTGTCATCACGGATAACATGATAGGAATAATCCCCAGTGTCTTTGGCTACCACAAGCGTATTATTAGTAGAAACAAAGTCAATTTCCCTGTTATTTATGTTAATAGTCATATTCAATCCGAACGGACTGGATACGGTATATGCGCTTTTTGCCGTATTACCGTAATACAAACCCACCTGAAGATACAAAGGAGCATATATAACGGCATCGGCGGTATTTACGCAAGAAAAACACATAAGGCATATTATTGCCAGTAAAATCGAAATACTTTGTCTTTTCTTTCTGTTCATGAGATACCCTTTCATAAAATGACCATATCATTAGTATTATCTTAATTATATTAAAAACAAAACTAAATACAAGTATAAGATACTTTAAAAGATTTCAACCTTATTAAACTAATCAACATTCTTCAAAATTGTATAGCAGTACTCATAATCCAGCCCCAATTCGTTTTTAGACCCGGAATACTCATCAACAGCATCCTTAGGTGCAAAATACTTTCTCAAATATCTTGTCAAAGCTTCCATATCCGCATCACTTCTTGTTTCTATAGTAATAGATTCTATGTGTTCGTCTTTGAAAGCATCCAATTTATACTTATCGTTATTGCCGTAATATGTTATGTAAATTACATCATACGCATCTTGCGAACCTTCTGGCAACTTATAATAACCTATTGCCGTAAATGCTACATATAGAGTTGTGCCGGGGGTGCCTTCTTTTGTCGGGCATAACTCGAGAACTTGTTGGGATGTCATTATATAATGCTGAACGGCTTCAAACATGGGTGCAGGTATTATGGCATATCCTTTCATATCGCCCCCTCTTCTTGTCGCTTTTTCGTAGTAATCCTGCTCCCTCTGCTTAACAAGATCTCTGTTTCTGTAATTACCGTAAAAATATATCTCACAACCCTGTTTATCTCTTTTTATCTCACTTATGCTTGTAACGGCCTTATGATAAGGCGGTACATTAAAACTCATCCAGACTCTGTCTTGTTGCATTCCGAGAGGCATCAATTTTAAACCGTAAGGCTGGTATTTTGTTCCCGTCGGGTAATCCGCGGGATTGACACCTTTTATACCCGTACTTATGTTAATATCGCTTATATATTGCGAATATTCATGGTATTCTTTAACCAATGCGTCGCCATATAAATGTGACATCATAAGATCGGATTTCTCATCGATTCTGGAAACGGTTATGATATTCTTTTTGAAGTTTGTATCTTCTTCAATAAGTACCGGCTTTATACCCGCAGTGTTTACAAACATATACGGATAGCGTTCATTAAACCTGTTTATTCTCTTTTCATATTGAGAAAGCACATTATAGTCCGCAAAATAATTGTTTAATACACTTATAAGACCGGAAAGGTCTTTTCCCTCATTAACATCTATCTCCATGCAGTCAATATAATCCGGTATATCTATCTGGGCTCCCTTCGCTACTTTACCCATTCCGTAAAAGGAAAGGTACAAAGCATCATGTTCTTTATTTGTCGTATACTCCCCTATTATCTTAAAAGGTTCTGCGCCCCTTGTTTCGTTATTTTTCACATAGAAAACCTTATCGGCATCAGGTAACTCCTGATTAATATGTTTACTCAAGGTAGAGGGGATAATAGCATAGTTTTGAGACGTCTCAAGTAGCAACTCTTCATTATATCCTTCATAAATTGTTATTCTACTATCATTTTTGTCTGCTATTATACCGCTTAATGTAGTTATGCCTTTACAATAATCTATTGAATTTATGACTCTCGTAACTTCACTGCTGTCCGGTTCTACTAAGATTTTTTCATAACCGGACATACTTAACCCTTTCCTGCCTATCTTACATCTTACAGAAGAGATATTGATACCGATTACTTCTTCCGATAATCCCGCTCTTATTATGGGCATAGCATATCTGTACGGCATATTCAACGGTTCCTGCCCGTCCACTCTTTTTATTACTATGTCACTGTTAAAGGTCGTTATATTAAAACCTTCCAAAGTTTCCTGCGGTTTACAAGATGCCGATAACAATGCTATCATTACTATCACCGTTAAAACGGCTATTATACTCATACCTGTTTTTCTGTTACTTTTCATGCCGTTACCCTCCAAGATTTTTCTAACCCGAAATGATATGGAATATGGTCGGATTGTTTAAGCAAAACATTTTTTACTTCTTAAAGAAAGTTTTTGTATATGTTTCCGTTGCAATTTTATTTTAACAAAAAAGAAAAGATGTTTAAATATATTTTCCGAATTGTTCACAATTGTTCACAATTGGACGCTATTTTCCACAATAATATTGAATTTTCTGCTAAATAACGGCAAACCGGTCTTAATTTATCTTCTTAAATCAATCAACATTCTTTTGAATTGTGTAGCAGTATTCATACTCCAAACCCAATTCGTTCTTCGACCCTTTATACTCCTCAGCGACATCTTCGGGCGCAAAAAACTTTCTCAAATATCTTGTCAAAGAATCCATGTCCGCATCGCAATCTGTCTCAATAACTATAGATTCTATATATTCGTTCTTATAGGCTTCCTTTTCATACTTATCATTATTACCCACATAAGATATATACACCACATCATACTCATCGGTCGAATCCTCCGGTAACTTGTAATAACCTATTACCTTAAACCCGACAAACAACTTCCTGTAATGGTCATACCCGTCTTTCGCAAACAGTTCAATATTCTGGTAGCGTGTACTTTTATGTTTGCGGGCGGCTTCATACATGGGTGCGGGTATTATGGCATATCCTTTAATATGCCCGCCTCTTGTTGTACCGAACACCCTGTAATCTTCCTCCCTTTGCATAACAAGGTCTCTATTCGTGTAGTTACCGTAGAAAAATATCTCACAGTTCTTTTTATTACTTTTTATTTCACTTACACTTGTAATAGCCTGATGATAAGGCGGCTCCTTAATGCCTTTTTCGGAACAGTAGTCATTCCAATCTCTT
The DNA here is from genome assembly GCA_022706885.1 of Bacillota bacterium. Classification (GTDB taxonomy): domain Bacteria; phylum Bacillota; class Clostridia; order DUPQ01; family DUPQ01; genus DUPQ01. Next base: position 47,666 of record JAKJBR010000004.1, read on the forward strand.
TCAAATACTCCGTCAGCCGTTACATGCAAACCGTAAGGCGGATAATTCTCGCGAGAAACACCTTTTATGCCTGTACTTATTACTATATCCCTTATATACTCTGAATACTTGTAATAGCCTTTAACCAATGCATCGGCATACACATGCGACATCTCAAGATATTTCTGCCCGTCAATTCTTGTAACGGTTATTATATTCTTTTTTAAATCGGTTTCTTCCGTAAGAACAATCGGTTGCATACCCGCAGTGTTTACAAACATATAAGGATAAGGTTCATTAAGCTCGTTTATTCTGTTTTTGTATTGAGAAAGCATATTATAGTCTGCGAATAAACCGCTTAAGAAATATGTGAGATCGGTTAAGTCTTTTTCTTCATTAACATCAATCTCCATGCACTCAATATGATCCACCGCATCTCTTTGTACTCCCGCTACCGCCCTGCTTAATCCCGCAAAGGAAAGGTACAAAGCGTCCTGTCGGTTTTTTGTTGTATATTCCCCTATTATCTCAAACTGAACCGTACCAAATGTCTTCGGATTCATTATTGAAAAAACCTTTTCAGAGTCGGATAACCCCTTATTAATATGCTCACTCAAGGTAGAGGGAATAATAGCATAATCCCGAAGATTATCCACAAGCATATAGGCGGAGCAGCCTTCATAAAATTTTATCTTACAATCTTCTTTATCGGCAATTATCCCGCTTAATGTTGTTACTCCTTTACAATACTTTATTGAATCTATAACTTCATTAACTGCGCTGCTGTCCGCTTCAACCAACATGCCTTTATAGTTATATAATCTTAAACCTGTATCACTTATCTCATATTTTACGGAAGAAATGTTGATACCGGCGATTTCATTTCTGAATACCAGTCTTTTAGCCAATAAAGCCATGGAATATCTGTACGGCATATTCAACGGCTCTTTACCGTCCACTCTTTTAATAACTATATCGCCGTTAAAGGTGGTTATATTAAAACCGGCCAAAGGGTCTTGGACTTTTTTGCAAGATACCGAAAATAACGCTATCAAGACAATCACTATCAAAACAGCTATTATAGTCATACAGGTTTTTCTCTTGTTTACCATGCCGTTAACCTCCGGATTTATAACATAAAAATCGGTTAATAAACTTCTCTTTAGACACAATGGTACTATGTATAATATTTTATCATAAAAAGATATGTATTTGATACTAAAGTGCTGCAAACCTCTTAACACCCTTGGTTATGAGATAGCGCCATAGAATTAAGGTTATGACGGCATATATTGAAGCTACTATCAGGACAAACAAAGATGTATTATGCATTATCAGTGCGGCACCCAAAATCATGGGAATTATTACTAAAAACATCCCGGAAAAAACCGCCACAGCCACCGATGCCGACTGTTTAACAACTTCCGTCGGGGATTTGAATTCCGTTTTCGGAAGAAGAATGTTTGCAAACAAACCTAAAACCGCTGTAAGAAATCCCGCCGATACGGTAAATGCAAGGAGAATAAGCCACTGTGTAAAAGACAGTTTTAAACCGATATAGATGAGCACTGACGATATTATCCCTATAGGCAGAGTAACAACAAGTCCTAAAGCTGTTTTTCCTTTAAAAATATCTTTTGTTTCAACGGGCATGGACTTCAATATCCAAAGATTCCTGCCTTCCAAAGATATGGAAGCGGAGGTCGGACTGCTCATCATAATACAATAACCGAATACCGTCGCTGCCGCCAGAAGTTTTATATCTGCGACAGATAAACTGCCTTGTGCCTGTGCAATTTCCGCAAAGACCGATTCCGGATCAAAATTCACAACCAAAACCGCTATACAACCTATTAATAACAGTACCATACCGAAGAAAGTATTTACTATATACACGACACAGTGAACATAGAAGTTGAGTTCCTTTTTAAATATTGCCATTACCGGAGAATACTCTTTGAACTTGACATTCTTTGATGAGTGATGTGCCTTTGTTTCCATCATGCTTGAGTTTATTTTCTTAAAAGATTTTGCGAACAGATAAATAAACAGTATGAACGGAACGGTGAATATGAGAATAAACAGAAGCAGTGATAATATGTTCAGACCGTAAACCGCATCAACATACAAATCAAACAGGAAAAAGGATGACTGTATGTCTGCAATGGAAGTAACCATATCGGTAATAGCCTGTTCATCCAATATATTCTGTAAAGAAAAAGAAAATACCATTATAAGGGCAAGTAATGCAAAAGAGCCCGCAATCATAATTATATTCCTGCTTTTAATCTTTGCGGATATTCTTGCCACAACAAACCCTATCACGGAACCTATACTCATAGGAAGAAGAGGCAGCACAATAGAAAGTATGATGTATATGATAACGGAAAAAGCATTTATGCTGTCGGATTTAATGCAGTAAACCAGAAAAATCGGAAAACTTGTATAAAACTGCCACACATAACCGCTTAACATAAGTTTTATTACTTTTGCGGCAAGTATGACAGTATCTTTTACCGGTAACGACATAAGCATATCGTAATCCTTGAAAGAAAACAGTTCCGACGGCATCTTATATATATTGACCATAAACAAAACCAAAAAAGGTAACGCAAACGCAAATACAAGCAGTATGTTCAGAAGTCCCATACTCTTCAGTATATCGGAGACAAGATAAGCGGCTCCGCCTATATAGAGAAACGCTATAGCTGTCAGAAAAAGAGCAAGCACGGACATACCTATTGCTTTTTTTCTGTTTGACTTATCTTTAAGTCCGTTCAGTTTGTATGTGTTTATAAGGTCGGCTTTCAGAAGCGTAATTAAATCATTCATTTTTTGCAAGCTCCATGAAAGTGCTTTCCAAAGACTTATCCCCCATTACACTTTGTATATCCCCTAATGCCGCTATTTTTCCGTTCTTGATAATGGCTATTTTGTTGCATATTTTTTCCGCCACATCCAATACATGCGTGGAAAAGAAAACCGCTCCGCCCTTATTGCAAATATCTTTCATTATTTCTTTTACGGTAAAGGAGGCTTGCGGGTCCAGACCGGTAAAAGGTTCATCGAATATAAGCAGTTTGGGACTGTGTATGAGTGCGGATATTATAACCAGTTTCTGTTTCATGCCGTGTGAATATGAAGATATTATGTCACCCAAAGCATGGGTAAAGGTCAGTTGCTCGGCATAATATTCGGTAAGTCTCTCGCGGTCATGCTTTGAAACTTTAAAAATGTCCGCAACGAAATTCAGATATTGTATTCCGGTCAATGATTCATATACATCGGGATTATCCGGTACATATGCAATATCCGCTTTGCATCCGACGGGATCTTCTTTTATGCTTTTTCCGTTGATATAGATTTCCCCTTTTTCAAACTCCAGTATACCGGCAACACATTTCAGCGTTGTGGTCTTACCCGCTCCGTTATGCCCTATAAAACCGAACATATCTTTAGGTTCAATATGAAAGGAGATATCGTCAACCGCTTTTACTTTATTTGCATAGGTTTTGGAAAGATTCTCAATTCTTAGCATCTTTCTTACTTCTCATCTCTTCTATCATCATATCCTTGACCTTCATCAGCCTGGATATGTTGCCGCGTTCGTTTTCCTCTAACTTCATGGTGATATATTTAATAGTTTCCTCAAACTGGGGAATCATTATATATTCCAACGCGTTGACTCTTCTTCTTGTCCTCTCAATCTCCGATGCCATAAGCTGTACGGTTTTTTCCTTTTCCGCCAGTTTTATCAAATAGGGTATGACCTCGGTGATGTTGTATAAGGCGCTGTCCAGTTCGGCGGTTGTACTCAATATACCGTACGGATATATATTGGGATCGCTTTCTTCTTCATCGATATCGGTTATTACGGGAACCTTAACCCCCATTATATTCCTTGTCTGCACATCCAGTCTTATGGTCTTTTTAGGATACATAAGGCTTTCTTCTATAATCTGATCGGAAATGGATGCTCTGGACAGTAAAAAGTCATTCTGCGCTTCTCCCAGCATACGCTCGCAGATTTCCCGAAGCCTTTTATTCTCCTTTACAATAGTCATAAACTGCTTAACAAGCTCATCCCGCTTATCTTTTAAGAGCTTATGACCTCTTCTTGCGGTTATAAGTCTCCTTTTGAGATTGTTAAGTTCCATCCTTGTAGGATTTACATTAATCCTGGCCATCATCCGATTCCTTAAATTTATCGTAATACTTGGTCAGATTGGCATCCCTGACCCTTTTCATTTCACTTCTGGGCAGTTTCACCAGTAATTTCCAACCCAAATCCAGCGATTGCTCTATGGACCTGTTCTCATAGAATCCCTGGTTTATATATACATTTTCAAAAGCTTCAGCAAATTTGGCATACAACTTGTCCGTTTCGGTCAAAGCCGCTTCACCTAATATAATTGCCAGCTCTCTTACTTCCCTACCTCTGGAATATGCTGCGAAAAGCTGATTCATAACATCCGAATGGTCCTCTCTGGTCTTGCCCTTTCCTATCCCTTTATCTTTCAGACGGGAAAGTGAAGGCATTACATCTATAGGAGGTAATATGGATTTTTTATTCAGCTCTCTGGATAATATAATCTGACCTTCCGTTATATATCCGGTAAGGTCGGGAATGGGATGTGTTTTATCATCTTCCGGCATGGACAGTATAGGTATCAGAGTTATACTGCCTTTGTTGCCTTTTCTTCTTCCCGCCCGCTCATACATGGTGGCAAGGTCGGTATAGAGATATCCGGGATAACCTCTTCTTCCGGGAACTTCTTTCTTAGCGGCCGATACTTCTCTTAACGCATCGGCATAGTATGTAATATCGGTCAGAATAACCAGAACATGCATTTCCTGTTCAAATGCCAGATACTCCGCAGCCGTCAGAGCCATTCTCGGTGTGGATATCCTTTCAATCGGAGGATCGTTGGCAAGATTAATAAACATAACGGTTCTGTCTATGGCTCCGGTCTTCTTGAAGTCCTGTATGAAGAAATCCGCCTCTTCGAATGTTATACCCATTGCCGCAAAAACCACAACGAAATTGGCATCCACATTCAGGACTTTTGCCTGTCTTGCAATCTGAGCCGCAAGTGCGGGATGCGGTAATCCGGAACCGGAGAATATCGGCAACTTCTGTCCTCTTACCAAAGTATTGAGAGTATCTATTGAAGAGATACCGGTCTGAATAAACTCCGAAGGATAATCCCTTGCCGTAGGATTCATGGGTTCACCGTTTATATCCGCTCTTTTGTCCGCAATAATCCGGGGACCGTCATCTATGGGGTTTCCCATTCCGTCAAACACCCTGCCCAGCATATCGCTTGATACCGGCAAATCCAGACTCTTGCCCAAAAACCTTACTTTACTGTCAGCAAGGTTTATTCCGGCGGAACTCTCAAACAACTGAACTATGGCATCGGTTCCGTCTATTTCCAGCACTTTACACTTTCTGGTTTCACCGTTGGAAAGCTCTATCTCGCCCAATTCGTCATACTTGACGTTTTCCACATCCTTTACTATCATCAAAGGACCGTATACTTCATTAATAGTCCTGTATTCTTTAATCATGATAAAGCCTCCTCTTTAGAAAAATCTTTGAACTGCTTTTCCATTTCATCATCTATAGTACAAAAATAGTCATCAATATTCTGTTCTTCAACAAGCCTTGCACGTGAAATCTTCTCACGTACCGGCATACCGAATAATTTATCCAGATCAATATCATCATTTATTATCTCTTTTGCTCTGTAATAATAATCCATAATGGTCTTCAGAAGTTTATACCGCTTATTTACACTGCAATAGGTATCAAACGGGTGCATGGCGTCCTGATAAAGAAAATCCTCTCTTAAAGACCGTGCCGCTTCCAGAACCAGTCGCTCGGGATTGGAAAGCGCGTCTATACCTACAAGTCTCACTATTTCCTGCAGATTCGCTTCTTCCTGCAACAGCCTCATGGCATCTTTGGTAAGTGTCGAATAATTCTTTGCTATGTTTTCATCCGACCATTCATCCAATTTGGATGCATAGAGAGAGTAACTGGTCAGCCAGTTTATTGCCGGGAAGTGTCTGGCATAAGCCAAAGAGGAATCCAGACTCCAGAACACCTTTACAATTCTCATTGTGGCCTGTGTAACCGGTTCGGAAAGGTCTCCTCCCGGAGGTGATACCGCACCTATTGCCGAAATGGAACCTACACGTTCCTCACTTCCCGAAGTCAGAACTTTTCCGGCTCTTTCGTAGAACTGTGCCAGACGGGAACCCAAATATGCGGGATAACCTTCTTCACCCGGCATTTCCTCCAGTCTTGCCGACATTTCTCTCAACGCCTCCGCCCACCTGGATGTGGAGTCGGCCATGATTGCAACATCATATCCCATGTCTCTGTAATATTCCGCTATGGTTATACCGGTATATATGGAAGCTTCTCTTGCCGCAACAGGCATGTCGGAAGTATTGGCAATAAGCACCGTTCTTTTCATAATGGATTCGTTGCTTCTCGGATCCAATAACCTCGGGAATTCCGTCAGCACGTCGGTCATTTCATTTCCTCTTTCGCCGCATCCTATATATACCACTATATCGGCATCCGACCACTTGGCAAGCTGATGCTGTACAACGGTTTTGCCGCTTCCGAACGGTCCGGGTATGGCCGATATACCGCCTTTGGTTATAGGGAAGAAGGTATCTATGGACCTCTGCCCCGTTACCAGCGGGGTATCCGGTGCGAACTTCATCTTAAACGGACGTTGTTTTCTTACCGGCCATTTAGTAAGCATAATTACGTCTTTTATCTCTTTTTTCTCATTTTCTATCCTTGCAATGACTTCGGTTACGTTAAAACTGCCCTCTTCAATGCTGACAATTTTACCGCTTATATCATAGGGAACCATCACTCTGTGCTCTATAAGTACGGTTTCCTGCACAACTCCCAGAATATCTCCCGGTTGCACATTATCGCCTACCTTCTTTACAGGTTTGAAGTCCCATTTTTTATTTCTGTCTATACTGGGCAGCGTTACTCCTCTTTTAATGGTGCTGCCGGATATTTTTCTCATATCTTCCAAAGGCCTCTGAATACCGTCAAATATACCGCCTATGATACCCGGTGCAAGTTCCACGCTAAGAGGCATATTTGTTGTTACCACATCCTCGCCCGGTCCCAGACCTGAGGTTTCCTCATATACCTGTATACTGGCCAAATCATCCCTCATCTCCAGAATCTCACCGATAAGACCGTGTTTGCTTACTTTTACCACGTCAAACATATTCGCATGTTTCATTCCTTTTGCGACTATGAGAGGTCCCGATACTTTAACAATAGTTCCTTTGTTCATATGATTCTCCATTCTAATCACTTATATTAATATCCGCACCGATGGCACGTTCGGTGCATCTTTTTATATTCATCATACCCATTCCGGTAACACCCTTTACTCCGGGTATCGCTATAAATGCGGGCAATACTCTGTCGGTATATCTGCCTATAACTTCGGTATTCTGTTCGTAAATCTCCTCGGTTACGAATATAACCGCGTATTGCTGCCTCTCCAGTGTCTTTACTATATCACTGAAAGCGGATTCTTCTACATCATATACCGTCAATCCCACGGCTTTAAAAGCCAGTATATCGTCATGACGACCTATAACGGCAGCTTTATACATAACACATCCTCAGCCTTTCTTTGGTTCGCTCTCTGCTTATCCTGTTTGCCTTTCCTATCATGGTAATTCTTGCATTCTTTATTTCCGTTTCCTTGCCCAGCATATATCCTATTACGGGAGATATTCCCAACGGCTCATATCTGTGCTTTCTCAGAAATGTCATTATATAGTCATCGGAGTTCTTTTCTATATCACCTTTTTCAAACACCGACGCATACGGGGTTTGCTTTAAAAATTTGCGGAAATTTTCCTCATCAGCTTCAAAAAGCATCATATAATCTTCCGACTTTACCGATCCTCCGGGTATGATGGCATAGTTTAAGAATTGTTCTTTGCGGAATACTTTTTTAATCCTCATAAACGCCTTTAAGTTCATAAGATCGGTCTGTATTATCGTAAAGTCCTTCAAAAACCTGTCGTATGTTTTCTCCATTATTCTGTTGAAGTATGTATAGTATGCTTTGTCCATTATGAGATCAATCAGCTGAGGATCGTTGGTTTTCAAAAACTCTTCCATACTGAGCTGTACCGCTTGTGCAATATCTTCCGGAAGGTGTGAGAAATCTCTGTTATGAAGCCATTCTTTAAGTTCCTCATATTTATACACACCGGTATCCAGCGCTATCTCGTCATAAGGTTTTTTTAAGAATTCCGCTTTAAGCAATACCTTTAAATTATGTATGTCGAACTTAAGGAAAAAGGCATCAAATATTTTTGTGTCGGGCAAAATCTCTCTCATATATGCATAAAGTGATTTCTGTTCGTTATACAACATAGTCATATAATCCTCATCTTCGACATATCTGCACTCGGCAAGAATCCTGACCGCTTCTTTCATGTCGGGAGCATCCACAAGCCTTGCAAGCTTTTGTTCATCCATCATGAAGTTTTCTCTTACGCGCACCCTTCCTATGGAGTGTGCATATTTGTCGGAATTTCTCAAACCTCAACACCTCTTTTAAAAAGTATCTTCATAACATCCGCCTCTATATTCTGCTTCATATACTTGAGCATTGATGAGAATGTGGAGTTGGAGTATATTTTTCCGTTTTTTACTATTACTCCGAAATCATCTGGTATATCCTGCCCGGAAAGAGCAACCGAAATGTCCGGACCTAAAGCACTCCCTATATTCTGTATAAGCTTGTCACCGAAAGCCTTTTTGTCTTTACCGTTCAAACTTACCTCATTGTGTCCCTCTTTAAGACAGTTGCCGATAAGCTTTGTATACAAAGTCAGTTTCTCGGCATTACTAAGATTTATCAGTGCCTGTTGTGTTTTTTCAAACACTTCGGTTACCATATTCTGCTTAACCGCAAGCAACTGTTTTTTACCCTCAAGGCGCCTGTTGGCCTGTGCCCGGGATACAATGCCCTTTGCTTCTTTTTCCGTCTCGGATATTTTAACCTTCCGATATTCCTCAATCCTCTCATCCACAACAGATTTCATTGATTGTATTTTGGAAGAGGTTTCGGATAACCGTAACCCCGCACGTTCTTCGGCATCAGCTATTATCTTGTCATATATCCTGTCTATTCCCGGCATTTATACTTTACCTACCATCAGTATGGATATGAGCAGTGCGAATATGGCAAAAAGCTCTACCATAAGTGTAAGAACTACGCCCTTAACCATATCAGCGCTTCTTTTTGCAACGATGCCTATACTCGCCACGGCTACCTGCCCCTGGAATATTGCGGAAATAAGGCCGACAACGCCTGCAGGCAGACCGGCAATTATTAAGCTGAATCCCTGTTCAAGACTTAAGCCCCCGACTTTACCGATTATGAGGAAGGCAACAACGAAACCGTAAATTCCCTGCGTGCTGGGCAGCGCTTCTAAAATCATTACCGGCACGAATTTGCTGGAATCTTCCGCAATAACACCGCTTCCCACTTTACCGGCCATAGAGACTCCTTTGGCGGCACCCGATCCGGCAAGTAAAAAGCATAATGCCGCTCCTATAATTGCCAGCACATCACCTAAATTGTTTTCCAATACATACTTAAACATAAAATAATCCTCCGATTTTTATTCTCTGATTCTTATATATTTTGTATCCTCAAAAAGAGGAGAATAAGCTACTCCGCCGCCTTCAAAGAACTTGTTGAAAAATTCTATATACTGCAACCTGCTGGAATGCACATATGCACCCAAAGCGTTAATGGCGAAATTGAACCCGTGTCCCACCACAAACACAAGTGTGAATGTAATAATACCCGGTATTGTGAAGCCTCCGGCCGATCCTAACTGGTTAATGATTGACCCTATGACTCCCGTTGCCAGTCCCATTGCTAAAAGTCTGGAATAAGACAGCACATCTCCCATGAAGTTGATTAAATCGTAAAAGGCCGCAATTCCTCCGAAAAGCTTTCCGAATATACCCTTTTTATGTCGTCCCTGTGTAAGCAATATTACGGCTGCCGAATACGGGAAAAGCTTCTTTCCGATAGGTGTCAATGTCATATATACATTCTCGGGAACACTGGGTATGTACGAAGAAACCAGAAAACATGCCGTTGTGAAGAAAAAGTACCACGGCAACACATCCAGCACGGCATCTAAATATTTCTTCTTCTTTATGTTATTGTACCCTTTCATTCCGTAACCCACATATATATGAATAACTCCCAGTATCAGCGACCACATAAGAAGCCTGTTGGGGTCCGCTATAGGGTCAAACCATAAAGCTACATTTATGGATTTATCGGATAATATAGTGGGTATAAGGTCACCGAACCAGGAACCGTATAAGGCTCCCACAACAACCGTTGCTATGCCCGATATAAGCATCAACTTTATAAACCTTGCCGTGGCGTATTCCAACTTGAATTTGAGCAGTATAACCGCACAGACTACCGACATAACCAGCCCGTAACCGGCATCGGAAAGCATCATCCCGAAGAACAGTGCAAAGAATATTGCCGTGACCGTATTGGGATCGGCTTCCCTGCAATTGGGCAGACTGAACATTTCCGTAACTCCCGTTACCGAGTCTCCTAAGAATCCGTTCTTAAGAAGTACCGGAAACTCCTCATCATCATGAGGATCTCTTACAAATACATGACAAACAAAGTCTTTTTCCAGAGCACCGACCGTCTTTTCGACTTTCTCCTCCGGTATCCAGCCGTCGATTATAAAGCTGTATTTGCCGGAAAGTATTTTATCGTCCACTGTCAACAATCCTTTGCTTATGGCAAAATGGTCATAGACAGCCTGTACTTCTCCTGTCTTCAAAGCATATTCTTTCAAACTGCTCTTTGCATTCTCTATGTTTACTTTAAGTTCTTCAATATTTTCCTTATACTCTTCAATTAACCGACCGGGAATACCGGAAAAATCATATTCCAAAATATTAAAGTCTATACTTTTAAGATAATGCATGGGCTCTCGCATATCCGATTCATGGATATATATCGCCACATAAGCATTATTCTTATCCTTGCTTATCTCCTGAACCTGACATAATAATCCCTTTTCATCAATTGCCTGAGTATATGTCTCGGGTTTTACAAACTCCGGTATTGTACCCAGAACAATATTGACTTTATCGGTTTTAGACATGTTGATGGGTATATCAAGATCAGTCCACGGCGTAAGAGTCAGTATATCATTTTCCAGCCGGTTTATTTCATCTCTGAAATCCCCAATAGAGTTGTGAGTCTCTATAACCTTCTCGGCAAGTCCGATAAACTCATCGTTGTATTGCGTTATACTTTCATAATATTGTCTGTCTATATCTTTTCTGACTTTGAATAAAGGTTTTTTGGATTCATCATATTCTTCCAGAACGGATATGGCTTTTGACAGCAAAGCCATTTTGCTGTCTATTTCGGCTTCGGAATTTTTGTCATAACCTTTGGTAAAGACATTCTCATACTCCGAATCAATCGGCATATCCTGAATGTCCACAACGCCGCGCTTCTGAAGGAAAGAAAGCATGGGCTTTTTCTCCTTTAAAAGGCCGGTTATGCAAATCTTCTTCATGCTAACGACTGCCATTTGTCACCTTTTCCAAAACAAAATCCACCGATTCTTTAACATTGGAAAGAGCTTCGGTTTTCAAGTCTTCACTCATTTTTGCATATTCCCTGTCCGCTTTTTGCACAAGGTCCGCTGCTTCCTGCTCTGCTTTCAAGAGCATGTTTTTGCACTGTTCATCAATCTTTTCAATGCTTTTTCTCTCATACTCCGAGTGCTCTTTCTCCGCATCACCAAGCATCAATTCCGACTTATTGACGGCATCTCTGAAAATACCCGCCGCCTTCTCTTCCGCTTCTTTGATTTTATCTAAATATGTTTTTTCCATCATCTTTCCCATCTGTTAATCACATCAACATATTTTTTATTCAACAAAAGACATTATATCATATTAATATATTGAATTGCAGAGAGAATATAAATAAATCATATTTAAGTCTTACGGCTTTAGTGAAGTTATGGGAACAATATATATGCCCGTTTTCCGATCTTTCATTATAACTTCACAGTGTCCGACAATGACACACATGAATACGGGTTTCCTTTTTACATTGGTATAAAATCTTGAAAGGCTTTCTATAGCATCCTTAATACCTCTGTCGCTCAATTTTATCTCAAAAGCTGCATAATTACCTTCACTGAACTCTATAATTGCATCCACCTCATCTTGCGACGAGTTGTCACGAAAATGATAGAGATAACCGTCAAGATAATCTGCATATATTCTCAAGTCCCGCTTTACAAGTGCTTCAAACATCAGACCGAATGTTTCGTGGTCATTAAGCAATTTATCTTTCGTAAGTTGCAGGCTTGCACAGCAAAGTGACGGGTCAACTAAATGTCTCTTAGCGGTTTTTCCGACCCGTGCGGAAGAACGATAATTCAGACTGTAGGCCTCCTGGTTTGCAGTGAGATATAACCTGTCTAAAACTCCGAGATAGTCTGTTAAAGTTGTCCGACTCTCAATTAGTTGCTCTTTATTTTCATAATCCTCAATATCTCTGACCAATGTAGCATTACTTGCAAGTGTTGCTTCATTTCTCGACAAAGAACGAATAAGCATACGCATCTTATTTGAGTCTCTTCTTCTTTTATCACTTTCATGCATATCCTTTGTAACAATGGTATCAATGTAGCTTTTAGGAATAATACCTATGTCATCTTCTTCCATATCGATATTTTCCGGCCAACCTCCCCTGATAATCAAATGTGCCAGTTTTTCCAATTCAACTTTACCTGTGTGACCCTCGTTCAATTGACCTTGCAACATATCTTTAATAGAGGCTTCGCCGGTGGAATCCTTTGATTCGTACAAACTCATAGTATACATACGAATCGTAGCTATCCTTCCTGTTCCGGAATGGTATATTTCATCACTTGTTGTTGAATCAAGAGAAGTTGAACCTGTGAGTATAAATTTTCCTTTATCCCGGCTACTGTCGCATTCATGGCGAACCGCATCCCATATACCGGGAACAATTTGCCACTCATCAATTAATTGCGGTCTGTCAGCAAGGAAAATATATTTCGGATCTATATTTGCCATATCTCTCTGACTTTTTTCAGTCATGTAAGTTACACTGTTTGCATGATTCAACCCCGACCAGGTCTTTCCGCACCATTTGGGACCTTCTATGGAAACCGCTCCGAAAATTTTCAAGTATTTCTCAATTTTACTATCAACCAGTCTCGGCATATATCCGTCTCTTTTTAAAGTCATGACAACCCTCCGAGAACATAATAACACTTCATTGTGCACTTTTCAAGTGTTTCATTGTGCACTTTTCAGCATTTTTATTGTGCACTTTTCAGTATTTGTTAGCATTAAATATGCCTTTTGCAAGATCCTTTGCTAAAAATGAGATAAAGTAAAAAGGTATTGTGAGCAGCTTTTTTTCCGCATTATAACCATAGTTATTCCTGGAAACCTTTATGGCACACTCAAACTTATTATGATTGGAAAACTTTTCTAAAGAATTAAGTACTCCTCTACCTTTTTTAACATCAATCGGATATATTCTGTTATTTGACTCAATAATAAATTCTATTTCAGCAGATGCCTTCCCCCGCCAATAGAAAAGTTTATGCCCTTTTGCTACCAATTCATTTGCCACAAAGTTTTCAAAGAAGATACCTGATAATGTATTTTCTCTTTCGCTTGATATGAATGAAGCTGCATTAATACCGCTCTGGTATGAAAACATGCCTATGTCGGCAAGATAAAGACGAAAGCTGTTTAAATCATCCGGAATTAGCGGCATAGTCACATGTTCCTTCAATTGGAATGATTGGTTTACGATATGAGCCAATGTGAGCCACTGAATGGAAGTAGCAAAATCCCTTGTTTTGCTATTTCTTTCAATAAGTCCGGGAGAAAAATTCTTTGATTCCTTGTTCAGTTCCTTGTAGATGTTTTGAAATAACGCATGTGAACGTAAAATAGCTTCCGAACTGGCTTGATAAAGTTGCATATCCGCAAGATAATTGTCATACAATTCCATTAATATTTCTCTTGATGTCAGGAAATTGTCCGTTTCTATATAGGCAGCTACAGCTTCCGGCATACCTCCCACAAGAAGATACTTATATACCTGCTCCATAGCTAATTCATGAATGTTAGAATCCAGAGGAGTCTTACTTTCATATGCTTTCAAAACCGCATCGTAAAGCATTTTATTGCTGTTCATGAGAAATTCATCAAAGGTCAAAGGATAAAGTGTCATTTGATTTATCTTTCCGACAGGAAAAAGAAACTTTCCGTTATTAACGGAACCTCGTTTATTTGTTTCTCTTTGTATTTTAATTCGTACCATAGAACCTGTCGCGATAACAGGAATTTCACTTAAGTCTTGGCAGAAATATTTAAGTGAAGATATGATATTGGGACACTCCTGTATCTCGTCAAAAACCAGCAGTGTATTTTCATCTATTTGCTTTCCTCTCAACAAAGATAAATATTCCGCTATTTTCTTCGCATTTGCCGTCTGCGAGCAGAATTCCCGAATTTCGTCATCTTTTTTAAAGTCAACATAAATATTGTTTTCCTTATAATAAGTATTTGCAAACATATCTCTGACAAGATAGGTTTTACCGACCTGTCTTGCTCCCCAAAGAATAAGGGGCTTTCTTCGCTTGTTATCATTCCACTGGATCAGTTCTTGTAATGCGCTGCGTTCCATATTGAATCTCCTTGCTTTTAATAATGCCATTATAGCATAACTTGCACCAATTTACATGTTATTTTACGACTAATTTGCACCTTTTTCAGGGTTTACGGCTTAATTATTTGCACCTGCACCGATTTTAAGTATTATTACAAAGCAAAAATAATCATATACATTACAATTGTCCCGAATACGATGCTGTTTTCGGGACATAATATTTTATGATTGCTATTCTTTGCTATTGAAGCACAAATTCAAAAACAGTCTCTCTCTCCGATTCGCTGAACACATGGAGATGAATGGCATGACGATTGGCAATTTCCTTGGCTATGGCCAATCCCAGACCGAATCCTTTTTCCGAGGTGTTCTTACCCCGGTAAAATGCTTCAAATATATGCTCCTTATCCTTTGAATCTATAGCATTGCCTTTGTTGATAACCTGTATTTTAATAAAGTTGCGGTCACGAAACTGTCGGATAATCACCTGCTCATCGGCATCGGAATATTTTATTCCGTTATTAATAACCGTTATAAACATCTGTCTCAATCTTGTGTAATCACAGCTGAACATATAGTAGGAGTCTTTAATATTCAATATTATCTCAACTCCTTTTTTATCCGCTAAAACCCTCTGACTTCTGGCAGCATCTTTCAGAACGGAAATAAGATCTTCCTCTTTAAAATTCATGGGGAAACTCTTGTTTCGTACTGCATTGAGTTCCATCAAATCCATTACCAACCTGTCCAATACCCCGATTTCCTCATAAAGTATTTTATGGTAATTCTCTATCTCCGATTCGGGGATAATACCGGAAACCAAACCTTCCAGCGAAGCTTTCATGACGGTGACAGGCGTCTTAAGTTCATGGGACATACTGGAGATAAAATCATTTCTCATGCGATCTATGTTCTCGCTCTCCTTGCGGCCCCTTTCCAGTCTTACAGCCAATTCATCCATATTTTTTGCCAAGTCACCTATTTCATCATCCTGATTTACGCCGGTTCTGACCTGATAATCGCCGTCAATCATTACTTTAGCCGCACTGTCAATACGATTGATGGGACGGATAAACTTACGTACAAAAATGATAATCATGATAAGTACGATAAAGATACCGACAAGACCGGAAACCATAAGAACATAGAAAGCCGAATCGATAAATCTTCTTGCAATAGCAATATCTTCATGAATCAATATGGCTCCGTAAATCGACCCGTCGGAATCTTTCAGGGGAGCAACCGCAGACAATGTCCCTTTATCAAAGATATTATCAAAAGATTCCGATGTAACGGTCTTACCTTCAAATGCCTTATCTATGGCCGCTTTTTCGTAGTCGGTTAAATCGTCATACGAGAGTGCGATATCGGAATTACCTCTTTGAAAAATCTTATCCTCTTTATAGATCAACCAGACTTTGCCTTCCAGCACCTGATCCATCCAATCGATATATTTCGGTTGAACACGCGCATTGGGATTGTTTTTTCCGCCCTGCCTTTTGCCGCGTCCCGGGGTTGTCGCTTCCTCTTCCGCCGCATCGGCAAAGATATCCATATTGTCGGATATCGCCTGAGCAATATTCTCAGCCCTTCTCGCCAGGTATTCCTTGTATGCATCCATATATACTTTCTGCCCCAGAACGACAAAAATCCCGCTTGAAATCAAGGAGTTGGCGAGTACGATTATAAGGAAATATAAAAGAAGCTTCTTTGTGATTTTATTCCTCATTTGTTATCCGGCTCCTTAAATTTATATCCCACTCCGCGAATGGTTTTTATCACATCATCCAATCCGGGGAAAGCTGCCAGTTTAGCTCTCAGACGTTTAACATGAGTGTCAACCGTCCTGGAATCTCCGTAGTAGTCATAACCCCACAAAGAATCCAGAAGGTTTTCTCTGGTATAGACTTTTCCGGTATTGGAAGCCAATGTCCACAGCAGCTCGAATTCCTTTTTGGTCAGATCGACATTTTGCCCGTCCACTTCAAAAGTATAGGAATCCAGGTCCAGCTTCATGGAATCTATAACCAATGCGGGATTCTGACCGGATTTCTTTTCAATTCTTCTTAAGATAGCCCTGACCCTTGCCATTACCTCGGCAACGGAAAACGGTTTGACAATATAGTCGTCGGCACCCAGATCCAGACCCATAATCTTTTCATAGTCCTCCCCTTTGGCCGTTATCATTATAATGGGGACCATGGAAGTCTTGCGGATGGTCTTGCAAACCTCATAGCCGTCCTTTTTAGGCATCATTATATCCAACAGAATCAAATCGTAATTATTCTTATCAAACATATCCAATGCCTGTTGTCCGTCAAAGGCCACATCCGCATCCAAATTCTCTTTTTCGGCAAACTTTTTAAGAATATTGACAATATCTTCATTGTCATCTGCGATTAATATCCGATTCATGGCAACCTCCACACCATATTTATACACCAAAGGACAGGGTTTTTAAACCCTGCCCTTGATTTTTATCGGCAATTGACTTAAATGTCAGTTGCATTACCGCCTTACTGTGCTCTCTTGCACTGATCCGATGTACAGCCGGAGTTATTGCGGTTACCCTGCCCCTTCTGACCGTTGCCCATACCCTTTTGTGCATTAGCATTAGCTTTCTGACCATTGCCCTGACCGCCGTTTTTGCTCCGGTTATTGACTTTGTTCTGATAAGTGCATCCATCTTCGTTGCAGACACAGTTTTCAACACCGTTATCAGCTACTCTCTTCAAAGCGTTATAGTGCCTTTCCGATCCTTTAAGAAGATTATTAAGAACTCTCTTCAACATCGCATCTTCTTCCTTTTCGATCAGTACTTTAAGCATCTCGATGTCCTCCAATTCATAAGCCATCGCAAAAGCCAAAGCATCTTCCACGGTTTTGGGAATTAAAATATCCGCAGGCTTGGCAGCCTCTACCGACAGTCCCAGTCTTGCAGCAGCTTTCTTGAGAGCCGCTATGTGACGCATCTCGGACTTGGCTAAGTTGGCAAACACCTTGACCTCCGGGAATTTTGCAGCCAGTTCCGTATAAAGATAATTTGCCGTCATTTCTTCACTGACCATATCCGTCAATTCGGTCTCGGTGGCAGCCATTGCCGGCATACTCATACCTGCTATCATTATCAAGGTCAGTAATCCTGTTATAAATATTTTAGTTATTTTTTTCATTTTCAGTTTCTCCTTTCTTAACTGTGCCCTCATTATATTTCCCTTCTATGTCATACAAAGGGCTGTTATGTGTCTTTTTCGTGAACTTTTTCAACTTTAACAATAAATAGGCTAAAAGTTCAAATTGACATATATAGTCTTTTTTAAAAGATAAATACATGCGTATCTTGGAAAAGTGTCAAAATACACTACTTTTAATCTTGGAAAAGTGTCAATTTGGAGGTATAATAGCATTGGAAAACGCACAATCCGGAGTAGGAGGTAAAAAACATGCTGAAAAGGAAGATTGAGAAAGACATCATGCACTGGATTTCAAACAGCGAAAAGGCTCTGCTGGTTTACGGAGTTCGTCAAGCCGGAAAGACTTTTATAATCCGTAAATGTCTTGAAGCTGCCGGTTGTGATTATATAGAGTTCAATCTCATACAACAACCGGAAATTGTTAATATTTTAGATACTGCAACAGGAATTGATGACCTTATTCTTAAATTATCATTATATAGCAATAAAAAAATCGTCCCGGGGAAAACATTCTTCTTCTTTGATGAAATTCAGAGATATAAGGAAATCGTAACAAAAATCAAATTTCTTGTGGAGGATAGGAGATTCCGCTATATTATGTCCGGTTCCCTGTTGGGTATTGAAATAGTTAATCTTAAGTCAGCACCGGTCGGTTATCTGCAAACCCTTAATATGTATCCTTTGGATTTTGAAGAGTTCCTGCAAATATTCAATGTAAACCAACCTTTATTGAACACTCTTAGCAATGCATATGTATCCAAAACTCCAGTGGATGAGATAATTCACAGTAAAATTATGGATATGTTCAATATCTATTTGATTATCGGAGGTATGCCCGCTGCTGTTGAAAAATACCGCACCACCGGAAGTATAGACGATGTAATGGATGAACATCGTGCCATTATTGAGCAGTATAAGTTGGATTTCACACAGTATGAAGCAGAAAATCGCAAACTCGGCATCACACGCATCTTTGAACTTATACCTGCTCAACTGAATGAAAAAAACAAACGGTTTATTGTAGCGGACATCAATAAAAACCTGCGTTATGACAGGATCGCAGATAGTTTTATCTGGCTTTGGAAAGCAGGAGTCGCTTTAGGCGTATTTAACACTACTGAACCGACAGTACCGCTTCTACTGAACGAAAAGAGCTCATTATTCAAAATGTTCCTGTCGGATGTAGGCTTGCTCACAACAATTTACGGAAAGGCTTGCAAGCTTAAGATTGTCAACAAGGAAAAGGATATCAACAAAGGTGCAGTGTATGAAAATTTTGTCGCTCAGGAACTACATGCACACGGTTATCCTCTGTATTACTATAGCAGTAAGAAATATGGAGAACTGGATTTCGTGATTGAGAATGAAGGGCAAGTGCTTCCCATTGAAGTAAAGAGCGGAAAGGATTATGACAGACACTCAGCATTAGACAATGTGTTGAGCATCGAGGAATATGGAATCAAGGAAGCTTACGTTTTAACCAATGATAATGTAAAGATTAAAGATAAAAGAACATATCTACCAATCTATATGGTCATGTTCCTGCAAAATAACCCTATAGGATTTATCGATATATCGGTAGACAGATTTGCACTGTGATTTGTTGGATCGAGGACATTAGAATATATTATGAAAACGGTATTTTCAATACCCGGTTTTACAACTCGGGATTATTGCTTCAAAGAAGTTAGAGGAAGTATGTAAACTCCGTTAGCATTTCTATATGCCATATTACCGGCTCCGTATATTACGCATTTTAATAAAGGTTCTTTTCCGCCGTTATCAACTATTGCATTACATACTTTAATCAGATTTTCAGCGCCTTCTTCCGCCTTATTAAGACCTAATTTAATTTCAAAAGCACACCAATTGCCGTCATCCAATTCCATAACGGCATCAATTTCATTTCCTTTATAGTCTTGATAATGAAACAACTTTGCATTCATAGCTTGTGCATATATTGATAAATCTCTTTCTACCAAAGCTTCAAACATAAAACCGAAAGTGTTTAAATCATTCATCATTTTCTTAGGTGTCAACTTCAGCATTGCACATGCCATTGCAGGATCGGAAAAATGTCTTTTTTCCATTTGTTTGACTCTTAATGATGACCTTATATTAGGTGAAAACGGCTCTTGATTGTTAAACAGAAACATTCTGTCAAACGCATTCAAATACTTAGCCAATGTATTTTTACTGATAGAATCGGCGTCATTATCAACAATATCTCTCAAAATGCTTTGATTGGATACTGTTGTTGATTCATTTCTCGCTAACGATTTAAGAATTAATTTTGCTTTATGTTCATTATAATCAATATCTTGGTCCAATTTTTTCAGGTCTGTTTTCGCTATATTTTCCATATAACCGATAGCAAGTTCAGCACAATCTTCAAAAGAAGCATCGATATTTCCCGGCCAACCGCCCCGAACTATTAAGTATGCCAGCCTTTCAAGCTTTGCTTCATCTAATAGCTTCGGCTCAAATTTGTTTTCGCATAAATCTTTTATTGATATTAAACCGTCGGAATCACCTGACTCATACAGAGACATTGTATTCATCCTGATATTTCTAATCCTACCCGTACCGCTATGCAGAATACCTTTGCTTACGGGAGTTGATGACCCGGTCAGGATAATCTGTCCTTTTTCACCGCTTTCATCTACAAAGGATCTTACCGCATCCCATAGTGTCGGTACTTCCTGCCATTCATCAATCAATCGCGGCTTATCGCCTTGCAGTACTGTATAAGGTTCGGTTTCCGCTAACATTCTATTAGAGAAATTACCTGACGGATCGCCAACAAAAAAATCACTGTTAGCATGATATGAAGATGTCCATGTTTTTCCGCACCATTTAGGACCCTCAATACACACTGCACTGAATATTCTTAAATTTTTCTCGACCAATGAATCAATTACCCTGGATTTGTATTTTGTTTTGTCAAATACTTTACTCATTAAATGTCATACCTCTCAGTTTCTGACAACAGTCTATCACAAAGATAAACACTAATCAATAAGAACTGACCAACATTTCCGACTAAAACTGACCAACATTTCCAGTCAAAACTGACCGGTATTTTGAGTGACTCATACAAAGTGTGCTTGTCAAGTATAATTTGCAACAATAAAATACGACACATCTCCTAACGAAATATGTCGTATTCACTGTTCTGGCAGGGAAGACAGGATTTGAACCCGCAACTTACGGTTTTGGAGACCGCCGCTCTACCGATTGAACTACTTCCCTACGCAGCAGAAGTGATTATATAAATTTAATATAGTTATGTCAAGAGCAAGATTGCTTGAGGGCTGTTTACTCCTACCGCTTGCTTAACGGCATCAATATATCCAAAAGTATGTGAATACTGTCCGATGTTTCGTCCGCACCGCTGTTTTTAAGCACTTCGCTCTGTAACGAACTTGTAATACCCAGACATTGCATGCCTGCTGCTTTTGCCGCTTTAATTCCGCTTATGGTATCTTCACAAACCAGACAGTATGCGGGATTAATCTTCATTTTTTCAGCGGCCAACAGGAAAATATCCGGTTCAGGCTTATTTCTGGTCACATCATTACCGGTAACAAATGCTTCAAAATCCGACTCTTCCATCCCGATAGCCTTAATGTTTGAACTGACCTTCATCATATCGGCACCCGATGCCAATGATATCCTGTATCCTCTTTTCTTAAGTGTTGTAATTGTTTCCTTTATATTCGGAAACAGCTTTGCTTCATCGCTGACAAGTTCGTCATATATCTCATATGCTCTGTATTTCATTGCATACTGATATTCCACATTGTACTTTCTTGCAACATTTCCTATAAAACTGTTTTCTCCCTGCCCCATAAACGGTATAAAATCATAAGGTTGCGCATTCACACCGAATTCCTTGAGAGCCAGAATTGCCGCCTTGCTCATTACCTGCTCGGAATCTATCAACACTCCGTCCATATCAAATACTATCGCTTTAATAATTTTTTCGTTTAAACCCATACTACCCCTTTTTTAAGTAAAAAGAATAAGAGCCAGCACTACGGCTTTGCTCTTACCCTCGTTTCTCACACTGTGACCGCGCATATTCCCGTTATATACGCAATCGCCTTCCTGTATTACATATTCCTTTTCATTATTGTCGTTGTATACTAAAGAACCTTCAATTACATAATATGTTTCCGATTCGTTTTCATGAACATGAAAGCCTATCGAGCAACCCGGTTCAACGGTAATCAAAGAAAAAAGACGGCCTTTTCCGTTTAATAACTCTTTAGGCAGTAATTCATTAAACATGATAGTACCCTGCCCGTCTCTCATGTTCTCTCTGTATGACACTTTTTGATCTTGCTTTCTAAACAGCATATAAAGATTATCCTCTTACATACAACAATTTCTTTCCTATTATACATTCAAATATATACCGATTGCAATATTTTTTACCGAGCATGGCAATCCGTACATCAATTATCTTTGTCATTTTGTTCATTGATAATCCTTGCAATTGCATCTTTAGACATACCGTTTTCTTCCAGTATATCTTCAACACACCCTTTCATCTCACAGTTTTCACGGATATTTAAGCATATCAGTTTAAAGTCATTCTTGTTGTTCTCATATAGCCATGATTGCAGCCTTTGACCTACAGACCCGTTGTATATCACATCTTCGGCAGATACAACATACTTATATTTCCCAAAAACCTCATACAGACTTTCATAATCCAAAGGATATATATCGGTTAGTTTAACCACATCTGCACCTGCAATGTCCGCCGCTTCCACGGCAACAGCAACCATCCTGCCGTAACACAGTATTGCTTTGTCACCGTTTTTACTATATAAAGAAATCCCGCTTTTTTCAGACACATTAATAAACAGTTTTTTAATATTACCGTGAATCTGATCATACGGATATCTTACGGCAACACATCCTTCAATGTCATATATGGCTTTATGTAACAGTTTTTCCATATCCTCTTCCGATTCCGGTGCAAATATTCTCATATTGGGAATTGTGGACAGATATGCAATATCATAAATCCCCTGATGGGTCTTACCGTATGCATCCACAACCCCCGCCCTGTCCACACACAACACCACATTTTTGTTTGTCAACCCTATGTCATGTAGTATCTGATCGTATGCCCTTTGTAAAAAAGATGAGTATACAACACATACCGGCTTTATTCCGTCTCTGGCAAGACCTGCACTGAAAGTAACCGCATGCTGTTCGCATATACCTACATCAAAATATCTGTCCTTATGTACTTTACAAAACTCGCTTAAACCCGATCCTTCGGTCATTGCGGGACATACACAAACTATATTCTTATCTTTTTCGGCCATTTCGGTCAGAAGTTTTCCGAAAAGTTGATTATACATAATATTTTCAGGCAGTCTTCTGCTTTTTGAATAACTGTTTTTAAGACCGTGAAACTTAACGGGATCTCTTTCCGCCTTTTCATACCCCTTACCTTTGGTTGTTACCACATGCAGCAGTTTAGGCCCCTTTACATTCAATGCCTCCTTTATTATAGACTCCAGCTGATGCTCGTCATGTCCGTCGACGGGACCCAGATATCGGATGTCCAAATCCTCGAAAAACATCTTCTGCCCTACAAAAGACTTTAATGCTCTTTTTGTTTTTTGTATCAATCGTATAAATCCCTTGCCGCCCGGTGTTTTTTCCACAATACGCTTAATTCTTACATTGGTCTCAATATATGAAGGACGTAACTTGAGTTTTGAAAGATGTCTCGACATTGCCCCCACATTCCTGCTTATGGACATTTCATTGTCGTTAAGAATTATGAGAATATCGGAATCCAAATCTTTAGCATTGTTCAAGGCCTCATATACCATTCCGCCGCCCAAAGCTCCGTCACCTAAAACCGCTACAACTTTGCTGTCCGAACCGCTCATTCTTAAGGCTTTTTCCATACCTAAAGCGGCGGAGACCGATGTGCTTGCATGTCCGGTATTGAAAGAATCGTACCTGCTTTCCGATTCATCGGGAAAGCAACCCAATCCGTCGATGCTTCCCATTGTTGCCAGACTATCTTTTCTTCCGGTCAGAATTTTATGGACATAACTTTGATGCCCCACATCGAAAATTATGTGGTCTTTTTCCAGATCCAGACATCTGTGCAGCGCCACCGTCAGCTCCACCACTCCCAGATTACTTGCAAGGTGTCCTCCGTTACCGGTCACAACCTCCACAAGAAAAGTCCTTATCTGTCTGCATAACTCATCTATATCCTCTTTTTTGATATCCTTCACATCGGAAGATACCTTTATTCTGTCCAGAAGTTCCATACACTATTTCATCCTATCACCTAAAAACTCCGCTAATAAGCGTAAGTTATTATAGCTGTCGCCGTAAGGCTGTAAAGCCGTTAATGCCTTTTTCGTATACTTTTGCAGTTTATTCCGGTTTGCCGCAATCCCTCTTTTGGAGATGTATGTGGCTTTTTCATTTTTTCTGTCACTGTCTTTGGGTTTTCCTGTTTTTTCGTTAATATCGGTTTTATCCAGATAATCATCTCTTAACTGGAAGGCTACACCGATACCTTCGGCATAATCAGCCAGTCTTTTCAATGTTCTTTTGTTGCATCCGGCTATTATTCCGGCTGATACCACCGATGTTTTTATAAGGGCACCCGTTTTCAACGAATACATAGCAAGAATGTCATTAACGGTATCGGGCTTTTCCATATCCAGAACCTGTCCCCCTACCATCCCCTGGTATCCGGCCGCTTCGGCTATGTTTCTTGCAGCTGCAATATCCTTTGCATTGACTGCATAATCCAGCATTGTTTCATATGCCAGGTTCAATAAAGCGTCTCCGGCTAAAATAGCGTATGCCTCACCGAATTTGATATGACTGGTCAACTGCCCTCTTCTGTACTCATCATTATCCATTGCCGGCAAATCGTCGTGTATCAACGAATATGTGTGTATCATCTCAATAGCCGATGCATATGCTATATGCTTTTCGCAAATTTCCGCATTGAGAGCATCCAAGGTCATTAGAAACAGAACCGGTCGGATTCTTTTACCGCCGGCATTTACACTGTACAGGCAGGCTTCCTTTATTATGTCGGGCGCATTGCTTTTGTTTATCCTCTGATTGATAAACAGAGTAACCTGTTCCCCGTATTTTTTCATTACGGTATTCAAGTTTGTCATTTTTTCGGCTCCTTTTGTTCGGATTTATCGGTCACTACCATTTGTTCACGGGCTTTGTTAAGTTTTTCGTTGAGCAGTTTTATCAACTCCT
This sequence comes from Bacillota bacterium, assembly GCA_022706885.1. Taxonomy (GTDB): domain Bacteria; phylum Bacillota; class Clostridia; order DUPQ01; family DUPQ01; genus DUPQ01. The sequence continues at coordinate 72,927 of JAKJBR010000004.1, forward strand.
GCCCTTCGGTATAGGTCTTTACCGCCTCTTCCAACGGCAGTTCCCCTTTTTCCAGTAACTCCACCTTCTTTTCCAGTTCCCTGTAGAGCGTATTGAAATCCTTATTACTCATCTTTTACCGCCTTTTCCACCACACTCCTTATCTTTCCCGCATGAAGAGTGGTTAATATAACATCATTTTTATTCAGATTGTCCGCACTTTTTATAACATGTCCTTTTTTATCGGTCGTTATACTGTATCCCCTCGATAACACCGCTAAAGGATTCATGGCATCCGCTTTATGTATTAATGTACTTAATTTATATGCAACATTGTCCAGATATTGCTTTGAGAAGGTGAAAAACCTGCCTGTAAGGTTATCCAGATTCATAGCCAATATATTGGTATATTCCTCCGGTCGCTTCATAACCGGTCTTTTTGCCAAATCGGAAACTCTTTCAGAAAGGTTACTTATTAGTTTTGCATAGGAAAATTCCAGACTTTCCTTTTGCGTAAGCACATCTCTTTCCAGACGTTTTTTCTCCGGGATAACCATCTGAGCGGCTGCCGTAGGTGTTGCGGCTCTGGCATCCGCCACAAAGTCCGCAATAGTGAAATCCGTTTCATGACCTATTGCGGATATGACGGGAATGTTGCTGTTATGTATTGCATATGCCAACTCTTCCTCATTGAACGGCCAAAGGTCTTCAACCGAACCGCCGCCTCTTGCTATTATTATGACATCGGCATTTTTATTCTTATTAAAATATTCCAGTCCTTCAATTACGGTTTTATGTGCATCGGTTCCCTGAACGGTCGCGGGATACAAAATGAATCCGTAATTAGGAAACCTTCCGTTCAGTATGTTCCTTATATCCTGCAAAACCGCTCCGGTACTTGAGGTAATTACACCTATGGTTTCCGGCAAAAACGGCAACGGTTTCTTTTTCCCTGTATCAAAAAGACCTTCTTTCTCCAGTTTCTTCTTGAGATTCTCGAATTTGATGAATAAATCACCTGTCCCGCTTTCTAACATATCGGTAACAACAATCTGACACTGCCCGGTTTTTTCATAAAAAGAAAGGTATCCGTAAACCGTAACCTTCACACCGTCCGCCGGTTCAAACTTGAGGCTTTTGGTATATCCGGAAAACATTACACATCGTATAGCACATTTATCATCCTTTATGGAAAAGTATATATGACCGGAATAGTGAATGGTGCAGTTGGATATTTCACCTTCCACATGCAGACTTTCCAATACTTCATCGGAAGAAACAAGTTGTTTGATATACTCATTGAGCTGAGATACGGTCAGGGCTTTTTCCATCACTGCTCTCCGTTTTGAATATTTGCCAGCACCGCATTGATATATTTTCCGGCATCATCACTGCCGTAGGTTTTGGCAAGTTCTACGGCTTCATTTATTGCCACGGATTTGGGTACATCCTCAAGATTCAATATCTCATAATATGCAAGTCTCATGATTGCCAGTTCTATCTTGGGAATTCTTTCAATACGCCAGTTCTTGGCAAGATACATGGATAGCACCGAGTCGATGTCTTTGCAGTTCTCATTGATATATGTTACCGCCTTTTTTATATATTCCTTTGCGGTATTCTTTACATCATTATCAAGGAAATACTGTTCCATCTGCTCATTTATATCATCGTCATTTATCTGTATCTGGTATACAAGCCGAAGAGCATGTTCCCTTGTTTTTCTTCTTCCCATAACGGTTCCTTTAATAATTAATTTATTCCGTCCACAAAAACTCTTATGCTATGCAATTCTATGCCGGTACTTTTTAACACTTCCTCTTTAACAATGCTCTGAATCTTGGAAGATATCTCCGGTATGAGAACCGATGACTTGACTTTCACCGATATATCCATACCTACCTGCGAATTGCTGAAATCCACCTTGGTTCTCACATCGGCCACCGAATCAAACCGACTTACTATACTCTTGACCATAGTTTCCAGCGAATAGGCCGTAATACTGATCTGTCCTGTCGGGGTGGTCAGATTGACCGTTTCTACGGGTTTTTCTTCTTTGCGTAAAAGAGACACTATAAAGAAAGCTTCAAATACCAGAATCAGCAACGCAACCAGGAATATAACCCCTCTTTGTACCGAGAAAAACCTTGCATCGACAAAATCCTCGAAAGCTCTCTCGTAATCCATCGGATCGAGACATGCATGTATCGTAACGGCACATAAGACAACAATCAATATTATATTTACAGTATAAAAAAACTTCCTGCCCTTTTTAAAAAATTTCATTTCTGCTCCTCCCCGGGTTTATGTATATTTACACCCTGAACATGGATATTAACTTCCGTAACTTTACTACCGGTCATTTTTTCCACCAGTTTTTTTACCTTTTCCTGTATACTCCATGCCACTTCGGGTATTCTTACTCCCAATTCCACAATAATATATATATTGACATGAATGCCTTCCTCATCAGTCTCAATCTTGACGCCTTTGGAAAGATTCTTAATCCCCAATGCCTGTGCAAGTTCGCCGGTAATCCCTCCGCTCATTGCATACACGCCGTCTTCTTCCATTGCGGCAATTCCGGCCAATATCGCTATTACCTCGTTAGTCACCTTAAGTTGCCCTAAGGATGTTTCCAGTCCGTTAATTTTCAGAACATCATCAGCCATAACATACCTCACAGTAATTATACATTTTGCTCGATATATTTACAACACAACCGAAAGAGACTTACGTCAAGAATCCTAAATCCCGCAAAATTTTAGAGTGAATCAAAAATTAATTTAAAAGTTAAAAAACATAGAACATCCCTTAAAGTGCCCGATATATTCCGTACACCAATAAATCAAAGGACATATCCTCTACATTGTAGGTCTTTTCCCTTCGGAACCCGAGTTTGTTATACAGTTTACAGGCAACAACATTATCGGTATCCGATAAAACCGACAACTCCTTATACCCTTTTTCTTTCAACTCCTCAGTTAAATGCATTATCAAAGCGGTCGCAATCTTCTTGTTACGGTAGTTTTCTTTGACCAATAATCCCGACATATATGCCCTTATATTTTCTTCAGCCGCCGCCTTGTCAGCCGAACTATATGTCACGGTTACATCGGCAATGCATTCATCATTTACAAAAACCGCATAGCAATCGTCTTTTTTATCAACAACCCGATTATAGCGCTCAATAAAATCCTCATCATCTGTTGCATATCCGTAAAGATTGGCAATGCAGATAAATGATTCGGCATCAAGTTTTCTTATCGTATAATTCATTTTAAATAATAATCAACTCTTTATTCGAGTGATTAAGAGTATAGCAGCCGTCTTCTTGCACGACAACGGTATTTTCTATCCGGACTCCGCCCGCATCGGGAATATATATTCCCGGCTCTACGGTAACGGTCATATTACTTTTCAGAACGGTTGTGCTTTGGGTGGAAAGCCTGGGTTCTTCATGTACCAGCAAACCCACTCCGTGTCCCGTACTGTGCCCGAAATACTTTCCGTACCCTTCATTATCTATTATATCTCTTGCAATCTTATCAACATCCGCTCCCGTTACACCTTCTCTGACGTAATCCTGCGCACTCTTTTGTGCGTCATACACTATGTTATATATCTTCTTCATCTTAGGTGACGGAGAACCCAGAAAGAAAGTCCTGGTCATATCGGAACAATATCCTTTGTAGTTTGCTCCGAAATCCAAAGTAACCGGATCATGATTCATAAGCTTCTTATGGTCGGGAACACCGTGAGGCATACTGGTCTTTTTACCCGATATCGCTATGGTTTCAAAAGCCGGAAAGGATGCTCCGTTTTTCTTCATCACATACTCCAGTTCGGCAGCTACCTCTATTTCTGTCATTCCCGCTTTTACCGTATTCAGTATATGAGTAAAAGCGATGTCCGCTATGGAAGCGGCTTTTGCCATCAGAGACAATTCCTTTTGGTCTTTAACCGAGCGTATGGCGAGCAACCGGTCGGAAACATCAATATATTCGCAATCTTTCAGACCTTTTTTTAAAGCCTCGAAATAGCCGTATGAAACGGTTTTTTCAAATCCTATACGTAATGCACTTTTAGTAAAAAGCTTGGATAACAAAGAGACTATGCTTTTTATGCCTTCCTGAATCAACACCACTTCGTAGCCGAAAGCGGATATCAGTTCGGCCGCTTCAATGTAACGAAAATCCGTTGCAAAGTATGCTTTATCACGTGTAAAGATCAATATACTGCTGGACCCGGAAAAAGAAGAAAGATAAAGCGTATTATCTCTGGACGTTATAACGGCTCCGTCGAGTTCCTTTTCCTCCATTATCTTTTTCATACAATCAACTCTTTTACTGAACATACGGCACCTCATAAATCCTTCTTCATATATTGCTCATACATAATCTTACTCTTCAATGCATCGGTAGCCATGGTATTATCCGATTCGCATATTATAACAGGTTTCATATCATACTTATACAGTACCGGTATAAGGTCCTGGAAATAGGGACCGTACTTGTCATCTTCAAATGTAAGGTGTTTTTTCTCGCCGCCTTGCGTATATTCAATCTGGGAAAAATGCACATGCATTATTCTTGTCCGCTCCAATCCTATTCCGTCTATAAGCTTACATACCACTCTTTCAAAGTCTTCCGGGGTTTTCAGAGTGCCGTGAGTTCTGGCATTTAAATGACCGAAATCTATGGTAGGCAGAATCCTTTCGTCATTGGCGCAAAGGTAAATAACCTCTTCCAGATTGCCCAGCTGATTTACTTTACCCATCAACTCCGGACAGAATATTACCGATTGGTCATCAATATCATCCAAAAAGTTTTTAAGAAATATATGTGCCCTCTTTATGGCATTCTCCCTGGTATCTCCCATGGGAGAGCCGGTATGAACGCATACTCTTGCAGCACCCATCTGTTTTGCCGCAATATATGACTTGTGCATATGCATAAGGGAACTTTGCACTTTATCCGTCTCCGGTGTCGCCATGTTTATAAAGTAAGGGGCGTGAAGAGATAAAGCTATATCGTGTTTTTTTGCATGCTCACCTATCTTTAATGCGGCTTGCTCCCCTATATTCACTCCTCTTCCGCTTTGATACTCATACGCATTCAAACCCATATCCTGCAACCACTTCATGGCTTCAAAGGTATTCTTATATCCCTGTTCGTAAAAAGAAGGCTCATTGCCTGCCGGTCCGAATCTTATCATATCTTTTCTATCCCTTTAATATATTTTCTCATTATCCTGTCCTCAAAAATCCTCTTGAACCGGACATACAGCGATTCATGATTGTTCATTCTCTTAGTCATAACGGTCAGAAATCCCGCTTTTTTGCCTCCTCTTATGTCGGTAAAAAGCTGATCTCCTATCATTGCGCATTTATTCGGCTCAAGGTCTAATATGCGTAACACAATAAGAAAACCCTGCTTAAGCGGCTTAAATGCCCTGTACACATATTCTAACCCGAAACAGGTGGCAATCAAAGCGGTTCTTTTTTTTGAAGCATTGGATAAAATACATATGGAAAAGCCCATATTTTTCAAATTGTTTATCAAAGTAAGTGCTTTTTTGTGAATTTCCTCGTCATACATCCCTACCAATGTGTTGTCTATATCAAAACATAAGCCTCTTATTCCCATATCATACAGTCTTTTATAATCAATATCCGATATTCCTTGTGCTATGTAATCCGGTAAATATTTATACATTAAATTGTAATTACTCCGATATTTTAGTATAATATACTGAAAATGAAATTAAGGCAAGGACCAAAGAACATGAATATTTCCATTAACTTAACCAAGAAACCCAAAACAAAACCCGACGAAAGCAAACTGTCTTTCGGTAAACAGTTTACCGACCACATGTTTCTGATGAACTATACTCCGGAAAAAGGCTGGCACAATGCAAGAATAGAGCCATACGGACCTCTGTCCCTGGATCCGTCCACCAATGTGTTACATTACGGTCAGGGCGTTTTTGAAGGACTGAAAGCTTACAGGACAAAAGATAACAAGGTATTGTTATTCCGTCCCGACGAGAATGCCAAGAGACTGAGAGCATCCTGCGAGCGACTGTGTATACCGCCTATTGATGAAGCGGATGTGGTACAGGCGATAGTAACACTTGTAAAAACCGATATCGACTGGGTACCTTCCGCACCGGGAACTTCTTTGTACATCCGTCCGTTCATTATTTCTGTCGATCCCTTCCTGGGAGTGCATCCTTCCTATACATATCTTTTTATGATAATAATCGGTCCGGTAGGTCCGTATTATCCCGGCGGACTCAATCCCACCAGTATTTATGTGGAAGACTTCTATAAACGTGCCTCCAAAGGCGGAATGGGACATGCCAAAACCATGGGTAATTACGCGGCAAGCCTTATCGCACAGGAAAAGGCAATAAAACTCAATTGTATTCAGACTTTGTGGCTGGATGCGCATGAAGGTAAGTATATTGAAGAAGTAGGCGCAATGAACGTATTCTTCGTCATCGGCGATAAAGTAATTACACCGGAACTTTCGGGAAGCATATTACCCGGAATAACCAGAAAAAGCACATTGGAGATTGCAGAAGCTTTGGGCTACAAGACGGAGGAAAGAAAAATATCCGTTGATGAGGTTATAAAAGCGCTGAAAAACGGTGACATGAAAGAATGTTTCGGAACGGGAACGGCAGCGGTAATATCCCCAGTAGGAGAACTTGTATACAAGGATGTGCGTTACATTATTAATGACAATAAGATAGGCAAGATATCCCAAAAGCTCTATGATACGCTTACGGGCATACAGTACGGTATCATTAAGGATACGAGGGGTTGGACTTTAGAAGTTAAGTAATAAATTAAATAACACTTTTTAAGATACTTAATCTTTTACCACAACCGCATGCTTTGCAACATATTCCATTACCTTATTCAGCAGTATGCTGGAGGTAATGGAATTTTTATCGTAATCTTTAAACAAATCCTGAGTGTTGTCATATCCGTAATACTCTGCGTAATTGGCATAGCCTTGATCCAAATCGCTTTTAGTTAACTTTATTTTCTCTAACCCCGCAATGGCTTGTGATATCATTTCCTGCTTCACTCCGTCACGGGCGCTTTCCAGATTAATCCGGTTAAACTCTTCTTCGGTCTGCCCCAATGCGTCAATACAGAAATCGTTGAAGGAGCTGTACCCGTAATATATCGTGTAGTATTCATAATATTCTCTTATCTCATCCACTCTCTTTTGAACGGTATCGGGATATTTTATTACTACTGTATTATTCACCACGGTTTTCCATGCTTCTTGAGTTTTCTTATACTTAAATATCTCTTTTTTCAGATATTCGTTGTATTCTTCCACCGTCTTATACTCATTATCCAGGCTTTTTATAAACTCATCGGTATACTGAGGCGGTACTCGCCTTGTGACTTTATTCACTGTAACATTGAAAACTACCTCTTTGCCGGCAAGTGCGGACACAGAGTTGTCCTTATCTTTGTAATTTACGGGAAATGTAAGATTCAACACAACCGTCTGTCCGATAACTGCCCCTATCAGTCCTTCTTCAAATCCCTCTATAAAAGTGTGTGAGCCTATGGTCAGATCATAACCTGTTTCGGCACCGCCCGCAAAAGGCTTTTCGTCTACCAGACCGGAATAATCGATATTTACAATATCGCCTGACTTAACCTCTCCCTTATCCAGAACAACGGTTTTTGCATACTTGTCCAAAAGAATATCTGTCTCTTTTTGCAAATCTTCTTCGGTTACGGCAATCAGGTTATAGTCCAGCTGAAGATTCATATATTCGGCAAGTTCTATATACCTGCTGTTCTTATAAGGAGCACATCCGGTAAGCAGCATTGTAAGTAACAGCACTGTTACCGTAATAAGTGATAATATCCTTATTTCTTTAGTGTGATTAATCTTCCTGTTCTTCATATCCGTCCTTTAGTTTACTCTGTTTCGTTATTATCATCCTCTTGATCAAAGCAATAAAAATCTATAGCTTCCCATATCTCTTCCATACCTCTTTTTGCCGTTACGGAAGTCAATATGAACGGCGTATCGGGGTCAATATCCAGCATTCCCGCTATGTTTCTTGCTCTGTTCACAGCTTGAGATTTGGAGAGTTTATCGCACTTATTTACAGCTATAACAAACGGCAAACCTATAGTATTCAAAAACTCTATCATATGCAAATCATCTTCCGTGGGGTCATGGCGAATGTCCAATATCTGAATTATGAGCCGTATATTCTTTCTTTCGGTTAAATACCGTTCGGCAAGTTTACCGTACAACTTTGTTTCCCGCTTTGAAGCTTTGGAGTATCCGTAACCGGGAAGGTCCACCATTCTCATGACACCGTTTATTTCATAGAAGTTAATAAGACGGGTTTTACCCGGAGCCGATGCCGAGTAGGCAAGATTCTTTCTGTTGCAAAGAGCGTTTATAAGGCCGGATTTACCCACATTGGATTTTCCGGAAAACACAACTTCCGGAATCTCATCATCAGGCCATTGTTCCGCTTTTGCCGCACTTATTATAAACTTGGAATCTTTTACTAACAAATCGGTTCTCCTTTGCCAATATTATACATTACATTCCCAATATTGCGAACTTTTAAGTTTTTTCCATAAAAAAAGCGGTTTCCCGCTTTTTTATGTTTAATTTCCCGCTTATTTTAATACTCTCCCGCCGTATTGTCACATCCCAAAACATGAACAAGTTTATGTTTAACCAACTGCTTGATGTTTTCTCTTGCAGGCTTCAGATACTGTCTGGGATCGAAGTGATCGGGATACAATGCAAAATACTCTCTTATGGTTGAAGTCATTGCAAGCCTCAGATCGGAGTCTATATTTATCTTACATACCGCCATACCTGCAGCCTTTCTCAGCATTTCTTCGGGAACTCCCTGAGCGCCGGGCATTTTACCGCCGTATTTGTTTATCTTTTCCACAAACTCCGGAATAACCGATGATGCACCGTGAAGAACTATCGGGAAACCGGGCAATCTTTTCTGCACTTCCTCCAGTATATCAAATCTCAGCTTGGCTTCACCCTGGAACTTGTATGCTCCGTGGCTTGTACCTATTGCTATTGCCAGTGAGTCCACTCCGGTTTTTGATACAAACTCTTCCACTTCATCGGGATCGGTATAGGAAGAATCTTCTTTTTTGACCTTAATGTCATCCTCCACTCCCGCAAGTCTGCCCAATTCTCCTTCGACTACTACACCTTTTGAGTGTGCATATTCCACAACCTGCTTTGTTAACCTGATGTTTTCTTCAAAGGGAAGATGAGAACCGTCTATCATTACCGAAGTAAAACCTCCGTCTATACAGGATTTACACGTTTCAAAACTGTCGCCGTGGTCCAGGTGAACACATATGGGAAGCCCGGTATCTTCAAGAGCCGCTTCAATTAATTTCATAAGATAAACATGCTTTGCATATTTCCTTGCGCCTGCCGAAACCTGAAGTATCAGGGGTGCCTGAACTTCCTTTGCGGCTTCCGTTATACCTTGTATAATCTCCATATTGTTTACATTAAATGCGCCTATCGCATATCCGCCTTTATAGGCTTTTTCAAACATTTTCTTTGATGTTATAAGTGCCATATCTATATCCTCTCTACTTTCTTGCTGATACTTTTTTCAATTTTGCAAATTTAGGCAGTCCTTCTTCAAAAGGAAGACCGGAATCTCCCTGTATCAAAGGAAGTGCATAATCGATGAAATCTTTCTTTAAGAAATTCTTCTCTTGGTTAAACCACTCCAAAGGAACGGTTTTCTCGGCATTGGCCACTTTAGCAAGAGGTATAAGAACCGTCTTTATACCGTATTTACCTTTTACGTTTGTTCTTTCAAAACCTATCATGTAATCGGTATGTCCCTCTACCGCAGCTTTTACCGCCTGCTGTCCTGCAAGAAAAGCTTCTTCTATATCGGTTCTTGAGCCTATATGCGCCGCACAACGCTGCATAAGGCTGAACTCTATGGAACGAACTTTACATTTGAATTGTTCCTCAACTATTTCACCTAAAATCGCTGCCGCTCCGCCCAACTGAGAATGACCGAAAGCATCTTTTTTAAGCGATTGACCCATTTCCGCAATATATCTGCCCTCTTTGTCCTTGCATCCTTCGGAAACCGCAACAATAACCTTGTGGTCGGGTTTACTGTCATATACTTTCTTTACATCGGAAAGGAATTTCTCAATGGTGAAAGGCACTTCGGGAAGGTATATAAGGTCGGGACCGGCTCCTTTGTATACGGCCAACAAACTTGCCGCGGTAAGCCATCCCGCATTTCTTCCCATTATTTCAATTACCGTAATCATAGGGGTATCATACACAGAGGCATCATGATAAACCTCCATGATGGTTGTTGCCACATATTTGGCTGCCGAACCGTATCCGGGGCAATGGTCGGTTATTGCAAGGTCATTGTCTATGGTCTTGGGAACACCTATAACTCTGCATTCATACCCTGCATCGGCTAAGTATTTACTTACTTTATTGCAAGTATCCATAGAGTCGTTTCCGCCGTTATAGAAGAAATACCTTATGTTATACTTCCTGAAAACTTCTAAAAGTCTTTTATAATCGGTATCGTCAACATCCGCATTCTTCAGTTTATACCTTACCGAACCCAAAGCGGATGAAGGTGTAGTCTTCAATAGTTCCAACTGTTCTTTTGATTCTTTTGATATGTCATAAAATTCTTCGTTCAGAATTCCTTTGATTCCGTGTGCGGCTCCGTAAACTGCAGTGATACATTGCTCTTTAAGTGCCTGCTGAAAAACTCCCGATGCACTGGAATTTATAACCGCTGTCGGTCCGCCCGATTGTCCGAAAATCGCAGCTCCTTTTAACATTGTCATTCATATACCTCCATGACTTAAATATCCATATAATAATATCATAACAGGCATCATAATACAATAATGAGCTTTTGCCGTTTATCGGTTTTTCTTCTCTTTTGCATCATTGAAAACAAAGAACTTCTGATACAGGTATTCCGTTATACCGTTTATAAGCAAAGTCGGAACTTCAACAACCCATGCATGAATGCCCATTCCTTCAACTCCCCAGATTCCGGTAGTTAAGGCTCCTGTCCAGAACATGGACAGCGGCGTAAACACAACATAATACAGTGCCACTTTAAGCATAGCTTTAGGTACATTGCCTGCCGATTTAAAAGTGTATTTCCTGTTGAGAGTAAAGTTCCACAGTACCGATAATATTAAAGACACAAGGTGAGCAAGCCACGGCACCCACTTCATTGCATCGTGAAACAGTGCATATGTCCCGACCTGTATGGCTCCGGCGGAACCTGCCACAATGAAATATTTTATTGCCTGCAGAGTTTCTCTTTTAGCCTTTATTCTTTTAATCTTCTTAGGATCGGTTTCGGCATCTTCAAATGCCCGTTTTTTCTCGGAACGAATTTTCATTTTATGAAAAAGTGTAAGCACCTTATCTGCCGATTTGCTCTCATGTTCCATATATCCCTCCCAAGCAGTACTTGAATTACTGCTTTTTTCAGCCATAAGCTAAAGACTTTACTTAAGCGTAATAATCCTGTATATCGCATAACCCGCAGCCAACACAAGCAGGCTTACGGCTATCCATTCCCTTGTCTTTTCCTGTTTGGTAATGTCTTTTTTAAATATAATTATACCGATGGAAATACATATTCCCAGAATTGCTACTCCTAAAAGCGAATAGCTGCGATAAAGCTTATCCTCGGAAATCAACATCATTACTACATATACGAATATGAGCAGGTAATCTACCGCATTTCTTTTATTAACGGGATTTTTATTCATTCAAATAACCTCTCTTTATATTTCTCCAACTGCAGCAGAAGCAACAGGCCCAATCCCATACAGGATACCAGTTGCCCCGCTCCGACCGATACAACCGCCAGCCAGTAATTCATTCCGTAATATACGTTAAGGACATATCCTATCACAAACATATTAATCACTATCGGAGGTATCGGCGCCAGCCATTTGTTCTTTACCTTATATGTTAAAAATGCCGCAACAAGTGTAGACAATGAACCCAGTATAATATCCAGAATTCCGGCTCCTCCTATTATGTTTGCAAGTAAACAACCGATAAAAAGACCGTATATTGCGGACGGTGTAAAATACGGCAGAACGGTCAGTGCTTCCGCCACTCTTATCTGCACCGTTCCGAAACTCACAGGCATAAACATGAACACAAGCGCGCAGTACAGAGCAGCTATTAATGCCGGTATAACAACATACTTTTTCAGCATGCAGCCTCCCTCTTTTCTTGGAAAAGTATACCACAGCACTATATAATTGTGAACTTTTTGTTACATTGAAACATCTAATTGGTGAGCAATAACGGCGTTTTAAGTTAAAAAACCTGTTAATTGCGGCTAAAACAGGTGTTTTATGTTATCAGGACGGGAATAATGTAAACATTCTGTGAATAATGAAAAAATACTGTTTTTTTATGGTAGAATTACTGTAATAAAACCAATTTCTAAGGAGATCACATGAATTACCTAGTATCATTATTTAAATCGATAGACATATCAGGAAAAACCGTAATAGTACTTATCCTGCTTATTTTCCTTGCAGCATTTGTTATCAACATACTTATTAAACTTAAGTATGTCAAGCTAAGCAAGCAGATTAATAACAGGCAGAACAGGCGGGCAGGCACATTTAACGATGAAATGCTTAACAAGATTGTTCAGGACTACAAAGTTGCGGGTGAAATAAACAGCAATAATGTCAACACTCAAGCCATCATTGAAAAGAATTTCGAGGAGAATCTGAAAATTCCTACAATGGGCGAAACATTTGTAAGAAAAAGTCAGGCTATGATGGTTACATTGGGACTGTTGGGAACATTCATAGGACTGACCATTTCGGTAAGCGAACTGGTTAACGTTCTTCTGCAGGATATAGGGTCTGCATCCCTGGACTGGAACGAGATACTTGTAAGACTGGCCGGTGCAGCAAAAGGAATGGGAGCCGCTTTTACCACCAGCCTTGTAGGTCTTTTCGGTTCGGTTGTTCTCAACTTAACCTTAATCGCAGTTGACTGCGAAGACCAGAAAAGGTCACTGATGATTGATATAGAAGAGTATCTTGACAACAATATCGCAGTACTGATAGCCAAAGACAAGGAAACCGAGTATACCATGATGAACAGGATACTTAAGGATACCTTTGTGGAATTCGGCTCGAAAATTGAAGACACTCTCAGAGAAACAGTGGAAACCTTCGGAGACAAACTGACCAATGTGGTCATGGATGTTTCGGTTTCATCTCAGGCACTTGACACTACCGTGGAAAGATTCGACAGCGCAATATCCACATTGGCTGTTGCCATGAGAGATATGTCGGACTTCAACCTTAACCTTAAAGAAAACGTAGAAAAGATGGATGTATCTTTCATAAAGATGAGCGAATCGTTATCCGATTCCACCAACCTAATAATCAAGAACTACGATGCTATAAGGATGTTTGCCGATGATGTTAAGAATGCCGCAGGACAGATGGCTATTTCCAATCAGGAAACCCTGGAACAGCTCGGCTATTTGGCAAATCAGGTAGATCAGACCGTTTCCGCTTTGCAACAACTTACACATTCAATGAAGCAATCCAGTGAGGAAAATGCCGCATCATTCAATAATATGAGAGATGCATTTGAAAAGGCCATAATCGCAACCTCCATGGAAATATCTTCCCTGACCGATAAGATTAAACAATCCTTCCAGGAAGCTCTTAAAGAAAGCAGCGATATTATAGCGGAAAAGACTGCCGATACAATGGAAAAATCCATGGCTAATATATATCAGATGTCCGAATCCTTTGAGAACAATCAGAAGATTCTGGCACAGACCATAGCATCTTTACCGGAACAGACAATGGCATACAATAAATCGGTTTCCGGAAAGATACAGAAGAAACTGGATGAAATTGAAAAAGCCATAAAAAATGATTAACGTAAGATAAGAGATAAGAGGTGATCTAATTGAAACAAAGAGTGAGCTATTTGAAGAAAGTAGAACCGGAGAACTATTGGCCGTCATTTGCGGACGTTATGTCCACAATGGTGCTGATAATGCTCTTCTTAGTTCTCATAGTGTTCATTAAAAACATAATAATATCCATAAATCTGGATGAACAGGAAGCCACTAATATTGCCACCGGAGCTCAGCTGGAAGCAACAAGAAACGATCTTGCCGCCAAGGAACTTACTCTTCAGGAAACACAACTGGATCTGGAAACAAAACAGACCATTCTTATCATGCTGGAAGAAGAACTTGCAGCAAAAGAAATATCCTTGAGTCTGTTGGAAAACGAGTTGGCGGCAAAACAGGCCGCATTGGAGTTATCGGAGGAAGAAGCAACCAACCTGCAAAACCTCATACTGATTCTGGCAGAGCAACAGGCTGCGCTGGAAGCTCAGAAGAAGGACCTTTTGGAACTGATAGCTTTAAATACAATAGAGTTGGATTCCATGAGAGAACAACTTCAGAAAGTGGCCGTAATGCAGGTGGACATATTCGAGAAGGTTAAGAGGTCCATAGACGAAGCGTTAGGTCCGGGGCAAGTTACTATCGGAGATAACGGGAATCTGATGATTACGGAGGGTATACTGTTTGACCAAGGAAAGTCGGATCTCAAACAATCTTCCTATGCCCTTATTGAAAAGCTTGCTAAAGCATTTGAAGAGGTCTTAAAAGATTCGGGTGAAAATATTGAAGCTATTATGATAGAAGGACATGCAAGTAGTGAAGGAGATTTTGATGTAAACCAAAAACTGTCGACAGACAGAGCCAACGCAGTGTTACTGGAATTATTTAAATGGAATAGTAAACTTGGGACAAAACAATATGCACGTTACTTCGGAGCTGTCGGTTATTCTAATTCCAGACTATTAGTAGATGATATTAAATATCCGCATAAAGCAGCCCAAAACAGAAGAATCGAGTTCTCCATAGTAGTACGGGAAGAGAATGTCGGACAGATAATTCAGGAGTATCTGGACTCGATAGACAAGAAAAAATAGGAGATACAATGGTAAGAAAAGATTTTAAAGATTTAAAGCTATATTTTTCCAATTCCATGATAAGCCTCAAAGAAGGAGACTATGAGCATGCCATAAAAAGTTTCTCCCACCTTATTGACCAAGGTATCGAGCCTCAGAAATCCGTCATAGGATTAATTACCGCCTATTCCTGTCTTACCAGGTATCCGGCGGCATTAAAGCTGTATGAAAAGAATAAGGATATTTTTATAGGCAACCCGTCAAACAGAAACATGCTTGTGGAGACCATGACCGCTCTTCTTATGAAGGAAACAAGTTTATTGAAGAAAAATGCACGCGGATCGCTTTCCACCGTATTCATGGCCAAACGTATGAAAGCCGTTCATGAGGCATACCTTACGGATGAAGATAATCTTCTGGCCATTATTCTCATATGTTACTGGTATGCTGTATTGGGAGCAAGACCTTATGAAACGGAACAGATGATGAAGGATTTTCTGCGTAATGAATATGTATATGACGAATTCCGTTGGAAGCTTTTGGAGAAACTGGCCATTACCGACAAGGAACTTATGGATGATATAACTATAGCGGGTATGTTCAGGAGAATACCGAGATATCTGGATCATTCATATATAAATCTGCTTCTCTTCTCCCACCTTTTAGGTGATGACTTCGCTTCGGCAAGGGAGAAGATTGAAGTTCAGAGGATGAACGGAGTGGAACTTTCCGATGATGTAATGTGGAATTACATCAATTCCAGTGTGGAAAACAACGATATTGATGATTTATCGGTCAACTTCGCGAAACGTCTTTTTGCAAAGGGCTGGATGGATCCCGTTATAGGGCAGGTTTTTCGGTATGCCAAAAACAACCTGAATATTTATAACGTAACCAACGAGACCAAGGCATTGGACCTTTTCGGTATATGATTGTTTTATTAAACTTTATACCTTACCGCTAAACACTTATTAAGCGATGAATAGTATTACAGACAGCTCAGTATATCAATAAATGTATTGAGCTGTTTTTCATAGGGTATGTTTTCTTCCGAGGGAAAATGAATAAAAGAGATATATGGGTATGCCTGTACGGTACCTTTATGCAGTAACCTGTAAAATAAATCATTGCATACATATGTGCCGGCCGAATAGGATTTCCCGACAATATCCGTTTTATATACACATTCCGGATATTCCAGTGTTGCGGTTAATGCTGTTTCCGCCCCGGGAACAATTACACTGTCGGTTTTTGTTACTCCCGCATTGTCCGTAGCATTTGCATGATTTATATTCAACGCTATTCTTTCCGTGGCTATAACTTTCCTTGCTGCGGCTAATCCGGTAGCAATGACAATGTCGGGACGTACTTTATTTATCTCTTTGTCAAGTACATCAAACGCCGTCTTATATGTTACATCCAGTATGATTTTATATATCTTATTTCCATTGATAATATCGGGAAGCCCTTCTACCAGTTTCCTCGTAATATTATCCTGAAAATTTGCAAATGGTTGAAACCCCGAGATTAGTATCCTCATTTTAACGGAACAAGTTTTAAAGCATTTTCAAAGTACAGCTTATTCTTCACCTGCTGATTTAAATCCAGTGATTCTAAAAACTCTCTGTGCTTGGAATCAAAATAGTCTCTTGCATACAATATTCTGTCCTGATACTGATTCAAAAACCGTAAAGCATGCTCGGGATCTCTTGTTAAAGCATTCAAACCGCTTCCCGCCGACATATCACAGTAAAGATTATCATACTTGTCCAAAAGCTTCTGAATCATACCTCCCTCTATTACCGGTCCTTTCGGATAAGGCTGTTTGTCATGTAAGCCGTCATCGGATATATGTGCCCAGAAACCGGGAGCGTGTCCCAGGAATATTGTTTCGGGACATTTTTGAAGAACTCTCTCCAAAGTATCTATACCGCCTCCGTACCAGAAATTGGGCCAGCCGTTGACATTGGATCTATGAAACTCATAGTCAAAATGCATAATAACCGGTAACTCCAGCTCCCCTGCCGTCCTGAATAATCTGATAGCATCAAAATCGTCATACATCATTCTGACTTTCAGTTCTCCGCAGACCTGAACTTTGTGTATATATGTTGCCGCTTTCAGATTCTGTATTGCATCGGGGTCTCTCGGGTCGGGGCAATATCCTAACACAAATCTGTGGGGATAAGCCCTCTTATATGCCAATACCGCTTCGAAAGGTATGGGCCCTTTTGTATTGTATGAAGCCAATGCTCCGTTATAGTTTTCATATTCCTGTCTCGGACACTCCCAGGAAAGAATCCATGTGACATCAATATCATTGTCATCCATGTTTTTTATAAATCCGTCCAAATCGGTCTTGTGCCAGTCGGCATGGTTATGAGCATCAATTATCATTTTCCATATCTCCTTCATTCGATAGATTCAGTATACCATCATTCTTTATCTCTTTTATGTCCGATTTACAATATTTCTTTATTTCTTCCAGTTTATCGTGGTCAAACGGCGTGATGAGTGAAACCGCTATGCCGTTTTTCATGGCTCTGCCGGTTCTGCCTATGCGGTGTATATATTGCTCCTTATCATCGGGTAAATCAAAGTTTATCACGGCATCCACATCGGTTATGTCCAATCCCCTTGCTGCAACATCGGTGGCTACCAGCACGTTGAGCCGCTCCTCTTTGAAAGCTTTTATCGTTTTTTCCCTTCCGGCCTGCGACTTGCCTCCGTATATGCAATTTGCCGAGTATCCTTTTTCACGCAAATCATCGGTCAGCATCCTGACCATTCTTATAGTGTTGCAGAATATGAGCACTTTATATAATTCATTGTTATCCAGTATCTCTCTTACGGCTCTTGCCTTGAAACGCATATTCTGAACCGTTACATACATCTGATTAATGTCCGGCTTGTCCTCGTTCTGCTCTTCCACGGCTATCTCCACCGGATTTCTTTGATATAGCCAGGATATATCCATCACTCCTATGGACATGGTGGCTGATAACATTGCTAAGTTTTTTCTGTCGGGCATCATATTCAGAATACCGGTCACTTCCTCAATAAATCCCATATCCAGCATACGGTCGGCTTCATCCAGTACTGCGGTTCTGACTTTTGAAATATCAATAGTTTTGCGTTCGATATGGTCTCTTAATCTTCCCGGTGTGGCAACAATAATCTGCGGATGCCTTTTCAATGCCTTTATCTGTCCTTCTATGGCTTTTCCGCCGTATATAGCCTCTATCCGCACTTTAGGAAGAAACTCCGACAACTCCTTCAACTCGTCGCAAATCTGAATAACCAACTCTCTTGTCGGCGCCAGTATAAGGGCCTGTATGTCTTTGTTTTCATTATCCAGCTGTTCCAGAAGCGGTATACCGAATGCAAAAGTCTTTCCCGTTCCGGTAGGTGCTTTTGCAATAACGTCCCTGTACTGCATAAGTGGAGGAATAACAGCCGACTGAACGGTTGAGGAATAAACATACCCCTTTTTATTCAACGCTTTCATTATCCCTTCGGATAAATGCAAATCGGCAAATCCGGTACCGGAATAATTCAGTACCCGGCCATCCTGATTATATTCTACAGGTCGTTTTCTGAATTTAGTCGGTTGTCCGGCCTGCTTATCGTATTTTCTCTTTTTTTTGTAATGCTCTTTTTTCTTAAAAGTATTTTTTCTTTTGCTTCTATTATTATCGGTCTTATACATATTACCTTCTGTTTCTCAATTCATCCTCAATCTTATCGAGAGTTATACCTCTTTCCACAAGCAATACCATCAGGTGGTATACAAGGTCGGATACTTCATATACAATTTCCTGCTCAGAGCCGTTTTTTGCCGCAATAATGGTTTCCGAAGCTTCTTCACCTATCTTCTTTAAAATCTTATCCAGACCTTTATCAAAAAGATAACAGGTATACGATCCTTCTTTAGGATTGCTCAATCTGTCGGCTATTACCTGATATAACTCATTCAATATCTCATTCATTTTTCTTTATCTCCCCGTTTTGCTCTATCTGTCTGTAGAAACAGGACTGCTCGCCGGTATGGCATGCCTGCCCTTTCTGTTTAACAAGATAAATCAATGCATCACCGTCGCAGTCCACCAGCACTTTAAGTACCTGTTGAGTGTTGCCGCTGGTCTCGCCTTTTACCCATTCGCTGTTTCTCGAACGGGAAAAGTATGTCGCTTTTCCTGTCTTAAGAGTTTTGTCAACCTGTTCTTTTTTTGCATATGCCAGCATAAGTACCTGTTTGGTATCAATATCCTGACATATAACCGGAATTAATCCGTTTTGGTCAAACTGCAACTTTAGCATCCAGAATCCCTTTTAAGTATGCACAACTTACTGCTATGCTCTTTTCCTTAGGCATATCAAACTGTTCCTGCTCCAGAATACACCAGTCGATAACATCGGAAACATTCAAAATAGATACAAAGTCTATCAATCCTCTTCCCAGTTCGGTGTCTTTACCTTCTTCGGATATATCCTTAAAATGCAGCGTATCCAATCTGTCTTTATACTTTTTGCAATATTCCAGCACGTCCACCCCGCCTTTAACCGCCCAGAGTGTATCTATCTGAAGAAAAATATCGCTGACGGTATTTTCCGCAAGTATATCAAAAAGCCTTTTTCCTTCATCAATAACGGTAAATTCAAAGGCATGATTGTGATAACCTATCTTTATACCGTATTTCTTTGCGTTTTCGCATGCAATGTTCAGATATTCCGCAACGGTTTTCATTCCGTCCGCGGAATGAAATTGTTCCGACAAATACGGGACTGCAACATATTTGTTGCCTATAACGGAGTTGTACTCCATTGTTTCGTGAAATTTATCCACAACGGCATTCAAGCCGGAATGACTTCCTGCCGGCAGTAATCCCAGATCATCCAGGTATTTCTTTGTTTCAATAGCTTCCTTGCCGTAAAAACCGGCAAATTCCACTCCGTCAAAACCTACCTGCTTTGCAATATGCATGGCATGATAAAAATCCTGTTCCGCGATATCTTTTATGGAATATAGTTGTAGAGCTGCTTTCGGCATTATTTCCTCCTTTTATAATCGGCATCTATCAGCAATTATACACATTAACCGATACCAATTCAAATCACAGTAACGATATCTTGTACATTACTATACCTGCCGCACATGCCGCATTTAACGATTCCGTCTTACCTTGCATAGGAATGGACAATGTTTCTGTAAGGTGCTTTCTTATCTTTTTATCCAACCCGTTGGATTCATTACCTATGACCAATGCACATCGTTTATCCAGACTGACCGTCTCGATATTGTGTCCGTTTGCATCCAATCCGTATATAACATAGCCGGCATTTTTCAGCACTGTAAAAATCTCTTCGCTTATCTTTATGTACGGAACCCTGAATATCGAACCCATGCTTGCCCTCAAGGATTTTTCGTTATATAAATCGGTACATCCTTCCAGTGCAAACACGCAACCCATTCCGAAAGCTTCGGCACTTCTTATCATTGTTCCGGCGTTTTTCGGATCGTTTATTCTGTCCATTACAAGCACCGGATTGCCTTTTTTAAGCACATCCGGAACATCGAATTTAGGAGGTATTCCCAGTGCCAGAATTCCTTCGGGACTTTTCATGTAGGACAATGACTCCAATATACCGTCTCTCACAAGATAGACATCCTTGACGGTAAGCTTATCCACATAAGACATATTGTTCTGATAATATGTGTCGCTTACATACACTTCCGTTATTCTTATACGGCTGCTTAATGCTTCATCCAGCAGTTTCCTGCCTTCGATGAAAAAAAGGTCCTCACGATTGCGGACCTTTTTTCTATCCAAGCTTTTCAGCCTTTTGATTTTCTTATTGTCCCCGGATTCTATGCGGTTCATGGTTTTTACTTAACCGAACTGACAAGTGATGCAAAGGCTTTCGGATCGTTTACCGCCATGTCGGCAAGTACTTTTCTGTTAAGTTCAATACCGTTATTCTTGAGAGCCGATATGAATCTGGAATAAGTTATTCCGTTTGTTCTTGCCGCAGCATTTATTCTTGCAATCCAGAGCTTTCTGAAGTTACGCTTGTTTGCTCTTCTTGCAATGTATGCGTAATTCAGCGATTTCATTACCTGCTGCTTGGCAACTCTGAAATTCTTACTCTTTTGTCCGAAATATCCCTTTGCGAGCTTTAATACTCTTTTATGTCTTCTACGTTTTGTTACGCCGCTTTTTACTCTTGCCATTTGTCTGTTCCTCCTTACTTGTACGGGATAAGCTTCTTGATTGTCGGTGCATCCGCATCCGATGCGAAAGCCGTTGCTCTGTTATCCGTTTTTGCTCTCTTGGTCTTAGATATCAGTCTGTGCCTTCTGAAAGCATGTCCCATTTTTATCTTTCCGCTTGCGGTTACTCTGAACCTTTTTTTCGAAGCGCTGTGTGTTTTTAGTTTTGCCATATTCTAATCCTCCTATTGTTTCTTGGGCGCAATTATAACTATCATATGTCTGCCTTCCAGTTTCGGTTCTTTTTCCGGTGTGCCGTATTCCGAACAGGCTTCCGTAAACTTCTCCAATACTTCCGCTCCCATCTGCGTTCTGGTCATTTCACGTCCCCGAAATGACAGGCTTACCTTTACTTTGTTGCCGTCCGCAAGGAATTTGCAGGCATTCTTTATCTTAAAATTAATATCATGCTCGTCTATTCCCAATTTCAGCCAGATTTCTTTCAGTTCCATGGTTTTCTGTTTCTTTTTAGCTTCCTTTTCCCTTTTGGAAATTTCAAACATGAATTTGCCATAGTCCATGATTCTGCATACGGGCGGTCTGGCATTGGGGGAAATCTCGACTAAATCCAGTCCTGCCGCTTCACTGTGCTTGAGCGCTTCGTCAACCGACATTATTCCTATCGCCGTTCCGTCCGTTCCTATTAATCTGACTTCTTCCGCTGTAATACTCCTGTTAGTCCTGTACTGGCTTTTGGTACCTTTTTGAGCTGCTATCGTAATTACCTCCGTAAAAATTATAATGGTCCTGCAGACAATAATCCGCAAGACCACACAACAAGTTAATGCGATATGTTTACCCGTTCAGTCGTTACTTAGGGGTGAGAAGGGATTACTTCTGCTTTCCGTGCGTTATACTATCATATGGAATATAAGTTGTCAAATATAACTTTTCATTTTTTATCCGACAGTATACCTTATATTCCGTATCTACCGTTTTTCCAGGAATATATCCATGTTTCGGCTTGTATTGCTCTGCGCGGTAAAGGTATCGGCAGGAAGAACGGCAAGTTCCCTTTTCAAGCCTTCACGTAACGGCATAAGCTCCGACTGCTTCATCCCGGCTATATTGAGTATCTTGGAATTGTCTATGATACGGTCGAACATACGGTCATATTCAAGCTGCCAGCGTGCATAAGGACTGTTTTTATCGGGTGATATAAAGGAAATATAGTCTTCTTTGTCAACCTCCTTATATTTAAGCCCTATAAGTTCTTTGTAATAATCCGCGACAACTCTCCACGGATTATGCTCAGCCGTTGCAACTGTATATGTCTCTCTTTTTGCAGCGTTATTGAAAAGCAGTCTTGAAATCATTTTAGCGACATCTCCCGCCCAACTCATGGTTGCCTGAACATCCATCGCCTGACGCGGAAGCAGCACCGTTTTACCGTGTCTTGCA
>JAKJBR010000050.1:0-6894 GCA_022706885.1 Bacillota bacterium
CTCCTGTAAATCATCTATAAGCCCCTCATATATTCCCACAACGGCACTGCTGTTCATGTCTTCATAACTCTGATGGAAACCTCTTCCGAACCATTTGACATATTCATATTCAAAAGGTACCTGCATGGTTAATCCGAATTTGGGCAGATACAGGCATTCCCGATTACCGTCTATATTCCGGAATTTTATAAAATCATTCAACGGCTCATATCCCGAATTAACGGTAATCTGACCGTTGGTATATACGGTATATTCCGTAACTGTTTTCAGTACCGGTTTCTTTGTAGTTGCGGCAAATACCGATACTACTTTAAAAACCGCTTTCTTTGTATTTGCTTTGAATGAATAACTCTCTATACGCTTCTGCAGTCTGTCTAAACCGTATTCCTCCCATTTTTTCGCTATTTTGACATCATTGTCTCCGGGCGCTCTGTAGAATGATTCGCTTGTTCCGGTACCTAAAAGCATTTCGTTTCCGTTGAAGTAGTAAGAATAGAGATTTCCGTACACTTTGGAGAAGGATA
Organism: Bacillota bacterium; assembly: GCA_022706885.1. Lineage (GTDB taxonomy): Bacteria > Bacillota > Clostridia > DUPQ01 > DUPQ01 > DUPQ01. The sequence goes on from JAKJBR010000050.1 coordinate 525, forward strand.
CCTTGAAGCTTTCTCCTAAAACTATATATTCCGTTCTTGTTTCCACCCAGGCAAGATCATTTCTTTCCAAAGGCTTTTTATACTCAAACTTTTCATCAATTATTATCTGTGACCTGGTTACTTCATATCCTTTTTCCGCAAACGGAGTACTTTCGTTGTATTCGAAGAAGAATGTCAGCTGTACATCGCCGAATATGTTTGCATCAAACTCCAGTGTATATGTCTTGGTTTCCTGAGGGGCAATGTTAAGACCGGGGATATTTCCGACTTTTAGTATATTGCCGTCTTTGGACAGTTCATAATACACCCCTATATTGGATATATCGGCAAAATCCAGCATATTTTTAAAGGTAATCGTATTGGTGTGTTTATCGAAATTTATAACTTTAACCGGTTCGTAAACCTTTCTTAACTCTATCAGAGCGGCTTTGGGTATTCTGTCTGCGGTATTATAGCCGTCCAGACAGAAATTGCCGTCATTGGGAAAATCTTTGAAGTCGCCGCCGTATGAAATAAAGGGGACCATGTCTTCGGTATAGGCAAGAAGACCGTGATCCGCCCATTCCCAGACGCATCCGCCCATGAGGTTGGGATATTTGTATATTATATCCCAGTAGTCTTGCAATCCGCCGGGACCGCATCCCATTCCGTGGGCATATTCGCAAAGGAAGAAAGGTCTTGTATCCGAAGCGGCACCTATTTCTTCCAGTTTTTCATGACTTGTATACATTGCCGAAACCACATCCACCGATTGGTCTGTTAAGGCACGTTCATAGTGAACAGGACGATTGTCAACGCTTCTGATGTAATCAATCATGGCTTTATGGTTATTGCCGAACCGACATTCATTACCCAATGACCACATGATAATGCAGGGATGATTTTTATCTCTTTGCACCATTCTTGCCGCTCTGCTGACAAAATGATGTGTCCACTCGGGCTTATCGGATAAATCGTATTCCGAATCATTGTAATAAAATCCGTGAGTCTCTATATCCGCCTCATCTATAACATATATGCCGTATAAATCGCAGAGCGAGTAAAGATACGGGTCATTGGGATAGTGAGAAGTACGTATCGTATTTATATTATGCCTCTTCATCATCACTATGTCGCTTTCCATTACTTCACGTGATATGGCATGTCCGGTCAATGCATAAGTGTCATGTCTGTTGGTGCCTTTCAGTTTAACCGGTGTGTTATTAATCATGAATACACCGTCATTTATCGAAACTGTTCTGAATCCCACTTTACACGACCGTATATCGGTAACCGTTCCTTTTGCATCCTTTAGTTGCAGGATAAGGGTATATAAGTTGGGTGTCTCGCTTGTCCAGGGCAGAACTCCCTCAACATGCATATCTATAAAGGGTTTCTTTACGGATTTGCCGAATATCTTGACATCCTCTTTATCATACAGTTCATAAACATATGTAATGCCTTTTGTTTCGGATGAAAGAATACTGACAAAAATGTCGTTCAATGTTGTTTTGACCGTAAAATCCATAATGGAATTGTTGTGTGTGGAATAGAGATATACTTCACGGAAAATACCGCTCAGTCTGTAAAAGTCCTGGTCTTCCAGATAACTGGTGGCACTCATCTTATACACCTGTACGGCTATAAGGTTGGCACCCTGACGAACATATTTAGTGATATCGAATTCCGAAGGCATATGCGAGCCTTGGGAATAACCTACTTCCTGACCGTTGATGTAAAGAATAAAAGAGGAGTTAACACCGCCGAAATGAATTATGACATTTCTTGCGGCAAAAGAATCGGGCAGTACAAATATTGTTCTGTAAAGTCCCACAGGGTTGATATCGGGAATATGCGGAGGATCGACGGGGTACGGGTATCTTACATTAATGTACTGCGGTTTATCGTATCCTTGTACCTGCCAGGATGAAGGAACGGGTATAATGTCCCAGTCTTCATCATCGTATTCGGGAAGATAGAAAGATTCATCGACATCATATTCATTCTCGCAGTATTTGAAGTTCCATTTTCCGTTCAGAAGTTTAAAGTAAGGTGATAATCCCCTGATATCTTTCTTGGCATCGGCGACATCGCTGTAAGGTATCGAAGTTGCTCTTGGAGCAAGTACATTTTTCCCTAAAATTGATATGTCTTTGTGATATTTTTTCATGGAGACCTCCTCATATTTTACTGACAGACGGTTATTGAATCAATACATTCAACAACAACATTATATATCTTACATCATGTATGTGAAAGTTATGTGAAAAGGAAACAGGTTTTTAAGCAAACAAGTTTAAAGTAAATAACTTACTGTTAATATCAGATAATTAATATGTGGTATAATGCTTGAAGGATAACACTATGAGCAATTCGAAGAAAAAAAAGACTGATAAGGAAAAGAAAGCATTAACTGCAATCACCGTTATAACCGTAGTTGTGGGTATACCGCTTTTTGTACTTTTCCTTTCCCGATATTTTAAAAACAATACGGGTATCAGTACCGATACTCCCGTAATTCAGTCACCGATTGCTACATATCAGCAAACGGAAATACCTGCTGAAACAGTTGCTCCCACACAAACCGTTATGCCTACGGAAACCGCGGCTGTTCAGACACCTGAACCTGTACCGTCATCAAGTATAAACTTAAAGGAAATTGAAATACGAAACATGACTTCACTCAAGATTTATCTTGAGTCGATTCTTAAATCCGATGAAGGTGCACACGGATTGAGTTTTTACAATACGGTTACGGAGGAATACATAGGCATTAACGATACCGAACTGTTTGTGGCGGCATCATCCACAAAAGTGCCTATGGTAATGTATGTATATAACGCAGTGGAAAAGGAGCAACTTTCCTTTGATGATATCGTGGTTTATACCGAAAATGATTATGAAGAGGGAACGGGGATAATAATCAAAGGGGAGTTCGGAGATGTATATACGATAGGGGAATTGGCGGAATATGCCATTATACACAGTGACAACTGTGCGATAAATATGCTTATTCGGACCTGTAATGAATGGTATATGGTCAATTACATGAACAAACTAGGTGCCAAGGTGGATTACATAAAAAAGCGCTGGAAAACCTGTCCTTATGATCTTACGCTTTACTACAAAGAATTATTAAGGCTTGTGGAAGAAAACCCCGAGCATTATCAAAAGCTTATGGACGATCTTTGCAGTAACAAAGTGGGTTATTGGATGTCTTCCAAGTCGGTACTGCCTAAAGACTTGCAGATTGCCATGAAAACCGGAATAAATACCACATTGCCGACATATAACGAAGCTACAATCGTTTTTGCAAAACACCCTTATATCTTATCTTACTGTTCGACCGATATAGTAATTGAAGAATCTACAGAGCTTCATAAAAAGATAAGCAAGGTTATATTCGATTTTATGGAAAACGGATATGCTGTAGGTGAATTAAAGTGGAAATAGCAGGTAATCGTATGACAAAAAAGGTTTCTGCCCTCATAATTCTCATACTTGTTATGGCTTGTCTGGTATCGTGTAATACCGGAGCTGTCCGGGAACCTGTCCAATCTTCTGTTTTAAAGCCCGAGACATATTATACTTCATTTAAAATAAGCGCCTGTTTCGGTAGATTTATTGAAACTCCCTACGGTTCGTATTTCGCTTCCGGAAACAGATATATATATTACTCCCATAAGGGAAACACGAAATATGTTAAACTGTGCAACAAGCCTGACTGCAGCCATAATTCGGAAGATTGTAATGCGTTTTTAAAAGGGAGTGTGATAGGTTATTATGATAATAAAATTTACTACAGGCGTTTCAAACATATATATTGCATGGACATGGACGGATGCAATCATAAAATAGTTAAGGCATTGTATGAAGAGCATTGTAGTAATCACGGATATTTTCATAACGGATATTATTACTACATTAAAACTAATTTCGCAGAATATAACGGAGTAAAAGGAAAAGATGACCCTACTCTTTACAGAACAAAAGTAGATGACAAATCGGAGTCCGAAGTATTATTGACAAATGATTTGATACTGCAAACGGATATGTTTACGATGATCGGAGATAATATATACATAAGCGTGCGGAATTCCGATCCTGATAAAATATCTTCGTTATATTCTTATTCGACAGTTACCGAAAGTCTCTCAAAACTGACCGATGATTGGTCCGGCTTAGGTTCATATTTAAGGGATGAGAATAAAGGTTATTGTTATGTCAAAAATAAGGGATTTTATGAATATGATTTCGGCACAAACGAAATGAGCCTTGTTAAGCCCATAGAGTTGGAAAACGGAGGCATAAGCGGTGCTTTTTATTTAGATGATTACATACTTCTTGTTCACAATAACAGTGTACCGTTTGATTATGAGAATCAGGTTATGTGCATTTATGACCGGGATTACAATCTCTTAAATACCATTGTATTTGATAAAGCAAACGGCAAAATACCGGGCGGATTCTTAAGTGATGTGGACGGGTATATAATATTTTCTTCCAACTTCCGTGATAAACCCGACTATTACATAGACAAATCCGAGATAGGAACGGATAATTTGCAGTTTCATAAGATTGAAGACTGATTAAATTTAATGTAAAAAATATATTTGTTTCTTGACAATTTTGGGAATATTGTTTAATGTGAAGTTGCGGTGGACTGACACCTAAAATCCGAATTTGCCGGACAATGTACCGGATGTTGGCAAGAAACATTAAAACTTGCATTCTTGCTGGACGTATGTGCCAGTGGCTGGCGGACAGCGGAAAAATCAGTTAGCAAAGGGGAGCAGAAGGCGTTGCGACGTTTATGCTTCCCTTAATAAAACGAGATATAAGTTGTTTAAAAGACGAAAACACGGTAAAAACTCGTTATTGACACCCATACCTCCTTATGATAGAATCTGTCGGTAGCCGCACTTGAGGGGTTTTAAAAGTATGCAATTACTTACCTTGGCAAGGCGAGATTTTGCTTAGGAGGCAACAAAGGATGTACGCAATTATTGAAACCGGAGGAAAACAATACAAGGTATCCGAAGGCGACACACTCTATATCGAGAAGATAGAGGCGGAAGAAGGAAAAGTTAAGTTTGACAAGGTTCTTGCAGTGGCCACAGATGAAGGACTTAAGGTGGGAAAACCTTATGTTGAAAAAGCAACAGTAACCGCTGAAGTGGAAAAGACCGGTAAGGCAAAGAAAATACTTGTGTTTAAGTATAAGGCCAAAAAAGGATACAAAAAGATGCAGGGACACAGACAACCTTACACGAAAGTTAAAATTACTAAAATTTCTTTATAGGATCGGAGGTGAATTAAATTGGCACATAAGAAAGGTGTTGGAAGTACAAAGAACGGAAGAGACAGTCAGAGTAAAAGATTAGGCGTTAAAAGAGGTGACGGTCAGGCGGTTCTTGCAGGAACAATTCTTGTAAGACAAAGAGGAACCAAGATTCACCCCGGTGAAAATGTCGGAATCGGCAAAGATGATACGTTATATGCAAAAGCAAACGGAACTGTCAGTTTCTCAAGAATGGGAAGAGACAGAAAAAAGGTCAGTATCGTCGTAGCCCAGTAAAAAACACCCGCCTCCAACCGAGGCGGTTTTTTTGATTATGTTTATTGACGAAGTAACGATATACGTAAAAGCAGGTAAAGGCGGAAACGGAGCCGTTACTTTCAGAAGAGAAAAATACGAACCGGCAGGAGGACCGGACGGAGGAGACGGCGGAAAAGGCGGCGATATTGTTTTTGTTGCCGATAATAATGTGCGTACCTTGCTGGATGTAAAATACAACAGAAAGTATTACGCAAAAGACGGTGAAAAAGGAATGCGGAAAAACATGACGGGAAAATCCGGAGAAAATACCGTCATAAGAGTTCCCGTAGGCACCCTTATAACCGATACCGACAGGAATAAGCTTATATGCGATTTAAACAAAGATCAGATGTCTTTTACAGTATGTGAAGGCGGAAGAGGGGGAAGGGGAAATACACGTTTTGCCACACCTACAAGACAGGCTCCCGAGTTTTCCGAAGCCGGCATGGAAGGAGAAGATAAAAACCTTCGTCTGGAATTAAAGCTTTTAGCAGATGTGGGTATAATCGGTATGCCTTCGGTAGGTAAATCCACCTTAATCTCGGTTATAACGTCCGCAAGACCCAAGATTGCCGATTATCATTTCACCACACTGGTACCCAATCTCGGAGTAGTGCAATTAAATGATGCAACACAGTTTGTTGTTGCCGATATTCCCGGTTTAATTGAAGGAGCATCGGAAGGAGCAGGCTTGGGACATGCATTTTTGCGACATATCGAGAGAACAAAATTATTGGTTCATATGATAGATGCATCGGAACTTGAAGGGCGAGATGCGGTAAAGGATTTTGA
>JAKJBR010000001.1:0-225504 GCA_022706885.1 Bacillota bacterium
TGGATATATATTGTTGCCTCTATAATAGTTGCTTTAGTAACGGTCTTTCTGATATTTTCGGCAGAGAGACAACATAACTTTGAAGCAATGGATCCTAACTGCAGCGATGCGAAATGGCTCATTAACCAACCCGTTGCTCACAGAGGATACTATAACGAAATGACCGCTCCCGAGAATTCATTGGAGGCTTTTTCGGAAGCGATTAAAAAAGGATATGCCGTTGAGCTGGATGTGAGACTTACGAAAGACAACCGCATTGTGGTCTTTCATGACAAGAATCTTAAACGAATGACGGGGTTTGATTCCGATGTAAGTAAGACAACTCTGGAACAGATTAAAGCCCTTACGCTGTCGGAAACTTCCGCCACTATACCGGAACTGACCGAAGCCTTGCAGCTTATCAACGGTAATGTGCCTGTATTACTGGAGATAAAATCCTCAGGATTATCTCATAATTTGGATAAGCTCGTTTATTCGGTTATAAAGGAGTATAAAGGAAGTATTGCCGTGCAGTCTTTCAATCCTTTAAGTATAAGATGGTTTGCAAAAAATGCTCCGGGTATAGCCAGAGGCATACTGTTGCGAGGCAACCATAAATACGATATCGCAAACAGGTTTACGGATAACCTTCACATGTTGTTCTCCAAACCAAATTTTGTGGCATATAAATACGAGAACCTCGTAAAAACCGATTTTTCCCAATTAAGAAGGGACGGCCTCATAGTACTGGGGTGGACGGTGGGAGAGAATATGCTCAACACTAGAGAATTTACCGCTCATTGCGACAATATTATACTGGAGGCCGAATGATGGTAAAGGGAAGAACCCTTTTAGGATATGATGACAATCCGGATAAAAGGAATAATCTTAAGTACACCGATTGGCTGATTATCATTATTGCCTCATCACCGTTATGGGTGTCTTTGTTTATAGCTGTTGTTGTTGCGATATGTGTATTATTTGCCGCACTGGTCTTAGGTTTCACATTGACAGGATTCGGCTCGGTGATGTTTTTTGTTTATTCCGCTTTTTCATTGGCAGATGACCTGTGGCCTTCCGTTATGAAAATGGGAATTTGTCTTTTTGCTTCGGGCGCCGTAATAATTGCGGTTGCGGGATCTTTTAAAGGTATAAAGGTTTTTTTCGTATTATTGAAATCAGGTTATATGAAGATTAAAAATATGCTTTTAATGAAAAAACTGGAGGAGCAGGAAAATGAGCAGAACGATTAAAGCCCTCATAATCGGCGGAATATTTATGCTTTTAGGACTGGTAATATTCCTTGTCGGTTATTTTTCCAACAATCGCAATCTGGACAGTCTGCTTGAATTTGAAATCCGGGGAACAACTCCCCTGTCATCAAAATCCTATGATGCCCCACAACCCGACAGTATTACAATGATAAGTATAATAACAAAAAGAATGCCTGTCTCTGTTCAATCTCATGATGAGCAATATATCCGGTTGGAGTATTATGAAAACGCAGATCAGTCATTTGAGATAACGCAAACGGGCGGGAAACTTATCGTCAAGAAAAACGACCTGGGGTTTTTAAAAGAAAATGTTACATTAAATCTCAAGTCTTTGTTAGTGAAAGAGAAGCAGGATAACGGTATCACTGTCTATGTCCCTTCATCTTATACCGGAGAATTGTTAGTCAGCACTACCTTCGGCGACATCGCGGTTCGTAATGCCCTTGCCTTTTCCGGTATAAAAAAGATTGATTTTAAAAATTACCGTGCGGGTATACTGATGCATTCACTGTCCGGCAATATTCTGAACCTGATGAATACCGGCGGGATAATAGAATGCTCGGACATAAGTTTTGAAGACATCACCGTTATATCCACAAATGCAGAAGTAAAACTGAACTATATTTCTTCCGACTATACTGACTTCTTAATAAATAAGAGTTCGGTACAGGCAGCAGGTATAATATCCGACAATATCAAAATCGAGACTGTATCTTCGCAGATTGATATGGCAATAAACGCATACAGTGTTCAATATTCGGTAATGATTGAGAAATCGGAAAAATCGCAGATAAATCTGACGGAGAGTATCGTCGAGAATGCGGATAAGAGAATTCGCATCAAAGCGGATGACTCAATTATTTCGGTAAGTTTTTCTCTGGATTAACACTTCGCTTCATTGAAAATACACATATGCCGTGGTATCATTTACACATTAAAAGAAATGGCGGTATCTTAATGTACAGAATATTGGAAAGAAAAGATTTAAACAGTGATGTTGTCTACATGAAAGTGGATGCTCCCGCTGTTGCAAAGAAATGCGAGCCGGGACAGTTTATAATACTTCGTGTAGATGAAACGGGAGAACGAATCCCCCTGACGATATCCGACTACAATCGTGAAGAAGGCTGGGTAAGCATAATCTTTCAAAAAGTCGGAAAAACCACCTACCTTCTGGACACCCTTCAGCAAGGAGATTATATACTGGATTTTGTAGGTCCTCTGGGAATTGCATCACACACCGACAATATGAGCAGAGTTTGTGTAGTGGGCGGAGGCTTAGGTTGTGCAATAGCTTACCCGCAAGCCAAAAAACTCTTCGGTATGGGCCTTCATGTCGACATAATAGCAGGTTTTCGAAACAAGTCGTTGGTATTTCTGAAAGAAGAGATGAAACATAACAGCACAAACTATTATCTCATGACCGATGACGGGTCGGCGGGAGAAAAAGGTCTGGTTACCAAAAAGCTCAAGGAACTTATAGAGGGCGGAGCAAACTATGATACGGTAATAGCAATAGGTCCTGTTGTTATGATGAAGTATGTATCCTTACTTACCAAAGAACACAACATTAAAACCATAGTGAGCATGAATCCCATTATGATAGACGGCACCGGAATGTGCGGAGGATGCAGACTGACCGTTGACGGTCAGACCAAGTTCGCATGTGTTGACGGACCGGATTTTGACGGACACAAAGTAGATTTCGATGGAATTATGCAAAGACTTTCCATGTATAAAGAACAGGAAAAGCACAAATGTAATCTGTTTAGAGGTATCGAATAATGGCAAAAATAAATATGACTCCGGAGAAAACAAAAATGCCGGAGCAGAATCCCGATATACGAAATCGCAATTTTCTGGAAGTTGCGACGGGATATACTCCCGAAATGGCTCAGGAAGAAGCAATGCGCTGTCTCAATTGCAAACACAAACCCTGTGTTTCCGGATGCCCGGTAAATGTGGACATTCCCGCATTCATACAGTCGGTGGCTCAGGGCGATATTGAAAAAGCTTATGAGATTATTACCAAAACCAATTCGCTTCCCGCTATCTGCGGCAGAGTATGCCCTCAGGAAACACAATGCGAACTGCCCTGCGTGAGAGGCATAAAAGGAGAACCGATTGCTATAGGGCGACTGGAGCGATATGTTGCAGACTATATGCTTGCAAAAGAAACCTTTATAGCCGACACACCTAAATCTACGGTGAAGAAGAACAAAAAAGTCGCGGTAATAGGAAGCGGTCCTGCAGGCCTTACAGCCGCATCGGACTTATGCGATATGGGCTATGATGTGACGATATTTGAAGCTTTACACAGAGCCGGAGGTGTACTAGTCTACGGCATACCGGAATTCCGTCTGCCCGAATCCATAGTGGAAAAGGAAATCGAACGACTCAAGGCAAAAGGCGTATGTATAGAGTTGAATATGGTAATAGGAAAGACAATCTCCATACAGGAGCTGCACGAGGAAGAAGGTTTTGAAGCAATCTTTGTAGGCACGGGAGCGGGATTACCCAATTTTATGAATATACCGGGTGAAAACCTGAACGGTGTTTTTTCGGCAAATGAGTTTTTAACACGTGTCAATCTTATGAAGGCATATGATCCTTCTTACGATACCCCCATATATTTCGGCAGTCATGTTGCGGTTGTCGGCGGAGGTAATGTGGCAATGGATGCCGCAAGAGCCGCAAAAAGGTTGGGAGCGGAACAGGTATATATCGTATACAGAAGAAGCGAGCAGGAAATGCCTGCAAGAGCCGAGGAAGTACATCACGCAAAAGAAGAAGGTATAGAATTCCGTCTGCTTACAAATCCCACAAAAATATTGGGAGAAAACGGATGGGTAACAGGTATGGAATGCGTCAGGATGCAACTTTCCGAACCCGGTCCTGACGGAAGAAGGCGACCTGTGGTTATACCCGGTTCCGAATATGTTTTAAAAACCACTTCGGTGATAATGGCAATAGGCACCAGCCCCAATCCTTTGATAAAGAGCACTACCGAAGGTCTGGAAACAAACAAGTGGGGTTGCATTGTTGCGGATGAGGAAACCGGACAAACTTCCATTCCGTATATATTCGCCGGAGGGGATGCCGTGACCGGTGCGGCAACCGTAATACTGGCCATGGGAGCGGGCAAGAAAGCCGCCGCCGCTATTGATAAATACCTGGACAAATGATACCATTGACAGTGTATTAACGAAGGGAGTTGTTGATATGATCAAACCTTTTGAAACCGTGCTTCCCGTAGGAAAATTATCAATAATCGGAATGCGCGGTTGTGAAGAAATAACAAAAAAAGTTGATTGGTATCTGAAACAAAGAGCCGGCTACAAGGATTCCGACCATACATTCATAACCGAAGCGATATGCCCCAGATTCGGAACGGGAGAAGCTAAAGGCGTCATACTGGAATCTATAAGGGGACACGACCTCTTCATAATCTGCGATGTTTTCAACTATGGTGTAACCTATGAGATGTACGGAATGCAGGTGCCTATGAGCCCCGATGATCATTATGCCGATTTAAAAAGGATTATAGCCGCAACCAACGGTAAGGCAAGAAGAATTACCGTCATAATGCCTATGCTTTATGAAGGCAGACAACACAAGAGAAAATACCGCGAATCGTTGGATTCCGCTATTTCACTGCAGGAGCTTGTAGGCATGGGAGTGGAGAATATAATTACATTTGACGCTCACGATCCCAGAATTCAAAATGCAATCCCCCTGAACGGTTTTGAATCGGTTCCGGTTGCATATCAGATGATGAAAAAGCTTACTGCATCTTTCCCCGACATCATATTTGATAAAGAGCACACATTGGTAATATCCCCCGATGAAGGCGGAATGAACAGAGCAATTCCCTTTGCAACCATGATTGGCTTAAATCTCGGAATGTTCTATAAAAGAAGAGATTTTTCCGTTGTGGAGCAAGGCAGAAACCCCATAATATCGCATGAGTTCCTCGGAGACAGTGTTGAAGGCAAAGATGTAATTGTTGTTGAAGACATTATCTCATCGGGTGAATCTGCACTGGACATCTTCTATCAGCTTACAAAAATGAAAGCAAAAAGGATTTTTATGTGTTGTACTTTCGGTCTATTCTGCAACGGTCTCGAAGATTTTGACAAAGCTTATGAAGAAGGTAAAGTTACGGGAGTACTTACCACCAATCTTGTATACAGAAGTCCTGAATTACTTAAGCGACCTTGGTTCAAGGAAGTGGATATGTCCAAATACATGTCTTTCATAATAGATACCTTACATCATGATGCTTCCATGTCCAACCTTCTCAACCCGGTAGACAGAATAGACAAGCTGATGGAAAAGGTAAAAAGCAGACAACTGGAAGAAGGATTGATAAAATAAGCAACTATTCTTATATAAACTGTGCCAGATAGAACGGTAAATAAATTAAATTGCCGTTCTTTTTTAAATCTTGAGTGTGAATAACATATTTGGTGTTTATTCTGTTTGAGTATTTATTTGCAAACTCATCCATAGATCTGTGTGTTCTGTAATTTGATGACTTTACTTCAATCGGACTTACCTTATTATCTTTGGAAAGCAGGAAATCCACCTCAAAACTTCTTTTCTGAGTTTCGTCATAAAAAGTATAATAAAACAGCTTGTTTCCGTTGAAAGCCAAAGTTTGAGCAACAATGTTTTCATAAAGTACCCCCAGATTTTTTGACAACTTGTTGTTCAACAACTTCTCATAGATTATATTGTCCGTGAAATCCTTATCTTTGAACATGCATGTTACCATTAAGCCGGTATCCGCCATAAATAACCTGAAATGCTCCATACTTAAATTCGTTGTCATTCCTACGGACGGGTCGTTTGAGTGGTAAGAAATGAGAACCGTTTTAGAGGCAACCAGTTCGGCAATTTCCTCGGATATAGTAGCGGCTCTTTGATTCTTTAACACACTGGAAACCTGATATCTGGAAGAGTGTCTGCTCAATTCCGAGGGTATTGAATCAAAAAGCATGGATATTTTCCCGCTTGAATCAATTTTATAGAAGTCTTCTTCATATAACTGAACAATATCTCTCTTAACCTCATCTACAAATTTGAAATTGTTTGTCTCTATATATGCTTTAACAGCTTGTGGCATACCTCCGACTAACATATACAATCTGAACTTTCTCATTAAAGCTCTGTTTTGATCTTGACCCGGTGAAATTTTCTCATTATAAAATTTTCTCAAAATATTGTTTGTGGTATTGTCTCCGATTGCCCATAAAAACTCCTCAAAATCCATCGGAAACATTTCTATTTTTCTTTCCTCACTCGGTATAAGAATGTGCTCCACATTTTTCTTTATTGATATCAAAGAACCTGTTTCTATATAGTCATACCTGCCGTCTTCTACAAGTTTCTTTACAGCTTGTCTGGCTTTGGGACAAAACTGAACTTCATCAAATATTATCAATGAATTTCTTTCATGCAGGTCCGCTTTGAATTGCAGTTGCAGTTGCAAAAACAGATAATCCAAATCACTGATATCGTTAAATAATTCTTTTACTCCGGTCGGAGCAAAGGCAAAATCTATGAGTATATATGATTTGTACTCATTCTTTCCGAATTCCGTGACAATGGTAGACTTCCCTACACGTCTTGCTCCCTCTATCAGTAAAGCCGTTCTGCCTTTCGATGTTTCTTTCCACTCCAATAATTTATCGTATATCTTTCTTTTAAACATGATTTTCCTCTTTTTTCAATAATAATACCGTTGGCTAAACACATAATACTACAGATACGCATTATAAAACAAGCCTTTTCCTGCAAATACGCATTACAAAAATGTGAAATTTCAACAAATACGCATTAGAATAGTATCATGGCCTTAAACATCCAAGCGGTATTACATATACACCGTCATCTCTTTGATAAGCCATTTGAGTGTTTGTTAACAGCATAAGGAACGATGGTTTAGTAGCGGATATATTTGCTAATTTTATTAAATTAGCACTTGCTTTATCAGCTTCATTTTCTCCTAATTTTACTTCTATTCCTCCCCATCTTCCGTCATTCAATTCAACAATCAAATCCACTTCAAGTCCTGTTGAATCGTTGTAGTAATATACGGTTCCTCCGATTTCTTCCGCATAAACTCTGATATCTCTTGTAGCAATGGATTCAAATAAAAAACCGAATGTTTCAAAATCGTTTTTCAGTTTATCAGGAGACAAACCTAAAGCGGCAACTGCAATGCTGGGGTCTACGAATTGTCTTTTGGTTCCTTTTCTCAGTCTTGTTGAACTTCTTATATTCTGCGACCAAGGCAAAACATCTTCTATTATATATAGCCTTTTTAAGGAGTTCATATATGTATCAAATGTTTTGGGATTTACAATAACTTCATAAATAGCGGAATTGGCTGCTAATGTAGAAATATTCCTTGCATAACTTTTAATAATTTTTCTAAATTTCTCTTTGTCCTTAGTAATTCCGTCAACTTCGTCTATGTCTCTTTTGATAATACTTTCAAGTAAATCTTTAGGAATTTCCAATTGCAAGTCTTTTCTTAAGTCCAGGCTTCCGGGCCAACCGCCTCTGCAAATACAGTGCGCTATATTATCAATTGTAATATTTGACTTAACCGGGACTAATGGCGGTTGTGAAAACAATTCTTTTAAAGAAATAAGTCCGTTAGATTCCCCGGTTTCATATAAACTCATAGGACGCATGTAAACCGAGTTAATCCTTCCCGTTCCCGTATGTGAAGTTGTTATGTTTTGTTTTTTCGTGGATCCCGTCAGAAGGTAGGCACCTTTATAATTATTTTCATCAATATCAAGACGAATAAAGTCCCAAATTTCCGGAACTTCATGCCATTCATCAAACAATATAGGTTTTTCACCCTTTAAGACCTCATCTTTTGATATGGTAGCTAAAATTTGATATTGTTTTTTAATCAACGGGTCTTGCAGTTTTATAACAGTATTGGAGAAAATACCGGCTGTTGTAGATTTCCCTACCCATTTTGCTCCTTCAATAATGACGCCGCCGCTATAGGACATTTTTTTCTCAATTTGAGATTCAATCAGTCTTTTTCTGTAATTTATAATGTTCATCAGAGCACCTCGTAACTACATTATAATGCCCTATTGCCAAAAAATCAACCATTCCGTTACCAAAAAATAATGCATTCTATTACCAAAAATTCTTGTATTCTTCCTATATCTGTGCTTTGTTATAATCAATTAAATCAATTTATAGCTGACTTTCTTGACATGAGTACAGGCTATGAAGTCTTTTTCGGTTTCTTTTAACCGATCAAAATGTGCTCTCCTGTAGTTTATGACAGCTTCATCAATTTCGGAACGCATGGATAAATTGTTTTCCGATTTGAACTTTCTGACTTCCGCAATTGAATCCTTTACCGTTTCGCCAAATTCAATAATGGACTTGTCTACAGACACCGGCTTCTCCCATTGGGTGAGATGAATAGATTTTATTCCGACAAAATCTTTAAATCCTTTTAAATAGATGTACTCCGTTTCGTGAGGAATATAGATGGAATACATTTTCAAAACATTCAACAAACAATAGTAAATTGCATGCTGCGCGGACTTTCTTTCTTTAACACCATGTATATCCGGTCGGTATAAACGCTCTTTGACAATTTCAATATAATAATCGCAAAGGTCTTTCCAAAACAAATCATCTACAATCTTACGAGCAAGACCTATCTCATACTCATTAAGCCATTTTGTAACATCTAAGATAGCTTCATTTGTTCTCTCAATAATCCATTTGTCAATCGGCAATAAATACTCGGGTACATATTTCGGATTATAATCGGTCAAATGTGAAAGAACGAATTTTGCGGAGTTCCATAGCTTAGTCATTAAACGATTAGATGCATCGCGCATCTCCTGTATATCGAAGTATGTATCAATGCCCAATCTGGCATTTGCCGCCCAATACCTGATAGCATCAGCAGAATATTGATTAATCAATTCTCGTGGGGATAGTTTAGAATTGTCTTTTGATTTACTTATCTTTTCACCGGGTTTGGCAAGAACAAAGCCGCAAATCATAATATCCGACCAAGGTATATCATCGGTGTGATATAAGCTTTTTACAATAGTGTAGAAAGCCCATGTGCGAATTATTTCATGAGCCTGCGTTCTCATGCTCATCGGTATAAAACCCTCATTAATCCCGAATTCGGCAGCTTTATCGCAATTCAGTTGCGGTGTTATGGAAGATGTGGCCCATGTATCGAAAACCGCTTTGTCCGGTAAATACTCGTTGCAACCGCAATCACAGCCTTTGCCGGAATAATTTGTTTCCATCGGATTTACAGGTAATTGTTCGTACTCTGCAAAAACAGGTTTTCCGCAGTTTTTACAATACCAAACCGGAATGGGTATACCGAAATAGCGTTGGCGGGAAATGCACCAATCCCATTTCAAGTTCTCTACCCAGTCAATATATCTGTTCTGCATATGTTCAGGATACCAGTTTACTCTATCCCCGGCTACAAGCAACTCTTCTTTTTTGCTTAAAACATCAATATACCACTGTCTTGAAGGAATTATCTCCACTTCAGTACCGCAGCGCTCATGAACTGAAACAATATGAGTAAGCTTTTCAGATTTTAACAATACTCTCTTTTCTTCTAATAACTCCACTATCTTTCTACGAGCTTCTTTAACCTTCATCCCCGCTATAAACGGAACATCTGAAGCAATTGTTCCGTCAGAAAGAATAACTTTCTTGTATTCTAAGCCCTTCTGAGTAACCCATTCAACATCGGTTGTGTCTCCGAAAGTAGCACACATAACCGCTCCCGTTCCTTTATCAATAGCGACTTTTTCATCCGCCAATATAGGCACCTCAAAACCGTATAGCGGAACCTTGATAGTTTTTCCGATCAAATCCGAGTAACGGTTATCCTCAGGATTAACAAATACACAAACTACACCGTAAAGCAGTTCGGGGCGTGTGGTGGCAATTTCCACCGTTATTTTTCCTTCACCAAAAGGTATATAATGAAAATATGTTTCAATTTCTTTTGAATCCAGTTCTGCTTGTGCTATTGAGGTTTGGCATTCAGTACACCAAAGAACCGGTGATTCTTTAATGTATGCATGACCTGCTCTTGCAAGCTCCAAGAATGACTTCTGAGACAAACGCTGTGTATTGGAACTTATTGTAGTGTATTGCAAATTCCAATCGCAAGAAAACCCCATGGATTTCCACAGATTCATAAACTCGTCTTCATATTTTTTCGTTATTTCTATGCAACTTTTCTGAAACTGACTTCTTGGTATATCATGGGCTTTTATTCCCGTTTCCTTTTCCACCAAACGTTCTGAAGGAAGCCCGTTATCATCAAAACCGAACGGGTAAAAAACATTATACCCCTGCATACGGCGAAAACGTGCAATCATCTCTGCTTGTGTATAACTGAAAATATGCCCTATATGTAAACTTCCGCTGACAGTCGGAGGAGGTGTATCAATTGAATAAAGCGGGCGAGACACATCGGGTACAAACTTATATATGTTGTTATCTTCCCAAAACCGTTGCATTTCTTTTTCAACTGCTAAGCCGTCATATCTTTTTTCAAATTCTTCCACCAATAATTCCTCCCTAAAGTCTTACCTAAAACATAATCATCATGCCATAAAACTTATTTTAAAAATAACATAAAAATTGTTTTTCATTATAGCACTTTCTTGCAAAACAATCCAACGTTTTGCAAGCCTGCTCTTTGTTGTGTTGCTTTTTCTCTATATAGTTTATTTGTCAGACTAAAGAACCTTTCTCAGTCTTTCCACCGCTTCTATAGTGTTCTCTCTGCTTCCGAAGGATGTCAGTCTGAAATATCCTTCCCCGTTGTGGCCGAATCCGCTGCCGGGCGTTCCGACAACACATGTTTCATTTAGCAACAAGTCGAAGAATTCCCAGGACTTCAAATTATTAGGGCAACTCATCCATATATACGGGGAGTTGTTTCCGCCTGTGTGATATATGCCTTTTTCCGTAAGAAGAGCGGAAATAAGTTTTGCATTATCCAGATAATACCTGATGTTATCTTTGCACTGCTTCATTCCTTCTTCTGTAAATACAGCTTCAGCACCTCTTTGTATGATATAGGATACTCCGTTAAGTTTAGTGCTCTGTCTCCTTACCCACATGTCGCGTAAGGAAAAACCTTCCAATATTAATTCTTTCTTTATTACCGTATAAGCACATCTTGTACCGGTAAATCCCGCAAGCTTGGAAAAACTGCAGAACTCTATGGCGCACTTTTCCGCTCCTTCAATCTCAAATATACTTCTCGGCAATTTATCATCGGTTATGAATGCTTCGTATGCCGCATCAAAAAGTATTACGGAATTATGCTTCAAGGCATACTGCACCCATTTCTCCAGCTGCGCTTTGGAATATACGCTTCCGCAGGGATTGTTGGGTGAACACAGATATATCATATCGGCATGTCTTTTGTCCGGCATGGCAAGAAAATGATTTTCTTTGTTTGCATCGGCAAATATAATTTTCCTGCCGTCCATTACGTTGGTATCCATATACACCGGATATACCGGATCGGGTATCATGACTATATTGTCTCTGGAGAAAATCTCCGTTATATTACCCAAATCGCTTTTTGCACCGTCCGATACGAATATCTCGCTTATATCAACAGTTACATTTCTTTTCTTGTAATGTTCGGAAATCTTTTCCCGCAAAAAGTCATAACCCTGGTCTGGAGCATATCCTCTGAAAGTTTCCGCTTTACCCATTTCCTCGGATGCCGCCTTCAAAGCTTCCACTACTTTTTTTGCCAAAGGTAATGTTACATCGCCTATTCCCAGGCTAATAACTTTCCTGTCCGGATGCGCCTTCTTATATGCCGCAACTTTTGTTGCTATATCCCTGAAAAGATAACTCTGTTTAAGATTGCCGTAGTTTACATTCGGTTTTGCCATATTTCTTCTCCTTTTCAATGTTATATGTTAATTTCGGTATCAAACACATGCACGGCTTCGCCTTTCATAATAACTCTGCCGTCATCTGAATATATAATCTTTAATGTTCCGCCTCTCAATATAACGGACACTTCGCTGTTTCTTTCGCATATGCCGTTAAGTACGGCAGCAACCACCGTTGCACATGCTCCCGTTCCGCAGGCCATAGTCTCTCCCGAACCTCTTTCATAGACTCTCATTTTTAAGGTGTTCCTGTCTATGATTTCCACAAACTCGGTATTTATCCTGTCGGGAAAATACGAATGCCTTTCAAAATCCGGACCTATATTATCCAAATCCAGTTTGTCCAGAGACTGCATAAGATTGCTTTTATTATCTTTGTCATTCATAAATATGACGCAGTGAGGATTTCCCATGGATACACAGGTCACATTGTACTTTTTCCCATCTACGACAAGAGGTTTGTTTATATATGTTTCCTCCCTGTTTGAGTTGTCATAAACCATAGGTATTTCTTTACGTTTCAGATACGCAATACCCATATCCACTTCCACCGAATCTATTTTTCCTTTTTTGTCGGGAAACAGTTTTAAGTGTTTTATTCCGCTTTTTGTTTCAATGTCCAACTTTAACTTATCGGTAAGCTTGTTGTCATACACATATTTTGCTACGCATCTTATGGCATTTCCGCACATGGCACCTTCCGAACCGTCCGAGTTGAACATCCTCATATAAAAGTGTGCAGTCTTTGAAGGCTGTATGAGAACCAGTCCGTCGGATCCTATCCCTTTATGCCTGTCGCTGAGTTTAATCGCCAAAGAAGAAGGGTTGTCAATCTTACATTCCATACAATCCACATATATGTAGTCGTTTCCCGCTCCGTGCATTTTTGTAAATTTCATAATACTCCATCCTTTGTTTAATTATATATAAAAACGGAGGTTTGGTAAATATTTTTCCTATTATCGGTTAATTCAAGTTTCAAACAAATTATGTAACAGTTTATGAAAAACTAATATCCGATGTCAGAATATCATAAATCGACAGGACTATATAATACCTCTGTGGGCTGTATAATTTAATAGAATTTAACAATCTTATTACCCGTGAAACATGTTTCTCTCTTAATATTTAACCTAAAACAGGCTATAATAAAAAGAGGAGGCTTTATGAGGATTCTTCTGGAGTTGTATTGGATTTTTTTCAAAGTAGGATTGTTTACCTTCGGTGGAGGTTATACAATGCTGCCTCTTCTTCAAAAAGAGGTTGTGGAGAAAAAGAAGTGGCTCACTTCCGAGGAAATCATTGACTTCTATACCCTTAGCCAATGTACGCCGGGCATTATCGCCGTTAATGTGTCTACTTATATAGGTTTCAAGAAAAAACGGTTCTGGGGAGGGATAATCAGTGCTTTGGGGGTGGCAACTCCGTCGATTATAGTTATAACGGTAATAGCGGCGGTTCTTACAAATTTTTTACACATAAAAGAAGTCGCTTACGCCTTTACCGGAATAAGAGTAGCCGTTACGGCACTTGTTATAGTTACAATAGTTGATATGTATAAAAAGTCGGTTGTGGACTGGCTTTGCATCATACTGTACATCGCATCCTTCCTTTTATCGGTACTTACTTCAATATCTCCGGTATTTATAGTATTGGGTGCCGGCATTACCGGACTGGTTCTGGGAACAAGAATGCGGGAGAGAAAAGGAGATAATGATGATATATCTTGAACTGTTCTGGGAATTTTTTAAGATGGGTCTTTTCTCCGTAGGAGGAGGTCTTGCAACAATACCTTTCCTTTATGATATCGGAAGGAGATACGACTGGCTGGACACAGCCGTAATCCCCGATATGATAGCTATATCCGAGTCCACTCCGGGTCCCATAGGAATAAACATGGCAACTTATACGGGCTACACCGCTGCCGGTATTTTCGGTGCATTGATAGCATCCCTTGCAATCATTCTTCCTTCCGCTATCATTGTCCTTCTTATATCCGGGTTTTTGGCTTCTTTCGGTCGGGACAAGAGAGTTCTTAATACAATGTACGGATTGCGACCCGCTTCTTTGGGACTTATAACGGCTGCGGCTTTTATGCTTTTCAAAGTTTCGGTCATAACATATGATGCTTTTGTTGAATCGGGAAATATTCTTGATATAATCGATATAAAGGCTCTGGTATTGTTTGTTTGTTTACTGGTAATAAGACTGTTTTTCAGAAAAATACACCCGATATTGTTTATAGTCTTTGCCGGAGCAATCGGGATAATATTTAATTTTTAGGGGGACTTATGACTGATATTCTCAGAATACTTTTTTCCGCTATTGCACCTGTTGCAGCACTTATCATACTGCTTCTGGTAATTGACAGACATGACAGAGAGCCCGCAAAACTGTTAATCCAACAGTTTGTTGCGGGATGTCTAATAAGTATTCCGGCAATTTTTATAGAAAATTTTCTGGAAGGACTGAACATATTCTCCGGAACCATTCTGGGAGTAGCATATACCTCCTACATAGTAGCGGGTCTCACGGAGGAATCGCTTAAAAGAGCATCGGTATATCTTGTATCCTATCATAAACCCGCTTACAATGAAAAACTGGACGGAATTATATACTGTGCTTTTGCGTCTTTGGGCTTTGCGGCGGTGGAGAATATTTTATATATAGTGAATTTCCAGGCGGAAAATCCTTCGATAGCCCTTTACAGAGGAATTTTCTCCGTTCCGGGGCACATGCTTTTTGCGGTTACAATGGGATATTACATATCGTTATCCAAATTCGCTCCGACTTATGCTCTGATGAGACGTTACAAAGTAAAGTCGTTATTGTATCCCGTTCTGCTTCACGGCACATTCAACTTTATTCTTTCGTTGAATATTCACTGGCTTTTTGCATTTGTTCCTTTTGTAATATTCTTATGGATATTTAACATAAAAAAATTGCGTTCCTTCTCAAAAGAAAGTCGCTATTACAAAAACTTATACGACAACAATAACCCTGATAACACAAGTATTTAACTTATTTTTGCGCGAAAAAAAGCATCAGATGTTTGATGCTTTCTTTATTTATTCAGATACTTCTACTTTTTAACGGATACAACGAACTTAATTACGTCTTCGCTTCCTGCCAATTCAACAAAGTTCTCGTCCGGAGCATTGTATTGAACTATCAGAAGTTCATATCCGTCGTCAATAATGCCTTCCCACCAGTGGATGCATTCGCTCTTCTTCATCTTAGCCTTCCTGATAAATCTGGGTAATTCATCAAGATTATTGCATCTTCTCTCTATCGTTGCGAAAATTTCCGCATATTTGGAATTTTCAACCGGCATCTTATACTTGCCTGCAGCTATATCAGCCAACGTTTTATCTAAATTCTTTACTGCCAATACATATTGTTCTCTTTTTCTTGCCATGTATAGATCCTCCTATTGCTGTCAGTCTTAATTAATTATATCTATTTTAGCCAAATATGTCCATAAAAATATTCCATAAATTTAGGCATATCTATTTGTATGATTTATACAGTTAGTTGCATTTTGAGTATCCGCAGGACCGACAAATCATGCATCCGCCGTCACTTTCCAGCGGAGCTTTGCATTCGGGACAGCGCCTGCCCTCAAAGCTCTTCTCGTTTTTATCCGTGGAATTCTTAGTTTCTCCGTAATGCAGGTAGGGAATGGTCCTTTTTACTTCCTCTTTAAGTTCGCCGTTCATTTTGGCAACTTTTTCTATCATCCTGCCTATCGCATCCGGACAGGACAATATTCCCAGATCCTTCTGCCTTATGGTTGATGGACATCTGATGCCTTTAAGCTGGTCAATAATTTCTGCGGTATCTATGCCCGATCTCAATGCAATGGACACCAGCCTTGCAACCGCTTCCGACTGTGAAGGACATCCTCCCGCTCTTCCTGTATTGGTAAATATCTCGCATATCTCTCCATTCTCATCATAGTTGACGGTTATGTACAGATTTCCGCAACCCGTACGGAATTTTTCCGTCAATCCCGTGGTAATTCTCGGACGTTGTTTGGGTATCAGTATCGTTCCGGACTGAACCGTCTCTTTGTGTTGTTGTTTCGGTATATTCAGCACCTGTGCAGCTCTACTTCCGTCCCTGTACAAGGTAACTCCCTTACATCCCATTGCATATGCCTGCATAAACACTTCTCTTACATCGTCCAGTGTCGCTTCATTTCGCAAATTAACCGTTTTGGAAACCGCATTGTCCACATGCTCCTGAAAAGTCGCCTGCATACGTACATGCCATGAAGGATCTATATCATGACTGGTCACAAAGACTTCCTTAACATCCTCCGGAACATCGGTCATATATTTAACCGAGCCTTTTTTTGCAATATCTCTCATCAGTTCTTCGGAGCAGAAACCTCTTTTTCTTGCCACTTCTTCGAACACGGGGTTTGTTTCCACCATTTCGGTATTGTCCATTATATTACGTATGTATGATATGGCAAAAACCGGTTCAATTCCGCTGGATACGCCCGCTATTATGCTGAGAGTGCCGGTAGGAGCTATTGTAGTGGTTGTAGCATTTCTTACTTTAATATCCTGTGCGGGATAAATACTTTTATCGTATGCAGGGAATACTCCTTTAATCTGTGCAAGGTCCATTGAGGCTTTTTTGGATTGCTCGTTTATAAACTTCATTACTTGCTGTCCCAGTTCCAAAGCCTGCTCGCTGTTGTAAGGAATACCCATCGCATACAGGCTGTCCGCCCATCCCATAACACCTAACCCTATTTTTCTGGTGGCCTTTGTATTCTTTGCTATTTTCTCATTGGGATAAACATTTACATCTATTACATTGTCCAGAAAGTGTACGGCTTTTACCACACATCTTTCCAGTTTTTCATAGTCAAAACCGCTTTTATCTTCTTTAATCATGGTCAGAAGATTGATAGAGCCTAAATTACATGACTCGTACGGAAGCAACGGTTGTTCTCCGCAGGGATTGGTACTTTCTATTTCTCCCAATTCCGGTATGGTGTTTTTATTGTTTATCCTGTCAAGAAAAACTATTCCCGGTTCCCCGTTCAACCATGCATGTTCCACTATCATGTCAAAGATGTCTTTGGCTCTTTCCATTCCCACCGTTTTTTTCGTGGAAGGGTCAATGAGTTCATACATATTGTCATGCTCCACCGCCTGCATAAACTGCTCGGTCAAGCCCACGCTTATATTAAAATTATTTAATTCGGTGCTGTTGGCTTTGCAGGTTATAAATTCCCTTATATCGGGATGGTCCACTCTGAGAATACCCATATTGGCTCCTCTTCTTGTTCCTCCCTGCTTGACCGCTTCGGTTGCGATATTAAAGACCTTCATAAAACTGATCGGACCGGAAGCTATTCCTCCGGTCGTGCTGACAGCAGCCCCTCTCTGCCGGATTCTGGAAAAACTGAAACCTGTTCCCCCGCCGCTTTTGTGTATTAAAGCCGCATTCTTTACAGTCTCGAATATACCGTCCATGGAGTCTTCAATGGGTAGCACAAAACAGGCCGACAATTGCCCCAGCGGTCTTCCCGCATTCATTAATGTGGGTGAATTGGGTAAAAACTCCAGCTTTATCATCATATCGTAGAAATCTTTTTCGCTTTTCTCTATATCTTCCTTACCTAAATACTCGGCATCTGCGGATGCTACCGTCTTTGCTACCCTCCTGAACATGTCATCATAAGATTCGACGACATTACCCTCCGAGTCTCTTTTAAGGTACCTTTTCTCCAGTACTTTTTTTGCATTCTCCGTAAGCATGATTATTCCTCTGTAAAACTATATTTTGTGTTATCAACACTAATGGTGTGCTATATATTGTATCATCGTGTATTTCTCTGTCAACGGATTTGACGGAATTCATTTGTAAATTTTTTTCACTCTCTTTGTATGTTCATAGTATTTTGCTTTTTCTATGGTATAATTTATCTGCAAACGGAAAGAGGGAAAACTATGGAAGTAAGACATAAATCCGCTATACCTATATATATTGCCGGTTCAGTATGGGTGCTGTACAGCATAATTTTCCCTATGCATAAATTGATTCATATAATTATCGCAGCAATACTGTTTATATTAGCTTTTTTCTTAAGCGGAAGATTTTTCCCCGACAGGATTGAGATGGTGGAAGAGCCTATAAAATATACCGGTGCAAAAGATGCGGATGTGGCTATAGCTGAGGGAAACAGATATATTGAGAAAATGAGAAAAGCCAATATCCGTATACAAAACGCAGTCGTGTCGGAAAAGATTGACATACTCTGTGAAGTTATAAAAAAGATATTTACATATATCACCGAGAAACCGGAAAAGGTCAAGGATATACGCAGACTTATCACATATTTTCTGCCTACAACGGTTAAACTTCTGAATGCTTACGCAAGAGCGGAAGAACAGAACAATCACGGAGAAAACATAACACAGGTAAAAACCGATATTGAGGGAGCAATGGACGGAATTATACATTCTTTCCGCAAGTACCTTGATAATCTGTATGCCGATGAGGCTATGGACATAGATGCTGAAATAACTGTCTTTGACAGTATGCTGAAAGCGGAAAATTTAAAATAACTGAAAGGATAAATGCAATGAACGAAATTACATTAACGGAGAAAGACAGAGAACTTGCTATTTCATACGGAGACAAGCTGGACATTAAAAGCAGCGCCTCCATTCTTCAATACGGAGCCGATGCACAAAGAAAGATAACAACCTTCTCGGATGCCACATTGGAAAAGATCCGTTCCAAGGAACTGGGAGAGATAGGGGACATGATAGGCAATCTCATGGCGCAGCTTAAGGATTTTACCGCCGACCGGGAATCGGGAAATTTCCTGGAGAGACTTTTCAAGAGAACTAAAAGGTATATTGATGTCCTGAAAGCCCGTTATGCAAAGGTTGAAGCCAATGTAAACAAGATTGTTGCTGTAATGGAAGATCATCAGGTAGTATTGATGAAAGATATTACAATGCTGGACAAGATGTATGAAATGAACCTTGATTACGTTAAAGAACTTGCTTTGTATATAGAAGGTGGCAGAGCTAAGCACAAGGAACTCAAAGAGACAAAACTTGCGGAACTTAGAAAAAAAGCAAAAGAGACCAATCTTCCCGAAGACGCTCAGGCGGCAAATGACTTTGCCAATATGTTAGACAGAGTGGAAAAGAAGATATATGACCTGGAGATAACAAGAAATATTGCCGTTCAGATGGCTCCGCAGATAAGACTGATACAGAACAATAACACTCTTCTGACGGAAAAGATACAAACCACCCTGATAAACACCATTCCTCTTTGGAAAAACCGTATGGTACTTTCATTAAGCATCACACATTCACAGAATGCCATGAAAGCTCAGCGTGCCGTTACCGACATGACTAACGAACTGCTTCTCAAAAATGCGGAAATGCTGAAACAGAGCAGTGTGGATATTGCCAAAGAATCGGAAAGAGGTATTGTGGATATTGAGACGCTGAAAGCCACAAACGAAAGCCTTATAACCACTCTTGAGGATATAATCCGTATTCAGGAGGAAGGAAAGGCAAAGAGGAAAGAAGCTGAAAAAGAACTTGACAGGATTGAGGAGCAACTCAAGAACAAATTGCTGGAGTTTAAAAACTGATGAGATTTAAGGAAAACAGAGCATTAGCCTGGATATTGGTTGTAATTGCAGTAATCGCTTCTGTGCTTATAAGCGGACATGTTTCTCTTTCTTTGCAAAGAAGAGCGGTCATGAACTCTTTTTACGAAACAATGGATGCCGATCTGAACACCAAGTCGGCCTATGCCGACAATCTGGCCGGTGTGGCGTCAAGATACCTTGACCGCAACAGCGAATATATAACAAATATGGCACAAGCCAGAGATATGCTTTTGAATGCAAAGACACCTGCGGAGAAATATGCGGCATCGGTGAAAATAACCAATGCCGCGGCGGCTCTTTATGACATATTAGGCACTATGAGTCTCAATGAAACCGATGAGAGATTAAGGCGAAGCAATTACGCCGATATAATAGCCGTGGACGATATCTTAAAGAGAACATCGTTTAATAAGAATGTTGATACGTTCAACAGTCAATTGGCTATGTTTCCGGCTAATGTTATCGCATCAATAACCGGCATTGACAAGGCGGAATATTTCCGATGAACCTTTATAATGTTTTCCCGTTTGATTGACATGAAAAAAATTGCAATATTTATTACATTAATATCGGTTCTTGTCTGTAGTGCGGTATATGCCGCAGATATTCCTGCGCCTACTTCCGAGTTCTATGTCAATGATACCGCCAATGTGTTATCCGAGAAGACAGAGAAAACAATAATAGATAAAAATCTTGCACTCTGCGAAAAGACGGGAGCCCAGATTGTTGTTGTAACGGTAGATTATACCCATACGGCATCCATTGCCGATTACGCATATGAACTTTTCAATGAGTACAAGATAGGCTCCGCAGAAAAGAATAACGGATTATTGTTGCTTCTTTCCATAGGAGACGACGATTATTATGTTCTGCAAGGGGAAGGCTTGGAAAGAACGCTGTCCAGCGGTACTCTTTCTTACCTGCTATATGAACATCTGGAACCGTATTTCGCCAAGCAACAATATGATGAGGGAGTATTAAGCATTTTTAATGTTTTATACAAAGAGATGCTGGCAATTCACAATACAACCATAGAATATGAAGATGTATACCCGCCGCAAGACAACTATTACTATCCGGAAGATTTCTATAATCCGTCCCCTCCATTGACTTTCTTTGATATACTCGTAACTGTTTTTGCTGTTTTCAGATTTTTCTTTTTTTTCATAGTTATTATCGGCGTACTTTCCGCAATATTCGGGAGAAGGAAAAGTACAAGGCGTTCCGATGTTGCCCGAAATGTAATGCCCGTTATAGGTGCTCTGGGTTATATGAATACATTGAAAAATATGAACAATTCCACAAACTATTCTTCATTCAACAATAACAGCAGTACCGTCAACAGGAGTAATTACTATTCGGGCGGAAGCAGTTATTCGTCAGGCAGAAGTTCGTATTCAGGAGGATCCTCTTTCCGAAGCAGTTCCTCTTCTTCAAGAAGCTCTTTTTCTTCCGGTAGCAGATCCAGCAGCGGCGGAGGCGGCTCGTCCAGAGGCGGAGGAGCGGGAAGAGGCGGCAGATAGCCGCCCTGTTATTTCCTCTATATCAAACCTGTTTTATTTTCATATCAATCGTGTATTGACTTTTACTTTTCCGTTGCGCCCGAGTCCTTTTTCTTATTGTCTTTGAAGATTCTTGACAATAGCAGTATTGCAAGATATATAACCGTAAGTGCTATAAAAACACCTAACATTCCGAAAAGAACCACCCCGGGTGTCTGTAAAAAATTATCAACATCAAATCGTATATTCATTTTTCGCCTCCGTTATATAAGTTTTTCCACCAGGGCAATCATTACGCCGCCGGCAACCACCGATGCAATCTGACCGGCTACATTGGCTCCGGCAGCATGCATTAACAGGAAGTTTGTAGGATCTTCTTTTAATCCCATTTTATGTACTACCCTGGAGGACATGGGGAATGCCGATATTCCCGCCGCACCTACCATAGGATTTATTTTCTTCTTGACAAACAGATTCAGAAGTTTGGCAAACAGCACTCCCCCTATCGTGTCAAACACGAATGCAACAAGTCCCAAAAGAATAATCACCAGGGTGTCCACCTTTACGAAAAGATCATATCTCATCTTGGAAGCTATGGTTATTCCCAACAATATGGTTACGAGGTTGGCAAGTTCTTTTTGAGCCGATTCGGATAATATCCTCAAGACTTTGCATTCTCTTAACAGGTTACCGAACATTAAGAATCCTACCAGTGCTACCGATCTCGGTGCCAGAATACCTACTATCATTGTGGTTACTATTGGGAACAGTATTCTTACCGTTGCGGATACTTCCTTCTGCTCGTAAGGCATCCTTATAAGTCGCTCCTTTTTGGTTGTGAAAAGACGAATAACGGGAGGCTGTATTATAGGAACCAATGCCATATACGAATACGCCGCCACTATAATCGCTCCTATGTAGTTGCTGTTGAAGTAGTTGGCTACGAATATGGATGTGGGACCGTCCGCAGCTCCGATAATGCCTATTGATGCGGCATCTTTCAAATCAAAGCCCAACAAAGCAGCCAAGGAAAAGGTGAAGAATATACCGAACTGTGCAGCCGCACCGAACAGCAGCATCTTAGGATTGGATAAAAGCGGTCCGAAATCTATCATTGCTCCTATTCCGATAAACAGAAGCAACGGAAACAACTCGTTAGCTATTCCCGCATTGAAAAGCACATCCAGAACACCTTCTTCCGTATTGCCGTTAATAATCTGCGTTACCGCTCCCGATGTGGGAAGATTGGCAAGAATTGCCCCGAACCCCATAGGCAGAAGCAGTGTGGGTTCCATGTCTTTGGCTATAGCCAGCCAAATCAAAACCCCTCCTATCACCCACATGAGGACCATCTCCCATCTTATCTCCAGTACATTAGAAAAAATATCAGCCATTTTTGTCTTGTCCCCCGATTTTTACAGGCTTATTGCCTGTTCATCTTTAGTATATATAATACTTTTTTCCTGCCGCTTGCGTCAAGTGATTAGTTGCATTAAACCGTTTGTATATATATACTTTACTGGGAAAGGAATTATAAAATGAATATTGAAAACATATTATCCAAAGTAGATCATACCCTTCTCAAGCAGACGGCGAAGTGGGAAGATATTAAAGCGATTTGTGAAGATGCGATTAAATATAATTGTGCGACGGCCTGTATTCCTCCGTACTTTGTTAAGCAGGCAAAAGATTGTTTTAAGAATAACCTTAAAATCTGTACGGTTATAGGTTTTCCCAACGGATACAGTACAACAAAGGCCAAATGTTTTGAAGCCGCACAGGCTGTAAGCGACGGAGCTGACGAAATAGATATGGTTCTCAACATAAACATGCTCAAAGACAAGCTTTACGATGATATACTGGCTGAAATTAATCAGGTAAAAAAAGCCTGTTCGGGAAAACTTCTTAAAGTTATAATTGAAACCTGTCTTCTGACCGAGGAGGAAAAGATAAAGATGTGCGAAATCATTTCAAAAAGCGATGCCGACTATATAAAGACATCAACGGGCTTTTCCACAGCAGGTGCCACAAGAGAAGACATTATGTTGTTTAAGAAGCATATTAAAAACGGCAAGCTCATAAAAGCCGCCGGAGGCATAAGGTCTTTAAACGATGCAAATGATTTTATCAGTCTCGGCTCTTCCCGGCTGGGCACATCAAGTATAGTAAGAATTGTTAAGGATGAGGAAATTACAAGTTATTGAAATGTTAAAGAAATGTGTCAAGAATGTGAACTTTTTGTTTTTTCCCCCTTGTTTATAAACTATAAATCTGATAGTATTTATATGTGAATTTCATTATATCAAAAAAGGAGTATAATTATGAAAAAACTATTTAGTATCGTATTGGTAGTGGTGCTTTTGGTTTCTATGCTGTCCTTAGCAGGCTGCCAAGCTAAAACCTATGAGCTGGCAATGATTACCGACGTAGGAGACATTGACGACAAGTCCTTTAACCAGGGAACATGGGAAGGATTGAGGGATTATGCGGTAGAGCATAAAATTACGCATAAGTATTACAAACCTCTCGAAGTTTCCACAGATGCGTATCTTTCAGCTATCGATCTTGCAGTATCATCCGGAGCTAAAGTCATCGTAACACCGGGATTTATGTTTGAAGAAGCTATTTTTATTGCCCAAGACAGATATCCGGAAGTTATGTTCATACTTTTGGACGGTCAACCGCAAGATGCAGACTATAACAAGCGTATTGAAAAGAATGTTTATGCAGTTATATATGCGGAAGAGCACTGCGGTTACCTTGCAGGTTATGCGGCTGTAGTAGACGGATATAGAAATTTAGGTTATCAGGGCGGAATGGCTGTTCCGGCAGTTTGCAGATACGGATTCGGTTTTGTACAGGGTGCTAATGATGCAGCTAAAGAATTAGGACTTGCAAAAGGCGATGTTAAAATAATGTACAACTATTCCGGAGACTTTGCCGATACACCGGCATCACAGACAAGAGCTGCTGGCTGGTATCAGGCAGGAACCGAAGTTATCTTTGCAGCAGGCGGAAAAGTAGGAAACTCCGTTATGTCGGCAGCGGAAGCAGCCAATAAAGCGGTTATAGGTGTTGACGTTGACCAATCGGCGGAATCGCCTACGGTTATCTCTTCGGCAATGAAGGGCTTGGCAACAATGGTTCAGTACGGATTAAAAGAGTTCTATGCAGGAAAATTCCCCGGCGGACAAGTCGTAACAGTCGGTGCCGAATCCAATGCGGTAAGCCTTGCACCGTTCTCAACTTCAAAATGGAAAACCTTCTCACAGGCAGACTATGATGCATTATTTGCAAAATTGGCTAACGGAACCTTGGCTCCGGAAAAGGATAACGACAGAACAAATCCCACGGAACTCAAACTGGATTATGTTAAATTAACTTTTGTTGAATAAGAGTAAAACAAGGAAGAAACAAAAACTGCCGTGTAAAAGCGGCAGTTTTTTTATCGTTAATTACTATATGCTTCTGTTTTTTTCTTTTTTTTACTTTAGCCGTTATTCTTTATTTATTATTCTTCTCAAATAATATATAATAATGTAAGTTAAAAACACTTATAGCCAAGGAGCAAATTTATGGATTACATCATCGAGATGTTGAACATCAGGAAGGAATTTCCCGGTATTGTCGCTAACGATGATATCACCCTCCGGATTAAAAAAACCGAAATACATGCACTTTTGGGTGAGAACGGAGCAGGAAAAAGCACCCTTATGAGTGTACTTTTCGGTCTGTATAAACCGGAGGCGGGCATCATAAAATTAAGAGGCAAAGAGATTGACATTTCCGATCCCAAGACGGCAAGTCATCTGGGCATAGGAATGGTTCATCAGCACTTCAAACTGGTGGAAGATTTTACAGTACTGGAAAACATAATATTGGGTGCGGAAACGGTAAAAAACGGCTTTCTTAAGATGGATGAAGCAAAAAAGAAGGTAATGGAACTGAGCAACCGCTACAAGCTGTATATAGATCCCGATGCAAAAGTGTCGACCATTACCGTCGGCATGCAGCAACGAGTGGAAATACTTAAAATGCTGTACAGGGAGAATGAAATACTTATCTTTGACGAACCAACGGCGGTTCTTACTCCACAGGAAATTGATGAATTGATGGGCATAATGAAAGAACTGTCCAAAGAAGGAAAGTCTTTGATATTCATTACTCATAAACTGGAGGAAATAAAGAAAGTCGCCGACAGGGTTACCGTTTTAAGAAGAGGAAAATGCATCGGTACCTATAACGTACAGGATGTCACCAAAGAATCCTTGAGTGAAATGATGGTCGGAAGAAAGGTGCAGTTTACGGTAGACAAAAAAGATATTACTCCGGGTGAAACCATCTTTGAAGTTAAAAACCTTTCCATGAAGACCAAAGGCTCAACCAAGAATACTCTGAATAAAATATCTTTCAAGGTCAGAAAAAATGAAATAGTGTGCATAGCGGGAATAGACGGTAACGGACAGAGTGAGCTGGTCTATGCGCTTACAGGCATACGACATTTTGACCAAGGGCAGATACTTGTTCACGGAGAGGATTGGACCAAGAAAAGTATAAGATACAGAAATTCCCACGGAATGAGCCATATCCCCGAAGACCGGCATAAATACGGACTTATACTGGAATACAGTATGGCATATAACCTTATACTTCAGACATATTTCACCGACAGGTTTCAAAAGAGAGGTTTTCTCAAGAATGACAGTATACATGAATATGCAGACGGTTTGATTAAAAAGTACGACATACGAAGCGGACAGGGCGCACGGACCGTTACAAGATCCATGTCGGGAGGTAATCAGCAGAAAGTAATATTGGCCAGAGAAATAGACAAAGACCCTTCCATAATGATAGCCGTCCAACCGGCAAGAGGTCTGGATGTCGGAGCCACGGAATTCATTCATAAGCGACTGGTAGAGCAAAGAGAGAGCGGAAAAGCGGTTTTGCTTATTTCACTGGAACTGGAAGAAATAATGAACTTAAGTGACAGAATACTTGTTATATATGAAGGAGAATTGGTGGGTGATCTTGATCCTAAAAAGACCACCATACAGGAGTTGGGCCTGTATATGGCAGGAGCAAAAAGAGATGAGGTGAAAGCATGAGTAACCGAAATTCCATGAATCAGTTTTTTGACAGATTAAGCAGAAAAAAAGGGACGGGAAGCTTTATTTCCTCTTTAGTAGCCATAGGAATAGGTCTTGTAATAGGACTTATAATTCTTCTAATATCCAATCCCCGGGAAGCCTTTGCGGGATTTTTTACCATGCTTATCGGAGGTTTTAACGACGGGACAAGAAGTTTCGGAAATGTCTTCTATCTTGCCACACCTATCATAATGACGGGGCTGGCGGTGGGATTCGCATTCAAGACCGGACTGTTCAATATAGGAGCAAGCGGTCAGTTTATCGTAGGGGCATATGTTGCGGTACTTATCGGAGTAAAACTTCCTCAGTTGGGAGGCTTCCAGTGGGTTTTGGGCATATTGGCCGCCATGGCTATAGGGACGATATGGGGAGCAGTACCGGGACTTTTAAAGGCTTATCTCAATGTTCACGAAGTAATAGCCTCTATTATGATGAACTACATAGGCATGTTTATGGTTAACTACCTTATAAAACAAACTGTGCTCAATGTATATACCAACAGATCGCTTGCCGTGGCTCCGACCGCAAACATACCCAAGATGGGTCTTACGGCGATATTCCCGGGATCCAGTATAAACGGCGGGTTACTCGTAGCAATACTGTTTGTAATACTCATGTATATAATTCTGGAAAAGACCACTTTCGGATATGAACTTAAAGCCTGCGGACATAACAGGTTCGCAGCAAAATACGCAGGAATAAATGAAAACAGAAACATAGTCCTTTCCATGGCAATATCCGGAATGCTTGCAGGTGTCGGAGGGGCCTTACACTATTTGTCCGGTGCGGGCGTATATATCGAGGTCGTGGATGTTCTGGCCGCTCAGGGGTTCACGGGAATATCCGTTTCACTTTTAGGCATGAGCAATCCCATAGGCGTCTTCTTCGCAGGCATATTCATAGCATGGCTGCAGATAGGCGGCTTCTATATGCAAAGATACAGCTTTGTTCCGGAGTTCATACAGATTATAACGGCAATTATAATTTACTGTTCCGCAGCATCTCTGCTTATTCGGAACTATCTGGAATTGCGGCAACTTAAGAAAGACGAGAAACTTTCCGCCGATTCCGATAATGACACGGCGGATATTGTTAATGTTGAAAATCAAGGAGGTGGCAACTGATGGATATGCTATATCTTTTACTCAGACAGACCATGTATTTTTCCATTCCTTTACTTATAGTGGCTTTAGGAGGCATGTTTTCCGAAAGAAGCGGCGTAACCAATATAGCGCTTGAAGGAATCATGGTAATGGGAGGATTTACCGGCATATATTTTATCAATCAAATGCAATCGCAGATGAGCGGGCAGTGGCTGCTGGTTCTGGCTATTTTCATAGCCATGGCGGGAGGTTTGCTTTTATCTCTTCCGCATGCATATGCTTCGGTTAATCTTAAAGCCGATCAGGTCATATCGGGAACCGCACTTAATATGTTTGCACCCGCTTTCGTCATTTATATAGCCAGAATGATACAGCCTTCGGGAATAGCCAATGTTTCCTTTAAAAACACTTTCTTTATACACAAAGTTCCGGTGCTTTGTGACATACCGGTAATAGGGGATATTCTTTTCAGGAATACATATATAACCACATTCTTAGGCTTTTTCATACTTATAGTTTCCGCAGTAGTTCTGTATAAAACCCGTTTCGGAATGAGATTGAGGGCTTGCGGAGAGCACCCTCAGGCTGCCGATTCGGTGGGAATTAATGTATATAAAATGAGATATATAGGCGTTATGATTTCCGGAGTGCTTGCCGGACTGGGCGGGCTTGTTCTGACCGTTCCCATATCCACCGAGTTTAAGGGAGCCGTTAACGGATACGGATTTTTGGCATTGGCCGTTCTTATTTTCGGACAGTGGAAACCTATGAGAATATTGTGGGCATCTTTGTTCTTCGGGTTTATGCAGACAATATCGGCAGCCTATTCGGCAATACCCTTCCTGTTGAATCTGAATATACCTTCGGAATTCTTCAAGATGACTCCGTATATAGCTACACTTATAGTGCTTGCATTCTCGTCGAAATCCAGTAAAGCTCCGAAAGCTGTAGGTCAACCGTATGACCAGGGGGCCAGATAAGTCATGAGAATGTATGACATCATACAAAGAAAAAGAGATAAACATCAACTGGCTGATGAAGAAATCCGATACTTTGTAAAAGGATATACCGGCGGCGCCATACCCGATTATCAGGCTGCCGCTTTACTGATGGCAATCTTTCTCAACGGCATGAATGATCATGAAACTTCCGTGCTTACTCTGGCTATGGCTCAATCGGGAGATATGATTGATTTATCGGCCGTAAACGGAATCACCGTGGACAAACACAGTACCGGAGGAGTGGGAGACAAAACTTCTTTGATAGTGGCTCCCTGTGTGGCTTCTTTGGGCTTTAAAGTAGCCAAAATGAGCGGAAGAGGGCTGGGACATACCGGAGGTACGGTAGATAAATTGGAGTCCATTCCCGGCTACAGGACCTCTTTGGACAGACAGGAGTTTATCGATAATGTAAACAGGATAGGAATAGCGTTGGTCGGACAGAGCGGTAATCTTGCTCCCGCCGACAAAAAAATATATGCATTGCGTGATGTGACGGCGACTATAGATTGTCTTCCGCTTATAGTGTCCAGCATAATGAGCAAAAAAATAGCGGCCGGATCACAAAACATTCTGTTGGATGTCAAGGTGGGAACGGGATCTTTTACGCCCAAACTGGAAGATGCTGTTATTCTTGCGCAGAAAATGGTAGATACGGGAAAGCTTGCGGGACGAAACATTGCCGCATTGATCACCAATATGGATGTACCTTTGGGAAATGCCATAGGCAACAGCATGGAGATAATCGAGGCCTGTGAAATACTCAAGAACAAGGGGCCTTCCGATTTGAGGGAAGTGTGCGTGGAGCTGTCTGCATATATGGTGTCGCTTTGCACGCAAGATTCTTATGAAAATTGCAGAAGAAAAGTTTTACAAACCTTTGCGGACGGGTCGGCTTTTGAAAAATTCAGACAACTGGTTTCCGCTCAGGGTGGCGATGTGGCATTTATAGACAATACGGATAAGTTTAAAAAAGCGTTTTACACACATGATGTATTATCCTTACGCTCCGGTTTTATAAGTTCAATGGATACCGCTAATATAGGCAGAGTCTCTCTGATGCTGGGTGCCGGACGTGAAAAAAAGGAAGACTCCATTGATTATGATGCGGGAATATATATACATGCTAAAACAGGAGACAGTATAAAAAAAGGTCAGCTTCTGGCAACACTATATACCAACAGAAAACATATACTGCCTGATGCGGAAAATGAATATCTGAGCTCTTTGACCTTTTCCGAAAACTTGCCGCCTCCACAAAAACTTATATACCAAATAGTAAAATGATAGTATAATATTGGGCATTGGAGTTGTTTAAGCATGGGAAAAGGCAAATTTATATTAGATTTCAAAAACAGACAGCATAGAGTTGCGGTAATATCCGTAGTTATTGCCGTTCTTCTGATTGTTCTTTCAGTGCTTCTTTTTAAACTGTTCAATAAATCATACAATAGTTATGAAGGCAACTCTCCGTCCAATATCATAAGCAACGGTCTTGTAGCATGCGAAGACGGTTACCTTTACTACACCAGATTTGATGCCGGCTCCAAAATATTCAGGTTGGATATAAAGAGCGGTAAAGAAAAACTCGTATATGCCGCAAATGCCAAATACTTGAATGTGCTGGCGGGATATATTTACTATATTGACGGCAGCAACGGAAATATAAAGAGGATAACCGTTTCGGGAACCGATGAACTGCTATTGAAAGACAGCATATGTTCCAATCTTTATGTAACTACAGACTGGATATACTATATTGACAACAAAGAGAACAATTCCATTTACAGAATGAGTATGCACGACTATATTCCGGAAAAATTAGCCGAGGAAAGCGCAACCTCCGTTTCGGTTCATGACGGGTTCCTGTACTTCATAAACTATCTGGATAATAACGGCATATATCGTCTGGATTTGAAAACAAAAAAAGTGTCACCGGTTCTTAAACAGCACACAATCTTCTACACCGTAAAAGACAATCTTATCTATTACACAAATACAAACGATGAATCCTATATCTACAGCATGAATCTTGACGGTTCGGGGAACAAGCGGCTGGAAGGTGTCAAGGGCTGGTTTCTTGCAAACTCACCGGATGATCCGGAGTTTCTTTACTTTATGTCACCTACCGGATCTATGAAGAAAGTGAATCTTTCATCACTTAACCAGATGACCGTAACCAATGACGAATGTGCATATATAAATATTGTGGAAAATTTCATTGTTTATCTCAACCGGGATGACAATCATTATTATATACTGGACAAAACAACCGGTAAAAGTACAGTTTTAAGATAATCGTCGGCATTGCTGATTTATTCCGGATATTGTATTATTATAATATTATGAAGAAATCTGTAAGGATTACATTTGCTTGGCTGCTAATAATCACTTTATGCTTTTCCTTTGTTTCTGTCGGTGCACAGGAGGATTTTTTTGACGCCAGGTATTACTGGTTGTATTCTTCCGCCATACCTTCCGCCTGGAAACTGCTTGCGGATATTCCCACAGAATCGGTCACCGTTGCGGTAATAGACACCGGAATCGAGTCGGATAATCCTCACTTGAAAGACAGAATTGATTCGCGGGGACGTAATTTTGTGCTTTCTTATGCTTCCGACAAAGTTGAAGACAAGCAGGGACACGGAACGGCAATTGCCGGCATCATTGCAGCAGTTCCTACCGAGGAAAACAATTATTACGGAGTCTGCGGTAATGTGGATGTTAAAATTCTCCCTTTAAAAGTATACGGCGATATTTCCGGCACATTGCAGATGCAATACATAATAGATGCTATTTATTATGCGATTGAGATGAATGCGGATGTAATTAATATAAGTATAGATATTCCCAACTATGACGAAGGTCTGCAGATAGCTTGTCTGGCCGCATATGAGAAATCCATTCCCATAATAGCCTCTGCCGGCAATAAGAGCAGTGAATATTACTCTTATCCCTCTTCCTGCTACGGTGTAATATCGGTATCGGCTCTTTCATTGTACGATGATGATTACTTTTTATCCTCTCCGTTTTCTTCCTATAACGATCAGGTGGATTTAAGTGCTCACGGAGAAGATATTTACACGATAGGATTAAACGGAACATATAACTTTTTAAGCGGTTCCTCTTTTTCCGCTGCAATAGTAGCCGGTGCGGCGGCAATACTCAAAGCTGTCAATAAAAGCCTTACCCCTCTGGAAATAGAAACCATATTGTGTGCAAGTGCGGACAAACTTACCGATAAGGGAAGAAATAATTATTACGGTTACGGGAAGCTCAATCTGTTCTCCGCATTGACTCTGGATTTGGACTCCCTGATATATCAGTCGGAAACACAGCAGCCCTCGGAGGGAACTTCTCCTTTTTCTTTTGAATATACCGACCGTAAAACAACATTGTCCTGCGGTCTTTCTTACGGATTATGGTTGGACCAAAATAATAAGGTTATGAGTGCCGGTGATTCTTCTTTCGGAAAATCCGATGTTGCTCAATGGTCGGATATAATATCCGTTGCCGCGGGAGATTCCTTTTCTTTAGGATTAAGAAGTGACGGAACATTGCGATATACCGGTTTCTCCGGCTCTTATGCATTGAATGTGGCCCATTGGACATCGCTAAAGCAGGTTTCTGCAGGTTCTCTCCATACTGCGGCGGTTACAACCGCAGGTTCCGTTTTGACTATGGGAAGCAACAGTGCCGGCCAATGCAATATCGGTATTATAGCGGGAGTTTCCAAAGTGGAATGCGGTTCAATGCACACTGTATGTTTAAGATCCAACGGTACTGTCAGAAGTGTAGGCGCAAACTTTTTCGGTGAAACCAACACTTCGGGTTGGTCGGATATAGTTTCCGTTGCTGCGGGAAACGGTTTCACGCTGGGACTGAAATCCGACGGCACCGTGTTGGCAACCGGCAACAACCGCTTTAAACAGACGGATGTCTCATCATGGCATAATATCATAGAGGTCTTTGCAGGGTATAATTACTCTGTGGGACTTAAGGCGGACGGAACGCTTGTATATACAGGATTAGCAACGGAGATGTCCTCTTCTCTGCAGGAATTAAGCAATATCAAGACTCTCTCCTGCAACAGAGATATGATGATTCTCAAAACAAATGATAATGAAATTATTATTCTGGGAAACACCGGCGCACAGGAGCGTTCGACAAATAAAGTTTATGTATACAGCTTTGACGATATAGCACAGGATTACTGGGCTGCTACATACATAAACCTTGTATCCCGATTGGGTATTATTAACGGTGTATACAGCGGAACGGGGTACATATATATCCCTCATGTGCATATGACCAGACAGGAATTCTTCAAAGTTATTCTGGAAACTATGAGCATTCCTACGAATGTTGATGCGGATATTGAGATTTTCGAAGATTATGAAGATGTGGATTCCTGGAGTCTTCCGTACATTAAAACCGCATATTACTACGGATATCTTACCGGAAGTACAGATGATGAAGGTAAGGTGTATATAAGACCTAAAGACCCGATTTCTCGGGCGGAAGCTGCAGTCATAATGGGGCGTGTAATAGGTTTAACGGAAAGTCCCGACATGGAATATGCCGATAAAGATACTGTACCCTTGTGGGCATATGATGCAATCTCTTACTTTTCACATATGAAGGTGCTCAACGGTTATCCGGACGGCACAATTGCACCGAATAACAACTTATACCGTTCGGAAGCTGCCGCTATCATCTGCAGACTTTACAGTTATGTGTTGAATGCTTATACTTTTAATCATGTCGATAATGTAGCAGAAACTGCAGATTAAGCACACAATATGAAAGAAGAAGAGGTAGTAAAGTGAGGAAAAGAACGTTTTTAACTATATCAGTACTGCTTGTTGCGGTTATACTGTCCTCCTGTACTCCGGTGGAAACACCTACAGTACAACCGTCTTCCGTACCTTCCGAAAATCCGCCTCAGACTTCTTTTTCTCCCCAACCGCCCGCTTCGGAGCAACCGACGGAAACCCGACCTGCGGAAGCCGCCCCGAAAACAGCTACTTTGAAACTGTCGGCAACAGGCGATGTAATGAGTCACTACACCCAGATTTTAGATGCATATAATGCTGAAACCGGCGAATATGATTATTCCAATTCTTTAAGTCGAATTAAAAATTTTACTAAAACCAGCGATCTTCTTATTGCCAATTTGGAAACCTCCATGGCGGAGGGAGAATATACCGGTTATCCTATTTTCAATACTCCTCCCGCTTTGGCCAAAAACCTTAAGGACATAGGGGTGGATATTGTAAGCACCGCTAACAACCACTGTCTTGATAAAGGTTTCAAAGGCCTTGTCTCCACCATAGAGAATGTAAAAGCGGCGGGACTTCTTCAGGTGGGAACATATGCCGCACAGCAAGATCGTGATGCGTCACATGGAGTTCTGGTTAAAGAGATTAACGGAATAAGTATGGCGATAGTTAATTATTCCTACGGTACCAATGTTATAAGGATACCGGCGGGAAAGGAGTTCTGCGTAAATCTTCTGTATGAAGACTATTTAGGTCCCTATACAATATTAAACAAAAAACAGATATCTTCCGACCTTGAGTATGCACGCTCTCTTGATACCGACCTTATAATAGCCCTTATTCACTGGGGAACGGAATATGTCACAACGGAAAGCGAAAAGCAACGACAAGCCGCACAATTTCTGTTTGATAACGGCGTGGATATATTGATAGGAAACCACCCCCATGTACTGCAACCTATGGGGATACAGACGATACGCACCCCGGAAGGTCAAGAAAAGCAGGTATTCGTATGTTATTCGTTAGGTAACTTCATGTCCAATATAACCAGAACCCATTACACGCTGACTTCGGTAATATTGAATATCTATATAGAAAAAAATCTTGAAACCGATGTGACCGTAATCAAAGGATATGATTATGTGCCCACATATATGCTTACTCCGGAATGGGGAGGCTCCAGACCATATGTGCTTCCCGTTCATGATGCCATAAAAGAATATGAAAACGGTTCAAGTACATTGATAAATGAAAAAATTTACAAGGATTTATTGGCATCTTTGAAGATTTGTCATGACATTATCGGTCGCGATTACGATTATTACTATATAAAAAGAACAGATTAATCTATTGTTTATCTTTAAATTTCGATCTCATACGCATTACGGGATCCAATATCTTTTTTCTTATGCGCATACTTAAGGGGGTTATTTCCAGTAATTCATCTTCTTTAATATATTCCATTGCCTGCTCCAGGCTCATCTTCTTCGGAGGAGATAAGCGCAGAGCCTCATCGCTTCCCGCCGCCCTCACATTTGTAACATGCTTCTTTTTGCATACATTGACCGAGATGTCCTCATCCTTGGGTGTCTCGCCTACAACCATTCCGGCATACACTTCCTCTCCGGGATTTATAAAAAGCACTCCTCTTTCCTGAGCATTATACAGACCGTATGTAACCGCGGTCCCCGTTTCAAAGGCAATCAGCGAACCGTTGCTTCTGTACCCTATTTCTCCCTTATACGGAGCATATCCTTCATAGAGGGTATTCATTATACCTTCTCCCGCAGTATCGGTCAGAAACTCGTTCCTGTAGCCGAACAAGCCTCTCGCAGGAACAGAAAACTCCATTTTCATTCTGGTACCGGACAGATTCATGCACAGCATCTCGCCTTTTCTTTTTCCCACTTTCTCACATACCGCCCCTACGCAGTCGGAAGGTACGTCAATATATACATGCTCCATGGGTTCCTGTTTTACTCCGTCTATATCCGTAAACAGCACCCTGGGCGTACTCAATTGAAATTCATATCCTTCCCTCTTCATGGTCTCCACCAGAATGGACAGGTGCATTTCTCCTCTTCCCATAACAATAAAAGCATCGGCGGATTCCGTTTCCTTCACTTTTAACGAAACATCCTTCAGTGTTTCTCTGAACAACCGCTCTCTTAAATGCCTGGATGTTACATATTTACCTTCTCTTCCGGCAAACGGACTGTCATTAACCGAGAAGGTCATTTCTATTGTAGGAGGAGAAATTTTTGCAAATTCTATTGCTTCGACAAATTCCGGATTACATATCGTGTCTCCTATAGAAATCTTTGGTATTCCGGAAAAAGAAATAATATCTCCTACATATGCTTCTTCGACAGGTTCTCTTTTAACTCCTTCAAATGAATATATATTGGTTACCTTTGCCCTGTGAGGTTCTTCGGGATTATGATAGTTAACTACGGCAACATCGCTGTTTTCCTTAATGTGACCTCTTTCTATTCTGCCTATGGCTATTCTTCCGACATAGTCATTGTAGTCAATGGAAGAAATCAACACCTGCAACGGCTTATTTTCGTCGCCTCCCGGAGGATTAATATGTTGCAAAACGGTATCAAACAGCGGCGACAAATCCGTTCCTTTTATTTCCGGGTTCAGTGAAGCCGCTCCTTCTTTTGCGGAACAGTACACATAAGGACTGTCCAATTGCGTGTCGTTTGCCTGCAATTCCATCAGAAGTTCCAGCACGTCGTTTTCCGTCTTTCGGATATCCGCACCTTCCCTGTCCACTTTATTTATCACAATTATTACTTTATGATTAAGTTCCAAAGCTTTGGAAAGAACAAACCTTGTCTGCGGCATAGGCCCTTCAAAGGCATCCACCAATAACAGTACTCCGTCAACCATTTTAAGTACGCGTTCCACCTCTCCGGAAAAATCCGCATGTCCGGGGGTATCCACTATATTGATCTTGGTATTCTTGTATCTTACCGAAGCATTCTTGGCAAGAATGGTTATACCCTTCTCTCTCTCCAGATCGCCGGAATCCATTACTCTGTCCGCAACAACCTGATTTTTCCTGAACACTCCCGCCTGTTTAAGCATGGCATCCACCAGTGTGGTCTTGCCGTGGTCTACATGCGCTATTATTGCTATATTCCTTAAGTCTTCCCTTATCATAAGCCTTCCTCAAAAGTTTTCAACTTATTATACACCTGTAAGATTAAAAGAAAAGCATAATATTTTATACTTAACATCAAAGGCTATGTCTCTTTAACTTTTTTGAGAAACCTATTATATTTTCCTATCATATTTCTATTCTTTATATTCCGTATTTTTTATATCGGCAATAACACTTTCCAAATCCGCGGTTTTTAAAATAGGTGTCGTATATCCTACTCTAACCTCATTCAAGGTGTTATCTTTAATTATAAACTGACCGTTATGTAAACCGTTTATTATGTAAACATTCTTTGCAACTGGTCCATTATATTTCCTCAGAAACAATAACACCTCGGTATTTTTAATAAGATAAGGATCCTCCTTCATTTTTGTTTGCAGTATTTCTAATGTTCTGTTGCCTAAATCTCCTCTTACACAGTCTTTAACCTCGATCTCCGTAACGGCAAAGATAATGTCATCGTACACAAACTCTTTGTTATCCGAAACAACTGTAGCTATTACGGCAACGGGTGATTTTTCCACCAGGTCCTGATAGGTGCTGAATGTGTCAACTGATTTCCCGCTTCCATATGTAACATTTGTCGTTATAACAAAAAACAAAAGAACGGCAACCGATAATATTAAAACGATTGCCGCTATTATCCACCTGCTTTTTTTCTTAGTTACGGTAGACACTTTATTCCCTCCGTGATAATAATCGGACTCTGCTTTGTTCAGAATTCAGCATTCTCCTCTGTCCGGAATTGCTCCATCATGCATCATTTGACGAATAGTATAAATCTAAAGTTCTCAGGTCATTAAATAAAGGAACATTACATACATAAAAATGATACAATATCCGTATATCATTGTATTAAGGAGTGTGCCATGAAAAAATTTGCATTTATAGGCGGCGGCAGTTTCGGCTTTACACGTAATCTGGTGAAGGACCTTCTCACTTTCCCCGCATTTCGTGATGCCCATATCGTTCTGATGGATATAGATCCCGAAAGATTGGATTATATACATCAGGCTGTCAGGAAGATTATAAAAGCGGGAAAATATCCTGCAAAAGTTACAGCAACTACAGACAGGGTTAAAGCTCTTAAAGGAGCGGACGGTGTATTGTGTACGATACTTTCCGGTGATGTGGATGTTTGGCAGCATGATATCCTCATTCCCAAAAAATACGGAGTGGATATAAATATCGGAGACACAAGAGGTCCCGCAGGTATCTTCCGTTTTTTAAGAACGGTGCCGGTAATGCTGGACATATGTAAAGACATTGAAAAATACTGTCCCGATGCGGTTTTCTTGAACTACACAAACCCGATGGCTATGTTATGTATGGCCATGCAGAAGAAATTCCCCACTCTTAAGATAACCGGCTTGTGTCACAGTGTTCAGGGAACGGCCGGAATGCTTGCAAAATGGATCGGTGCTCCCATGAATGAAATAACTTACAAATGTGCGGGCGTAAACCATCAGGCTTTCTATCTGGAATACAAGTGGAACGGAAAAGACGCTTATCCTTTAATCAGAGAAGCCATTAAAGATCCTGAAATTTACCAAAAAGAACTTATCCGGAACAATATGTTCGAGCATCTGGATTATTATGTAACGGAATCTTCCGGCCACAACAGTGAATATGTCGCATGGTACAGAAAGAATCCCGAATTATTGGAAAAATACTGTATGAACGGTACAAACTGGAACCCCGGACATTATGCATATATTCTTAATGAATATCTGAAACGGAAAGACACCTGGCGTGACTCCATTAAGGAATGGCTTGCAAAGGAGGATATTAATCTGGAGCGTGGCTACGAGTATGC
The DNA here is from genome assembly GCA_022706885.1 of Bacillota bacterium. Lineage (GTDB taxonomy): Bacteria > Bacillota > Clostridia > DUPQ01 > DUPQ01 > DUPQ01. The sequence goes on from JAKJBR010000001.1 coordinate 38,400, forward strand.
TACATATATTTTCAATGCGGTATTCGGAGATAATACATTATTCAAGTTCAACGGAAATGTAATGAATCACGGAATTATCGAAAATCTTCCGTATGACTGCTGTGTTGAAGTTCCTATTCTTGCATCAAAGAATTCATTGGAACCGATACATATAGGGGTTATGCCCGATCAGCTTGCCACCCTTATAAACACAACGGCCCGCTGTGAGGTAATGGCTGTGGATGCGGCACTGGAACGTAACCCGAGAAAGGTGTTCCATGCGGTTGCATTCGATCCGCTTACTTCCGCCGTACTGTCGCTTGATCAGATAAAAGAGATGGTTGATGAAATGATGGAGAAGAATAAGGATTATCTGGGTTATTTGTATAAACAATAATAAATAGGGAGTTTTCTCTTTATCCTTTTATCCAAGACAAAGGGTTATGTCTCTACATAACCCTTTTTTGTTCTTCAAATACTCTTCTTACTTTCCTTTAGCTTTTTCAGTTCTTCTTTGTTGTATCATTGCTCTACAATAACCGTTCCGTCCTGCTTTACTGTAACGGTCATTCCGTCTTTGACATAATCCAGAAAATCCTGTCCCAGTTTATCCACGGTTACAATACTGTTTTCTGTCCACACATCGGCAAGTATAACTCCTGCTGCGGCTATTGAATCTATACTTTCACTGAACAGCATAGCTTTCGGAGCAACTCCCATAGCGGCCGCACTTTGCAGAACCATTCCCCCGGTAGTGGAACCTATGGTCTTAGGCAGACATATTGCTTTGCCGGTTATCTCTTTTTTGTATAAGTCGGGATTGTTCTGATCGCTTCCCAAAACCGTTTTCTTATTTGCCAATAAACTTTTCTGAAATGTAGCCAAAGTATTCATGCCGTTTTTTGATACCACGGCTGTTGTTTGAACCGTTCCCGCTACAACATTTCTTCCTTTAAATTCTTTTTTCATCTTGCAATATCCCCCCTTACCGCAATACCGGCTATTTCTTCATCGGTATAATATCTTGCCGTTGTGTAAGTCCTCAGTTTATTGGAGTTTGTCACTACGGCTCTTTTTCCGCAAATAGGATTGTTCATATACATAAGAGGGCATATGGAAGATATTTTTGTGCCGTAACTTATAAATTTGTTGTAGTATTCCTTGTTTTCTTTGAAATGTGCTACAACATCGGGAGCGGCGGTAAATACCGTTTCCAGAGCAACTTTTTTCTTGCCCTGTTTTTCCAGCTCTTTTCCTATTCTGTCGGTCCATTCAATCAGCTGATTGTATGACAGATGCGGACACCCTATAAAACACCTTGAAGGCTTTGCATCGGCATTCTTCCATATGACAGGGTAATTATTCTTAACCCTTTCCAGCTCGGCATCATCTATCACATATACTTTTGCTTTGTCTTTTATGAGTGCTTCTTTCAGCTCCACTGCTTCCGGCGTCAGATTTTCCACATGATAAAGGCCTACCGCTCCGTTTGAAGCGGTAGCTGCTCCCATATCTTTCAGATAGTCTTTTGTCTGTGCATTAAGTTCTTTGCCTATAAACTTATCCAGTCCCTTTATGTATGGCACTTCACTCATTACTTTCATGCCTATGGCACTTCCCAACACCTGAGCTTCCGGTTTTTTGGTTGTTTTTATCTGCACAATCCATGTGGCTTTTCTTCCTTCATCGGTCAGTAAATCGAATTCCGGTACTTTACCCAGTATTGCTCCGAACATTTCGATTATTCCCGAGTTTCTGTTACACCTCGCTCCTATGACCGAATTGGCATATACCACTGCGGAGGATTCCGCCCAGGATAGAATATCTCCTTTTTTGGGTATATTACCCACTTCTTCCATATAACAGGTGCAGCTGAACGCATTGGAATCCTTTAATCCGGTTTTCTTAAGCTGTTCCTCATAATCTTTCTGTTTTCCGTACATTATACCGAAAACCAGTTTTTCCAAAGGATTACATTTGACATTCTCATAATCCAACGGTCTCGGGTCTACGGTAAACTTATCAATCGCAGTAACCCCCGCATCGTTTATTTCATCCATTATCGCAAATACGGCTTTCATTAAGGATATTCCGAAACTGGTTACAAGATGAGACGGAGCGGTTACCGGCACCAATCGCTTTGCACCGAAAACCTCTCCGTACATTACCAGAGATTTAGCGACCTTAGCCATTACTTCTCCCTTTGAACCGTTCAGAATATCTTTTTCCTCATCGGTAAGAAACATTTTATACTCCATTCTTCTCCTCCTTAAACTGTCAATCCTACCGCATAACCGGCTTTGGTTGCATCAAATACTTTTCCTCCCTTGAAAGAGTCACCGATATTGTACATTTCACATTTCGGAAGCTGCTTCTGTAAAGCATAAAATCCCGTGTCGTCGCATCTTCCGCCTGCTGCCTGCACAATAATATCCGCTTCTATAAACTGTCCTTCCAACTCTTCTTTAATGGGCTTAGCAAGAGGATTCTCTATATTGGGAGGCAGTATCGGGCTCCATGTGTTATACGGGTCGGGTACCGTCTTGGACATATTTCTGGAAACCTTTATCCCTCCTATTTCATAACTTACCAGTTTGGTACAATTAAACAGTTTTACACCTGCTTTTTCCAGATAGTAGATAAGGTATGTTCTGTTGGCGGTACATACATGATTCATAAAGTACGGCTCCATCTCTATTACGGTTACTTCTTTGCCTAATTCTTTATTCAGGAAGAATGCGGTCTCACATCCTACAACGCCTCCCCCTATAACCACCACTTTCTTGGCTGCTTTCACCAGTTCCGGTTTTTCCAACACATCCACCGCCTGCACTTTGTCGGCTTTCTCATAACCCGGAAGTTTCAATTCCACATCTTTTGTTCCGGCTGCATAGATTACCGTATCATATCCTTCTTTTTTCAGCAGCTCGGCAGTGGCTTCGGTATTGAGAACCACTTTAAGTTTGTATTCTTTTGAGGTTGTCTCCAGAAGATTCTTCAGATACTCGTGGTAATTCTGTATATCAAACTTTATTTTAGGTTTTCCTCCTGCATTAAGTCTTCCGCCTATAGTTGCCTGCTTTTCGTACACCGTTACATCATGTCCTCTTTTAGCTGCGGTTACCGCTGCCATAACTCCCGCCGGGCCGCTTCCTATTACAGCAATATTCTTTACCTTTTCAGCGGATGCCGGCTGTTCGCTGTATAAATGCTCGAATGCCGTTCTGGGATTGACGGCACATTGAGGATGTCCGCCTTCCACAAACTCGTTTATACATCCTTCCTGACACCCTATGCACGGAATTATATCCTTTGTGAGTCCCGCTCTTGCTTTATTGGGCCATTGCGGATCGGCAAGCAGCGGTCTTCCCAGCATTATCATGTCGGCTTTATCCTGCATCAACACTTCCTCGGCCACATCGGGGTATCCCAATTTGCCTACGGCTACTACGGGCACTTTAACTCCGGCATTGGAAAGTATATTGTTCTCCTCAAAATACTTCTTTACTATTCTTGCTACATCGGCAAAACAAGCGGGAGGCATTCCCTCCGGCGGATGCGGCAGCCACCAGTTATCGTAACAGCCCAAATCCACATCGAATATATCCACTCCGGCGGACACGAGATTTTTCATGTAATCCAGTGTCATTTCCACTGTTCTGCCGTTTTTAAACTTCTTAAGTGCCGTTTTGTTCATTTTCTCCCCGTACGTTTCGTTGAGAGCAAGAGAAAGGTCTATTCTGTACATGATAGGATAAGATTTACCCGCTCTTTTTCTTATCTGCTGTATCATTTCCACACCGAAAGCCTGCCAGTCGGAATATCTTCCCAGTTTCCTTCTGTTGAATGCGGGATTGGTCATCTGCTCCAAGAGATACCCCTCATGACCGTGCAGATATACTCCGTCCAGCCCGAATGCTTTTGCATCTGCGGCAGCTTGTCCGACATTCTTTATTATCTTTCTGCACGCTGCATCGGTAAGCGGCATACACGGAACTTCCGCCATATACCAGTTGGGGTTAACCGATGCCGATACCGGAAATTTAAACTGATTTGTCAGACACTGAGGATTTCCTACTCTTCCCAGTCCCGGTGTCAACTGAACAAAAATCCGTGCCCCGTATGAGTGCACCGCATGTGCCAGATTTCTCCATCCCACATAGACAGTTCTCGAACGGTCTATCCTCGGAAAATATGACAGTTTATCCAGCTCAATCAATGAATGATCTATTCCGAAGCTTATGGGGATAAGACCGGTGGTTATCAGTCCCACTCCTCCTTTTGCGCGTTCCCGGAAATATTCAATCATTTTTTCATTCGGGCGTCCCGTTTCTTCCGCCATATTGATATTGCCCATAGGTGCCATAACAAGTCTGTTCTTAATTGTCAGACTGTTTATCTTTATGGGCGAAAACAACATAGGATAGGGAGCATGTTTGTTTGTCATTTTTGCAGCACTGAATCCGGTATCTTCTTTGAACCACGACCCGTAACTGTCAACGAGTTTTTGAATTTTGTCGTCTGTTTTCATGAATCTTACCTCCGTTTGCTATTTATATATTCAGAATGTAACTGTTTATTACTGCTTAATCTGATTATCCTGAGCAAGAAGTTGTGTCATGCATACGTTTACTTCATTTTCATCTGTGGCATCGGTCACTTCGGGGGTATATGTCGGAATCATTTTAGCTATAAGCAACTTCATGCAGCTTACTTCATTATCCGCCATTCTTTTAAGCTGTGCCAGGTTCTCGAAAAATATTTTTTCGTCAAATTGTATCGGTCGGCCTATGTATATCAAATTGTTTTGTGTTTTTTCTATTCCCTCTTCGTCCATCAGAAGCTCTTCGTACAGCTTCTCTCCCGGTCTTAATCCGGTTATTTCAATCTTTATATCCACATCGGGGGTACGGCCGGAAAGTTTTATCATATTTGTGGCCAAATCATATATTTTTACCGGTTCACCCATATCCAATATGAAGATTTCTCCTCCTTTTGCATAGTATCCGGCTTGCAACACCAAAGATACGGCCTCCGGAATGGTCATAAAATATCGCGTTATATCTTTATGTGTGACTGTTACCGGTCCGCCTTCCTCAATCTGTTTCCGGAAAATGGGAATGACCGAACCGTTGGACCCTAAAACATTGCCGAACCGGACAGCAACAAATTCCGTTTCGGATTTCTTGTTGTATGCCTGAATAATCATTTCACATATTCTTTTGGTAGCTCCCATTATATTGGTGGGCTTTACCGCTTTATCGGTAGATATCATAATAAATTTGTCTACAGAGCTTTCATCCGCCGCTTTAACAAGAGTAAGTGTACCGAACACGTTATTCTTCACGGCTTCGTTGGGGCTTGTTTCCATTAAAGGTACATGCTTATGAGCTGCTGCATGAAACACTATCTCCGGCTTGTACTTTTTCATTATGCTTTTTATTCTCTTCTCGTCCCTTATGGTTGCAATAAGTACTTCCATATCCAACCCTGGATATTTACCGGCTATCTCCAACTGAATATCATATATGCTGTTTTCATATATATCCAACATTATAAGTTTCTTGGGATTATGGCCGGCTATCTGTCTGCAAAGCTCGCTTCCTATGGACCCGCCGGCTCCGGTAACCAATATTGCCCTTCCCTTTACGTAATCCAGTATTTCATCGACATTAATATCCACAGTATCTCTTCCCAGTAAATCTTCAATCTGCACTTCTCTTAAATCGGACAGTTTTACTTCGTTGTTTATAATCTGGTACATTCCGGGAATTGTACGTAATGTACATTGGGTATCTTTACAAATATCATATATCTTCTTTCTTTCCCGTGAAGAAACGGAAGGCATGGCGATTATTATTTCATCCACTTTATATTTCTTTACCGCTTCTTTAATCTGATCCCTTCCTCCGATTATCTTTACGCCCTGGATATTAAGACCGTGAATATTCTTATCGTCATCTATTGCGCAAACCACTTTGGATTTCAGTATGCCGCTGGATCTTATCTCTCTGATAATCATATTACCGGCATCTCCCGCGCCTATAACCATTATTCTCTTTATGCCCTTTCGCTGTGTGTTTTCATGAACAATGTATCGTAAGAACCTGTAACTGAATCTTGTTGCGAAAACCAATATTATTAGCAGTACCCATCCGAAGAAAATCGTACTGCGGGGTTGACTTATTCCCATCCAGTTTGTTACAAAGTACTTGAATGTATAAGATATTGTACATGCCACTATTATATTGAACAACTCTTTAATGGATGCATATTTCCACAATCCGCTGTACAGGCCGAATATTGTAAAAATAATGAGAGTGAATATGGTATCAATCCACAGGAACTGCCTTGCGTTTTCAATATATTGTACATCGATTTTTGAAAAACTCAGTTCAAACCGGACAAACAGGGACAGAACGGTAGCGGCATTAATTGCTACTATATCCAGGGCTACCAACATTATCTTTTTTATCCATAGACTGATGTTTTTTTTGTCTTTTTTCAAGGTTTTATTCCTCCAAAAACACCTTCAATCAGGCGGTTTCTTCTTTTTTCCTCAGTATCGATGCGAGCATACCGAACAGCATCCATCCGTACGGCGACACAATCGGAACTCCTATATTGAAAAATGCCTGTGCCGAGAAGCATATACAAGCCGTAACCAGAGCTATAACCAACGGTTGATCAAACTTCTTAAAGGATCTTAACAGCAGAGAGAACTGGAAAACAAGATAGGATGTCAGACCCAGTATTCCCGTTGTCACCAGTACCTGCAGATAATCATTATGCGCTTTATCAAAAACCACTCTATATTTTTCCGTACTGTATATATATTCTTCCCTCATCCACAAAGCGCGTACCGTATCGGGCCCGTGTCCTATAACGGGTTTTTCCTTAAAGAATCGGTATGCAACTCTCCATGCATATATTCTGTTGGAACCGTAATGGTCTTGTATATTTCCCTTCAATATCTGTCCGAACTGGTACAGTACCAGCTTAACCGATGAGCCTGTCGGTTCCGGCATGACAAGTATTTTCTTTACAACGAAATATGCACCTACGGTAGCAACAACAAAGTACGCGACCGGCCATATGAATTTCTTTTCTGTTTTTATAACTTTCCCTGCAAAATATATTATAACGGAAATAATAATTGCCGCTATCGCTCCTAAGAAAAGTTTGTCATTGAACGGTTTTTCGAAAAATACGAAACGTCTCGTTCCTATCTTGGAAATCTGATCCTCAAGGTATATAAGGAAAAGAAAGAGAGAAACGATATGGAATATCCTGGATGCCGACAACCTGTCTTTTGCTATAAACGGGAACATGAAAAATATTGCGGTAGCCATTCCGACAAAGCCGCTGTCTACACCTATCAGTATGGAAAGATAGAAACAGAGCCCTGCCGAAACAAAATACAAAATCCTGAAAAATCTCTCTTTGGACTGACAGTACAGAACCGTACATATCATTATGGGAGTGACAAGATATGTTGAAACCACGTCAATGTTTCCCAATGTGGTGAAGAAAGATCTTCCGTGCCTCAATATATCATAAGTAAATTTCCCTGCATAATATCCGTTTAGTTGAAGAATCCCTATTAATGCCACCGGTATGCTGGCCAATGCCCATATCTTCAATTCCAGTTTATGCACATATGTCCGAGACAGCATAAAGAACATGGAAATATACAAAAGCTGCATAAGAAAGCCTTCATTTCTTGCCTTATCTCCTATGAATGCGACCTCTCTGTATTCGGAAAGTATTGTAGAAATAAAAGCAACCAGCGTGTACGCTATAAGGGCTATATCGGTTACGGAAAGATTTTTGACAGCCTGTTTGAAGTATTCCGCATTTGCCTTTTTTGAACGTATTTTCTCCAACAAACCGACGCACATTAAAATAAACCATATTCCGAACATTGATATCAAAGCATACAGTTTTGTTGCCGTTATATTCTCATAAATCTTATCGCTGACTATAAGCGCAAAACTTGACAAAAACACATAAAGAAACGCTGTTGTGACAATCTCAGAATATGTTAATTTTTTTGTATCCTGCTCAAGATAGAAAAAATCCTTTATAAGATTTTTCTTTGTGCTCTTTTTTTCAACTTTTATTCCGGTCTTTTTTTTACCCATAAGCGCTTTCCCAACTTGTTGCCATTTGAATTATATAGTAAAGTTTAATATTTTACAATGATATCTAAAATAAGGTCATTGCGCCTTTCATTATTATTCGCGCTTATTTCTTCCAATTTATGACAACTGTTAAGAAAAACGCAAAACTCTGTTCATAGATATCTGTATTAACGGTATAAAAGGTTAAGACTTGGTTTACTTGACAAGCCAATTATGATGCCTTATTATTATAAACGATGTATTAAAAACCACTGTAGGAGAGATTTTTATGGAAGAACTTGATATACGACAGATATTCTCTTATCTGAGACGACATTTCTGGCTGATAGTCAGTATCGTTCTTGTTGCGGCCAGTCTTTCTTTGACTGTTACATACTTTTTTATTACACCTCAGTATGAGGCGTCGGCAACACTGTACGTATTTAATAACTCCAACAGGTCGGATACAACCATTTCCTCATCAGATATAACTACTTCGCAGAAACTTATAGCCACTTATTCGGTTATAATGCAGTGCGACAACGTCATAAATAAGGTAATAGAAACAACGGGTCTGGAGTATACTCCCGGACAAATCAGAAAAATGTTTTCAGGGTCTTCGGTGAATAACACCGAAGTTATGAAGATAACCATCAAGAGCGAAGATCCGGTAGATGCTATGATTATAGCCAATGCCTTCATTGATGTAGCACCGGAGGAAATACTCAGAGTCATTAAAGCGGGGGCCGTGGAAATACTGGACAGAGCCGTAGTACCGTCAAAGCCTTCCTCTCCCAATATGGTTAAAAATGTTGCTGTCGGTGTTGTTTTAGGGCTTATTGTCGCTATTGCTTTTGTAATATTGTATGAGTTATTTAACACCAAAGTGCGGACTGAAGAAAACCTGCTGAGAGTTGTTAAAGCACCTATTATAGGGTACATTCCGGATCTGAAACTATATCAGGATGAAGATAAGAAAGGACAAATTTATGGCTGACATTGAAAAAAGTGAGTTTCTTCTTTTTGATAACAAATCCTTTCCCGTTGCGGAAGCGATTAAAGCTACAAGAACCAACTTAATGTTTATAACCGCGAAAGAAAAATGTCCGGTTATCTCCTTTACAAGTTCACATATGGGTGAAGGAAAATCTACGGTCTGTGCTAATATGGCTCTGGCTTTCGCCGAAGCGGGATTTAAGACATTAATAATAGATGCGGATATGCGTAAGCCCACTATTAATAAATACTTTAAGATAAAATCCTCACCGGGACTCAGCGATATACTCGGCGGTCTTGTAAAGGAAAACTTTATATATCCTACAAAATTCAAGAATCTTCATGTTTTACCAAGCGGCACTATTCCCCCTAATCCGTCGGAACTGCTGACGTCCGAAAGAATGACTTTACTGCTGAACGAATTGCGTAATACTTTGGACTATATATTTATTGACACGCCTCCTGCACTTATTGTTACAGACGCCCTCGCCATTTCGGATAAGGTTACAGGTACGGTTATAGCAGTCAGGCAGAATTTTTCCAGGACTAATTTAATCAAGGATGCCGTAGAAGCGATAAACAAAGTAAACGGAAAGTTTTTGGGCTTTATTTTCAACGATTATAATGTGGACACTATGCCCTATAACAAACAGTACAGGTACGGTAAAAACGGGTATAAGTATGCAAAATATGGCGGATACGGTGGATACGACAATAAGCCTGTGACGCCACCTGTAAATCTTGACAATGATTGACATACATTCCCATATATTACCAAAGGTCGACCACGGCTCTTCCTCTTTGGAAGAGTCTTTAAGACAGTTAAAAACTGCTGACAGGTTCGGTGTATCTTCTATTATCTGTACTCCTCATTTTTATCCTTTTAAAGAGAGCATTGACAGATTCCTTTCCCGAAGAGATAAGGCTTTTTCAGAGTTATCAGCTGCAAATAGTACAGATATTAAGCTTTATAAAGGAGCGGAAGTACGGTTGACAACGGGACTCGGTAATAATAAGAAGATCCGCAAGCTCACAATAGAGAATACAAATTACATACTTATAGAAATGCCCTCATCCTCCTGGGATAATATGCTCCTCAATGAAATCATAAATCTGCAGTCTATGGGGCTTACGGTAATAATAGCTCATATAGAAAGATACAGTCCCATACAGGTACAGAAGCTTGAAGGACTGGATGTGCTTGCTCAGATAAATGCATATTCCCTTTATTCTCCTCTTCAGGCTTTAAGAATACACAGATATAACAAAAAGAACATGATTAATTTTGTCGCCAGCGATACGCACATATATAATTACCTTATTACTTACAGAGCTTTAAAAAGGAGCCGCTTCTTTCTGGGCTCCTTATATGATCAATTCATGGTTAATGCATCAAAACTCATTATCTGAACGGAACCAGTCTTCCCCCGTCAGGAAGATTGATTGTTTCTTTATTCAGCCATGCATTGGTTGAATTCATGGAATCATAATATACTGTAAATCCGTTGGATTTTATATTTTCAAAATTTGCATCCTTTAAGATAAGTCCTCTTACATAGCTGTCCGATGTAACTTCCCAAACGCTTTTTTCCTCTATCTGGACAGTAACGGTTTTTGTCCTGTTTCCCTTGTTTATATATCCTTTAAAAGCTGAACCGTTTTTAATGAGCAAGTTAAGAGAAGAACTGTCATCGGTCATAATGCCGCCTTCCGCATTGGATTTGCACAAGGTAACCGTTGCTTCGGAATTCTTCAACAACAGTATATTGGATAAACTCCGGTCTAATGTTGTATCTTCAATCTTAACGGAGGCTTTAGTATCTATCATGGAAAACATTGCCCCGTCGGCGACGGTCAGTTTGGCTTTTTTAAGATTAAGCGAAATATGAATCAGATTTTCATTGGCATTATCCAAAAGCATTATGCCGCGATTTGTGTAAAACCTTGAATCATCCAGGGTCACTGTCGCTCCTTCGTAAAACTTAAGACTCTCCACCGTCATTTCGCTGGAACTTATACTCACCAGCGAATCGGATTCAACGCCGGCTCCTTTTGCCTTTACATTGGATTTGTTTAATACCATGGATGCACCCGAAGAAACCTTTATTGCCGCTCCGGTTTCTCCCAGATTGTTTACTTTAAGACCTGAACCTGTAAATACAGCATTATCGGTTACACTTATTACATAATCCCCGTATGATGCAATATCGGTAGATATTACATTCATAACCGTATCTTTATCCGCCACTTTTAAGGCAAGCGTTTTTGATATTATTTCCGAACTCAGAATGGAAGCGGTTGAAGCTTCTTTAACATTGACCGCTTCATTGAAATCCACATTATATATCATACCGTTGGAAAGTTCCAGTACGGCTTTTTTGGATAAATCAATTTTATTGTACTTCTTGTTTTTTAAGGTAACCGTTTCGCTTTTCTGCTCATATGAGGTTAAAGATCTGTACAGCCTGGAAGCGCGGTACTCTTCTTCGGTGCACGAAACAAGTACTGCTGACATAATCAATATAATGATGATTAACTTTAAAGCATTGGTTTTCCTCATGTCTGCGAAGTTTATTCTATATCCATATTTATCAATAATCAACCTTTTTATTGATTTTTCACCGGTTTTTACCTATACTTCAAAGTACTTGGAGAGATTATGGACATCCTGGGTATAAAAATCGATAACATTGATATGGAAAACGCATTGTTAAAAGCATCTGATGCTTTGTCCGACAATGAGTCTTTCAGATATATCTTTACTCCCAATGCGGAAATATGCATGGCTGCAATTAAAGACAGCAGTCTTATGGAGGTATTAAATTCCTCTTTTATGAATATACCTGACGGAGACGGAGTTGTTCTTGCCTCAAAAATTCTTAAGACCCCTCTAAAAGAGAAAGTTCCGGGATGTGTATTTGTACAGAATCTTTTAGGAATGGGCAAAACTTTTTCCGTTTATCTTCTCGGTGCATCATATGATTCCGTAAGTACTGCAATTAAGAATATTCGATTACGTTACCCGCATATAACAATAGCGGGTTTCCATGACGGCTTTTTTAGTACCGACCAGGAAAAAGAGATAATTGATGATATTAATGCTAAGAAACCTGATTTGATTATTGTAGGCTTAGGCGCTCCCAAGCAGGAATTTTTCCTATACAAACACCGATATAATATACATTCCGGACTTGCAATCGGAGCGGGCGGAACCATTGACATTATTTCCGGTTTTTCCAGAAGGGCTCCGGAATTCTTCTGCAAGCATAAACTGGAGTGGTTCTACAGACTGCTAAAACAGCCTGTAAGATTCAGGAGAATGCTTAACATTCCTTTGTTCCTCATAAAGTGCAGGCAGCATGCAAGAAAGACAAAAAAAGCATACAAGAAAAAAAACAGAAGGACTTAAGTCTTTCTGCTTTTATGAGGAATATATTATGAAATTGTTGTGTTCTCATAATAAAGAAAACATGTGAATAAATTATGACTATACGGTTAAATCTTTGTGAAATTTTTATAGCGGTTTCTTTTTGGGAACTCCGTCCGGTCTGGGATATTTATATGCGGTATTTCTTGTTTTTTTAAAATATATGTTATTCCTTTTAATATCGGAAAAAGGAATGGTCTGTTTATCTTCTTTCAATATCCTGACAGAAAGTTGCTTTATGGCGTTTTCGGCCGATTGCAGTTCGGAATTGTCGGTTTTCATGGCAATGAAAATACCCTCTCTTTTTATGAAAGGTACACAATATTCCAAAAGTATATTCAACGGTGCTACAGCCCTTGCCGCGGCAACATCAAATTGCTCTCTGTATACCTCTTCTCTTGCTGCATTTTCCGCCCTTTCATTGCATACGAAAATATTATCCAAATCCAGAGTCTTTATAACATGCTCCAGAAAAGAAACTTTTTTGCCGTTTGCTTCAAGTAACACTATTTTTTGTTTGTATCCCGCTATCTTTAAGGGTATGCCGGGAAAACCTGCACCGCTTCCCACATCAATTAACGATTGGGTTGCCTCTATTCCCTCATACAGCAAAAGGCTGTCTCCGAAATGCTTTATATAAACATCTCTTAACCCGGTTATTCCGGTAAGATTGAACTTTTTATTCCATTCTATAAGAAGAGAAGCGTATTCATCGAATTTTTCATAACACTCCTCCCGGTAATTTATTCTCAGTTCTTCAAAAATACCTTTCAGCAGTTGCTTCATTCTTTAGTTTTCCTTTTCTTTCGTTTCTGCTGCTCAATGTAAACATATAGAACCTGTACATCTGCCGGCGATACTCCCGAAATCCTTCCTGCCATGCCCAGTGAAACAGGTTTCACGCTATCCAGTTTCTGTTGCGCTTCGTTCCTGAGACCTTTAATTTTTTTGTATTCTATATCTTCGGGAAGCAGTACCTTTTCCATTTTTTTAAACTGTTCCACCTGTCTTTGTTGTTTTTCTATATAACCTTCGTATTTTATCTTTATCTCGACCTGCTCTTTTTCTTCTTTTGTAAGCCCGGGCATCTCGGAGTCAATTTCATACAGATCTTCATAGCCGATACCTTCTCTCTTCAGAATAGCCGCTTCGGTTGTTCCGGAATTAACAGGTTGCTGATTTCTTTTTTCCAGAAAAGGATTAATTATTTTGGGTGAAATGTTCTTCTTTTTTAACCGCTCTGTTTCCTTCTCTATATTTCCCATCTTAGAAAGAAACCGGGTATATCTTTCCTTTCCTATTAGTCCCAATTCGTAACCTTTCGGTGTCAGTCTTTCATCGGCATTATCCTGTCTCAACAGAAGGCGATATTCCGCTCTGCTTGTCATCATTCTGTACGGCTCGTTGGTTCCCTTAGTTACAAGATCGTCTATGAGTACTCCGATATATGCCTCCGATCTGTCCAGGACAAAGGGTTGTCGCTTTTTAATCTTCAAGACAGCATTTATACCTGCCATTATTCCCTGTGCCGCGGCTTCTTCATAACCGCTGCTTCCGTTACTCTGTCCGGCGGAATAAAGTCCCGGAAATTTTTTAAACTCCAATGTGGGCAAAAGCTGCAACGGATCAAAGCAGTCATATTCAATTGCATATGCACTTCGCATAAAAACAACATTCTCCATGCCTTCTATGGATTTATACATTTCTTCCTGTACATCCTCCGGCATGGAACTGCTCATTCCCTGAACATACATCTCGTCGGTCATCAAACCCATAGGCTCAAGAAAGACCTGATGCCGCTCCTTATCTGCAAATTTAACTATCTTATCCTCAATAGACGGACAATATCGCACTCCCGTACCGCTTATCTTGCCGCTGTACAAAGGAGATCTGTCCAGATTTCTTCTGATTATATCATGCGTTTTTTCATTGGTATATGTAAGGTAACAGGGTATCTGGTCTATTTCTATCTTATCCGTTTCAAAAGAAAAAGGCACAATAGGCTCATCGCCGTCCTGAACGGACATCTTGCTTAAATCAATACTGTTTTTATGCACTCTTGCAGGTGTTCCCGTTTTGAATCGTCTTAATATAATACCCTTCTTTTCCAGATTAAGGGACAGTTTGTTTGCGGGAAAGAATCCGTCGGGTCCGCCTTCATAAGACATATCCCCTATGATAATACGACTCTTCATATAGGTTCCGGTTGCAATTATTACGGCTTTGGCGGAGATGATAACATCGGTATTGGTAACCACTCCGGTAACTCTGTTGTCGTTGTCAAAAACAACATCGGTAACCTCATACTGCCGGATGTCCAGATTTTCCTGCTTTTCCAGTATATGTTTCATCACCGTCTGATATTGTCTTCTGTCTATCTGAGCCCTAAGAGAATAGACTGCAGGTCCTCCGGATTTGTTAAGCATTTTTGACTGTATGAGGGTTGCATCGGCACATTTACCTATCTGTCCGCCCAAGGCGTCTATTTCCCTTACCAGATGTCCCTTTGCTGTACCTCCTATGCTGGGATTGCACGGCATGTTGGCAATACTGTCCAGATTCAAGGTGAAGATTGCCGTCTTTAATCCCATTCTTGCACCGGCCAGTGCTGCTTCACATCCCGCATGTCCCGCTCCGACAACAATTACATCATATTGCTTCATATTATTTACCTATACAGAATTTCTCAAAAATTCTGTCTATAATATCCGCACTTGCGGTCTCCCCCGTTATTTTACCCAGGTCCTCCGCAGCAGCTGTTAAATCAATACTGAGCATATCTATAAAAGAACCCTCTTTTGTGTTTTCAAGATTTGTAATGGCATCCAGTATATGTTTTTTATGTCTTTCGTTTGTTATTGCGGAGTCTTTGCTCCTTATGCTTCCTGCGTTAACCATATCCAGCAATTTGTCAAAAATCTCATTGATTCCTTCCTTTTTATCCAAAGAGCAGGCTATAATCCTGTCTTTAAATAACTTTCTCAATTCTTTTTCCATTGACTCGATATGCTTTTCCCTGTCTTTTTCCTGTATAAGATCGGTTTTATTCAGTACGCATACTACCTTATCCCTGTCTCTCAAGTAATGGAATATCTCGTCTTTATACGGCTGGTTTATGTCCGCAATGTATATAACCGCATCCGATTGTTCTATCGCCTGCTTGGCTTTTTCTATACCTATCTTCTCTATTTCATTATCCGTACTGCGGATGCCTGCGGTATCTTTTAATGTAACACAAAGTCCTTTTACATCAATCTTTACTTCCACTATGTCCCTTGTTGTTCCGGCTATATCGGTAACAATTACACGATTCTGCCCACATGCTCTGTTTATGAATGTGGATTTGCCTACATTTACATCCCCTATAACCGCTACAGTCAACCCTTCCCGTATAATTCTTCTTTCTTTAAAATCCTCTACAAATACCTTTAATCTGTCTGCTATATTAAGAGCTTTGTCCTGCACCTCTTTTACGGTTATCTTTTCCGTATCATATTCCGGATATTCCATAACCACCATTATGTGTGAAATGAGGTCGATAAGTTCGCTTCTAATACTCTTAATCTGTAAACTTTTTTCTCCTTTTATCTGTGACAACGCCTCTTTGTAAGCATCTTCCGCTTGGCTGTTTATAAGGTCCATGACCGCTTCCGCTTCCATAAGGTCAATGCTGCCGTTTATAAATGCTCTTTTTGTAAACTCGCCCGGTTGTGCGGGAGCAGCTCCGAATGCATATGCCAAAGCAAGTATTTTTCTTGTCACGTATAATCCGCCGTGGCAGTGAATTTCCACGGTGTCTTCTTTGGTATAGGTTTTCGGAGCTTTCATCTTAAGAAGCAGTACATTATCCAATGTATTGCCCTTTTTGTCTTGAATATGTCCGTAAGTTACCGTGTGGCTTTTGATATCTTTAAAAGGAGTTTTGCTCTTAAACATACTTTCAGCAACCGAAAAGGCATTGCTTCCGCTAATTCTTATCACCGATATTCCTCCAACCCCTACAGGTGTGGAAATTGCTGCTATAGTATGTTCCATTTTTAATAGTTGTTTCTTCTTCCGTCTCTTTCAAAGGAAATTACTATTTTTCTGTATGGCTCGTCTCCGATACTGTATGTGGAAATATTCTCCCTGTTCTGAAGACATGTGTGTATTATCCTTCTGTCATATGAAGACATGGGATCCAGCATAAAATCCCTTTTGGCTTTGATTACTTTATCCGCAGTCTTTCTTGCAAGCTCTTCAAGGTAAGCCTTGTGTCGTTCCCTGTAATTTTCCGTATCTATTATAACCCTTATATACGTGTCATAAGCTCTGCTTACTACCTGAGATGTTATAAACTGTAATGCCTGGAGTACTTCTCCTTTTCTTCCGATAATAAGTCCGGAATCGCTACAGCTAATTTCCGCCTTGTAAAAACCGTCTTCTTCGCTGACAAATACATCGGGCGCAAGATTCATCTGTGAAAGAACATCCTCTAAGAAAAACTTAATTGTTTCTTTGGGATCATCTTCCGTGGAAAAATACACTCTTACCTTTGCTTCTTTCCTTCCCAGCCCGAGAAGTCCCTTGGTTTCCTCCTCAACTATTTCTATTTCCACATCTCCGAGTTCCAGGCCTAATTCCGAAAGCGCCGCCTGTACCGCTTCATCAACCGTTTTTCCTGTCTTTTCAATGCTTACCCTGCTCATTTTTTATCGTTACTCTCCTTGCTTTCCTCTTTAACTTCATATGTTGCTTCAATAACTTCCTCACCCTGTGATGCAGCGCCGCTTCTTACAGCTTCGGCTTCTTTCTTTGCATCGTGGTTTTTCCTTATTCTTTCCATTATGAAATGCTGAACTATCTGGACAATATGTGTGAATATCCAGTACAGCGACATGCTGACAGGTAATGTAAATCCTATCCATAATGTCATAGCGGGCATTAAAAACTTCATTGTTTTACCCATCTGCTCTGACATATCCGGAGCATCGTTGGGATTGGGAGCCTTTTTCTTTGCCGGCATTCTTTTTTTCATAGCCTTATCGGTCAGATATTGTGAAAGTATAACCAATCCCACCGATATTAAAGGCAGAAACAGAATGGGAAGATATGTCCCTATCGTTTCCGCACCGAAAAGTATGGACGGATTAACCTTCGGAACCAATCCGAGATTCATTCCTAAGAAATTCATATCAATAAGTTTGTCAAAAGATATGAGATCCTTTACAAGTTTGAATTTAGCAGGATCGGAAATAAGGTCGTTGTTTATGGTAGTCTGTAAAATTGTCGGGGCATACCCTAATCTCTCTATTATCAGATTAATCGTGTCTTTGGAAACTCCCTTTATGTAAGTAAGAGGTTGTGCAAGAACTCTGTACATTGCTATCAGCAACGGAAACTGAATCAGGGTAGGCAGACAACCTGATGCACAACCTACATTTTCCTGTTTATACAGTTTCTGAATTTCTTCATTCTGTTTCTGCTGATCGTTTTTATACCTTCTCTTTATGGCATCCACTTTCGGTGTAAGCTCGGTCATTCTCATTGTGGATTTCTGACCTTTGATAGAAAGCGGCATCAAAAGAAGCTTTAAGAGCAGAGTGTATACGATTATGGTTATTCCGAAATTCTGTCCGCAAAGACCGGTATAGAGTAATTCAAATATCTTTCCGAACAAGTTGTAAATAAAATCAAACATAGCCCTTCCTTTCTCTATTTAACAGGATCATAACCGCCCTTAAAAAGCGGATTACATCTCAAAATTCTCCACAGCGATAACAAACTACCCTTAAAAGCACCATGTTTTTCCACTGCTTCAATAGCATACTGAGAGCAGGTGGGAACAAATCTGCAACACGGTAACTTGTTGGGGGAGATATTGATTCTGTAAAATTTAATCAATCTGATTATCAGTTTTTTCATTCTTTATTATCAATTTTGCCTTATCCAGCAAATCGACTATTTCCTTCTCTATTTCATGGTATTCAGGTATTTCATCAGTTTTCTTAACTACGAATACCATATCATACCCGTTTTTCAGATTAAAGTTACCTGTCCTTAATATTTCCTTTATTCTTCTACGATATAAATTTCTTTTAACGCTACTTTTGTATGCTTTGCTGCTTACTGATATGCCTACCCTGTTGCGCAAACATGCATTTTCCAGAACGTTTATTGTCAAATACTTTCCGCTGAAATATTTTCCTTTTCTGTATACACGTAAAAACTCATAGTTCTTTTTCAGCGTTTCCATATTTAACCTTTCGTATAAATAAAGGCATGAGAAAGGAATCCTATGCAGATAATCTCTTCCTGCCCCTGGCTCTTCTGTTCTTAATAATCTTTCTTCCGGCAGCCGTCTTCATTCTCTGTCTGAATCCGTGGACTCTGCTTCTTTGTTTAGTTTTCGGCTGATATGTTCTTTTCATCAGTAACTCCTATATATAAAAAAATTTATCTCCTCTTTTTGTGTACATGCGTACACAGCGTATTAGATTATATATATTTACAATATAAAATGTCAAGGTCTTTTAATCTGCGGCACAATGCATTATGCTATTCTCTTTTTTCTCTACTATATATAGTATTTTCAAATTCATAAGACCACAATGATTACCGATATTCCTTAAATAGTAGTGTTAAATATCCGGTATGCAGGTATAGAATGAAATAATTACATATATGTTAGGCGCATATAACATTTGCCGCTTTGAGGTTTTCTTAAAGATGCTTTATGGTTTGTTGCTCTTTAAGCGCAAAAAGTCCGCAAACCCGAACGAATCTGCGGACAAATTGTGGCGGAGAAGATGGGATTCGAACCCATGCTAGAGTTACCCCTACTAACGGTTTAGCAAACCGCCCCCTTGAGCCTACTTGGGTACTTCTCCGTGTGGCAGAGAGATAGGGATTCGAACCCTAGGTAGGGTTGCCCCTACGCCGGTTTTCAAGACCGGTGCCTTAAACCAACTCGACCATCTCTCCAAGTCTCAAAGTTCACGCGCAAGCGCGCCTAATGAATATACCAAAGTTAAATAAATGTGTCAATAGCTGCTCAATTGACATATATTGTTAAATATCGGAACTCTCTCTTGCTTGTTTTATAGCTTCTTTTTCTTCTTCCATAAGAAGGACATCCGATATTCCGTTTGTTATTCTTCGTACATATAGGGAATTGCTGTCTATTAACGAGATATTGGTAAATACTATACCGTTCTGCTTATCATCCATCAAGGCAAGTGAAAAGCTGAGATTTCCTCCCGCATCGTCGGAATATTTATATCTTACAAGACCGACATTCTTAAACGATATGTCTGCCAACTTATTTAATTTATCACTCTGCAGGTCCAGATATCTGATTTTTCGTTCGTTTTCCTGAGTTTTTTCATATATCATGCTTAACTGAATCAAAAGGTCCTCATATGTCTTTATTTTATCAATAGAGATTTCCCGTTCCTTTTCCCTTTTTTTCTTCTTTTTCTTATTTTCGTTGTAAACAAGAACTATAAGCAATGATACAATCAGCGATATTCCCAAACTTATTAGCGCATATATTAAATAATCCATTATTTTGTTTCACGTGAAACATTATCTGCTTAGTATGTCTATGATTCTGTTTAATCCTTCAAGCGAATAATATTCAATCGTTATTTTACCTTTCTTAATACTTCTCGTTATTGTTACCTTTGTTGCAAGCTTCTTTTGAAGTTTATTCTCAACTTTTGCAAATTCTTCATCGTTTTCTATTTGTTCTTTCTTTCCGGGAGTCCTTTTTGTCTTTTTTATGAGTTTTTCAAGGTCTCTTACACTTAATTCTTTGTTCACCGTTTCCTCGGCAAGATCCTCTCTTATGTCTTCATGGACAGACAACAACAGCCTTGCGTGACCTTCGGAAAGTTTTCCTCTTCTTATAAAACTGAGTATTTTTTCCTCTAAATTAAGTAATCTTAACTTATTAGTTACAACCGGACGACTTTTTCCGAGAGTTTTTGCTATTTCTTCTTGAGTTGCTCCGAATTCATCACATAATCTCTTATATGCTTCAGCTTCTTCTATGGGATTTAAGTCTTTTCTTTGTATGTTTTCTACTAAAGATATCTCTAAAACTTCTCTATCGGTAAATTCCTTTACGATTACCGGAACTGTCTTCAGTTTTTCCTGTTTAGCGGCCCGGAATCTTCTTTCTCCTGCCACTATTGTGTATGTGTCGCCGGTTTTTCTAACCAATATCGGTTGAATAATGCCTTTTTCCCGTATAGATTCCGCAAGTTCATCCATCTCTTCTTTCGAAAAGTCTCTGCGCGGCTGTCCGGGATCCCGTTGTATCTTATCAATGTCCATTTCAATCAGCCGAGTTTCTTTGTCTGCAACGGAAATATCGGTATAATCATCGCCCAACAGCGCACCCAACCCTTTTCCTAAACCGTATTTAGCCATTTTCTCCTCCACAATTTATTACTTCTTCTGCCAAATCCAAATAACTCAGAGCTCCTTTTGAGTCTTTATCGTATAGAATAATCGGAAGTCCGTGGCTCGGAGCCTCGCTTAAACGCACATTTCTCGGTATTATTGTTCTATATACCCTGTCGGAAAAGTGTTGCCTTACGCTTTCCACCACCTGAAATGATAGATTTGTTCTCGAATCGTACATAGTCATGACCACTCCCTCTACTTCTAAAGAAGGATTTAAATGCTTTTGTACCAAAGAAACCGTCTTCATAAGCTGTTTTAAGCCTTCAAGAGCATAATATTCGCATTGTATAGGTACTAAAATGGTGTCTGCTGCCGTAAGAGAGTTTAAAGTAAGCAGTCCCAAAGAAGGAGGACAGTCGATTATTATATAATCGTAGTTGTTTTTTATAGGCTCAATAGCTTTTTTTAGTCGGTTTTCACGCATCATCAAGCTTACAAGCTCTATTTCCGCTCCTGCAAGCTGTATATTGGCGGGACAAATGAACAAATTGTCCAGCATTGTAGCAAGAATTGTATCTTTTATATCAATATCGTTAATTATGGCATCATAAACGGACTGTTTAACGGTCCATTTGTCTACTCCCAAGCCGCTTGTAGCATTACCTTGCGGATCATTGTCAATAAGAAGTGTCCTTTTTCCCATAAATGCAAGACTTGCACTTAAGTTTATCGATGTAGTTGTCTTGCCTACTCCACCTTTTTGGTTGGCAACGGCTATTACTTTTCCCATATCGACCCCTTCATTTGTTTCACGTGAAACATTATATATCTAATCTGTTCAGTTGTACATCTTTTGCATGTCTTTCTATAAATTCTTTCCTTGGTTGTACATCATCGCCCATTAAATCTGTTACCGCAATATCCGCCAGGAACGGGTTATCCATCTTTATCTGTATAATTGTCCTGGTGGCAGGATTCATCGTTGTTTCCCACAATTGTGCAGAGCTCATCTCTCCCAGTCCTTTATATCTCTGAAGAGTACAATCTTTACTGTCCCAGTCTCTTTCGCGCAATATTCTGTCTTTTTCCGCCTCATTATATGCATATATTGATTCTTTCCCCTTGGTTATTCTGTATAAAGGGGGCTGTGCAAGGTAAAGATGCCCTTTTTCTATAAGTTCACGCATATATCTGTATACAAAAGTAATCAGAAGCATTCCGATATGAGCACCGTCAACATCCGCATCGGCCATTATTATCACTTTATGATATCTCAGCTTTTCAATATCAAAATCTTCGCCTATTCCCGTACCTAATGCTGTAATTAAAGGAGAAAGTTTGTCATTGTTATATACTTTCTCTATTCTTGCCTTTTCCACATTGAGCATTTTTCCCCATAAAGGAAGTATTGCCTGATATTTTCTGTCTCTTCCCTGTTTGGCGCTTCCTCCGGCACTGTCTCCTTCCACTATAAATATCTCGCTTTTTACAGGATTGGTTTCCGAACAGTCTGCAAGCTTTCCGGGAAGTGCGTTTCCTTCCAATGCGGTTTTTCTTCTAGCCAAATCACGGGCACCTCTTGCTGCTTCTCTGGCCTGGGATGCACGAATACATTTGTCAATGATTACTTTTCCCTCTTGCGGATTTTCTTCAAAATATGCAGCCAATTCCTCATTCACGGTTTGTTCGGTGACGGTTCTTACATAACTGTTGCCCAGTTTTGATTTAGTTTGCCCTTCAAACTGCGGATCGTGTAATTTCACCGATAATACTACGGTTAAACCTTCCCTCACATCTTCTCCTGTCAGGTTCTTATCCGATTCTTTTAATGCTCCGCTTTTTCTTGCATAATCATTTATTACTTTTGTTAAGGCTGATCGGAAACCGGTAACATGCATTCCGCCTTCACTGGTCGCAATATTGTTTGCATATGAATACAGTGTTTCAATATAGTCATCATTGTACTGCATTGCTATCTCCACAATACAATTTTCCTTTGTCGCTTCTATGTATATTGTATCTTTATGAATTCTTGTTTTATTGGAATCCAAATACCTTACAAAGGATACTATGCCGCCTTCATAACATAATTCGTTTGTTATTTCTTCCTCTCCTCTTTTATCCGTTAACACTATCATAACGCCCTTATTAAGAAACGCCATTTCTCTGTATCTTGATAAAAGAGCATCATATTCATATTCAATGGTGTCAAAAATCCGGTCATCTGCTTTAAAGACGGTTTTTGTTCCTGTTTCGTCAGTATTTCCAATTATTTCCAGTTTTGTAACTGTTTTTCCTCTTTCATATCTTTGTTTGTATATTTTTCCGTCTCTTTTTACTTCCACTTCAAGAAATTCGCTTAATGCGTTAACCACCGAAGCTCCTACACCATGAAGTCCTCCGGATATACTATATGCCGAAGAGTCAAACTTTCCTCCCGCATGTAATACAGTATGAACAACTTCCACCGTAGGTATTCCCATTTTCGGATGTATTCCTACCGGAATTCCGCTGCCGTTGTCGGTAACTGTAACTATATTGCCTTTATCTATCGTTATCTCAATTCTGTCACATCTTCCGGCAAGTGCTTCATCAATACTGTTTGCCACTATTTCATAGACAAGATGATGTAATCCTCTTACGGATGTAGTTCCTATATACATACCGGGTCTTTTTCTGACCGCTTCAAGACCTTCCAGTACCTGTATCTGCGACTCGTCGTAATTGCAATCTCTTATATTGTCCTGTCTTTTCTTATTATCCATATATTACTCCGTTATTTTATTGTTTTCAGCTCGTTTTCTTAGCGTTGCAGAAGATATCAGTGTGAGATATATCCGGTAATCGGACTCCTTATTTTTCTTAACAACAACAAAAGCCTTCGGAAGTTTGTCACTTACTGTTGTTATTGTTCCCTTTTTCTCTTTATCTCTGAGATAATTTTTTGTGTGCTTGGACAGTGTAGAAGTTTCAAAATCAAATATTCCTATTACCTCTTTTTCGCGCACAACCAAATCATCTCCTATGTGTAAAAACATGAAATCCTCTCTTCATTCTTCTGTTAATTATAGCATTTTTGCGGTCTTATTTCTATATACTTTTAACCGATCCTTTGTTTACAAAGAAAAAGCTTATACTGTCATCCAGGGTCATATATCGTCTTTTTTCGGTGCAGGTAATAAAAGTCTGTTTTGTATCTATTTTATTTAATAATTTTCTTTTCCTTAATAAATCCAGTTCACTCAACGCATCATCCAGCAATAATACCGGCTGTTTGTTTGTCTTTTCTTTTATAATCTGCATTTCCGCAAACTTTAAAGACAATATTGCAGAGCGCTGCTGGCCCTGGGACCCGTAATCTCTTATATTTAATCCGTTTAATAATATCTCAATATCATCTCTATGAGGCCCTATTATTGTACTTTGAATCTTTATTTCCTTGTCTTTTATTTTATCCAATGATTTATAGAAGTCGCTTTCCTCCCCTGAATAATCGGGAATATCACAGGAGTATTTTATTTCCAGTTCTTCTGCTCTGTTTGCTATATCAAAATGATTATGTCCGGCTTTTTTATTTATTTGTTCCGTAAAAACTGCTCTTTCTTTTATAATTTTAGCTCCGGTTTTAGCTTGCTTTATATTATATACATCAATAAGGTCGCTGTTTTTTCCTGTTTCATACACTCTTTTTAAAAGAGCGTTTTTTTGTTTTATTATCCTGTTATATTCCTGTAATGAATAAAAATATGATGTATTAATCTGGCTTATCAATATGTCTAAAAATCTTCTTCTTTCGCTCGGACCTTCCTTTATAACGGTAAGATCTTCGGGCGAAAACATAACACTGTTTAAAACCCCCATCAATTGCCCTGTCTTTGAAAGGGTTATATCGTTTACTTTTATAACTTTTTTATTTAATCTGGAGGATATCTTCGTGCAATTTATTTCTATGGAAAAAGGTTCATCGTCTCTTTTTCCTTCAATTTTTACCGAGTATCCTTGTTGTAAAGTCCTAATAAGGTCGGCATCTTTATTTGTTCTGTGTGATCTTGCTGTGGAACATAAAAATACCGACTCAAGTATATTGGTCTTTCCCTGAGCATTTTTTCCGTATATTATATTAATCCCTTTATTCGGGAATATTTCCTGATATTCATAATTTCTGAAATCTTTCAGTACAATTCTTTCTATTAACATTAATAAGCAGATATACGTACCGGAAGAATAAGATAAAGGAATTCGTCGCTGTTAAGGGGGGTTATAATACACGCACTTGTTTCTCCCATAAAAGATATTCTTACCTTATCTTCATCTATTGATTTAATGGCATCAAGTAAATATCTGGCATTAAATCCTATCCTGATATCCTTTCCTTCCTTCTTTATATGACACTTTTCCGTTACATTACCCACTTCACCCTGTGTATTTGCCGTTAGTATATTCTCGCTTATCTCTAATATAAGGGGAGCTTTTCTTCCGTCATCCGATACAAGCATATTTCTTTCGATAATATTCCGGAATTCGTTTACACTTATCTCAATTTTTGTCGCAAAGTCTTTTGTAGGAATAATTGCCTTATAATTAAAATAATCACCCTGTAAAAGTTTTGAAATAAACTTACAATTACCGAATTCAAACAGTACTTGCGTTTTTTCATAATAAATTTTTATATCTTCGTCATCATTTGTTATTAATTTAAGTAATTCGTTTAATGTTTTTCCCGGTATTACAAAATTAAACTCTTCTTTATTACCTAATATATATTCTTTTCTCATACTCATTCTGAAACTATCCAGAGTTACCATCTTAAAACTGTTTTCTTCGCTTTCAAACAAAGCTCCGGTTAAGATAAGTCTTTGCTCGTTTGTACTGACGGAAAATAAAGTGTTTCTTATCATATTTTTAAGATATTCCGTTTTAATGGTAACTTTATTATCCTTTTCCACATATGGTAATTTAGGAAATGCAGCAGGATCCAACCATCTTATATTGAACACGGCATTTCCCGAAATAATAACCAGTTTACTGTCTTCGGTGAAAATTTCCACTTCCTCTTCTCCAAGACTTCTTACTATGTCGGAAAACAACCTTGCATTAACCAGTATTTCACCTTCTTCTTTTATAAATGCATCTTCAATATGTTCTATTCCTATTTCAAGATCATATCCTCTGAATATTATCTGAGAATCTTTAGCCTTTATACTTATATTTCCCAGTACAGGCATTATAGGATTATTTGAAATAGCCTTTGACACACTATTAACAGCATCTTGTAATTTTTTTCTTGTACATGTGAAATTCATTTAGTTTCCCTCTTTCCTTTAATAACATATCTATAAGCAGTAGTAGTAGGTCTTGTGAAATTTGTGTATAACGTATTTTATCCCTTATTTATCGCTCTTTTTACTGTGGACAATTTTTGTGAATAAAAACAGTAAACTACGCTTATATGTAAATTATACAATATTCCACAGAAAGATATTAACATTTACACAGAAAATTGTTAATAAGCCATCTTTTCCAATAATTCATTAACTTCTTTTTCTACAATTTTATCAGTTTTTATTTTTTCCGCTATTTTTTCACAAGCATACAACACGGTAGTGTGATCTCTGTCCGCAAAATATTTGCCTATTACCGGAAGAGAAAAAGGCGTTTTGATTCTGCATATATACATAGCTATCTGTCGCGGAAAAGCAATATTACTTTTCCTTGTCGGAGAAATTATATCTTTCGTCGTTATATTGTAATATCTTGCAACGGTATCAATAATGCTCGGAATTGTAATATCGTTTGCATTATTTTCATCAATCATATCTTTTAATGCCTTTTTGGCAAGATCTATGGTTATATCTTCCCCGAATACGCGCGCATGAGCTACCGTTTTATTTAATGCTCCCTGGAGGTTCCTTATATTTGAAGATATATTCCATGCAATAAATTCTATTACTTCCTTGGATATGTTATATTCCGACTTTAAAGAATTCTGTTCGAGAATAGCAACTCTGGTTTCATAGTCCGGTGTTTGCATATCCGCCATAAGTCCCTGCTGAAATCTCGTTTTAAGCCTCTCTTCCAGTCTGGTCATTTTATCCGGAGGCACATCGGAAGTAATAACTATCTGTTTGTTTGCATAATACAGTTTTTCAAACGTATAGAAAAACTCTTCCTGTGTTCCTTCTTTTCCGGTAATAAACTGAATATCATCTATTAAAAGAACGTCCAGATTTCTGTATTTTTCTCTGAATTCTTTACTTTTTGCCGTTTTTATGGCGGAAATCATCTCATTTGTAAAAGTTTCACTTTGAACATACAAGATTTTCTTATCAGGATATTGTCGGGAAATCGCATTTCCTATAGCATGCATAAGATGAGTTTTTCCTATTCCGCTCTCTCCGTATAGAAATAAGGGATTATATGTTGTGCCGGGATTGTCCACAACAGCTTCCGCTGCCGCTCTGGCAAACTGATTGGAAGAGCCAGTAACGAAATTCGAGAAGACATATTTATCCAGAAGCTGGGAATTGGCATAATTGTTGGAATTAAAAACCTCATACTTTCCGTTTTCGTCAAATTCTCCTATCTCGTTTTTCAGTTTAAAAAGGGGACTGAGGTCTTTTGCGGCCGCATCGGAGATGGCATTCTTTAAAAGCAGCTTGTAATTAGCCAGATAGTTTTTTGAAAAGTCCGATTGAGCAATCAGTACAAAATTGTCTCCGTCAATAGTGTAAGGTTCCAATGGAAGAATCCATGTCTTAAAATTAAGTTCACCCATTACACTCTCAATATTCGTTAAAGCATCGTTCCATATTTCTTGTACGGTCATAAATGTTAGTTTCCCCTAATTATTAAAAAAGATAAAGCCGCTTTTTGAAATGTTTCGCTCCAAGCAGATTTATCTTTCGTGGCCTGTGGATAAAGATGATGTTATCAACAGGGAAGCATAGTATATCAAAGAAGCAAACACAGCACAAGGGGAAAAAAGAAGAAATTTTAAAAAATTTTAACCGGATTTTTAACTTATCCACAGAAAGTCACTTATCCACAGAAAATCTGTTGATAACTTAAAGGATTTTATCTTTTCTGCGTATAAAAAAGGTTGTACCCTGTAAGCACAACCTTCTGAAATTTGCCGGAATACCTTATGTAAGATTTTTCTTAAGTTTAGCTAATTCATTCCAAAGCTCTTTCGGTACGGTATCTCCGATTTTATTGTAGAATTCTTCTATTCTGACAGTATCTTCAAGCCAGAGGTCTTTATCAACAGAAAGAAGTTCCTTTAATGTTTCCTTTGTAACATCAATTCCTTCAAGGTTTATGTCTTCAGGTTTTGGGAGGTAGCCGATCGGAGTCTCTACGGCACCGACTTTATCTTCGCATCTTTTCAGTATCCAAAGCAGAACACGCAAATTCTCTCCGAATCCCGGCCACAGAAAATGACCTTCATCATCCAGTCTGAACCAGTTTACATGGAATATTTTTGGAACCTTGTTTCCTACATCCTTTCCTATATTCAACCAGTGTTGAAAGTAATCACCCATGTTATAACCGCAGAAAGGAAGCATGGCCATAGGATCTCTTCTTACGACACCGACAGCTCCACTTGCGGCTGCCGTTGTCTCGGAAGCCATTATGGATCCTACAAACACTCCGTTTACCCAGTCAAGAGATTGATATACCAAAGGAGCGGTCTTAGCTCTTCTTCCGCCGAATATTATGGCGGAAAGAGGAACACCGTTCGGGGAGTCAAATTCTTTACTTATGCTTGGACAATTTGTTGCGGGAGCGGTAAATCTGCTGTTGGGATGTGCTCCCTTTTCGCCCGATTCGGCTGTCCAGGGTTCACCTTTCCAATTGAGAGCCTTAGTCGGAGGATTCTTGTCTAATCCTTCCCACCAAACCGTGTTATTTTCAAGATTATGAACAACATTTGTGAAAATCGTGCCTTTTTCCGTTGCATGCAATGCGTTGGGATTGGATTTTATGTTTGTACCCGGAGCAACTCCGAAGAAGCCGTTCTCCGGATTGATTGCCCAAAGCCTTCCGTCGGGACCTTTTCTTATCCATGCAATATCATCTCCCACGGTCCATACTTTATATCCCTTTCCGGCAAAAACTTCCGGAGGGATAAGCATTGCAAGATTGGTCTTTCCGCAAGCTGACGGGAATGCCGCCGCTATGTACTTAGTCTCTCCATCGGGATATTCAACACCGAGAATGAGCATGTGTTCCGCCATCCAGTTTTCATTTTTACCCTGATAAGAGGCTATTCTTAAAGCAAAACATTTTTTACCTAAAAGAACATTTCCGCCGTAACCGGAGTTAACCGACCATATTGTATTGTCTTCAGGAAAATGACAGATATATCTGTTTTCTTCATCTATGTCCGCTTTACCGTGAAGCCCTCTGACGAAGTCATTGGAATTTCCGAGAGCATCAAGCACATCATTGCCTACTCTGGTCATAATTACCATATTCATTACAACATATATAGAGTCGGTAAGCTCAATACCGATTTTTGAAAACTTGGAGCCGACAGGTCCCATTGAATAGGGAATAACATACATTGTCCGCCCCTTCATGCTTTTACTGAAGAGTTTTCCCAATTTTTCATATGCTTCTTTGGGTGCCATCCAGTTATTTGTAGGACCGGCATCTTTTTCTTTTCTGGAACATATGAATGTACGATGTTCTACCCGTGCCACGTCGTTTACCGCCGTGCGGTGTAAATAACAGTCGGGAAGTTTTTCTTCGTTGAGCTTATAAAGCTCACCGGTTGCCAAGGCTTGTTTTCTTAATTCATCAAGCTGTTTAGGATCTCCCGTAATCCAGACAATTTTATCAGGAGTAGTAAGAGCCGCCATCTCTTCTATCCATGAAAGTAGCATTTTGTTCTTTGTCATTTTTATATCTCCTTCCTTTCGGAAATTAAATCGGTTTTCAAAAACTCCCTCCTTTAATATTAATTCACTTCACGGAATATGTAAAGACAAAAAGCCGATCAGGAGAGAAAAATACAGTAAGACGGAGATTAGATTTTAAAGAGATATTATATGACCAAACAAGTAAAAGCATGGTAAAATAAAGAGCATGATTAAGCAATTCTATCAGCCTGAATATATGCTTCGTAAGCACACAAAATTTGGGGAACTTCCTTCAGCAAAGGAAGCATACGGCAGAATGTTCAAAATGGCATTGCCGTCTACAATTGAAGCGCTCCTGGGCGGATTGACCAGTTTTGTGGATATGATAATGGTATCTTCCGTCGGCATAACAGCGGTTACGGCGGTAGGAATAACAACGCAGCCGAGAATGATTATTCTTATGCTTTTTATGGCATTAAACACGGGAGTTACCGCTTTGATAGCCAGAAGAAAGGGAGAGGATGATGCCAAAAAGGCAAATGAGATTTTAATGCAAGCTCTTCTGATATGTTTTGTGCTTGCAATTATTATGACAACAATCGGAATGGTTACGGCAAGACCGCTTTTGCGATTTGCCGGAGCAGGAGCCGATTTTATTGAGGATTCGATAATATATTACCGGATTATTACTGCCGGCACGGTATTCGGTGTTCTTACCATGACCATAAATGCGGCTCAAAGAGGTGCGGGTAATACAAAAATAGCTATGACCACAAGCCTTATATCCAATGTGGTCAATGTAGTTTTTAATTTCCTGCTGATAAAAGGAAGATTGGGTTTTCCTGCCCTGGGAGTAAAGGGCGCCGCAATAGCCACTGTTATAGGTATGGTTGCCGCATTTTTAGCAGCATGTTATTCGCTGAGGAATGCCTCTTTCATTTATTTCGACATAGAAGGCCTGAAAAAGTTTGATCCGGAAATTGTGAAGTCCATTGCTAACATTTCGGGAAATGCCGCGTTTGAAGAATTGTGCTTTCGTTTCGGCTTCTTTATGTATAACAAAATAGTTGCGGAGCTGGGAACCATAGATTACGGAACACATCTTGTGTGCATGCAGATAATGAATCTTTCTACATATATAGGAGCCGGCTTGGGAATAGGAACGACGGCTTTAGTGGGACAAACTTTAGGAGAAAAGCGAAGCGACCTCTCCATGCTTTACATTAAAATAGGGAGAAGGATGGCAATAATCATTTCCGTTGTCTTATCAGCCGTATTTATCTTCGGAGGAAAGATGTTGATGGGCCTGTTTACCGATGACCCCGTGATTATAGAAAACGGAAGAAATATTTTGTTAATTATGGCACTGTCTTCTTTCTGTATAAATACACAGATAGTACATTCGGGAAGTTTAAGGGGAGCGGGGGATGTAAAATTTGTAGCGACCATGGCGCTGATAAGTGTAGCGGTGATACGCCCGTTATTTTCCTACATATTGGTATACCCGTTGCAGCTCGGCCTTATCGGAGCATGGCTCGGCCTTCTTGCCGACCAGTTTGTCCGGAGTTTCTCGGGAATGTTAAGAATAAGAAGAGGAAAATGGGCAACTATACATATTTAGTATATAATTGTTTCGGGAGGGGGAATCCATGTTTGCAAAGATAATACAACTTGTTTTATTTTTCGGGATACCTTATGTGCTGTATAAGCTGGAACATAAAGTGAAACTTATAAA
Organism: Bacillota bacterium; assembly: GCA_022706885.1. Classification (GTDB taxonomy): domain Bacteria; phylum Bacillota; class Clostridia; order DUPQ01; family DUPQ01; genus DUPQ01. The sequence continues at coordinate 69,915 of JAKJBR010000001.1, forward strand.
AACGGTCGGCCCGATTATTTTTTGTTATGCGATAGGAATAATATGGGCAAACAGCGGATTACCTCTGGATGCCGGATTATCGGATACCGTGTCATCGGTTCTTATACCCGTCGCAATAACTCTTATACTTTTTAACTCGGATTTTCTGACATTAAAGAAGAATGTAAAAAAAGCCGGACTGTCTTTTCTGATTTTAAGTGTTTCAGTAATGGTTGTAGCCGCTGTCAGTGTTTTGGTTTTTCCGAATGTTTTCGAAAAAGAAAAAATAGCCTCCATGCTGATAGGGTGCTATACCGGCGGTACTCCAAATCTGTTTGCGATAGGGTACGGACTGAATGCCGATAAAAACACCATCATCGTTGCCAATCTTGCGGACCAGGTACTGGGAGGAGTGTATTTTCTGTTTATATGCACATTGGCCAAACCCTTGTTGAACAAATTGAGCGGGCAGATATCCGTTGCAACGGAAAAGACCGATTATCAAAAAGAGGGTATTGTAGACAAAGCGGAAATACCGCTGAAAGAAAAGATAAAACAGGGAACAATAGCCATCCTGTTGGGAATAGCGGCACTCGGTGTAAGTATAGGGATTTCTTTCCTGCTGACAAAAGAGGCTACCAACGTTGCTATAATCATGCTCGGAGTATCGGTTATCGGAGTGGCATTATCCTTTGTAAAGGGGGTAAGGCAAAACAAAGTATCCTATTCCATAGGGCAATACTTCATATATGTATTTTCATTGGCTGTCGGCTCCATGGCCAACCTGAAGCTTATACTGGGCCAGTCGGTGTATGTGTTAGGCATGGTGGCTTTTATACTTTTTGTAACAATGTTTTTGCACTTTATTATTTCACTGCTCTTTAAGATTGATACGGACACAATAATAATCACATCGGTAGCGGGGATATTCGGGCCTGCGTTTATTATACCCACAGCCAAAGCCATAAAAAACGAAGGGGTTATACTTATAGGGATTGCGACCGGATTGTTGGGCTATGCGATAGGAAACTTCATGGGTTTCGGATTATATGAATTATTGAAACTTATTTACTAGAGGGAAGAAAATGAGATTTAAAGATTTGGAAATAAAGGAACTTGTAAAAAACACATATCCGTGTGAGTGCGGACTTGTACATGATCCGAAAATGGAAAGGATAGAGATATCCGAGTACGGCATAGAAGAAGCAATCAGGTTTATTCTTAACAAGGCAAAAGGCAGGATAATGGTAATTTCCGATGAGATTACTTTCGAAATTGCCGGCAGAACCGTTTTAGAGAAACTGAAGGAAACAAAGAAAGATACTGTCCATTATATAATGCCTCAGAGAAACAATATCCCCGTTGTACCCGATGACGGCACCATAGGCGAGACATTGATAAGGATGCCTTTGGGAATAGACTTTTTTGTTGCCGTGGGAAGCGGAGTGGTCAATGATATCGTAAGAATTATCTCCTATCATTTAGCAAAAGAATATGCGGTAATCGGAACCGCTCCTTCCATGGACGGATATGCTTCAACAACATCGTCACTGATAATAAACAACATAAAAGAAAGTTGTCAAGGACAGGTACCGACAGGTATTTTTGCCGACATAAATATACTGCAAAATGCTCCTTATATTATGCTTACGGCCGGCTTCGGGGATGTATTGTCAAAATACAATGCAGTCAGAGAATGGAGGTTTTCCAGAGACTTAAACAGGGAGCATTACTGTGAGGAAGTTGCAGGATTGGTTTGGAAAGCTGCGGACAAATGCGTTGCCAGCGCCTCTCTTTTGAAGAAAAGAGATAAAAATGCGGTGGTCAATATTATGGAAGCACTTATCCTGTCCGGTATAGCAATGGGCATGTACAAAAATACCAGACCGGGTTCGGGATCGGAGCATCATCTGGTGCATTATTGGGATATTGAGTTCATAAAAAGGGGATGGATTCATCCTTTACACGGCAATGCCGTAGGCGTGGCACTATGCGTGATTTGCAGACTGTATGATTTGGTAAAAGCACAGCTATCCGTTGAAGTAACGGACTTGAATACTGAGAACATTGAGAATATCTTAAAGAATGCCGGTTGTGAAACAAACCCGAAGACTTTAGGTATTCCGAAGGATATTTTCCATGACAGTATCTTATACGGACACACAATGAGTTCTTCAAAGTACACCATTCTGACACACCTTAATAAATATGATAAAGCACTATTGGAAAAGTGCGCACAAATACTTACAAAACAATATTACATTGACATCTTATGAGACGATGTATAAAATATGACTTGCGTTTGGAGAGATGGCTGAGCTGGTCGAAGGCGCACGACTGGAAATCGTGTTTACTAGGAATAGTAACCAGGGTTCGAATCCCTGTCTCTCCGCCATAAAGGACATCGTTTCACGACTGAAAGGTGTCTTTTTGATATATCGCTTGGGTTTTTCCTTTTTTTCGCTTAGAAAGACAGAAAGGAAAGGCGATGGAGATTTTTGAACTTGAATATGGGAGCAAATATGGATTCTCGTAAATTTACAATGAAAGATGAGTCATTTGTTTGTGAAGCATGCGGCGCAAAGGTACATGCTCTCGGAGTTACTTCAAGAAATCATTGTCCCCGTTGTCTGTATTCCAAACATGTGGACAACAATCCCGGAGATCGTATGTGTGATTGTCACGGGTTGATGCAACCTATAGGCCTGGAGAAGTATAGGGATAGTTATAAAATAGTATTCAAGTGTCAAAGATGCGGAGTTGTTAAGAAGAATATTGTTGCAAAAGACGATAACACGGACAAAATTATCGAGTTATCTTCTAAACCTGTTTAATGTAGTTAGTCTTGTATAACAAGCTTTGTTTTTCATAATTAATTTACAAATTCCCATATACTATGGTATATTATTATCCATTGATTAGAAAGGTATGTAATGAGCAGAGAAAACAGGGAATTTATAAAACACAACAGAACCATACTTCTTGAAAAATTGAAGGAATCACTTTCTTCGGTTTTACCGGTTACGGCAGTTGTTTTTATACTTTGCTTTATATTTTTCCCGGCCGACAGCGGAATAATGCTGACTTTCATTATCGGTGCAGTGATGCTGATTTTAGGAATGGGGCTGTTTACATTAGGTGCCGATATAGCCATGATGCCTATCGGAGAGCATGTCGGTTCGTCAATAACAAAATCACGAAAATTATGGTTGATTATTATTGCAAGCCTTATTATCGGAACTGCGGTAACCGTATCGGAACCCAGTCTTACCGTATTGGCACAACAGGTACCCGGAATACCGGATATGGTTTTGATATTGACGGTATCGCTCGGAGTGGGATTGTTTTTAACCTTCTCCATGTTAAGAGTTATTTTCAGAATTAAGCTGGCATATGTTCTGATGGGAGTGTATGCGGTAATATTCACATTATCGTTTTTTGCTCCTAAAGAATTCCTTTCGCTTGCTTTTGATTCGGGAGGAGCTTCTACCGGAGCCATGACCGTTCCGTTTCTTTTGGCTTTCGGGGCTGGTGCAGCTGCGGTAAGAAGCGATAAAGATGCGCATAGCGACAGTTTCGGATTTGTAGGATTAAGTGCGGCCGGACCTATATTAGCCGTATTGCTGTTAGGTATTTTATATAAACCCGGCAACACGACATATGAAGCAACCGCTCCGGTTAATCCAGGTAAAACAACGCAGATAACCCGATTGTTCATAACGGAGATACCGGGGAAATTGGGTGAAGTGGCTTTGGCAATATTGCCTATAGTTGTATGTTTTCTCATTTTCCAACTGGCGGTTTTAAAGCTCAAAAAAGGACAGGTTATCAGAATTGTAGTAGGTCTTGTATACGCATATGTTGGGCTGGTTCTTTTCCTTACCGGAGCCAATGTAGGTTTTCTACAGATGGGAAGTTTTTTAGGAAAAGCGCTGGGGAGTCTGCCGTACAATTGGATTGTCATTCCCATCGGCATGGTAATAGGATACTTCCTGGTTATTTCCGAACCGGCAGTTCATGTGTTAAGCAAACAGGTTGTGGAGTTGTCATCGGGAGCAATACCCAAGAAAGCAATTGCCACCAGTCTTTCAGTCGGGGTAGCCACATCGATAGGGCTTTGCATGATTAAGATTTTAACAAGTGCGTCAATTTTATACTTTGTTATACCCGGATATGTTATCGGGTTGATATTGACATTTTTCGTACCGCCCGTCTTTACTTCAATAGCTATAGACTCGGGCGCCGTGTCATCCGGACCTATGGCCTCAACTTTTCTGGTACCTTTTGCAATAGGAGTATGTCTAAGTGTAGGTGGGAATATAATAGTAGATGCATTCGGAATAATAGCATTGGTTACAATGACGCCGTTTATAACGATACAAGTTCTCGGACTGTTCTACCGGTTCAAGTTAAAGGCCGCGGAAAGAGAACAGGAGATACAACAGAAATTAAAGAAAAAGGAAAGCATCATCAATTTTTGATGGCAGGTGTGAAATGAGCAGTATCTTTTATATGATAATAATTACAAAAAGAGAGTTTGAAGAGGCATACCTTAATTTCTTCAGGGAAAACGATGTACACATGGTATTGTCCGATTTATGCAGAGGAACTGCGCAAAAGAAGACTCTGGATTATCTCGGAATAGAAAAAACAGAGAAAATAATGTTTCACATTTTCGTAGATAGTAATCGCAGAGAAAAAATATTAAGAAATCTTGTAAACCAGATGGAAATTGAAGTCGCCGGCAACGGTATAGCGCTTACAATACCTTTGGAAAGCATAGGGGGAGAGTCTTGCTTAAAGTATCTGACTGAGGGACAGGAAATCGGCAAAAAAAAGGGAGAGAAGATGGAAAACTTAAAATACTCATTAATAATTGTTGTAGCGGACAGAGGAGCATCGGAAACCGTAATGGATGCTGCACGCAGTGCAAATGCAAAAGGCGGCACCGTAGTTTCGGCAAAAGAAACCGAAGTAAATGCAAAAGAAAGATTTTTCGGTGTTTCCATAGCGGAAGAAAAAGAAATGATATACATCCTTGCAAAGAAGCAGGAAAAAGATGAAATCATGAGTGCCATAATGACAAAAGCGGGTATAGGTACCGATGCCAATGCAGCGGTATTCTCCGTTCCCGTAGACAGAATAGCGGGATTACGCAGCTTAATGACCGACTGAACAACGGATATTCTATAAATAATTTCTCTTTCCGGAGTGTATTCAATTCATATCACGGCGATGTTGATATATAATATGTATCGGAGAGATTTTTTATGTTTAATATATTAATAGTCGAAGACGATAAAAACTTAAGAAAGCTCATAGGGACGGTTCTTAAACAGAACGGTTTTAATGTACTCTACGCCAATGACGGAGAACAGGCTTTGGAAATTCTTGACAGCACAAAAGCCGATCTTATCATATGTGACATAATGATGCCCAATATGGACGGATATGAACTGACGGAAAGTTTAAGGTGGTCCAATTACAATATGCCCATTCTCATGATAACCGCCAAAGAAACACTGGAGGACAAGAGGAAAGGGTTTCTGTCCGGTGCGGATGATTATATGGTAAAACCTATTAACACGGATGAAATGCTGCTGAGGGTTAACGCTCTTTTAAGGAGGTCTAAAATAGCTACCGAACACAGAATAGAGGTCGGGGAAGTGGTTATCGATTATGACACATTGAGCGTACAGAGTGCTACCGAAAGAATAATTCTTCCTAAAAAAGAGTTTCTTTTGCTTTTTAAATTAATGAGTTACCCAAAAAAGATTTTTACGCGTCAGCAACTGATGGATGATATATGGGGACTGGACAGTGAAACGGATGAAAGAACCGTAGATGTCCATATAAAGAGACTGAGAGAAAAACTTGTGAATATAGAAGAATTTGAAATAGTCACCGTAAGGGGACTGGGTTACAAAGCGGAAAAGAAAAATGCAACTGAAGTCTAAACTATCAATATTCCTGCTCGTCATCATTGTAGTAGCTTCCATGTTTGCGTATATGGGAGCAATTCTGGTGTCCAATAAAAACTTTATAGAAACTATAAAAGAAAACCAGAGGTATGTGGCTGAAACCATTATATCGGCCAATAAAGAAACCGACCTTCCTTTGGAAAGAATTATAGCCATAACTCATAATGCCCTTTATCCCGTTAAACTCACCAAAGACATAAAGGATCTTCGTTTGAGCAACACGGAAGAAGCATTACTGGAAAACGGAATCATTGTCTTCATAAAGCAAAGAGTAATACCGGTAGGGATATCCGTTGTGAAAACCGAGGAATATTACTTACGAGTGGGATACCAGCCGGAAAATAACCTGTTCAGAAACTATGCCATGTTGCTTGCGTATGCGTTTCTGTTCTCTATTATTGTGTTCATGCTGATAATCATGGGATTAAGCAATAAAGCAATGAAGCCCATAGTGCAACTTAATAATGCAACACAGGAAGTGGCCAGGGGTAATTTTGATGTCGTTGTGGTAAATGATTCTCAGGATGAGATAGGACAGCTGACGGAAAGTTTCAATAAAATGGCAAAGGAACTTAAAAGTATCGAGTATCTGAGAAAGGATTTTGTGAGCAATGTTTCCCATGAGTTCAAGACGCCCATATCGTCGATTCTGGGATTTGCAAAGCTTTTGGAAAACCGGAATCTCACCGATGAAGAGAAAAAAGAATATCTGGATATAATTGTCGAGGAATCCAAAAGGCTTTCCAATCTTTCCACCAATATATTGAACCTGTCCAAGCTGGAAAGTCAGGAGATAGTATTCAACAAATCGGAATACGACCTTGATGAACAGATGCGAAATGTTATATTACTTTTGGAACCTAAATGGTATGAAAAAAACATCAGTTTTGATATAGAGATGGAAAACATATCTCTTCATGCAAATGAAGATTTAATGCAGCAGGTATGGATAAATCTTCTGAATAATGCCATTACTTATTCCCATCCCAAAGGGGTTATACATATAAAGGTGTACAACGAGGAGGAACAGGCCGTAATAGTTATACGGGACGAAGGCATAGGAATGGACGAGTATACCAAAGAAAGAATGTTTGAAAAATTCTTTAAAGGCAACTCCTCGCTGTCAAAAGAAGGAACGGGATTAGGCCTGGCCCTCGTTAAGAGAATTATTGACCTTCATCACGGAACTATCGAAGTGGAGAGCCGACCGGGAGAGGGGACAAGAATAAAGCTGGCAATTCCCAATGAATTCAGAGGCTGGGAAAGATTATAGAAACAAACATTAATATTTAATTAAAAGGAGTCTGAGAGTTTTACTGTCCGGAGTTTTCCTTATCCTTATACTTAAAAACAACATTCCGATTGAGCAGAAAACCGGTAACGGTGTAGAAAACCATCCCGATACCCACACCCAACCACTCCTTGAGAGATAATAAATCAATAAGGAGATACTGTATAAGCTGCACGATGCCTAACAGGCAGGCACTTATTACAAAGAACAGAACAATCTGTCGGGTAACATTTTCATTGTCTTTTTTGAAAGTATATTTTCTGTTTAAAAAGAAGCTGGTAAGTATGCCTACTACATATCCGATGACAGTGTAAACATAATATTTAAGTCCCAGACGGCTCAGTAAAAAGAATATTCCCGTGGTTACGCCGGTATTAATAATACCGACAATACCGTATTTGAATAAAAGAAATAATTCTCGGAAAAGTCTGTTTTGCATAAGCTTGTCGAATAAATTTTTCATACGGTCATTATACTATAAAAAATACGGATTTTCAGTGAAATACAGCATATTACAGGTAAAACCCGTAACCGTTCAGACGCTAAGATATATCGGCCCTTTACGGAAGTACAGAAAACCGACATGTTAAATACATTAACAAATAGAGCGGGATATGATAAAATTAAACTGTTATTAAGGAGTATTTATGAAAGCAATTATAAAGGCGGCAGCAGGAATGGGAAATGTGGAGCTTGTGCAGAGGCCTGTTCCCGAAATCAACGAAAACGAAGTTCTTATCAAAATAAAAAAAGCGGGAATATGCGGAACCGATTATCACATATATAAATGGGATAAGTGGTCACAGAACAGAATCAAACCCCCGCTTATAATCGGCCATGAGTTTGCCGGAGAGATAGTGGAGATAGGAAAATCGGTAAAAGGGTTTCATATAGGCCAGAGGGTGTCTGCAGAAGGACATATTACCTGTCAGAGGTGCAAACTTTGCAGAACCGGAAGAGGTCATATATGCGAAGATGTGGATATAATCGGAGTGGACATAGACGGTTGTTTTGCGGAATATATAAAGATGCCTGCAATAAACGTATGGCCCTTGGACGACGAGGTTGCCGACAAATACGGAGCAATAATGGATCCTTTGGGTAATGCCATGCATACGGTAATGGCACAGCCCATATCGTCAAGAGATGTTCTCATAACCGGTGGCGGTTCCATAGGGTTGTTTGCAACTGCCATAGCAAGAAAGTGCGGAGCGGCCAGACTGGTTGTCAGCGAACCTCAGCCGTACAAAGCGGCGCTTGCAAAGAAGGCGGGAGCCGATGTGGTTATAAATCCTTTATCGGATAATCCCGAGCAACAGGTAATAGAAGCTTTCAACGGTAACCGACCGGAAGTTGTATTGGAAATGAGCGGTTTTCCGTCTGCATTCCAATTGGGACTGGAGGTAATAGAAAACGGCGGAGATATGGCCATATTGGGAATTCCGTCGGAAGAATTGAATATAAATATGGGCAAGTATGTTATTTTCAAGGGAATAACATTGAGAGGAATTAACGGAAGAAGGATGTTTGATACCTGGTACCAGTGTCAGAATTTTCTGAAGAGCAACTCCTCATTTATAGATCATGTAATAACCCATGAACTTCCCATGGAAGATGTTAATGAGGGATTCAGACTGATGTCTGAGAGCAAAGCGGTAAAAGTAGTACTGGATTTTTAGAAGATGATTGTACAGAAGGCGAATGCAAAAATAAATATCGGTCTGGACATCAAAGGGTTAAGGCAAGACAGATATCATGAAATTGATACCGTTATGCAAACGGTGGAACTGGGTGACCGTATAACTTTTGCCGAGAGAGAGAAAGGTATACAATTCTGGTGTGATGACAGTTCTATTAAGAACAATGAAAATACCGCTTTCATTGCTGCAAAGCTGTTCATGAAAGAGATGGGCATAAAACGCGGTATAAAAATTGACCTGTATAAAACCATACCTCTGTTTTCCGGTCTGGGCGGAGGAAGCGCCGATGCCGCTGCGGTATTAAGAGGACTTAACTTCCTTTTTAATACAGGTCTTCCGTATGAAGATTTGGAAAAAATGGCTGCATTGATAGGTTCCGATGTGCCTTTTTGCATCAGAGGAGGAACACAACGAGCAACCGGAAGAGGTGAGACATTAAAGCGGCTGAAAGATTTTTCCGATGTTTGGTTTGTTATAGTAAAACCCAAAGACTCCGTGGAGACGGCATGGGCATATAAAGAATATGATAAGATAAGCAATCCCGTGAGACCGGATATGGACCTGATTGAATCTTTATTGGAAGAAAGAGACATTGAAGGACTTAAAGGCAATGTTGTAAACATATTTGAAAAAGTCGTTATACCCCACAAACCTTCCATTCAAAAGGCAATAGAGGATCTTTCCGAAACCGATGCTGTTACGGTGTTTATGACCGGTTCGGGATCGGGGGTAGCGGCAATGTACAACGAAATGAGACTTGCAAGCATGGCATACACGTCTTTGTCAAGAAAACATGATGACATATTCATAACCAAGACCTCGGGAGGACTTAAATGAGGATTGCATGCGGTACGGATATAGTGGAGAATAGAAGAATATCCGATGCCGTGAGTCGTACGGACAGATTTTTGGAAAAGAACTTTACACAAAGGGAGATAGAATACTGCAAATCCAAAAAAGCCTTAATGAATCAAAGCCTTGCCGCAAGATTTGCAGCAAAGGAAGCGGTATCAAAAGCGTTGGGAACGGGATTTTGCGCTGTTGTGCAACCCATTCATATTGAAGTTATAAATGACGATAAAGGAAAACCGCATATTGTATTGAATGAGCAACTTAAAACCCGCTTCCCCGAAATTGCGGATATAAGTGTAAGTCTCTCACATTGCAAGGACTATTCGGTTGCCTATGCGGTAATAACCTTTAAAGAGGAGTAAGATGGCTCTAACATTTTTTCATATGGCAGACATACATCTGGACCAGCCGTTTTCATCATTAGGATTGCAGGAAGGATTTCCCTCAAAAAGAAGAGAAGAGATTTTCCATGAGTTTATGAGGATACTGGAAACGGCAAGGGAAGAGCAACCCTCTTTTATATTTATATCAGGGGATCTTTATGAACACGAATATACCAACATAAAAAGGATAAGCAGGATTAATGAAGCCTTTTCCGAACTTAAAGGAAATATTATCCTTATATCCGGCAATCATGACCCCGAATCCAAGAACTCTTTTTACAGAAGCTTCCCGTGGTCGGAAAATGTGCATGTGTTGAGAAGAAGCAAGCCGAATGTTGTTTTTGAAAAAGAGAAAGTATGTGTCTTCGGAATAGGCTATGATACCGGAGGCGGTCAGGCAAAAATTTTGGAGACAATTCGTACCGACAGAAAGTATATCAATGTGCTGCTTTTGCATGGCGATGTGGATTTGTCTCTTTCCACATACAATGCCGTCAGTTCGGATATGTTGAAAGATATAGGATTTAATTATGTGGCATTGGGACACAACCACAGGATGTATGTAAAAGACAATATATATAATCCCGGCAGTCTTTGTGCGTTGAAATTCGGTGAAGACGGAAAGCATGGATATTTTAAAGGAGATTTATCTACGGGACAAGTGGAATTTGTAGAAAGCAAAGCAAGAAAATACATTGATTTAAAGATGGATTATGAAAAATTTGCGGACTTTGAAAGAATGTATCCTGACAGGCAGGATATTTACAGGATAAAAGTAACCGGAACAAAAAGCGATTATCAACCGCTTGCAACGCCTGAAGGATATGACTATGTACAACTGACAGATGCAAGGACTGCGGAGAAAAAGGAAAAAAAGCAGCATATATCACAGGGAATAAAAGGAAGATTTACCGATATAATGACAACTAAGATGGAAGAGGTTTTATCGGAAGAGATAAAGATATATGAAGATGCTTTAAAACTGGGATTGCAGGGTTTATCGGATGAGGAGCTTGATTTGGAATGAGGATTATAGCGGTTCACATATACGGATACGGTAAACTGACGGACAGGACATTCAATTTTAAAGAAGGCTTTAATTTAGTGTTGGGAAAAAACGAGTCCGGTAAAAGCACTCTGATGTCGTTTATAAAAGCGATGCTTTACGGGCATAAAAAGAACGAAAGAGAAAAAGACGGTTTTATTCCGGAAGTCAAAAAGTACAAACCGTGGAATTCAGACAAATACGGCGGATATCTTATACTGGAGACCGATGAAAAGAAAATATTAAGAGTAGAAAGAGACTTCAACGGAAAAACTCTGTCCGTATACAATGAATACGGTGAAGAGATAACAAATGAATTTTCCTTCAGCAAAGAAAACGAGATGCTCGGACAGGATCTTCTGGGCATGGACTATGAGTGCTTTATCAATTCATCTTTCATGTGTCAGGACAAAAACCTTTTGTACGCAGAAGATAAAGAGCATATTGCTCAGAAACTTATGAATATAAACGAATCGGGGGAAGAACAGATTTCGGTAGGAAAAGCTGTAAAGAAACTTAAAGAAGGCATCACTTTATTGGGTAATGAAAGAACAAAAGGAAGAAAATATAACATATTGAGTGCACAGATAAGGGAAGAGGAAATTAAACTTACAAACATGCAAAATGAGAATAAAAAATGCATGGAGTATCTGGCTGAAGCGGAAGAGATAAAAAAAGAACTTGAAGAACTGGAGAATGAGGAAAAACTCTGCAAGAAAAGTGAGACTTTTAACCGCGTCAATGAAAACATTGAGGAATATGAAAGATACAATAGCGAAAAAGAACAGCTGAAAAAGAAACTTTCCGATACCGATATAGATGCTTATGAAAAGAGAAGAAAAGAATTTGATACCGTTGCCGAGCAATATAAAGATGCGGAAAGAATATATGAAAGACTTTCGGAAAAAGAAAAAAGAAACAATGCAAAAAGAACCGCTTTTGCGATACTTGCGATACTGATTATTGCAACAGGCGCCGTGTTGGCAATAACAACGGATATATTGTTGCTGTTGTGTGCTTCAGCCGCAATACCGTTTATCGTGCTGTTTCTTATCATGCGCAAGAAGAATAAAGAATTGATTATCCAAGCGGAAAAACTGGAGAATATGATAAAAACAAAGAACGAGTTGGTGCAAATTGAAACAGTATTGGGAAACGACAAATCCGTTAATGGTCTGATAGAAAGATATACGGGATTACAGGAAGATATTTTACGCAAAGAGGATGTACTGGATTATAGTGCCCTTTTGGAAAAAGCCGATTTTCACAACCCGCAAGGCAAGGAACCGAAATGGAATTATGAAGAATGCTTAACCCTTATTCGGGAAAAAAGAGAAAGATTGGCGGTGGTTAAAGCTCAAATTAGAGAATATATGAACTCCGACGAGCAGATAGCATCACAGGAAGAGCGTATATTCTTACTGAAAGAGCAAATGAAAGCGGTAGAGGAAAAACAGAAAGCGCTCCAATATGCAATAGACGGCATAGAGGAGACTTCCAAGCAGATAAGAGAAGAAATTATTCCCAAGATGAACCGAAAAATGAGCGAGTATCTTAAAATGATAACCGCAGGAAATCATGACAACTTATCAACCGGCAGCACAATGGACCTAAATACCGAACATAATAAAACAATACGCTCCGTATACAGTTTCTCCGACGGAACATTAAGACAGATGTATCTGGCTTTCCGGCTGGCTGCTGCAAAGGTTTTTTCTTCCGAATGCGTAACCCCTGTTTTTATGGATGAGACACTTGTATATTATGATGAAGAAAGAAAGAGGAGTACTTTTGATTTCCTGTACGAGCTAAGCAGACATAATCAGATACTGTTTTTCGCAACCGATATGGAAAACTCCCTTTTGGAAGGGAAAGATATAGCGGTTATTCAATTAAGCAAATAGAAAACTATTTCGTTCCGTAATTACGTAAAAAATCCGCTTTACAACTGCAGTCTTTGCCGTTATCAACACCCGTGTCTTTACAGATGTCGCAATCATATTTTCTGGTAAGGTAATCTTCCGGAATATTATTGTGCTTGAACAGCAGAGACATTTCATAATTCTTGTTCTTTATCTCTTCTGCAACGGCTTTCTTGTCCGGAGAAAAAGCCTGTTTGAAATGTAAATCGTTTATTTCATTGTACAGTTTTTCAATCTGAGGAGATTTTTTGAATACTTCCGCTTTACGGCTTTCAAAAAGCATGGAATTCTTCATATTTATGCCTTGATAGTGTTCCTGAATAATCATACGCAGCTGGTCGGGAGAAAGGTCTCTGATGGATTTGTCCTTCTCAAGATCATCAAGATTCTTGAATTGGTTTTCATACCAAGTGGAAAGTATTTTGTCTACATATGCTATATTGGGATTGGATATTTTAACCGTCTTCTTCAATGCTTCTTCAATAATTTCAAAACTGTAGTGATACTCGTTAAACCATTTATTAATCAGGTCCGTTTCATACTGCGTGAACGGGGCTTTTCTGTTTAAAGCCTTTTGAATTCTTGTGTGCATATCCTTCATCTTGTCCCGTTCCTCAAACAATGCTTCCACATCAAAAACCGTTTTTACTCCGTTTTCAAACCAGTCTTTGGCAACGGCTTCAATGTAGTTACGGGTCAAAGCACCCTTTTCATTGCTTACGGAAAACAGCATAACCATAACCGGATCTTCAAACCTGTATTTTTTAAACCATTGCTCTATGCATCCGTACATGTATATGGGCATATTGCCGTCAAAGAACTGGTCGTTAATGGCGGAAATGACGGATGCTTTTTCTCCCAGGTCCTCGGGTTTTAAAGAAGTTCTTTCCTTGTAAAGACGGTCTATTTCTATTCCCTTAATATCATTTACGAATATATCCTTGTCACTGACAGATAAGAGATGCTTTTTTGTAAGTTCGTCAAGAGCGGATAAAAGTGCCGTTTCTTCAACATCCAGGCGTCTGGACAATTTGATAATATCGACAGTTCTTTCGGTTTTTTCCAAAAAACAGCAGTAAGTGTATACCTTTACAGCCTGTGGCGAAAGCAACGGAAGATATTCAGACAAGAAAATGTCGGGAATCATTGTGTCGGAATACAATATGGATTTGCTGTCAAATTTGTCTTTCATGATTATTTCCTTCTTGTTGATTATTATATATAAAAAAACTTGGCAAGTAAATGTAAGCGAGAAACCTGCTTGAAAAAATGTATAAAAAGTATTAATATACATCTACATGCGCCTGTAGCTCAATTGGATAGAGCGTTTGACTACGGATCAAAAGGCTGGGGATTCGAATTCTCTCGGGCGCGCCAGACAGTAAGACATGCAACATTGTGTGTCTTTTTTCTTACAGAGATTAAGTCGGACCGAAATATATGAAAAGGCAATTTAAGAGAAAAGAGTTATAAAAGTCGCATAAAATGTCACATTTAAGCATTTTAAGAGAGCAATGTGTAATTTATAATAGAATTGTCGGGAAAAAAGCATAACAATCATCAATACTGCATCATATTTTCCCCTTTCTAATGAAGATTCCGGCAGAAAGTCTGTTAAATTGCATATAATTTCAAGAATATCTCGACATTTATTATATTTTTCCTATTAAATGTCACATTTACATTATTGTGCATTTATAAAAACCGATTTACAATCAAAACATAAGAAGTAATGCCGGCGCCTGTTATTTCTCAGAAACAGTTAAGAAAGGAAAAGTGAATATGAAAAGAAAAACAGTTATGCTTATAGCAGTAATTCTTGCAATAGTATTTATAACGGGGCTTGCATCATGTACCCCGCATGAAATCAGGATTTCTCCTTCTATCAACACCGCAAATGCTTTGGAAGACAGATATATAGTTGTGGAAACGGAATATAATGTTGCTACTTATGGCGGAGAACCGATAATGAAACCTACCGTTGCTCAGTTTAACAACATAAGCAGGCAGAAAACACTGAATGCAAGGCTGAATGCTTTCAATGAAATGGTCGGCAGAGATTCCGGACAAGACAGAAATGAACAACTATACCAGTCATATGAAATCAGACAAATTAACCGCTATCTCTTTTCCTGTGAATACTTTACCGGCTTTGAAACGACGGTTACGAACAAAGGCGTTAATATGCTTGTAGGTTCGGAAATCAACGGAACGCTTTTAATGAATTTCCCGGCACTTTTAGGAACAAAGCAGGAATCCGATTCGTGGACGGAATTCATGGTGCTGTTTGAAGAAGCGAGAAAAGCCGCAGGGGCAAAGGAAATAACGAAGGAATATATGGCTACCGACAATGTCAGTTACGTGTTTGACGGCGACAATCTTACCGATCTTACATTGCGTATCCTTTATAAAGCTTCCGATGATACAAAACAGCAGGAAGTTCCCATGAAACTCAATGAAATAAAAAAGTGTTTTTTGGAGAAAATACAGATATTTATGTCCTTTACGGAAGATCCGTTAATGGATTATGAAGAATACGCAAATACAATTTTGGAATACGTTTTACAACAGGAATAGGTATTATTTCAAAAGCAGAAGAAAAGGACAGATAATGTCCTTTTCCTGTCTGTGAAAAAGAATATAATCTTTATACGGTATTAGAAATAATTAAGTAAATTTTAATGGTTATTATAATTTTCCTATTAAATATCACATAAACAACATGATGCAATTGTGAAAACTGATTTACAATCAAAATCTTAAGTTGTATAATATAGGTACTAATTATTTCATAAAAAGTGCTATTCAAGGGCATGGGAGGGATAAATGAGAAGAAAAACAGTTATAGTAATAGCAGTAATTATTGCAATAGGATTTGTAATGGGGCTTACCTCATGTACCCCGTATCATAAAAGACCTAGACCGTCTATCAACACTGCAAATGCTTTAGAAGACAGATATGTCATTAAAGAGTTTCCTTATGATATTGCCACGTACGGCGGAGAACCGATAATGAAGCCTACCGTTTCTCAGTTCAATAACATCAGCAGACAGAAGACACTGAATGCAAGGCTGAGTGCTTTTAATGAAATGATCGGAAGAGATCCCGTACAGGAAAGGAATGAGCAACTGTACCAGACATACGAGATAAGACAGATGAACCATTATCTGTTTTCCTGTGAATACTTTACCGGTTTTGAAACGACGGTAACAAACAAAGGTGTTAATATGATTATCGGTTCGGAGATTGACGGAACGCTTTTGATGAACTTCCCGGCACTTCTGGGGACCAATCAGGAATCCGATGCATGGGAGGAATTCATGATATTCTTCAATAATGCAAGAAATGCGGTAGGAGCAAAAGAGATAACCAAAGCATATATGGCTACTGACAATGTAAGTTTCGTCTTTGACGGCGAAGATGTCACCGATCTTACATTACGCGTTCTTTATAAAGTTCCCGATGATACCGAACAGCAGGAAGTTCCTATGAGTCTTAATGAAATAAAGGGATGCCTTTCAGAGAGAATGCAGGTCTATATGTCCTTCACGGAAGATCCGTCAATGACATATGAAGAATATGCAAATACAATAGCGGAATATGTTTTGTTCCTGGCAACGGAATAAACGATATTATATCAGGAATCAAAGAAAAGGGCATACAATGTCCTTTTTTTTCTGCCTGTAGAGGTGTATAATATCAATGATTATAATTGGCGAGGGAGTGGATGATAATAAAAGTCAAAAATATAAAAGGAGTTGCCTTACCTCACAGGAAAGGAACTTCGGAGATTCCTACGGAAATTCTTCCAATCCCGAAGCTTGTTGAAATCCCCATGCAACAGCATATCGGAGCACCCTGCAAAGTGCTTGTCGGTAAAGGGGATTATGTTTATGTAGGACAAGTTTTGGGAGATTCGGAGAAGTTTGTATCCGCACCGATTCATTCGAGCGTATCCGGTAACGTTGTGCAGATAAAAGATATAATCCTGCATAACGGCGTAAAATGTGAAAGCATAGTTATTGAGACCGACGGAAAGCAGGAAGTTTTACCGGGTATAGACCAACCGGATATATCGACAAAGGAAAAATTTCTTAAAGCTGTTCGAAACAGCGGATTGACGGGTTTGGGAGGAGCCGGATTTCCCGCTCATGTCAAACTGGACACAAAGGAAAGAATACCGGAAGCTCTCATTATAAATGCTGTGGAATGTGAACCGTACATTACCTGTGACTACAGAGCAATAATAGAAGAAGGAGCCGAAATAGTAAACGGAGTTAAGCTTCTTTTAGATAAACTGGCCATTCCCAAAGCATATATTGCAGTGGAAGACAATAAGCCTGCGGCATTTTCCCTGCTCAAGGAACTTACAAAAGACCATTCCGGGATACAGACGGTTATGCTTAAGACAAAATATCCGCAAGGTGCGGAAAAAATGCTCATTTATGCCTTAACCGGAAAAGAAGTACCGATGAACGGACTGCCCATTGACATAGGAACGGTGGTCATGAATGTAACCAGCGTGCTGGCATTATACAAGTACTGCAAGACAGGAATGCCTCTGGTTTCCAAAAGAATCACCGTCGAAGGCAGCGGAGTTAAGAATAGAGGGAATTATCAGGTCGTTATAGGAACACACATAAAAGATATATTTGAATACTGTAAAGGTGATAAAGAAAAAACGGTAAAGGTGCTTTGCGGCGGTCCCATGATGGGAACAACTGCGGAGAGCTATGAGTCGCCGGTTATTAAACAGAGCAACGCATTTCTGTTTATGACCCCGGAAGATCTGGATTTTATGGAAGAATCGGCATGCATAAGATGCGGCCGATGCGTAGAGGCATGTCCCATGGGACTTATGCCCCTGACAATGAACAGATATGCCTTGGCCAAAATGACCGAGGAATTGGAAAAATATAATATAATGAACTGCATTGAATGCGGATCCTGTTCATATGTCTGTCCGGCAAAGCGGCATCTTGTACAGTCTTTCCGTGTAGGAAAAGATCTTGTGAGGAAAGCGAAGGTGAAAAATGGATAAATTAATAGTATCGTCTTCACCGCATATAAAGGACAAAGCCACCACATCAAGGATAATGCTGGATGTTATAATAGCATTAATGCCGACAGCCGTATTATCGGTATACTATTTTTCCTATATTTCGGCGCTTATCATAGTTGCTTCAGTTTCATCAAGTGTTTTGTTTGAGTATCTTTTCAATCTGATAACAAAAAAGAGACATACCGAAACCGACCTTTCCTGTGTTGTTACCGGTCTGATTCTGGCAATGAATATGCCTCCTTTGAAGTCTTCGATTATTTTAAGCGTTATAGGCGCATTTATCGCCATAGTGGTAATCAAAATGCTTTTCGGAGGAATCGGGCAGAACATATTCAATCCGGCTGCTGCCGCAAGAATTTTTCTGACTACCGCTTTTTCCTCTTTAATGACGGTATATGTGGCTCCTTTGACCGACGGAGTGACGGCGGCAACACCTTTGGCCATACCCAAAGGAGAGTTGTTACCATCCTATCTTGACCTGTTTCTGGGAAAAACACCGGGGAGTTTGGGTGAAACCGCAGCGGTAACACTTATAGCAGGCGGAATATATCTTATGATAAGAAAAGTAATATCATGGGAAATCCCGGCGATATATATCGGAACGGTTGCCTTGTTGAGTCTTGCATTCGGACAGGATCCGCTTTACAGCATACTTGCGGGAGGATTGATGTTGGGTTCCATATATATGGCGACCGACTACACTACCAGTCCCGTGACACGTAAAGGAAAAATTGTTTATGCTGCAGGATTAGGTTTAATGACAGCAAGCATAAGGAAGTTCGGTTCCAATACCGAAGGCGTTGCATTTTCACTGCTTACCATGAATGCGCTTGTTCCTTTGATAGATAAATTCACGGTGAAGAAAACTTTCGGGAGGATTAAGAAGAAATGAAAAAATATATAGCTCCTGTATTAAGTCTTTTCCTTATAACCCTCTGTGTCGTCGGACTGCTTGCGCTTACCAATCGTTTTACCAAAGGACCGATTGAAGCCAAAGAGAAAGAGGAAGCGGAAAAAGCAATGAACATGGTGCTTTCCGGCGGTGCGCCTTTTACGGATATTTCCGAAGAGGTGATGAAATTGGACATCAACACCAAAGCGAAATTAAAGGGAGTGAGCAAAAGCGCTAAAGGATATGTCTTTACTATGGTTGCAAAAGGTTACGGAGGAGAAATGGTAGTATTTGTAGGAATAAATAACGAAGGAGCTGTGGAGAACATTGTAATAGGGGACAATGATGAAACTCCTAACATAGGAAAGAACGCGGAACTTCCGGAGTTCACCTCCCAGTTTACCGGTTTTACAAGGCAGGACGATATAGCCGATAATGTTGACTATATAACAAGGGCGACGGTTACCACCGATGCTGTTATTTCGGCGGTGGAAAGTGCTCTTTTGATATATGCAGAGGTGGTTAAATGAAAAACAGATCTTTACAGGAACTTTCAAAAGGTATAATCAAAGAGAATCCCACATTTATATTGGTGCTCGGAATGTGCCCCACGTTAGCCGTCTCTACTACTGCTAAGAACTCTTTTATGATGGGTATAGCAGCGACAGCGGTACTTGTTTTGTCCAATATAATTATATCGCTTCTGAGAAAGCTCATACCCGACACGGTCAGAATACCGGTATATATAACCGTAATAGCAGGCTTTGTAACAATAGTACAGTTGCTTATGAAAGCATTCCTGCCGGAATTGGATAAGGCATTGGGTATATACATTCCGCTTATAGTTGTAAACTGTATTATTTTGGCTAGAGCCGAGGCTTTTGCAGGCAAGAACAATGCCTGGTATTCATTGTTGGACGGTCTCGGAATGGGTCTGGGATTTACCCTTGCACTGACGGTTATAGGTACAATAAGAGAGTTTTTGGGGAACGGTGCGATTTTCGGGCAGGAGATTATAAAGAACATACCTATGCCTGCAATTTTTGTAACACCTGCAGGCGCATTTCTTGTGCTGGGTTCGCTTATGGCACTGGTTAGCGCTCTTACCCGTAAGAAAACCGAAATCAAGGATTGTGCGGATTGCCCCATGCAATGCGAAGCAAAAGATAAGAAAGGAGAAAGCCGATGAACACAGATACATTTAGAATGATTATATATATATCTTTCGGAGCTATCCTGATGAACAATTTTGTTCTCTCCAACTTTTTGGGAATCTGTCCCTTTCTGGGAGTATCGAAAAAACTGAGTTCCGCTGTGGGAATGGGGGTTGCCGTTATATTTGTAATGGCTCTGGCTTCGGTTGTAACTTATTTAACCAACACCTATCTTCTGGTTCCTTACAATCTGGAGTATCTGCAGACACTGACATTCATACTGGTAATAGCGGGATTGGTGCAGTTCATAGAGATGTTCATGAAAAAAACCATGCCTTCGTTATATAAGGCCTTAGGAATATATCTTCCGCTCATTACCACCAACTGTGCCGTTCTGGGCGTGGCTTTGTTGAATGTGCAGTACGGATATAACCTGTGGCAGAGCGCTCTGTACGGAGCCACCGGGGGCTTAGGATTTATGATAGCCACAATAATATTTGCCGGCATAAGAGAGCGATTGGATATGAATGATGTGCCTAAATATTTTAAAGGTCTTCCCATAGCGCTCATAACAGCGGCATTTCTGTCTATGGCCTTTACGGGATTTAAAGGAATGTTCGGGTGAGGTGTAAGCGGTGAAAGAGATACTTAATGAAATACTGATTCCGGTTTCCATAGTAGGGGGAATAGCTCTGTTCTTCGGAGTGATACTCACTATAGCAGGTAAGTTCTTTGAAGTGAAGAAGAACGAGAAAGCGGAAGCGATAAGAGAAATACTTCCCGGAGCCAATTGCGGGGCTTGCGGTTATTCGGGATGTGATTTATATGCCGAAGCCGTTGCGGAGGGAAAAGCCGAAGGTAATTTATGCATACCGGGAACCAATGCCTCGGCAATAAAAATAGGGGAGATACTGGGAGTCAAAGTGGCAACACAAAAAACAAGAGTTATGAAAGCCATATGTTGTCCCGATGTATCAAAAAAATATACTTATTCCGGTATTAAGACATGTGCGGCCGCTTCTTTGGCATACAGAGGGGAAAATTCCTGTCTTTACTCCTGTCTCGGATACGGTGATTGCGTTGCCGCATGTCCCAACGGTGCCATAATGATGAAAGACGGCGCACCGGTTATTGACCCGGTAATATGCACCGAATGCGGACTTTGCGCAAAAACCTGCCCCAGAAACCTTATAAGATATCTTATAGGAGAGGACGGATATTATGTTGCATGTGCAAGTGAAGACAGCGGCAGGATAACCGGCAAAAACTGCAAGAACGGATGCATAGCATGTAATCTGTGTGTGAAGGCTTGCCAAGATGATGCTATACATGTTATCAATAATGTGGCGGTAATAGATTATGAGAAATGCACAAGGTGCGGGAAATGCTATGATGTCTGCCCTAAGAAGATTATAAAGAAGTTCTGTTCAAGCTACTGACAGTTATGATAGAATGTGAAGACCGATTGTAAATAAAGGAGATTGATAAATGACGGAAGACAGAAGGAATATAAGTGCGGAGGAAAAAGCCAAAGCCATACGCAAAGCGAAGATTGAAAAGATAGTTACAATATCCATATTGGTATTGCTTGTTTTAGGTATAGTATCGGCATTAATATTTAAGTCTATAGTGGGCACATGGTGGGTGGAAATACAGACCGATTCCACGACCAGAGGAGCATATATATATTTCGGCGGCGATAAAACATACGAGACTTTCATGTACGGAGTTGACGAATGGGCGGAGAAAGGGACTTATGAACTGAAGGGTACCAGTGTCAACGGTTATATAATCTTTAATCCCGAAAACGGACGACAGTACATAAGACAGTATAATATCAGAGGAACAAGGCTGAAGATATTCAATCCGGATGATTCGTTTGTCAGTTTCTTAAGAAACAGGACCGATTAACCGGCAGAGAACAATTAAAACACATATAAAAGACATCATCGAAAAAGCTTTATGAATAGGCTTTTTCTTTTTAACTTCCGACTTGTTTTTACCGTTCCGATAGCCGAGCATATTCCCGTTTTGCATAGACCGGAAAGGTGTTTTATGGTATAATTATTAAGATAAAACTTGTGAAAGAGATACTAAAAAAACACTATGGAAAACGAAAAATTATGTGATGTTTCCAAAATTATACCGGTAGATATAGAGGAACAAATGAGAAAGGCGTTCATAGAATATGCTATGAGCGTTATAGCCGACCGGGCATTGCCCGATGTACGTGACGGATTCAAGCCCGTTCACAGAAGAATACTTTATGCAATGCATTTATTGGGATTCTATCCAGATAAATCTCACAGAAAATGTGCCGCTACCGTAGGAGAGGTTTTAGGAAAATTCCATCCCCACGGCGATGCTGCGGTATATGATGCAATGGTGCGGATGGCTCAGGATTTCTCCCTGAGGTATCCCTTGATTGACGGGCACGGTAACTTCGGATCACGTGACGGGGATCCGCCTGCCGCAATGAGATACACCGAATCCAGACTTACCAGGATAGCTGTGGAAATGCTTGCGGATATAAACAAGGAGACCGTGGACTTCAAATCCAATTTTGATGACCACGAAATGGAACCGGTTGTAATGCCTTCAAGATTTCCCAATCTTCTTGTAAACGGTTCCAGCGGTATAGCGGTAGGAATGGCAACCAACATACCTACCCACAACCTGACCGAAGTAATAGATGCTATTTTTGCGGTTATTAAAAATCCCGATATAACCATCGAGGAACTTATAGAAATAGTTAAAGGCCCGGATTTCCCCACATACGGGACCATAATGGGCCGGTCGGGAATATATCAGGCATATAAGACGGGAAAAGGAAGAATTGTCGTCAGAGGCAAAGCTGAAATAGAAGAGCATGCAAACGGAAGACAAAGAATAATAATTCATGACCTTCCTTACCAGGTAAATAAGGCAAAACTTATCGAAACCATTGCCGACATGGTCAAGAATAAATCCATTGAAGGAATATCGGAAATAAACGACGAGTCGGACAGAAACGAAGAAGTAAGAATAATAATTACTTTAAAAAAAGATGCCAATGCCAACGTTATACTTAACAGGCTGTATAAGCAGACAAAGCTTCAGGACGCTTTCAATGTCAACATGCTTGCACTCACTCCTTCCAAGACCGGATATGAGCCCAAGACATTGAATCTCAAGCAGATGCTGGAATATTATATACAGCATCAGGTGGATGTAATAAGGAGAAGAACCAAGTTTGATCTGGATAAGGCACAGACCAGAGCACATGTACTGGAAGGACTGATAAAAGCCGTTGATATACTGGATGCCGTAATTGAAACCATCCGCAAGAGCCCCAACGAGCCGGAAGCAAAAGTCCGTTTGGTGGAAAAATTCGAATTTACCGACAGACAGGCTCAGGCAATAGTGGACATGAGACTGGGAAGACTTACCGGACTGGAAATATTGAAGCTTCAGACCGAGTATGATGAGTTGACGGAAAAGATAAAGTACTATCTCAGCATACTGGAGCATGAGGACATCACTCACCGGGTTGTAATGGAGGAGCTGGAAGTTATAAAGAAGAAATACGGCGACGAAAGAAGAACAGCCATAGAGGACTCCGAAGAAGACCTGCTGGACGAAGACCTCATAAAAGAAGAAACGGTAGTGCTGACTCTTACAAGATTCGGGTATATAAAAAGGACTCCAGTAGATACTTACAAAAGCCAGAACAGAGGAGGTAAGGGCATAATAGGAGTTACGACAAGAGAAGAAGATACTATTGTAGATATATTTACCACAAGCACCCACAGCACGGTTCTCTGCTTTACCGACAGAGGAAAAGTATATAAACTCAGAGGCTTTCAGATACCGGAAGCGAGCAGGACCGCAAGAGGAACGGCCATAGTCAATCTTCTGGAATTGGATTCCAATGAAAAAGTAACTACAATCCTGCCGATAGAGAGCTTTGAAACGACTCAGAATCTGTTTATGGCCACCAAACTGGGATTTGTAAAGAAAACCCCCCTTATAAGCTATGTCAACATACGAAAGAGCGGTATTATAGCGGTAACTTTAAGAGAAGAAGATGATTTGATAGCTGTCAGACTTTCCGGAGGTGATGACACCGTAATGCTCATAACCAATAAAGGAAAAGCTATTAAATTCACTGAAGAAGATACAAAAGAAACCGGAAGATCGGCAAAAGGCGTTATAGGAATAAGGTTAGACGATGACGATTATGTGGTAGGCATGAGTCTGGTAAAGGAAGAAGAAACCATACTTTCCGTCACGGAGAACGGTTTCGGCAAGAGAACCTTCGTGTCCGAGTATCCTATACAAAAACGAGCAGGAAAAGGCGTCATAAACTACAAAGTCACTGAAAGAACCGGAACAATTATAGCTTCCATGATAGCATCGGACCAGGATGATCTTCTGCTTATGTCTCTGCAGGGAGATATGATTAGGCTGGATGTAGGACAGATAAGCATCTTATCCAGAGCAACTCAAGGAGTTACTCTTATGAGAATTGAGGAAGATAATGCCGTGGTTGCCGCAACAATTACGGAAAAAGAGCAAGAAGAAGCGGAAGAATAAAACTCACAGTACTTGTGGACAAACAAACCGTATAACTTTCATACATATAAAAATGCCCATAAACAAGGCATTTTTTAATGCAAAGTTATCCACAGGCTAACCCCGCTTTTTGTGGATAAGAAAGGTAAAATCAAAATTTATACGATAAATATGCGATAAATTCAAAAATAAGTTATCCACAGAAAAGTAAAAGAAACGAACTTTTTATATTGGATATAACTGTTAATTTTCTGTATTTACAACCGTATAAAAAAGGGAAAAAATAAAGAGAAAGAAAAAATAAAAAATTTTTAAAAAATACCTTGACAGGCGAAGTATATTATACTATTATGTATCACGTAAGGTGAAATACTTAACGAAGGGAGGAGATAGAGTGACGATAGCATCAGATCTTATAAGAGGAAATACCGATACGATTATACTGGCAAGCTTGATGAAAAAGGACAGTTACGGTTATGAGATAAACAAAGAGATATCTGCAAAAACCGCCGGCGAATACGAATTCAAGGAGGCGACGCTGTATACGGCTTTCAAGCGACTGGAAGAAGCCGGATTTATTACTTCCTACTGGGGTGAAGATAATGTGACTGCAAGACGCAGATACTACTCTATTACCGAAAGAGGAAAAGAGGAATATATTAATTTATTAAGTGACTGGAACAGGTCAAAGAACATGATTGAGAAACTAATTGATACGGGGGTGATGGAAGATGGAGAATAAGTTAAAGGCGTACGTGAATAACTTGTTTAGAAATGCGCCTGCGACGGCGAAGGCATATGAGGTTAAAGAAGAAATACTTCAGAATCTCAAGGACAAATACAATGATCTTGTAACGGAAGGAAAAAGCAAGGATGAAGCGTATAAGACAGCGATAGATAGTATAGGAGACTTATCGGAACTTTTTGCCGAACTGGAAAAGGAGATAACTCCCGACGATTCCAAGAGGCAGAAATATCTCGCTCTGAGATCGGTGGTCGCAATGATTTTCGTGCTTGCGGCGGTTCCGTTGGTTATGGCGCTGTCATACAAGAGCGTGCTCATAAATGTCATGATTGCGGTAATATTGGTGGCCATAGGCATAATACTTGCAATATACAACAGGACAAATAAACCGGGGTACAGGCATAGCAACACTCAAACCGACAGAATGGCGGAAATAGAGAGGAAAAGAAGCATAAGAAAATCGGTATCGGGATTTTTATGGCTTATAACCTTGATTATGTATTTCATTGTCAGCTTTCAGACAAATGCATGGCATTTAACATGGCTTATATTCCTGCTTGCAGCTGCAATCGAAACCATATTGGATATCTGGCTTGGAAAAGCTAAGTAGTGAGGTGAATAAAATGAATGCAACATCATCAAAAATAATCAGGACCATAGCTATACTGGTAATAATTGTAGTAATTATAGGCCTTGGAGCATGGTATATAGCGGAACACGGGTTCAGCGGGCTTAGTTTTTCGTTTGTCGAAGGACACAGAATTGAGATTCGCAGAGGACAGTTTGAAGAAAAGGCAAGATATGAGACAAATGCCGACGGAATAAAAGAGATACAGGTAAAGTGGATAACCAAAGCGGTGGAATTTAAGGTACATGATCATGAAAAGATACTGATTGCGGAAAGCTGTCAGAGAGATTTAGCCAAAGGAGAGAATCTTACTTATACCGTAAAAGACGGCATTTTGAAAATCAGTGAGCTGGAAAACGAGTCAATATTCAAAATAGCTCCCAAAAAAGTAGTCATATGGATTCCCAAAACATTATCGGAGTCATTATCCGCATTAAAGGCGGATTGTCAGATTACCGATATAACGGCACAGGATATAACGGCTGACATTGTTTATCTTGAAACACACACCGGAAGAATTAATGTCAGCAATCTCAACGCAAGCAGAACAGTTACTCTGAATACCGATACTTCTTCGATAACCGCATCGGAATTAAAGGCCAAGAGTGTTACGGTTAAAAGCGATACCGGTAATATATCTTTAAACAGGATAACAGCGGAGGAAAAAATCAATGCGGAGACCGATACGGGAAGAATTGAGGCAAATGATGTAATAACGGAAACGCTGTACTGCAAATCGGATGTCGGCAGAGTAATATGCAAAAATTACAAAGTAAAGTCCATTACACAAAAATCCGACACGGGCATGGTGGAAACCGAAGGCAGCTTCAAAACGGGAGAGTTCAGAAGCAATACCGGAAGCATTACAATAAAATGTGCAGCTCCGCCAGACAGTATATATGCGGATACCGACACCGGCTCCATATACCTGTACATAGTAAAAACCGATAAACTTGTTGTTTCTTACAGCACCGATGTAGGTAAATTCGATGCGGAAATCCCCGTATTGGTTTCTCATTCGGCAGACGCAAACATAAACCTTAAGACTTCCACGGGAAATATATATATAAAACCTTATGAAGCGGAATAAGTAAAACTCAACAAAAAAGCATAAAGTAAAAGGCAGACAGCATCAGCTGTCTGCTTTACTGTTTCTTTTAAATATCTTAAAGAGCATGGGATATAAACATCCGGCAAACAGAATTATAAGAAGATACCTTATTCCGTCGGCAACCGGACTTTGGTTGAACAGGTCCAGAAGAGGCTGTTTTAAGAAGGATTTTATAACCAATACCATTCCCAGACCCACAACCAACTTTATAATCTGTTGCCACCACTTGGCTTTTACTTCAAAGTTTGTGTATTTGATGTCTACGATTATGGAGACTATAATACCGATACAGCAGCCTAAAAGTTTCCATCCGTTTTCTATTCCGTGCAGATATTCCGGTGAGCCGGTTTTGTCAAACGAGAGCACTATAAGTGAAATTACGATAGCAAATGCAACAATACCGTAAAGATATACATCCCCGTATTTATGCTTATCTGCAACACGGAAAGCGTAGTAGCAGAGCAATAAAAGCACTACTCCGATAGCTAAAGATGTAAATACATCCGCAGGAGTATGGACCCCCAGATACATTCTGGAAAAGGCCACAAGAAGTGTAAGAATTACCATAACTATATACACCCGGGTTTTCTTAAGAAACATGGCTACCGATCCGAAAAGACCGATGCCCTGTTGGGTATGTCCCGAAGGGAAAGAGTAGCCGGTTGCCGCTTCCACCGAGCCTTCCACCGGCTTTGCGGCATTCTCATATGTCCAGGGGCGCGGGACTTTAAAGATTAATTTAAGCATCTGATTGACAAAGGAACCCAGTAAGAATATGAAAAACATCCGGTACCCGGTTTTTTTATCTATACACCATATGACAATCAATATTACCACGGTGAAGAAAAGTTCCTCACCCATTTTTGTGACTAACAGGAAAAACTGATCAAAGAACGGAGTCCTCAGCTGTTCCAATGTTTTTAGAAATTCCATAACAACCCCCCATTTAATTTATTATTATTTCCACTCTATTTTAACTTATACTCTCAAATAATTCTATGCCAAGGCAATACCTGTTGAATCGGTTAAACCGCTTTTTCAAGTCTTTTTTATAAACTGCTCACTGCATTTGGGGCAGGTGATTCTTATCTTGCCTTTGTTTTTAGGTACGCGAACCTCGGTTTTGCATTTGGGGCATTTATAGTATCTGTGTGTTTTGTCGGTAGCTTTCTTCTTAACGGAAAAATATTTACCTTTAAGGGGATTCCAGTATTTTAAGAAAAACTGATTCTCTTTTGCTCTTTGAGTGAAATTCCTTGATAGAGTTCGGAATACCTGATACAGGGCAACAGCCAGGGCAATAAACAAAAACACATTATTTTTGGTTATCAGGTAAACAAAAAAGAAAAGGGCATACACAACCATTAAAGCCCTGTTCAGCTGGTCCGTTCCGTATCTGTTCATAAAGAATTCTCTTATTCTTCTCATCATTTATTTGCCTCTCCCGACTTCAATCGTATCATATGGTAGATTGAAATTATGAACTGTCCTTAAACTAAATAACCGTTCCCCCGTTTACCGAAAAGACCTGCCCGGTTATAAACGAGGTCTTTTCATCGGCTAAGAAAAGAAGCATTTCCGATACATCCCTGCATTTACCTATTCTTCCCAAAGGAATCATCTCTTCCAATTCCTGTTGAGTATAGGCTTTATTCATGTCGGTCTGTATTATGCCGGGTGCGACACAGTTGACATATACATTCGAAGGAGCCAATTCTTTGGCCAGCGCTTTTGTAAAGCCTATGACACCGGCTTTGGATACCGAATAGGCAACCTCGCAGGAAGCACCGGTTATGCCCCACATGGAGGATATATTTATGATATGTCCCGCTTTTCTGTATACCATGGACGGTACCGCACATTTGCATACATTAAAAATTCCCTTAAGATTTACATTGATAATCCTGTCCCAGTCTTTTTCTTCCATCCGGGAAAGAAGTCCCGCATAGTTTACGGCGGCATTGTTTATAACAACATCAATGTTGCCGAATCTAACTTGTCCTTTTTTGAACATTTCTTCAACCTGACCATAGTC
Source organism: Bacillota bacterium (assembly GCA_022706885.1). Taxonomy (GTDB): domain Bacteria; phylum Bacillota; class Clostridia; order DUPQ01; family DUPQ01; genus DUPQ01. The sequence goes on from JAKJBR010000001.1 coordinate 99,250, forward strand.
GGAGACATCGGCTTTTATCACCTCGATATGCTCCTGAAACGAGGGATATTCCGATTTATCCATTTTTGTGGTATGGAAATTTGCGATAACATTGTACCCGGCTGCCAAAAAATCCTCCGTTGCCTGTCGCCCGATTCCTTTTGAAGCACCGGTTATCAAAACCGTTCTCATGCTGCCTCCTATCGATATGTTAGCATAAACATCATTGTTTTTAAATACCGAAGACAGGGCTTTAATGACTAATTTGATTGTTATGATTAATTGTGAACTTTTTCTGAACTATGTCCGCAAACGGCTCCTTTTGTGTTTACAATTGCGGTATATTAGTATATCCTTTATACATCATTCGGAGGGATATAATGAAAAAAAATATAGTTTGCATAGGAATTCTGTTATTAGTTCTTGTTTTTAGCGTCATAACATTAGCATCATTTCCTACTGATGATGCCGTAATAGTTAACACTGAAGAAAGAGTACAGTCTGAACAAGCTACCGTTCAACAACCTGCAACAGAGGATGTGATGAAGGGACCGTGGGAAAATGCCGTAAAAATATACGGCAATACGACACATTCCTTATCCTTCAGTGATTCGTTCAGTGAAAAGTGGTTTGAACTGGAACCCATGACGGAAGGTAAATCCGTCATTCTGACGATAAGTTGCGACGATCAGGCTGCAACCGGCGTTATATCGGCTCTGTACTACAAAGAAGATGTTTTAAGTCAGGGCAATAATGCGGAGAGACTGTTCGGAACCTACATGCTGAACAAACCGTCGGCATATAAGATAAGTAAAGGCGGATCTTATTATCTGAAAGTTTCTGTAATAGGAAACAGTGCAATCGGCAGCAATATTAAATTGAATTACACTACAATCGTAAATGATATATATGAAGACAATGATGTCTGGGAAAGAGCAACACCGATAGATATAAAGAAACCGTACATTATAGATATCTCGGCCATAAATGATATAGACTGGTTTAAGATATCCTTACAAAAAGATCAGGCTTTGCAATATATAATAAGGAATGATATCAGTTCCGGTAAAGGAGTAAATGTCGCACTTTACAGAGAAGAAGATCTGATTAAGAACGGGGATACCGCACCGGTATTGTTCACATCTACCGAATTCAACAAATATTATACCCATAAGAATGATAAGACACAGACATACTACTTAAAGGTGACACCGTCCGCGAGAGAAGCGGTTCTCAATAAAGTCACCCTTATAACCGACATTATCCCTCCCGACAGCCTGGAAGGAAATGATTCTTATGATCAGGCGGTAATGCTTACTCCGGGAGTTGCAAAAACCGTTACCATATCCGCATCAAATGATGTGGACTGGTTAATGGTAAAAACGGACAAGCCCGGGCAGACGGTCAAGCTCAGCATACGTAATGCATCTTTCTCGGGAGCAAAACTTATATGCGACTGGTATGAAGGTGCACGATTAATTGCCGGCAGCGAAGCGGCGGAAACCTTGTATAAAACAAGAGGAACGGGAACTTCGTATGTGTATATGGAAGAGGCAGGCACATATTACTTCAAACTGTATACTGTCGATAACAGCGTAATAACTACTCCGATAGAGATAAGTTATACTGTGATTCCGGCAGACCGATATGAACCCAACAATGATTATCAAAGTGCAAAAATCATATCGGGCAACAGTGAAACACGTTTCACGCTTCCCGCATTGAATGATCAGGACTGGTTTGCAGTTAAAACATACAAAGAAAATCAGGCATTGAGACTTAACACATATATACCCAAAACCGGCGCATCGGTAAATATATTTGTTTACAGACAGGATGATGTGGAATCGTACGGAGAAGCCGCTCCTCTTTTCACCTTTAACAGCGCCAAGGCTCCTTACATATACATGCTGGAGGAAAAGGGCACCTATTACATTAAAATAGTATCCGATACAATTATTTCCGATGACTGCATATTGTATCTTTCATTGCTGAACTCCGATGCCAACGAACTGAACAACACCAGAGATACTGCAACCTATTTCCCGGCCGGTGAAAGAAAAACCTTTACAATATCGGGAGTTAACGATACCGACTGGTTCTATTTCAATGTGGGAAAAGATAACAGTGTAATAGATTACATAATGCAATCGGATTTCAACAAATATGCTAAAGTATCGATATACAGTGAAGCGGAATTGGACAGTTATGAAGAATATGCCGTTCCGTTGTTTACCTCCGACAAGTATGATGAGAGGGTGGCATATAAGCTGGACAAGGCGGGAAAATATTACATCAAGATAGATTCCGCTTTACCCGTTCTTGATGATATACACTTAGAGTATACCATCAGAGAATCGGATAAGCATGAGAATAACGACACATGGAATAAAGCGACACCGTTAACCCCCACTGAAAAGATTGATTTCACCATAAGAGCTGCAAATGATGCCGACTGGTTCAAGATAAGCAGCAGCGGCACTAATAAGATGAGCCTGACCTTCAACATCAGTTCAAAGTATATGATGAAGGATGCTATAAACATCTATGTGTACAGAGAGGTGGATCTTCTGAATTACGGCTCAAGAGCTCAGCATATTTATGTTGCCAGGACATCCGACATCTCCAATTTTATCGACATTTCCGACGGTACTTACTACCTCAAAGCAGTGGCGGTTAAAAATGATGCTTTTGACTTTGATTATACACTCAGGGCTAATGTTTTCAAAATGCAGGATTAGCATTTATTACTGAAGGATATAAAAGCTGCAAAGGAGAATCGAATATGCTGCATATCGGTATAAAGCATGTGGATATAACCGACGGTTTCTGGAAGAAGCGCCAGGATATAAATAAGGATGTTACGGTAAAAGCCGTCCAAAACAGGTTTCTGGAAACAGGCAGGTTTGATGCGTTTGATTTTACAAATGAGAAGATAGCACACATCTTCTATGATTCCGATGTAGCCAAATGGATAGAAGGTGTATCTTTCATACTGCATAAAGAGAGAAACAGCGAGTTGGAGGTATTCATAGACCGCATAGCAGATCTCATTGAAAAGAACAGGTCGGATGACGGTTACTATAACTCGCATTTTTTAAGAAAACCGGAAGAACGATGGCAGCACCGTTCGGACCATGAGCTTTATTGTGCAGGTCATCTTATGGAAGCCGCTGTGCAATATTATAAAGCGACGGGAAAAGAAAAGTTTTTAAAACTGATGGAAGATTATGCCGACTACATATACAAAGTGTTTATAACGGAAAAATCCGCCGCATTTAAAACACCGGGTCATGAGGAAATAGAACTTGCTCTTGTCAAGATGTACGACACGACCGGGAAAAAGAAGTATCTTGAACTTTCCAAACACTTTATTGACCGAAGAGGTGTTGAAGAAGAGCCTTGGATAGGCAGCAACTACAACAGATATAACACACAGGATTTTCTGCCTGTAAGGCAACAGAGGACGGCGGAAGGACATGCAGTCAGAGCATCTTATCTCTATGCGGGAATGGCGGATATTGCGTACAGATACAAAGACAAGGAACTTCTTGCTGCATGTAAAGCCATTTTTTCCAATATAGTGAAAAAAAGAATGTATATTACCGGGGGAACCGGATCATCGCACCTGGGTGAAGCATATACATTGGATTACGATCTTCCCAATACCAAAGGATATGCCGAAACATGTGCGGCAATAGCGTTGGCATTCTTTGCACAACGCATGCTTTTATCTGATGCCGACTCCGTATATGCGGACACGGTGGAAAGGATTATTTACAACGGAATGCTCTCGGGTGTATCTCTGGACGGAAAAGCGTTCTTTTATGAAAATCCTTTGGAGATTCAGCCCGTTTTGAACAACAGGAATGTGGCCACGACACTTACCGAGAGAAATGCCATTACTCAGAGAAAGGAAGTGTTCGGCTGTTCCTGCTGTCCTCCTAATGTAATAAGATTTATAGGAGCAATTAACGAATACATATATTCATATAATAAGGATACCCTGTTTATAAACCAGTTCATATCTTCCGATCTGGAGTATGAGAATATAAGGGCAGAAATCAGGACGGAGTTTCCGAACTGCGGGAAAGTATATATTAAAGTTTCCGGAGTAAATAAGGTTGCCGTAAGAAAACCTTATTGGTGTAAGTATCTGAAATTGGTAATTAATGATGTAAGAAGCAAATATTCTTCGAAAAAAGGTTACATATACATCAATCTGCCAAAAGGACAGAACAGAATCAGATTGGAAATGGATATTACACCGAGACTGGTATACAGTAACCCGAAAGTGTATGACAATTCCCATAAGACCGCCGTAATGAGAGGTCCTGTGGTATATTGTGCGGAAGCTGTCGATAACGATTTTCCTCTTAACAATATAGTTTTCGGGAAAGAGCTCAATTACAAAACAGTAAAGTCCGATCAGCTGGATGCCTATATGCTGGATGTGGATATAAAAATACCCCAAAGCATTGACGACCTTTATACCTTTACCCCGTTCAAATACCGAAAGAAAACATTGAGAATGATTCCCTATTACTGCTTTGCCAACAGGGGAGAAACCGAGATGAGGGTGTGGTTATGAGTAGATTCAAAGAAAAGCGGGAACTGAAAAATAGCACTCACGGTGCTATTTTACGGAGCGAAACTTTGTATGAGGAGTTGTTAATATTGTTTCGGTATTATTAGCATGTTTTTTGGTTTCTTTTAGAGGAGGAAGGAATTATTGAAGTAACTGCTAGTAATACAACATGAGTATAAAAAGAAAGTGTTAATAAAGTGTGAACAAAAAATTAACTTTCCATGAATTCTTTTGCTCTTTTGTTGACTTGCGCCTATGTTGAAAGTATACTCGGGACATATTAACTTCAAAAGAAAGTGATATCGGACAAGAAAAGAGATTTTTATTTACAGTATTAACAGAAAAACCGTTAATTGTTTATTACGAAAGAGAAAGAGGCATTAATAATGAAAAAAGGAAAAAAGAAAGTATGGATTTCTGTAATTGGCATCATTGTTATTTTAACAGCAACAGCTTTATTGGTGTCTTGTCAAAGTAAAGAAGATTATGGCAACCGCATAGTCATTAAGAGAATAGACGGAAAAGGTTCTCTGAGAATGTCATATAGGTATGTAGACAAAATTCTCTCGGACAAATCGTATTTTTCAGGAGATATTGAAAAGTTTCTTATTTCTTCCGTAAGAATCAGACTGGACGGAGAAAACTTTCGTTGGGGATTTCCGTTGGGCGTTCTAGCGAAAACGGAAAACACTGAGGAAGATAGAAATATCTTACTGGCCATTCAGTACTGTAAAGGCATAACGGATATTGATATAATAGCCAATGAAAAGAAAAACTGTGAAGTTACATTTTATGAAGGCTTTAATGCCGCTATGATGCAGGATAAAATGAGAGACTGCGTGATTATACCGTCCTCCATAACCAAATTTATAAATTCCGAACTTGCTCCTCAGGACAGAATAATGAGTATAAGCCTTGTTGAAGGCTCATCCGTATTTCCCGGCCGGTTTACAATAATAGGAGAGTACACTGCAAGGGATAAATATGACACTATCTATGTATCATATTCCGGCATAGCTCGTATTCTTACATCAGCAGAAAGCGATGTATCGGAATTTGTGGATTCATTGGAAATTAAATTGTTTGAAGGGCAAGACGGTATTCAACTGATGGAGTATTTAGACAGATATTTTGCCGATGCAAACGCTCTTGAGAAATATGAAGGTAAAACCAACAGGTTTGGCGATCCGTATATTTTTCAGTACGAGCATTATCCGAAATAGTTTATATATAGCACCGTTAGTTAGTGATTAGCACGGTTTGCATAAACATCTATATTTTCAATATACGAACGGAGGTTAACAGATGGAAAACAAGAAAAAAACAGGTGTTACTATAATCATCATAGTATCGGTTGTGATTGTTGCGGCAGCTTTACTGTTCATATTCCGTGACAGTCTTTTCGGTAAAACAGAGCATTTCAATGTTACGACTTCTAACAGCGACATTGTTTTTAAAAGGTCAGATGCTCAGGAGCCTCTTAATATGCCGTACAGATATTCAAAAGTTCTAATGGACAAAAGGTTGGCATTTAAAGAAGAAATAGTCAGTATCAACATATCTTCCGTCAGGTATGAGATGAGCGACAAGGGCTTAAGTTTGTATAACTACAATGATGTTTTGAAAAATCCGGACAGCAGCAATGTCGAAGAGGTTATAGGTTCAATTAAGTACTGCAAAGGTATTACCGCATTAAGCGGTATAATATCTGACAAAAAAGACAGTAAAATAACCATTTATGAAGGATATTCCGCTGATTTATTGGCGGAAAACTTGCAGCACTATATTATCATTCCCTCTACATTGAGTAGTCATATCAATGAAGAATTGCCTGATAACGAGAAGGTGTTGTTTTTAATAAACCCCGGCACAAGCGGCTTGGCATATTTCACGGTAATAGGAGAATACACAACAAAAAATGAGAGTGATACTTTGTATCTGTCCTATTCGGGATTAAGTACGGTGGTTCTCGGAGCTCAAAAAGACGTTCCGGATCATATTGATTGTATGGAGATTAATGTGAATAAGCAGGCCGACCTTACAAATTTCTCATACTTCTTAAGCGAATATTTCGCAGATATGAATATGCTTAATCAGTATGAAAAAAGGATAAACAGGTTTAATGAGCCGTATTCGTATATGTTTGTAAACACGGTGGATTTAAAGCCTATTGATCTTTCGGGAGAGAAAAGCTCCGAGAAGAATATAATAACAATATCCCGGATTGACGGAAAAGACAAACTGGAAATGTCGCATGTATATGCCGACGCCCTAATAAATGACTACTCCCGATATTCACAGTATATAACGGATTTAAATATAAGTACGGGCAGAAAAGGAGTGAATCCGAGTGATTACCCTGCATTTACAAAGGTGCCGTCTTATAGCTTTTCGATAACACTTCCCGGAAATTACGGTAGAGAAATAACTGATTACCTTAAAAAAAGCGGTAAGAACTGGCCGTGGTTTCATCAAGCTGTTACCGGTGTAAGTGAAATAGAAAGAATGAAAAAAGGCTGTGAAATAACATTTTATACCAACTATACGGGTAAGGATCTTGCAGCATTAAGAAATGAAGACTATAGGAAAGAAAAAGAATTGGAAGGGGATATAAAAGGATATGCCATAGTACCTGTAGCAATGCATGAGGCTACTCGCAATAATCGCAGTATAGACTACCATATTGTTACAATGAGTGAGTCGGACCGAAGCATTAACTTTCTTGAGGCAATGCGTGTCGGATTCAAGATAATCGGATATTACGAATTGCCGGAAGAGACAAAAGATAAGGTAGAAAAAGATGAAAAAGAGGAAAAAATTATAGCTGTGTATGACAAGGAAGGTAACAAGATAGAGATGCGTGAGTCTGTACCTGACGGGTATGACACGATATTTCTGACATATACGGGATATAATGATAAGTATAAGAAGGCGGCATTCAAGAACGAGTACATAGAAGCAATAACTATAGAAACAAGAAGCGATACCGATATTACCGAGTTGATAAAATATTTGAAGCAGTATTTTGCACCTTCGGAAGAAGCTGCAGGTTATGTAGGGCAGAAGAATGAACTGGGATTAGCATATGAATACTGTTTTACTGTTACGAAAAATGCGAATTAGCAACAATTTGGGTATATGTAAAACAGATGTATTTGAGAAAACAGTAATCAGACCGTAAGTCCCTGTTCACCTCTTCTTAATATAGCCTTGGTGTTAATATCAAATAATATGGTTTCTCCTGCTTGGAAATCCACGGTGATTTCCGAGTCCCTGAACTTTATAACTCTCTCTCCTTTATGTTCGGCATGTATCAATAGAAGATTGGAACCTTCAATAACCGCATCATTACAGCTATCGTAAATATGCACTCCGCTTCTTTCAAAGATGTATCTGAAGGATTCCGGTGTGGTAAAGGGTATTGAAGAGAAATATACATCACAGCCGTCAATTGTTTTATGTGCCAATGCCGGAGTCTTGCCTATATATCCCAATATATTTCCGTCTTTTGGTACAAACAGCTTATTCAATTTGCTCTCTTTATCACTGTTATCTACGGAATAGGAAAAGCCTTTACACTGTACGGTTATCTGCGGCGCAGGTGCAATAACATCCAGATCAAATCCCGATACCTGCTTACAGAAAGCTATGTCATTTCTCTTTTTATCTGTATATCCGGGAGCAAAGAACCATACAATTGAACGGCCTTTCTTATAAACTTTCTTGGCTATATACTGCTTCTGCGTATCGGTAAGTGCGAATGTGTTCATGAATATTATGCATTTATACTTATCCAAATTTGTTTTTCCCAAATCGCTTAAGTATATGGTGTCCATGGAAGCTCCCGATCTTAATGCCATCGGATAGGCTACATTTATACAGGCTTTATCGGTAATGGGGTCGGCGTTTTCCGTAAGAGCGGTATATTTCTGGACTTTGGTATCAAACACCAAAAGCACATCCGCCCTTTTTATATACTCCTTCTCATAGTATTTGTTGTATATCTTCTGTAACGACTTTATCTCATCCAGATAATACGGTTCATACCACCAGCCCGATGTGTTAAACGGTCCGAAATCATAGTACCAAAAGCCCATTCCCGAAAGGAAGGAAACCAAAGTATTTCTTCTTAGTATCTGCAATGATTCATAAGGAGGATATACTTTCATTCCTCCGTGAAGAACCCCTAATTCGGTAGGGTGGTCCATCTCGTCAAGGAACAGTTTGTTGTTGAGTCTTGCCGATTCCAGCAAGCCTCTGGCTACACCTGCTCCGCCAATATGCCTTAAATTGCTGTTGTATGCCTGAGGTGCCGATAAAAAGTCCACATAGGGACATTGCAGTATCATCTCTTCCGCAAGATGACCGCCCAATCCCGCTCTTCCGAACATGGAAACATAATAACCGTAGAAAACGCCGGTTATTATCTCTCTTTTCCATGTGTCCTTAACAAGCTTACAGAAGTGAATGATGGATTCGGCAACGACCTCATGCTGACAGGTAAGATAATCAATCAGATTGGAGTCTTTCTCCGGGTCAAAGAATATGCCGTCCTTCGGATTGTATCGCTCTTCCATTCCGGGAATTTGTGCGTTCGGATCATTTTTAAACTTTCTGTATCTTTTTAACATAGGTTCAGAAAGGTCGGGATCATTTCTCATAAAAGCCCAGTAATGTTGCTCTCCGTACACTCCGTTTGCTACCTGTATTCCTGCAAGATGCTCGGATAAAGGTGATTTATAGAGTTCCTCTAAGAACCTTCTTACCATGATTGTCATGTCGTTTATCCATTTTTCCGAAGCGAAGCTGGCTCTGGGTACGGGTTTCAGATCATGAAGAATATAGGTTCTGGCCAACTCTATATCCGGTTCGGGATAAACTTCGGTATTTGCATATCTGACCCATTCGCTTTCTTTGCCTTTATACCACCATCTCGGAGGATTGATGTGCAGTCGGAAGAATACTGCCGCATCGGGTCGGACATCTATTATTCCTTTAATCTGCTTTAACGCTATGGAGATATCAAAAGTACCGTCTTCAAACCACATATCCTGAAAGGAGATATCCAGCTGATACAGCCTTATACCTGCGGCTGCAAATTTCTTTATGGAAAACCCGGTTATCTCATCGTAACTTAATCTTCCCCCTATCCAGTCGGTAAGAGCATAAATGATAGGCGGAACCGGCTTGCCATCAATAAATATTGTCGGTCTGTTGTTGTAACATTTAATCTTGGCATTCATGACGGAAACTCCTTAATTGATATATGTAAACAATAACATAATGTACAAAGTAATCAAGCACAAAACTGCATATTTGAGAATATAGTCAACACAATAAATCATTGACTATACGGTGATTATGCTCTAAAATGGTAAAGCAAGCGGATGTGGCGGAATTGGCAGACGCGCTAGATTCAGGTTCTAGTGATTGCGAGATTGTGCAGGTTCAAGTCCTGTCATCCGCACCAAAAGACGGTGATTGAAATATTTCAGTTGCCGTTTATTTATTCACTAATATTGTTCTTTTTAAAAAGAAAATTGAACGAGGTTGCTTTTTCGTGCAGATTAGCGGTTGATGAGGTTGCTTTTTCGTGCATATTTGCTGTTTGCGAGGTTGCTTTTTCGTGATTTGCATGATACTATACTGTCGTACAACATTGTAACTATTGGTGGAGAGTATGGATATGATGAAACGAAAAATATATAATGACCTATTGTTGTGGAAAGACAAAAGCAAGGGGAAAACCGCATTACTTATTGATGGAGCACGCCGTGTAGGGAAGAGTTACATAGCTGAACTTTTTGCAAAGCAGGAGTATAAAAGTCATATTATTATAGACTTCGGTAATGCTCCGCAGAGTATACTCGATCTTTTTATCAATGAGAGTTCCGATTTGGATTTATTCTTTGCTAAGCTGGCAGCATTCTATTCAACAGTTCTTCATGAGAGAGAATCTTTGATAGTCTTTGATGAAGTGCAACAATTTCCGAGGGCACGACAGCTTATTAAATACTTGGTTGCTGACGGTCGCTATGATTATATTGAGACAGGCTCACTTATAAGGCTGAAAAAGAATACGGAGAACATAATCATTCCTTCCGAAGAAGAACATATTGAAATGTTTCCAATGGATTTTGAAGAATTCTTATGGGCTATGGGAGACGAGGCGACAGTTCCTCTGATTCGGGAATGCTTCGACAAAAGGAAACCGTTAGGTCAGGCATTACACCGTAAAATTATGAATGATTTCAGACAATATATGCTGGTAGGAGGTATGCCGCAGTCCATACTTGCTTATAGGAATGGGAAAAACTTTGAGGCTGCGGATATTGCAAAACGCAGGATTTTGCAGCTATATCGTGATGATGTATCAAAGTTTGCTGCGGGCTACGAAGAAAAAGTATATGCTGTTTTCGACGGTATTCCGGGTCAGCTTTCAAAGAAGGAGAAGAAGTATACACTTTCAGCTATTGATAAAAATGCACGCTTTCGCACCTATGAAGATACATTCGTCTGGTTGAGCGAAGCCATGATAGTTAACAATTGTTACAATACAACCGATCCTAATGTAGGTCTCGCACTGAGTGCAGATTACAGCACACAAAAATGCTATATAGCCGATACAGGTTTACTTGTCACGCATACTTTTATGGATAGATCCTTTACGGAAAATGAACTTTATAAAAACATTCTATTTGACAATCTCTACATCAACGAAGGCATGTTAATGGAAAACATAGTTGCACAGATGCTTAGAAGAAATGGACATAAGCTCTTTTTCTATTCCCGCAGCGATAGCAGAAATCGCGAAAATCATATGGAAATTGATTTTTTAATAAGAGAGAAAAATAAAATTGCAGCAGTTGAAGTAAAGTCCGCCAATTATCGTTCCCATTCTTCACTGGATAAATTTAAGAGGAAATTTGCCGGTAAAACAGGCAACTCCTATATTCTTTATCCAAAGGATGTCATGGAGAAAAATGATATCATTCATCTACCGTTGTATATGGCTATGTTCCTATAGGTAGTAGATTTGCAAATATCTGGAAAACTGATTGATAGAGCAACTCCTTATAGACTATTTATCTTTTTCTGTTACAATTTTCATAGAGGTGAACATGTCGCTGAAGAAGGAAACATTGAGGTTGAATATAAAGTACGGAATAATGCAGGCTCTCTACTGGATGGGCTTTATAACCGTATACAATTATGCCGCATACTTTCTTTCGGATAAAGGATTTAACAGTTCACAGACAGGAATCATACTTGCGGTTGCAAGCATATTGGCAGCCTTATTACAACCGCCTATAGCGGCCTATGCGGATAAAGCGGAAGAGTCGAAATTAAAGAGAATAATATTGGCACTAACCTCTGCAATTGTTGTATTGACCGTTTTGATTGTGGTTATAAGGAGTTATCCTTATCTAACAGCCATATTGTTATTGCTCATAATAACCTTCGTACATACATTGCACTCATTCATTAATTCCTTTGCCATGGAATACGCCAACAAAGGCATACAGCTCAATTTCACTATTGCAAGAGCTGCCGGTTCGTTAGGTGCGGCTTTTGCCTCTTTCGGTGTAGGATATATAACTGCGAAATTCGGAGCGGATTCGGTCCCCATAATATATTTTGCCATGTTCCTGCTGTTGATTCCCGTTACACTGTCTTTCAAGCCTGCACATGATGTGGGCATATCCTCCGAAGTTATCAAATATGCACATGCACCTGCTACGGGAGTGTTTAAGTTTTTTGCGAAGTATAAAAAGTTTACCGGGCTTTTAATAGGTTCAACCCTGATATTTACAAGCCACAACATGAATATAAATTTCCTTATTAATATCGTAAAGAGATTGGGGCACGGTTCTGCCGAACTGGGAAACGTGTTGGGTATAGCTGCAATATTTGAAGTTATAGGTATGATTTTGTATCTCATAATATCAAAGAGATTAAAATGCAGTATGCTGGTACAAATCTCCGCAGTATTCTTTACAATAGAAAAACTGGGAATTCTTTTATCAAAGAATATTAATCACATATATGCGAGCTATTCATTACAGATGTTTTCCTATGCCATATTTGTTCCGGCAACAGTCTATTATATAAATAACCTGATGCGGGATAATGACAGAATAAAAGGTCAGGCATATCTGACTACAACCATGACATTAGGCGGTGTTTTCGGAAGTCTGCTGGGAGGAACGTTGATAGATGCATTATCAATACCTTCAATGCTGTTGATAGCAACCATAATATCAGCAGCAGGCTCCCTGCTGGTTGTTGTCTTTACAGAAAAAGAAAAAGCAATCTGACAGAAGGAGGCTACTATGAGAATACATATAAATGATGACTGGCAATTTTATCCGTCGGTTGAATCTTCCGAATCTTTTACCGTGCGACTGCCGCACAGCAATGTCGATATGCCATATAATTGTTTTGACGAAGCAATCTATCAGAAAATATCGAAATATGAAAAGATTATTCATGCGGACAACTCATGGGAAAACAAAGCTATATTACTTACCTTCTCGGCAGTAGCTCATGAAGCCAAGGTGTATATAAATGACAGGCATGTATATACTAACAGTTGCGGATATACTTCATTTACCGTTGACATATCTCAATATATTGAATGGGGGAAAGAAAACAGAATAACTGTTATTGCCGATGCCGATGAAACATTAAACCAACCCCCCTTCGGTAATGTTATAGATTATATGACTTACGGAGGAATTTACAGGGAAGCATACATTGATATTAAAGAGAAGACATACATTTCCCATGTGTTTGTATCCGGTAAGGCAAAAGCGGCTGACGGATTATGCGAGTTTTTTGCGGAAGTGCAAATAGTTAACTGTACGGAGGATTGTGAGATACAACTTTCAATCTTTGCTGTTAAAGATAATGAATGTGTTTTTGAAAAATACTATCCGGTGAGGAAAGAGACTATTCATTTGTCTGAAAAAGTCCCGGCGGAAAACTGGGATATCGACAATCCTAACCTTTATAGAATTACAGTAAAACTTTACCGTAACAAAAAGCTTTCAGATGAGTATTGTGACCGGTTCGGATTCCGTGATGCGATTTTTAAGAATGACGGTTTTTATCTTAACGGTCAAAAGGTCAAAGTAATAGGGCTTAACAGACATCAGTCTTATGCATACACAGGATATGCAATGAGCAAAAGAGTACAGATAAATGATGCCGATATACTGAAAAATATGCTGAATGTAAATGCGGTCAGGACATCGCATTATCCCCAGAGTAAACATTTCATAAACAGATGTGATGAAATAGGGTTGTTGGTGTTTACCGAGATACCGGGATGGCAGCATATAGGCGATGAGCAGTGGAAGAAAAAGGCCGTGGAAAATACCGAAAACATGGTAAAACAGTACAGAAATCATCCGAGCATAATATTGTGGGGAGTCAGAATTAATGAATCACATGATGATGACGACTTTTACAGGCAAACCAATAAGGTTGCTAAGCAATATGATCCGTACAGGCAGACCGGTGGGGTGAGATGTATTAAAAAAAGCAGCTTTCTGGAGGATGTCTATACCTACAATGATTTTACCCATAACGGTACAAAGCAGGTAATAGCAAAGAAAAAAGATGTGACAAAAGGTGATGTGCCGTATCTCATAACCGAGTATAACGGACATATGTATCCTACCAAAATGTTTGATGACCAACCGCACAGAACAGAACATGCCCTACGCCACGCAAGAGTGCTGAATGCCGTCATGGGAGATGACGGTGTGGCAGGAAGTTTCGGCTGGTGCATGAACGACTACAATACACATAAGGATTTCGGAAGCGGTGACAGGATATGTTATCATGGAGTGCTGGACATGTTCAGAAATCCGAAAGATGCCGCTTATGTATACACATCACAGACCGATAAATATCCGGTAATGCATGTTGCAACATCCATGTCGAAAGGCGATTATCCCATGGCAATGACAAAAAGCGTATGGGCCTTCACCAATTGCGATTATATAAAGATGAGTATAAACGGAAAGCATATAAAAGACTTTTATCCCGACAGAAAGCGATTCAAACATTTATTACACCCTCCTATAGAAATAGATGACTTCACGGGAAATATGTTAATTGACGATTTGCATTTTTCCGAATATTCATCAAGGGTAATTAAAAAACTTTTGTCACATATATATGTAAACGGACCGGAAAATCTTCCGCTTGGATATATGCTGATGCTTGTGACGGTACTTATAAAAGAAAAGCTTACAATAAACAAACTGACGGAAATAATTACAGCTCATGTGGCGGGCTGGGGAGACAATGTAAAACAGTATGTGTTTGAAGGCATTAAGGACGGAAAAACGGTAATAACCGAAATTAAAGAACCTATGAATAAGATGCAATTAGTCTTATCGGCAGATGCTCATGAATTGAAAGAAGAAGAAACTTACGATACCGCATCGGTAACCATAAGAGCGGTAGATCAGAATATGAACCTTTTAAATTACTGCAACGAGCCTTTGCGAATTGTTACCGAAGGTCCTGTAAAGCTTATAGGTCCCGAACTTATCTCGCTAAAGGGAGGTTGTGCCGGGGTATATGTAAAAACCGATAAACAAAGCGGCAAGGCGGTTTTAAGAGTAATCGGAAAGGATGTAACCGCCGAAACGGAGTTTAGCGTGAGCTGATTTACAAATATCCTGCCGGTATGGAAAGTACATTTCTGTCAATCAACAGGGGTTTGTGATACAGATTAATAACCGCTCCGTTTCCAATCTGTATATCATCCGCCCTCACTGATTCCAAAACACTGAAAGCCGATGTCATTTTTTTATGAGGTCTGGCAGTCATTTTAATCTCGACAGGATATATTGTTCTGCCGTCCTGGATAATAAGATCAATCTCTTTTTGGTCGGCATCTCTGTAGAAATATAAATCATGTGTGGATTTGCCTGCATTAAGTAATGACTTTATAATTTCGGAAACTACGAAGGTTTCAAAGAATTGGCCTGCTTTAGCTCCGTATTTTATGGTATCGGGAGTAACCCATCTTGTCAGCCAAGCCATTAATCCCGTATCCATAAAATATACTTTAGGCGTTTTTATCATACGTTTCAGATGATTACTGTAATACGGATAAAGCAGGAAAATGATGCCTGCTGTTTGCAGTATTTGAAGCCATCTTTTTACTGTTGTGGAAGAAACACCGATATCTTTCGATATACTGTCATAGTTCAATAATTCGCCGCTTCTTGCTGCTACCGATGCCATGAAGCGAACAAAATCCGTTTTATCATCAATATGTGAAATCTTGTTAACATCACGCTCAATGTATGTTGAAACATAGCTTGCATAAAAGGTTTCCCAATCATCGTTTGAAGAAACCAGTCTCGGCATATATCCTCTGTGTATTATTTCCCAAAGGTCTGATAAATCTACGCTTTCTTTTTCGCGGACGGAAAGATATTGCTCGGTAGGAAGAAAAGGAAGTGCACAGGATATCTTTTTTTGCTCACGATAAGATATCCCTTGAAGAGGCAATATTGCCAATCTTCCCGCTAAAGATTCGCTGACATTCTGCATTAATTCAAATGCTTGCGAACCGGACAACAGATATAAGCATTCTCTGGGTTTGTTGTTACTTAATGCCTCAAATCTCATATTGTCGATTCTTATCTTCAAAGAAGAAAACAATTCCGGAACATATTGTATTTCATCCAGAATCAATTTTGGTGAATGGCTCATAAGAAACAACTCAGGATCACTTTTTGCCTGTTGCAGAATAAGGGCGTTATCAAAGGTTATATACTCAAAATCCTTTGCAACCATTTGTAACAAAGATGACTTTCCTACCTGTCTGGGACCTGTTAATAAAACGGCAGGGAAAAAATCCATTGCATGAAGAAGATGATTTGTAATGGTTCTGTCAATCCAGTTCATGGTAACCTCCTTGTATATTTATATTCCACATATATTTTAATGCATTATTGCGTATAATGCAACATGTTATGTCGGATTATACGCAGTTTTCCGGAATATATATTCCAACCGTCAATGACATACTGTATAAAACAGTATGTAATGGTATAATTTATTCAGTACGGGAAGGGAGAGGCTTATGTTGGATACATCGGTTTATGCTCTTAATGACGCACAATTAAGAAGATATGAAGAGCTGGAAAAAGAATATATGCAAATGTTTACCGATCCTAAAAATTGCATACCTAAATTTACTATTCCTATAAAAACTTCGTTTAATCCCACATGGGAGGAAATACTTGCCGATAAAGATGTGATGCTTAAAAACCATCTGGAGAGAAATGCACGCCATGTTGAAGTCGGGGATGATTCCACTTTGAATGTAAGAGTGGATTTCGGAACATGCGTTGTTGCAAACGCTTTCGGCTGTGATGTGTTCTATCCGACTAACAGTCTGCCCTGTGCAAAAGACCATGTGGTGAAAACGCGGGAACAGATTTTTTCTCTGAAAGCTCCCGATATCAATGTTGCTCCTTACAGAAAGTTCAGGGAATGGAGCGAATACTTTGTTGAGAAACTGCCGGAAGGATACCATATGGAATTTCCCGATATTCAGGGACCGTTCAACAATGCACACCTCATAAGAGGCAACGACATATTTTTTGATATGTATGACGATATAGAAGCCTTTGATAAACTTATGGAGGTGGCTACCGATGCCACCATAGAATATGCAAAAGCCACAAGACAGTGGACAAATGCGAAAGAGGGATGGCTGTATGACTGGTCAGCTTTATGGAAAGGTAATGCCAGAATATCCAACTGCTCTTTGCACATGATAGGAAGAGAGCTGTATTTAAACCATGTGATTAAACATGATGTAAGGTTTATTAAAGAGTTGAACGGGGCCAGAATACATTATTGCGGTTCGGCAAAGAATGTAATAGAAGAAATGGCAAAAATACCCGGTATTACAGGTATTGATTATGAGAGTCTTTTACATGATATTGAAGAGACTATGGAAAATGTACCGGAAGACTTGACCATTCTGCAACCTTTGGGATTATCCACCGATGTAGCAAAGAAGATACTGTCTTCCAAAAAATGGCCGTTCAAGAAAAGAAATATCATATTCCGGTTAAGAGGACCCGACAAGACCGTTGAAGAGGCAAAAGAGCTGTACAGAAGGTTAAGAAGAGTGGCGGAAAATTAAGCTTTATAGAATTTCCTAATGTAGCTGTATAGATGATATAATTGAAGCGAATCATTTATAGGACGGAGGTATGTCATGTATATTGCTGGGATAGATATAGGCGGCACAAAATGTGCGGCGGTATTGGGAAAATGCGTAGACAATAATATTATTCGAGTGGACATAATGGACAAGATTTCATTCAAGACCAAATCCTGTGACTCACCGTCCGCGGTAATAGACAGACTTATCTTAGGTCTGGAGAGTATACTTGCAAAAAACTTTTTGATTAGTAATGATTTATCCTGCATAGGTATAAGTTGCGGAGGTCCTTTGGACAGTGAAAAAGGCCTTATACTATCACCCCCCAACCTTATAGGCTGGGACAGTGTGCCCATAACGGATATTTTCGAAGAAAGATTTAAAGTAAAAGCCGTTTTGCAGAACGACGCCAATGCCGGAGCGCTGGCGGAATGGTTATGGGGTTCGGGATTCGGATACAGAAATTTCATATTCTGCACATTCGGAACCGGTTTCGGAGCGGGAATGATACTTAACGGTAAGCTGTATACCGGAACAAACAACATGGCGGGAGAGATAGGACATGTAAGACTTGCGGATTACGGTCCCGTAGGATACGGGAAGATGGGTTCGGTGGAAGGCTTCTGCTCGGGTGGAGGAATCGCACAACTGGCAAAAACTATGGTACTGGAAGAGTTGCAATCGGGCAAAAAAGTATCCTTCTGCAGCAGCGAGCCCGAAATAGAGCAACTGGATGCGCTGATTGTGGCAAGGGCCGCAGCAAAGGGTGATAATCTTGCAAAAGCGATATATGCAAGGAGCGGAGAGATGTTGGGAAGAGCATTGGCAATACTTGTGGATGTGTTGAATCCCGACGCCATAACAATAGGAAGCATATTTACAAAAGAAAGAAATCTGCTTTGGCCGCATGCAAAGAGAGTCTTAAGTAAAGAGAGTCTGGCAATCTCCTCACAGGTATGTGATATTCTGCCTTCTTCACTGGGAGATGCCATAGGAGATTATGAAGCTTTAGCGGTTGCAGCGGATTACGTGGCAAATAACTGATAAGAGGTAAATTATATGAAAAGAGAGACATTGGAAGTTTTTGAAGAGTTGTTGAGAAGTTATACTTCATTGAAAAAATGCAAGGCCGATATAATGAGGGCATTTGAGATAATGGAGGAGACATTCAGATACGGCAAAATGTTGCTTATCTGCGGTAACGGCGGATCGGCTTCCGACAGTGAGCATATAGTGGGGGAACTTATGAAAGGATTCAATAAAAGAAGACCGATTGAACCCAACCCCATGCTGGACCAATCAATAAGCGAAAGGCTTTCGGAAGGACTGCCGGCAATCTGCTTATCCAGCCATACCTCGCTCATAACCGCCATAGGAAACGATGCCTCATTTGAAATGATTTATGCTCAGCAGGTTTATGCTTTCAGAAAACTTGCGGGAGTCATACTGTGCATAAGTACCTCAGGTAATGCAAGCAATGTCAATAATGCGGCAATTACCGCAAGGGCGTGCAGAATACCGGTAATAGGTTTAACCGGAGAAACAGGCGGGCAGCTTAATTCGCTGGCCGATGTGTGCATAAAAGTTCCCGCTTCAAAAACATACAAAGTTCAGGAACTGCACCTTCCGGTATATCACTGCCTATGTGCCATGCTGGAATGTGAATTTTTTGAAGATTAGGATATAATGAAAAGGATGTATAACCGAAAGGAAGAAATTAAATGAAAAAACTGCAGGTAATAGAAAATGTAATGAAAAGCGGACTCATAGTTGTTGTGAGAGCGCAAAGTGCCGAAGAAGCATACAGGATAACAGACGCATGTTTAGAAGGCGGAGTCAAACTGATAGAGATAACATTCACGGTTGACGGAGCTCACCGCATAATAGAGGAGTTGTCGAAAAAGTACGATGAAAAAGACTTGATACTGGGAGCGGGAACGGTTATGGACGAGGAGACTGCAAGAATAGCCATACTTTCCGGAGCTAAGTATATAATCGCACCACATCTGGATTTGCCTACAATAACCATGTGTCACCGTTACAGAGTTCCTGCAATGCCGGGATGCATGACACCGAGAGAGATAGTAACGGCTACCGAAGCGGGAGTGGATATAGTTAAGATATTCCCCGGAGAAGTATTGGGAACCAAGTTCATAAAAGCGGTAAAAGGTCCCATGCCGTATCTCAATCTTATGGTTAACGGAGGAGTGGACGAAAATAATGCAAAAGACTGGATAAAAGCGGGAGCATGCGGAGTGGGAGTGGGCGGAAATATAACAAAGTATGCCAAGACGGGTGAGTATAAAAAGATGACCGCCATAGCCGGACAGATATTGGAAAGTATAAAGCAGGCCAAGGAGGAGTTGAATGGGTAAGATAGTTACTTTCGGAGAAATAATGCTGAGACTGAAATCTCCTTACGGAGAGAGGCTTTTACAGTCGGATAAACTGGAAGCCACTTTCGGCGGAGGAGAAGCCAATGTAGCAGTTTCCTGTGCCAATTTCGGAATGGATACATCATATGTAACGGTTCTGCCGGATAACGACATAGCAAAAGCATGCGTCAGGCAGTTAAGAGGATTCGGAGTAAATACAGACGACATTTATTACAGAAACGGACGTATGGGCATATACTTTCTGGAACCCGGAGCGGTACAGCGACCCTCAAAAGTAATATATGACAGAGAGTATTCCGCCATATCCCTGGTAAAGCCGGGAGATATTGATTGGAAAAAGGTATTTAACGGGGCTTCATGGTTACATGTTACAGGTATTACCCCGGCATTGACGCAAAACAGTGCGTTGGTTACTTTAGAAGCGGTGACTGCCGCAAAGCAGGCGGGACTTACGGTATCCATAGACCTTAATTACAGAGGAAATCTGTGGAAATACGGTAAAAAGGCATCGGAGGTAATGCCCAGCATAGTTAAGTTTACAGATGTCTGTGTTGCAAATGAAGAGGATGTACAAAAAACCCTGGAGATACACAACGATGCCGATGTTACAAAAGGCGAGTTGGATGATTACAAATATAAGGAGCTTTCCGATAAAGTTCTGTCGACCTATCCCAATATAAAGGTCATTGCCATTACCTTGAGAGAAAGCAGAAATGCAAATATAAACGGATGGGGAGCATGTATAAACGACAGAAAAGATTTTTATGTAAGCAGAAAATATGAGATTACGGATATTGTGGACAGAGTAGGAGGAGGAGATTCTTTTGCTGCAGGACTGATATACGGACTTAACACATATGGTGACAGCAAAAAAGCACTGGAGTTTGCGGTTGCCGCAAGTTGCTTAAAGCATACCGTGTACGGCGATTTTTCACGATTCACTGTGGCGGAAGTGGAAAGACTTATGAAAGGAGACGGTTCGGGAAGGGTACAAAGATGACATACAAGGATAAGTATAATGATTGGTTAAAAAAAGCCGATTCCGATACTATAAAGGAATTGGAAGCTATTAAAGGAAATGAAAAAGAAATAGAAGACAGATTCTATAAAACTCTGGATTTCGGAACTGCGGGATTGAGAGGCGTAATGGGTGCCGGAACCAACCGCATGAACAAGTATGTAATAGGACAGACCACACAGGCTCTTGCCCGATATGTTATAGAGCAGGGCATGGAGAAAAGAGGAGCGGTTATAGCGTATGATTGCAGGATTAAATCCGATGAATATGCAAAACAGTCGGCAACGGTATTGGCGGCAAACGGAATAAAAGTTTATCTGTACGAGAGTCTGAGATCTACACCGCAACTGTCCTATTCGATAAGGAAACTGAATGCCGCAACCGGTATAAACATAACCGCCAGCCATAATCCCAAGCAGTATAACGGATATAAAGTGTACTGGGAAGAAGGATCACAGATATTGGACGACATAGCTGATGCTATAGCCGAAAACATTTCCCGAATAGATCCTTTTAACGATGTTAAAACCGTGGACTTTAATCAGGCGGTTAAATCGGGACAGATAACAATGCTCGGTAAGGACATGGATGATATGTTCATAGAAGAGGTTCTGTCCTTAACTTTGAATGACGATATAGACAAGGATGTTAAAATTGTTTATACACCTCTGTACGGTACGGGATTGGTTCCGGTAACAAGGATACTCAGAGAAAGAGGATTCCACAATGTGACCGTAGTGGAAGAGCAAAAAGAACCCGACGGAACATTCCCCACCACTCCTTATCCCAATCCGGAGAATGTTAAGGTTTTTGAAATACCTCTGAAATATGGCAAAAAGACGGATGCCGATATGATAATAGCATCCGACCCCGATTGTGACAGGATAGCCATGATGATTAAGAATGACAACAATGAGTTTGTCTTCTGCACAGGCAACCAGACGGGTGCATTACTTGCGGAATACATGTTGTCGCAAAGAAAGGAAAAAGGACTGTATTCGCCGAAAGATGCTGTTGTGCAGTCCATAGTAAGCGGCTCGGTTGTGCCCAAAATAGCAAAGCATTACGGAACACATTTCTTTGAAACGCTCACCGGATTCAAATATATATGCGGTCTGGCAAATCAATTTGAAAAGACCGGTGAATACAGATATGTATTCGGTTATGAAGAAAGCATCGGATACTGTATAGAAACATTTACGCGAGATAAAAACGGAGTCAGTGCGGCCATGATGATGTGTGAAATGGCGGGATATTACAAAAAGCGCGGTATAACTCTTTATGAAGTGCTGACCGAAATATACGAGAAATACGGTTATATGACGGAAAACCAGATATCTGTGGAATATCCCGGTATTAAAGGGGCAAAAATCAAAAAGCATGTAATGTCGCAATGGAGGAAGAAACCTCTTCTGAAAATCAGCGGCATTAAATGTTCGGTATGCAAGGACTATATCAACGGATATGAAGGGTTGCCCGCTCAGGATGCCCTTAAATATGAGTTTGAAGACGGTTCCTGGTATGCTTTAAGGCCTTCGGGTACCGAACCGAAACTGAAAGTATATATAAATGCAATGGGACGCTCAAGGAAAGAAGCCGACGACCTGGTGAAAGTATTCACCGAGGATATATCGGACTATTTGGCAAAGTGCGAGAAATAACGGATTATCTGGCACAGAGAGCGGTCATGTCGGAAATCTTTTGAGCAAGCGATTCGGTAAGCATATTATCGGTAATTCTGTAAGTCCAGTTTCCGAAAGCTACGGAAGGGAAATTAATACGGCTTTTTGAACCCTGACACAGCCAGTCCTGTATGGGTACAACAGCGGTATTTGCCACGGATTTCATTGTTTCAAAAATCAAGTCGTACACATGAACACGCGACCTGTTTAAGTATTTTCTTAAGAAGTCTTTGTTTTTTCTGTCCAGCTTTTTATACCATCCGAGTATTGTATCGTTATCATGTGTGCCGGTATATGCAATAAGATTTTTCTTATAGTGCATGGGAAGATTGTCATTGGAAGGCTCTCCGGAAAAACCGAACTGCAGCACTTTCATTCCGGGATAACCGGTTTTTTCCAGTAATCTTCGCACATTGTCCGTCAACACTCCCAAATCCTCGGCAATTATGCCCATATTACCTCTGGATTGGTTTATCGCATCAATCAATTTCATTCCGGGGCCCTGATGATATACTCCCGTTGCAGCGGTATCGGAGCCGGCGGGGATGGAGAAGTATCGCTCAATCCCTATAAAATGATCTATGCGTACATAATCATAAAGTAGAGAAGCCATACCTGTTCTTTGTTTCCACCAGTAAAAATCCTCCTGCTCCATGGCATCCCAGTCATAGAGAGGATTGCCCCACAACTGACCCGTCGCGGAAAAAGCATCGGGAGGAACTCCCGCAACCGATGTAAGATTTCTGTCCTCATCGGTCAGGAACAGATAATGTCTGGACCACACATCGGAACTGTCCGGTGATACATATATAGGTATATCGCCTATTATCATTATGCCCTTTTCATTTGCATATTTTTTTAATTGTGTCCACTGGTTAAAAAACTCAAACTGTAAGAACTTATGAAACAATATCTTTTCCGAAAGCTCAGTTCCGTATCTCACCAAAGCATCGTTATGCCTCATCCTTATATCTTCCGGCCAGGACTGCCATTCTTTTCCGTCAAAATGTTCTTTCAACGACATGAATATTGCATAATCATTAATCCAATATGCGTTATCCCGGCAAAAGGCTTTAAATGAGAGATTTTCTTTATCAAACCTGTTAAAAGCCTTCTCCAACACCTTATTTCTCTTCCTATATAACAAGCCGTAATCGACCTTGTCGGGATTTTCGCCCCATGGCTCGTTCTGATACTCTTCTTTAAGCAGCAGATCTTTGCTCTCCAAAATATCCAAATCTATAAAGTAACTGTTGGATGCGAAACTGCAGAAAGACTGATAGGGAGAATCACCGTAACCGGTAGGTCCCAAAGGAAGTATCTGCCAGTATTTTTGTTTTGCCGAAACCAGAAAATCTACAAACTCATATGCCGCTTTACCCATGGTCCCTATACCGTAAGGTGAAGGAAGACTGAAGACGGGAAGTAATATTCCGGATGCTCTCATAATAAACCTCTTAACAATGAATATATCCGAGATTACTTAGTTTGTAAAGTGTTCTTTATACTATTTAATGCACAGTAATTTAACTTCAATCTAAGCATTAAGTCAGTTATATTAAAGATTGAACAGCAAGTTTTGCTAATAGATTTGTGATATTAACAGCTAAACTTGTTAATACAGCCGTTCTATATTTAACAGTTAATTGATAGATTATTTATCTTCCTCAACCATTCTGTAAACTTTACCGATAGGTACAGTAAACATCAGGCCTACACCGCTGCAGGTACAACCTCTGACTGTTTCACGAACGGCGGATACGGCCTTTTCCACCATCTGTTCATCTTTCAGGACGGTGAAAATTGTTTTGCTGTAAGGATGAGTATTACCCAGCATCATTCTTAATGTGCCGAACATAGGTATATCCTCATTTTTGGTATGAGCAATTGCTCTGCCCATTCCCTGGCTGTCTATAATTGTGGCGCCGCCTATACCTTCTCTTAAAAATCCTGCAAGGATATCTTCCAAGCAACAGGTTTCATTTAATACTATGAACAAAACGTACATAATCTCACCCCTTATCTATTATACATGATTCACTTTTTTGTGAAGATACTTTACTTTTCTTTTTGCCTTTTCTGCGAGGCTTTCTGATCTTTTCTTCAATTCCTATCTCTCCCGCCTTCTTAAGCGCTATCTTTGCGAATATCGGTCCGCTTGTTTCATATATGAGAACGGAGAACATGATAATGGTATTGATGGCTACCGCATAATCGGGAAGTTGCTGACGCACCAGTACCATAAGTCCTATGGATATGCCGCCTTGCGGAAGCAGTCCCAAACCCAGATATTTTCTTACAGCAGGTTCGGCTTTCACCATGGCTGCACCTGCCCAGGCACCCGCTATTTTTCCTAAACCTCTTGCCAGAACATAGGCAATACCCATCAGACCGACCGTTTTAAGTATCGAAAGATCCAAGCTTGCACCGGCAAGTGTAAAGAAGAGTATATATATCGGCGCCGCAAAGCTGTTTACCGAATCAAATACTCTTATGGAGTTTTGCTGTATATTAACTAAAACCGTACCCATAACTATACAGGTAAGCAGCGGAGACATATTCAAAAGAAGAGAGATTCCGGTCGCTACACCTATGGCTGCCAATGCTATTGCCTGAAGTTCGTCTCTTCCCGAGGCTTTTTGTGAAAGCCAGGATAATAATAAGCCCAACACGAAACCGATACCGACAGATCCCGCTATTTCAATAAGAGGACCGAATATCATGGAAGCAACCGATAACTGCTGCTTATATGTAACAATCTTAGCAACCGACAAGGCAATACCGAATACCACTATTCCGAAGACATCATCAAGAGCTACTACGGGGAGAATGGTTCTTGTGAGCGGACCCTTGGCGTTATACTGCTTCATTACCAATAATGTTGCTGCAGGAGCGGTAGCAGCCGACATGGAAGCAATTACTATACTGAATGCAAAAGGTTGTCTGAAAACAAAGAATAAAATGCAAAAAACCAATAACACCGCACCTATTACTTCCATAAGAGTGATTATGAAAATGGATTTACCTATCTTTTTCATTTCTTTCAAGACAAATTCATTTCCTATACTGAAAGCAATAGCTGCCAATGCCAGTTCGTTTATAATGTTGAAGGATTGAACATCCGCGGGGCTAATAAAGTTAAAGAATGAAGGACCTAAAAGCAACCCGAATACCAGATAGCCGGAAACATTAGGCAACTTGACCAGTCCGGCTACCCTTCCTCCTATTATTCCTACGACAAGAACAATAGCAATCTTCAGCAAAACATTCATATAAGACCTCCCACAGTATATATTTCATATGCAGTCCATCATGTTTTTTGGCAACAACTTAACAAAGCGCATAAAAATCATCATGTACTACATTGCTTGGTGCAATCCTATGGGATTAGCTGTCGGGTTTGGGCCACCAAGCTGCCCATCTTATCCAGATTCACCCCTTTTCGGTTGGTTCCCCCACTATCAAAACAGATATTCGGATATCCATAAAATAGTAACACAGAAAGCAGGTTAAGTCAATGACGGAGCACTATTGGTGCTCTGTGCTTTTTACAACATTTTTAAAGTTTCTTTCAATAAAAAAACACAAAATCCGCTCTATTTCTACTTTTCCAATTGAGCTAATACTTTAGCAACGGAATTGATTGTTGTGTCGCGATAACCGTAAAAGGTTAGAGAATTAACACTATCATAGAACTCAAGAATAATGAATATTTTGTTATACCTGTATACTTCTGTTGACGGACGGCCGAAAACACAATCGGTAGTATAAACAAACCCGTTGTTGTCGTCTGTCAAATCGTCTACAAAGGTAATCTTTACCTTGTTGCCTTGGACAATACCTTGAGTATATTTTGTTAAAGCCAGATATTTACCGTATTCTTTAACGGTTTCCTCCAATTCATCCATCAGATCTATTTCAAATAAAGGAATCTCGGACTTTGTATATTCTTTGAATTGACTTGTAATATTCTCTTTATAGTACTCATTAAATGCTTCTTGTATATAGTCGAAATAAACAGGCATATGTATTTTAGGAATATAGAAACTGTCATCTTCATTATATGTATTCTTATCCATCTCGGAATAGTTGTCTTTCAGCAATGATGAAAACTCCTTAATGAAATCGGTTTTCTCTTCTGCTGTGAGAGAGGGGTTATAGAACTCAAACACTACATAGCATTTTTTGTACTTATACATCGACATGGTGTATTTATCATTGTCGGAAGAATCAAAATATCTGGAATAAAGGCTGCATGTATTAGTGAACAAATATCCGCCGTTATCAAAAGTCTTATCCTGTACTATGCTTATGATAATCACATTGTTCTTTACTTTAATAATACCTTGAAGAAAATGAGCTACAGCCATTATTCTACCATCATCAGTTATGCCGTCACCGTCATATCTGTTTGTTATCGGCATAAAAGGTTCCGACATGACCACAGTATATTCAAAAGGGTGTATCAACTGCTCTTTATAATGTTCGTTTAGTATTTCTTCATATGCACCTACAACGGCAAGCTTGTACTTAACACTCAACTCATCATCCTCCTCAACATCATCGGTAACAACCGGAGGTGCGGAAATTTCTTCATTAGGGTTTGGTTGCACATTATTATTACAACCGACCAATATTAAGAGTGACAATAAAAGCAACAAAAACTTAAATCTCTTTTTCAACATTCATACCTCTTCTCTTAAAAATCAGTACTTCATGAACATAAGGAATATACTGAATGCCAGCATTATCTGTCCCAAATAGTAGGTAACCAGGTTTAAGACACGAGCCCTTAATGTCCTGCCTTCGGTTAGAATACCGCGTGCTATCAGCCAGTCGGAAAACAGGAAAAGTACCGCACCCAGCACAACGGTGATACCGTGATAAAAACCGAAAGGTTTTGCAAATGCCAGTGAAACGGCTTTTACCGTCATAAAAGATATAGCGCTGCTGTACAGCAACATAGGTATTTTAAGCTCTTTAGCATCGTAGTTCATAAACCTGTAAACGAGCAGGATAGAACCCTCAAGCCCTATAAAAAGCAGAATATCCAACCAGGTAATTGGAACCAATATGGAAAAAGATACTATATAGCAGATTTGCGCAATAAAGAAGAATGCCACCCCTATAAGAAAGCTGTTCTTTATCTTTACCTCACTGATAAGGAAGAAGTCACCGAATATGGAAAAGAAAAGACCTGCGCACAAAAACAGCGCGGTTGCAGTGTAATTGCCGGTAAGTATAACCGACACAACGGCTGTAGCAAAAAACATAATGCTCGGAGCCGTCTTGGTTATCTTCTCACGAGGATTTTCCTTGAATATAATGTGATACAGATAAACGCACAACATTATGAAAAAAATTGCCAAACAAATAAATACACCTGTCATATTAACCTCTACCCAAATAGATTTTAACCTATACAGGCATATAAATGCAAATACTAAGCAAACTATTTTATATACACAATCATTTATAGAATCTTTTAGATGGTATAATGTATCGGTGAAGGTAAAGATTGTGGATATAAAAGAGAAAATAACGGATAGAAAAGTTATGTATAAAGGGAGAATTCTGGAGGTGGAAAAAGTAACCGCACTTCTTCCCGACGGAAAGGAAGTGTACCGGGATGTGATTCGGCACAGCGGTGCCTGTGCCATAGTGGCGCTGGACGAAGATATGAACATCATACTGGAGAAGCAGTACAGGATTGCTTTTGACGATATTCTCATTGAATTACCTGCAGGAAAAAAAGAAGAGGGCGAAGAGCCTTTGCAGTGCGCTGTAAGAGAACTGGAAGAAGAAACCGGTTATGTAGCCGATAAAATGACTCATATGATTACGGTAGCATCATCACCGGGTTTTTCCGATGAAGTGGTGCATATATTTTTAGCGGAAGGTCTTACCCGGACACAAATGAAATGGGATCAGGAAGAGCGGTTGATAGTATGGAAAGAACCGCTATCCGATGCTAAAAAAATGGTTATGGAAGGCAAGATAAAAAACGGACTGGCGGTTGCAGGTATATTGACTGCATGTCAGCTAAAGGGGATATAATGATAAAATTTTGTCCTTTATTCAGCGGAAGCAGCGGGAACGCTATTTATCTTAAATATAGGGATACATCGATACTGATAGATGCGGGGTTGTCTAAAAGAAAGATTACCCAGGCTATAGCGGATATCGGTGAAGATGCATCGGAATTGGATGCAATATTAATAACGCATGAACACTACGACCATATATCCGGTATAGGTGTTATGGAAAGAGGATATAACATACCTATATATGCAAATACCTCTACGTGGAAAGAAATGCCGAGAATATTCGGAATAATAAGAGAGGAAAACAAGAAAACATTTGAAACGGGAAAGAGATTTATTATTAAAGATATAGAGATAATGCCTTTTTCCATACCGCATGATGCTGCCGATCCGGTAGGATTCAGTTTCTTTTTAGACTCAAAGAAAGTCACGTCAGTGACGGATATAGGACATCTTACTGAAAGCATAGCGGAAAACATCAAAGGCAGTGACCTGCTGTTATTGGAGTCCAATCATGATTTGGATATGCTCATAAACGGTCCCTATCCATGGCCGTTGAAGAAAAGAATAAGGGGAGAATTCGGTCATTTATGCAACAAGGACTGCGGAGATATAGTTGTTAAGTTCATAGAGTTCGGGCTAAAGACCGTTGTGCTCGGACATATGAGTGCACAGAACAATGTGCCTCAGCTGGCATATGATACCGTAAGGAAGTGCATAGAAGAGAACGGTTATGTAATCGGCAAAGACATAAATCTGGATGTAGCTGTAAGGGAAGGCAATAACAGAGTGTTTTTATTATGAAGATAAATATAATCTGTGTGGGAAAATTAAAAGAAAAATATCTAATTGAAGCACAAGACGAGTATATTAAAAGACTGTCAAGGTTTTGTGATGTGAAGATAACGGAAGTAAGTGATGAAAAAGACGATATTCCCGATGCCATGGAAAAAGAAGGAGCAAGAATACTGTCAAAAATTCAACCCAAAGACTATGTGATATGTCTTGCGATAGAAGGCATGAAATTTGACAGTGAAGCTTTTTCCGAGAAAATCATATCTGTATTTGATTTATCAAACCCCGTTATTGATTTCGTGATAGGAGGAAGCCTCGGTCTTTCGGACAGTGTAAAGAAAAGAGCGGATATGCTTCTGTCCTTTTCCGACATGACTTTTCCTCACCGGTTGATGAGAGTAATATTGTTAGAACAGCTATTCAGAGCATTCAAGATAGCAAACAATGAGAGTTATCATAAGTAGAAGGATTTAAAAAATGTTTAAACAAAGACCGCAGAATCAAAAGGATGAGAGCAAAGTATTTGAAGACTTATTATCAGCAAGTGAAAGCAGTATGGATTTCTGGTTTAATGATGTAGATGATGAGCAGTGGAATGATGAGAAAAACGATTAAATAACTATTTACACTTCTTGAGATACGGTTTGTCAAGGGGATTTTTTACCCCTTACATTAAAACGCAAGAAGTATACAGTTGAGTATTTCGGTTCAATCTGACTCCAATGGTTTCATTCATGTGATCTCAACGCTTCCTTCAGCATTGAATGGATGTTTAATGATTCCGGCAGATCATTCATGCCGCGATGCACCCATTCTTCTATAAGTCCGGAGATCATACCTGCGAGAAGAGCCCGTATATAGGCCACATTGTCATCTTCATCTGGTGAGGGGCCACAGCAATAGAATATGTGATCACGTAATAAATAAGTCAAGTTATTCTGATTAAGAAGGAGCAGCAGTTCCTTCTGTTTTTTAAATTCATCCAACAGTGACGGCCAGAAGTTTTCATAGAATTCCTTTTCCGGCTTTTGGGAAAACTCCTGCCACCATTCATTGGTACAGGCGGCGAGATACTTAACAAGAATATCCTGTTTGGAGTTGTAGTTTCTATAAAAAGAAACTCTGCCGACACAGGCTTTTTCACAAAGCTCCGTAACGGTGATTTTGTCAAATGACTTAGTTTTCATGAGGCCAATCAAGGCACTGGTAAGGCTTTCAAGTACAAATTCGTGTGATGTTACTGCTTTCATAGTGATACAAATTCCCCGTTTTGTTTCTTTTTTTGACGAAGCAATCCTTTCTCTTGATTTCAGGAAAAAGGATTGATACACTTGCACCATGAAACAAATGTATCAGTTGGCTGGGCGCTTGTCAAGCATAATATAATATCGGGAGGTTTCTATGAGAAGCAAGGAGAGCAAACCAAAAATCGATAAGTCTTTATGGCTTACAACAAAAAGCGAAAGAATCAACTACTATGTTGGCGATTTGGGGCGCACATTGGAGGGCTATATCGTCACGGCGTTTATGACGCTCTTTCTGTTATTTCAGGGAATCAACCTGATCTCGATTTCCGCGGCAATCCTGGTTGTCAAGGTCATCGATGCGCTCGACGACGTAATTTTCGGTTTCTTGATCGACAAACTCAATATCAAAAAGAGCCGACTTTTTGGAAAAATAGCCGGTGAAGGCAAATACTTGCCTTGGTACCGCGCGACCTTCTTCCTGTTCCCGATTTTTACGGTCCTTTTCTTTCTTATGCCGCAGGGCGTGCCAAACGCCGTGAAGATCGGTTGGTTTATGGTGACCTATCTTCTGTATGATATCAGTTATACGCTTGTTGAGGTCCCCATGAACTCAATGATTGTGTCGCTGACGGACAACACCGAGGAGCGTAACTCAATCCTTCAGACGAAAGGCATCATCGGCGGCATTGCGACGGTTTTAGCCGGCATCATCTGGACATTCCTTATTAGCGAACATGTAGGAATCTCCATAAGACTGGTTGCGATTGTTTCGTCTGTCATTTTCTTCTTCATGATGCTACCGCTGGCGACAAAAGTGAAGGAACACAATACCGAACTGAAAAACACCGAGGACGAAAAGAGCACGGAGCGTTACAATTTCCGTGATATGATTAAATGCGTAAAGACAAACAAATACATGGCTGTCATCCTTCTCAGCACGCTTATTATGGGGGCTCTGGCGACGGGCAGTTCTCTCGGAACCTATGCGTCATACTATCTGTACGGTGACTCGATGATTCTTATCATTCCAATCGCGATCGCCTTTATCCCTCAGCTGATTGCCCAGCTCAATACCGATAAGTTATGCCGCAAATTCGGAAAGAAAAAGGTTTATATGGTCTGCGGGTTGACCGCAGCTCTAATCTACGGTTCTATTTTCTTTGCCGGTTACAACAATTTTGTCGTTATTACAATCCTGCTGGTGCTGCAGGCTGCGCCGGGCAATGTTGCCAATATCGCAAAGACTTTTTTCACTCCGGATACGATTGAGTATACGCGCTATAAGACCGGAAAAGACTGCTCGGGGATTTTCTTCTCCCTCAATGCGTTCGTTAACAAGTTAACGACAAGCATCGCTTCTTCTTTGGGCGTGTTCATCCTGGGGCTTTCCGAATGGATTACTGTTGAGGCAGACAGCTTTGAGGAGCTTGCCGAGCTCAATGTAGTGCAGACCCAGAGTGCACTGGACACTCTTTGGATTGTCTTTATGCTGATTCCCGCACTTGGCACACTGCTGAGCGTTGTGGTTATGGCATTCTATAAGCTGAAGGATGACGACGCAAAACTTATGGCTCAATGTAATGCCGGTGAGATTAGCCGCGAGGAATGCGAGACCAGATTGTCGCGGAAATACTGAAAAACAGGAGACTGTATCATGCTTGAAAGAGACAACGTCAGATTCTTTGATATGACTTCTGTCTCTCCGACGCAGGGAATCGAACGGAGGGCAACGGGTCAGTATGTCAAAGCCGGCCTTGCACGGCTGTTTCCCGGTGAGGTGTTCAGAAATATATGTGTCAGTTTTAACGGGAGCGGGGAGTATCATCCAAAGGTTTCTCTGATTCAGCGTATGTTCGGCGGCGGAAAAAAGATTGAAGGCCTACCCGCATATTATGAAGTGGAACTGGAGCATCTGACCGGTAGCCATACTGAGACGCTCATTGTTTGGTCGCCTGCAGCCTGGAACGGTCGTTTTGCGGGAACCGCCGGAGGAGGGACCGGTATCGGAGGACGAAGTTATCTGACAAAGCCGGATAACGCCCAGCGTGGTTTGACGGTCCCCTTTGCCGTCATGAACGGTTTTACTGCAGCGACGATGTTCGCGGGAAACAATGACGGCGGGTTCCACGATTACACCATCGACCCGAAAACCGGAACGCTCAACCGTGAGTTGTACGAAAACTGGAGACTTCGGAGCACTCATAATATGACTGTTTTCGGAAAAGCTATAGCAGAGCTTCTCCATGATCGCCCTGTCAGATGGACCTATATGAACGGCGGCTCCGGAGGCGGAAGACAATCGCTCATGGAAGTCCAGAATTATCCGAAAGACTATAACGGCATCTGGGCATCCTGCCCCGCAATCAACTGGCAGAAGTTGATGGTCTCCGGTTTTTGGGCTCAGACGCTCATGAACGAGTATGGAATCACATTTTCAGCTAAAAAGAATCAGTTTTTCATTGACGCCGTTCATGAAGCAAACGGCGGTGCGGACAAGTATTATCGCTTGGAAAAGATCCCTGAATTTGATTTTTATTCCTGTGTGGGGAAAAATATTGGTAGCGATTCCATTACAGAAGCCGATGCAAGATTCATGACGGAACTTTGCCGTGGCCCGAGAAAGGCTGACGGCAGTTTCCTTTGGTACGGTTTTGCACCCGGCGTGAAGAATTGGCAGTGTGTGATTCCTATCGGCACCTATTATTATCCGATGCCATGGTCGCGGCACGTAAAGCCTTTTTTTCTCGCCCCAATCTGCGCCAGATGGATCACGGAAACACCGGGTCAGAAGTTTGATGGCATGAAGATTAGGGAATTCACCGAGCTTTTTGAAGAAGGCGTCAGAAAGTTTTCGGATAACCTTGGTGATAATCCTGCAATCGATGCATTTGTGAATGCCGGCGGCAAACTCATAATCGACCACGGTATGGACGACCCGCTGATACCGGTGGAAGGGACGCTGGACTATTACGGGAAGCTTCTCACGCATTTTGGTTCGCAGAGTGCGTTGGACCGCTTTATGAGACTATACATAACCCCCGGTGACAGCCATGGTAATTGCTTCGGCAACGGACCCGGAATTACCGAAAAAGATGGCATGCTTGCTCTGATGAAGTGGGTCGAAGAGGGAAAGGCTCCGGAAGAGATACGAAAAGTCAGAGTGGGCAGAAAGAACGGGGAGACGCTGGAGGAAAGCAGCCAGAGTCCTTACCGGGACGAAAGGCATAACAATGAAGACTGAAACAATCAATCAGGTGATGCAAGGCTATATTGATTCACATGAACTAGCCGGTGGAGCGTTGCATGTGTTTTCAGAAGCTGAAACGATTTTCCGCGGAAAATGGGGATTAAGCGATATTGAAGCAACGAGATCCGTGGAATATGACAGTATTTTCAGACTCATGTCGATGACAAAGCCGATCGTAGCTGCCGCAGTGATGATTTGTGCAGAGAGGGGACTTATCGACATAGATGATCCTGTTTCGCATTATCTGCCGGAATTCGCGGATATGCAGGTGAATCATGATCCGAAATATGCCAACGGACCGGACGTACTTAAAAGAATACCTCTGCTTATTCCGTTTTTCAATATCAGTAAAGTGAAAACAAAACCTGCCTCCCGCGACATCACAGTCCGCGATCTCTTAAGCCATTCCTCGGGAATGCAGCAGGGAACGGTCAGTCTGCTGAGCCTTCTGAAAGGTCTTCCGCAGTTCGGATCGCTCAGGGAAGAAGTTTCGTATTTTGCTGCTCAACCCCTGGATTTTGATCCGGGAACCGGAACGGGTTATTCACCTCTCGCCGGTTTTGATGTGCTTGGATATCTCATTGAATGTGTGAGTGGCACACGGCTTGAAGGTTTTGTTCGCACAGAAATCTGCGATCCTCTCGAAATGTTTGATACAGGCTTTTTCCTATCAGAAGAGAGACAGAAAAGGCTTGTCAAGGTATATAAAAGGCATGCTGGCAGCCTGAAAGATGTCACCGGAACAAAGAATGATGTGGCAGGAGCCATGCACCAGAAGGCCATCTCTTTTGAACATGGCTGTGGCGGAATGTATTCCACTCTTGATGATTATAGCCATTTTGCACAGATGCTGCTCTGTGAAGGTTCCTATAAAGGCAGACGGATTCTGCAGCCGGAAACGGTTCGAATGATGCGAAGTGAAGCGCCTCTCGTCCATCTTGAGCCCGAACCCGGCTTTGTATGGGGACTGGGAATGAAGATTCGTCAGAATCCTGAAAAGGGCGGCAGTCCTGCGACAGCCGGAACCTACGGCTGGAGCGGGGCTTTTGGCACGCACTTCTTCATCAGCCCTATTGACAGGCTGGGCGTTGTATTTATGACGAACCGCGCCGATTTGGAAGGGTCAGGGTCCTATATCAGCAAGAGAATCGAAGAACTGGTTTTTGAAGGGGACTGAGAACTATGATTACACCAGAAACAACAATAAAAGAAATCCGCAGCATACTGCAGGACAATCTGTTCAGCCAGTTGATCTATGACCTTTCAGAAAGGGGAGCCGGCAGATTCTCTGACGAAAACAGAACCCTGAAAGATATTCAGGTTGCAGATCCGGCATGGAATGCGGACGATATGGTTTTCGGTCTGAACACACTGTGCCGTAATGCTGCAAGAGGAAGGGTTTTATATGATGTATACAGGTCTGATGAGACTGCTGCGTGCCCCGGAAAAGCGAATGTTAAACTGGTCCATTTTCCGGCAGAAACTGCATGCAACTACGAAAAAGACTGCGTACGAAGAACGCTGATACTCGCCTCGGGCGGCGCTTACGGTGCAGTCTGCAATCTGCCCGAGGCATTTCCCGCAGCGGCAGAAGCTGCAGCGCTTGGAATAGACTGCCTTTGTCTGACATATCGGGTCGGGGCTTTGGCACCGCTTTTCCCAAAGCCGATGGAGGATCTGGCAGCCGCGATTCGTTTCCTTTTCAGCAATGAACAGAATCTTGATGTTAGCATGAAGCATTACGCAGTCGGGGGCTTTTCCGCGGGGGGACATCTTGCTGCCTGCGGGGGCATTAAGGAACTGGGATATCGGAAATTCAACCTTCCTGCGCCAGAAGCAGTGCTCCTTGCTTATCCCCTGCTTAATGTTTGGAAAGCCTTGGAACAGTTGCCGGAACCGTATCGCAAGCTTATGCTTAAAGGTCTTCTCGGGTCTGGAGTTGATGAATCTTATTGTGGACCTTATAACGTTAATCAGAATATTGACTGCGACTATCCGCCGTGTTTTATTGTTCACGCAAGAGATGACGAGACGGTGGATTGTGAACTCAGCTCAGCTTTTGCTCGTGCTCTCACAACAGCAGATGTCCCCTGTGTTATAGAAAAACCTGAACACGGCGGGCATGGTTTTGGCAGAGGCGGCAAAACAGAAGCCGAAGGATGGATTAAAAGAGCAATTACATTTTGGAAGGAACAGAGACAGAGACATGAAACTGTATCATTTACGCGTAAATCATAGAACAAATCCCTGCGTTGACGGGGATATTGAGTTTTCCTGGCGCATCAGTTCTGAACACAAGAACATTGTGCAGCGTTCTTACCGAATCCTTGTGGAAGGCGAGGAAGGAACGATGTGGGACAGCGGTACAGTGGAGAGCAGGCGGCAGAGTTTTGTCGCATATGACGGACCGAAGCTTCCCTCAAAATCTGAATATCGGTATACTGTGACCGTGTGTACCGCTGACGGTGATTCCTCCGGTGCATCCGGACGTTTTTATACAGGTCTTGACCTTGCAGACTGGAAAGCATGCTGGGTTGAATCCACCTTTATGAGAAATCCGCATCAGATGTTCTCTGACGGTATCGAAAACCCGGTGCTCTCTTTTACGAGAGGTTTTGAAATCCGCGGGAAACTTCGCTCAGCCGTCATGTATGCCACCTGTTATGGCGTTTATCATCTGATAATCAACGGAGAAAGAGCGGACGACAGGGAATTTGCTCCGGAGTTCACCGCTTACAGCAAGCTTTTGTATTACCAAAGATACGATGTGTCCGGGCTGTTGCATACGGGAAAAAACAAGCTGGAGATGCTGGTGGGAGACGGCTGGTACTTCAACAGCCAGACCGTACCTGTCGGCTGCGATCACGAAAAGCCCGCAATCCTGTATCAATTGGAACTTGAATATGCAGATGGAACCCGCGAGACTGTTTTCAGCGACGGCAGTGAGGAGTGTCGCCAGACAAATATCCTGTATTCGGATCTGTTCGTCGGAGAAAAAATCGATCTGACAAAGCCTTATTCGGAGCCCTTGAGACCGGTGCTCTGTGATTATCCCTTCGATATTCTCCGGGCTCAGGCACTTGATCCGGTTAGGGCTGTTGAAATCTTCTCAGTTAAGAAGGTCATTCAAAGCCCAAAGGGCGAACTTATTTATGATTTCGGTCAGGTAATTGCCGGCAGATGCCGAGTCTTGCTACGGGAAGAACGCGGAACGGAAGTGCGCATCCATCATACGGAAGTTCTGGATAAAGATGGCAATTATTTTGCGGCGCTATCTTCCCGCCAGCGCGACACCGTAATCTGCAGCGGGGAAAAGACTCTCTATGAACCAATCTTTACCTTTCACGGCTTTCGCTACATCATGATCGAAGGCGCAAGAAATATCCGCCCTGAAGATGTGACTGCCGTCCTTCTTTCCACGGAAAAGGAGAACAAAGGCAGATTCAATTGCAGCAATCCGAAGCTGAACCGGCTGTATCAAAACATTCGGTATTCCCAGAGAAACAATATGATGTCAATCCCGACAGACTGCCCGCAGCGCGAAAAAGCAGGATGGACAGGTGATGTTCTGGTCTATAATGCCGCAAGCATGCTGAACGAAGAAATGACACCTTTCTATGAAAGCTGGCTTTCCAGTCTCCTTGCAGATCAGCAGGAAAGCGGGGCGGTACCGATTACCTGCCCCTCGACAAAAATGTATGACTTCATGCTTAGAAAGATTAGCCGCGAGTATGATAAGTCAAAGCCGGCCAAGGGGCTGGAGGATATTCTGCCCGCGGAAGGCGAATCCGCAGCAGGAGGAGAACTGCCTTCGGTTGCCGGGTGGAGCGATGTGATTATAGAACTTCCGTACAGTATGTACAGGCTGACAGGCAATGACCTGATTCTTAAGAAATGTCTGCCCGCTATGAAGAAATATGCTGATCAGGTAATCCGCACAGCGGCGACCCGCAGAGGCGGCGCTTCACTTGATGAAAACGATCGGTACCTCTGGAATACCGGTTTCCATTTCGGAGAATGGCTTGTTCCGGGGAAGGAAAAGCCCGGATTTGAAGCCTGTAAGGAAACGACCTGGTATATCGCTCCTTTTTACGCATTCCGTTCGGTAAACCTGCTGGCAGAAATCTGTGAAAAGCTTGGCGACGAAAAGAGCGCTGCGTATTACGGAAGTATCGCCCGAAAAATGAAAGCAGCAATCGAGGCAGAAGTGCTTCCTCTGCAACACGAATATGCAGACTATATGGGACGATACATCCTTGCCCTGGCATTTGAATTGGTTGACGGAGACCTGGAAAAGGAATACGCCGGGAAACTCATTGAATTGATTCATTCAAACGATTATCGTATAGGAACCGGTTTTCTTGCAACGCCCTACATTCTGAAAGTACTGGACAGCATCGGCCGCCACGATCTGGCATTGAAGGTCCTGATGAACCCGAACTGCCCGGGCTGGCTCTATGAAGTCAGCATGGGAGCTACAACGATATGGGAAAGCTGGAGTGCCGTAGCGCCTGACGGAACGCCGCAAAAGATCAGCTTTGACCATTATGCTTTCGGTATTGTGGATGAATATTTCTTTTCCGTTCTTGCGGGAGTCAGACCGCTTGAGCCGGGTTTTGCCAGATTTGAGGTCAGCCCGGACCGTGTGATTGGTCTGGACCGGCTGAAACGGGAGTTTATCTGCGAGGCCGGCCTTATTTCTGTCGAATATACAGACTCCGTTCTGACGGTAACAGTTCCGCCCAATACCCGTGCAGTGATCAAATGGAACGGAGAAACAAAGGAGGTTGGGAGTGGTACATGGAGATTCGAATAATATGAAAAATCATAGTATCCGACCCGGAAAGCCTTTCCTCGACACGGAAGGAATGCGCATTCAGGCCCACGGGGGGAGTATCTTTTTCGATGCTGAAACCGAGACATATTATCTGTATGGAGAAAACAAGGAATTCTCTGTTCCCGGTAGCGGTATCTGGACTTGGGGAGTTCGTGCCTATGCGTCAAGGGACTTCTACAACTGGGAGGATAAGGGATTGATAGTTGAGCCTGTGCTTGACGATCCGTTGTCACCGCTCAATCCCCGGACGGCATGTTTGGATCGGCCACATATCCTGTTTAACCAAAAGACGGAGAAATATGTCTGCTGGATGAAGATCATGCACAGAGATGACAGCAGGCGGCAGACGGTTACGATAGCGGTCGCAGACAGCTTTTTAGGACCGTATTCGATTGTACAGAGCGGGGTATCTCCGCTTGGCATGAATGCCGGGGATTTTGATCTTGTCGATGATGAGAACGGAAAAGCTTATTATTACTTTGAACGAGTCCATTCAGAGCTGATTTGCGCGGAGTTGACAGCAGATTACACAGATGTGACAGATGTCTGCTCCCATCATTTCCCGCATCCGTATCCGCCTTTTGTTCGGGAAGCGCCGGCACACTTTAAGCGAAATGGGCTGCACTATCTTATTACATCCGGAACAACCGGGTATTTTCCAAACCGCAGCGAAGTTGCAGTGTCGGAAAGCTGGCATGGCCCTTTTACTGTTCTCGGAGATCCACATCCCGGCGATCCGACCGGCACATCCTTTCACTCGCAGATTTCCTCGGTGTTCAAGATGCCTGGAAAGAAGAATCTGTATGTGGCGTTGGCAGACCGCTGGATGCCGAATGCGATGGAAATACCGGCAGCCTTCTGTGAGGAGGTTTTTGAGGGCTTCTTTTCGGGCCGAGTCCCGCTCAGCGAAGGCGAGCATTTCCGGGAATCTCTGATCAGGAAATACGGGCTACAAGGTTACCGGAGTATTCTTGTGCAGAATGATACGGACACTTCCGTCGCAGACTATGTCTGGCTTCCGCTGAGGTTTGAGGAACCGGCTCCGCAGCACCCGAATGGAATGATTTTCATAGACTGGCTGGATGAATGGAGAATTGAAGATTACTCATAAGAATTATTTATAAAAGGAGACGATGTAATTGGAATGTACTTTGTTTTACACGGAACTGTCAAGAGGGATATATCGGATTTCCGACAGTCTTCACGGACCGAATTCTGACGGATTTTCAGACGCACCGGGCAGGGCAACACAGAATTCATATTTGATACAAGGACAGGAAAGGGCTGCTTTAATTGATTTGGCAGTAGATACGCCTGACTTGTTTTCCTATGCTTGTCAGCTTACAGGCCTTCCGACACAGGTACTGTTAACCCATGGGCATCCGGATCATGTTTACAATCTTGAGTCGGTTGGTGAAGCATGGCTTCATCCTGATGATTATGATCTGGTCCTGAAAGGGATTCCGGGAATATGTTTTCCCATACATAATGTCGTACTGAATCCGCTGAAGGACAGGCAGAAGATTGATCTGGGTGAGCGAATCCTTGAGGTTATCCATATGCCCGGGCATACACTGGGGAGCGTTCTGTTTTGGGACAAACTGTCTGGTTTTTTGTTCAGCGGGGATTCCTGTTCAAGACGATTGCTCTACGGCCTAACGCCTACGGTCCCGTTGGATGAACATTGTAAAAAAATTGCCGGGCTTGCAGAGCTTCCCATTAATCATATTTACACAGCACATGACCGATGCGGTCTGCCCAAGGCACACTTGCTGCGGAGTTGTGAACTTATCCGACAGGAACTTCCAAAGTCGGCAACAACAGTTATCATACCAGGAATAGGCATTATGCGAAATCTCCGATGGGGAGATGAAAATACTCTGGATTACTTTGACATGGCGGTTGAAGAGTCCTATGTTGAAGGATTGTTGAAATAAGAAAAAGACAATACTCATTTCTTACAACTGCTTTCCAATTCACCACAAATGAGCCACAGTCATATGTATTTGGTGGTACAAACCACCCTTTACATATTAGCTCTTGAAAACCCATTCTCTTTGAACATGGAAAGAAACAAAGAAAAGTATTGTATACACCCCTGTTTTAATCAATGTGATTATTATTTCTCTTTCGGCAGGGATAATCAAGGAAAGTAAAGTTACAAGACCTGCCGATGTAAGCATAACGGATACGGATAATACATGGATTTTTGGTTTAATGACATAGATGATGAGAAAAACGGTTAAATAACTATTTACACTTCTTGAATACCCATTCTCTTTGAACATGGAAAGAAACAAAGAATAATATTGCATCCACCCCTATTTTAATCAATGTGATTATTATTTCTTTTTCGGCAGGGATAATCAAGGAAAGTAAAGTTACAAGACCTGCCGATGCAAGCATAACGGATACGGATAATACATAGTATTTGATAAGACACTTTTTATAATCACACTTATGTTTGAAAACCGAACTCTTATTGAAATTGAAATTAAAAAACGAGGATAACGCTCTGGCTATTACCGTACTTATAAGAATCCTTGTATTCTCTACATAATTTGCAAATATCAACAAAGACACATAGAAAACAATGTTGTCCAAAAGGAA
This sequence comes from Bacillota bacterium, assembly GCA_022706885.1. GTDB lineage: Bacteria > Bacillota > Clostridia > DUPQ01 > DUPQ01 > DUPQ01. The sequence continues at coordinate 140,903 of JAKJBR010000001.1, forward strand.
AGATATTATTGAACTTAGCATGAACTTGAATATGAGCCTGTATATCCTGAAAGCATCTCGAACCGCCTTGAAATGCGACCCTACATTTTTATCCTCATATACGGTAGTTATTTCCACTTCCTTAAACGGAATACCTTCGGGTTTCATCTCTAAAAGCATATTGGTTTCATATTCAAAACGATCACCCTCAACTGAAAGAAGGAAAGGAATAAGTTTTACGGGAAATACTCTCAATCCGGTTTGTGTGTCGTTAATATTTATTCCGCATCCCGTTTTGAAAACAAAGGAAGTTATCTTGTTTCCCAAAAAGCTTTTCGGGGGAACATCCGGTTGATGGAAATTCCTTGCTCCCAATATAACCGTTTTGTCATCGGTCATGTGCTGCGAACATTTCAATATGTCTTCAGGAAGATGCTGTCCGTCCGCATCCGCTGTGACTACACCTTTAATATCTTTGTTCCGCTGCTGAATATATGAAAAGGCTGTTTTAAGAGCAGCTCCTTTTCCTTTATTCACTTCATGCTTTAACAGAGTGCACTGTTCCGTAGAAGATACTTCATCGAATATACCGTCATACTCCGGACCGCTTCCGTCATTTACCACTATAATATCGGAAAAGCCTTGTTCAATTAATCCCGAAACCGTCGTAAGAAGTTTCTGTGAGGGGTTTAATGACGGTATAACTGCGGTTATTCCAAGACCGTTATCTTTAAATGTCATGATTATACTCCTTATTTATTCCGATAGCATCTCCGCTACTTTCCACTTATTATTATACAGTATAAACACCAGGTCAAACGAATCTTCCAGATATCGCGTTTCATAGTATGTTTTATGTATTGCACTGAAAGACATAGTGCATGTGAAACATGTTTCACTTACCGGACGGAAATCAATAACTTTAAGATACTTATACTCCAAAGTGGAACCCATTACCCAGTACAGGCTTGCACATGCCGACTTAAGCCTGGACTGTAAAACACTGCCTTCAACAAGATATGCGTTTAATGTGGGGAAATATCCCCATATATCGCCTGTGGCGTTGACGGTAAAATTAATATATGTTTTGGCAAAATTCAGAGCATGCTGTTCGTGAGTGTTTTTCAGCTGCTCGTCTGCGGGGTAGTGATAGAATATATTCTTGCTATCGGAGGCCTTCGTTACCTCCAAAGACTTTCCGTTTACATCATAACATTCAATATCCGGTTCATAATACAAATCCTCCGCTGAGTATGTGTTTAACAAAGGAACCTGCGAGTATGTCGTTATATTCTCATACCCGGGATAATATGCTTCACCGTTTTCAATATACTTTTCCGTAAGTAATACTCCGTTTATATAAACCTTAACCTCTTTCGGAGCGGTGACTTTATATGAATAAGTTTCTTTTATAACTAAAGGGTAGGCATACTCGTTTTCCGTTTTGTTAAGTTCTAAAGGCAACCCCTTGTCGTCTTTAGCCGTTACTTCCGCCTCCAGGTATATACCCGGTATCTCATATTTCTTTCCCGTAGGTCGTTTATCAAAAGGCTGATTGACATCTTCAAAACCTGTATATGCTACGGCATTGTCCGTGATATATGATTCACCCACTTTTATATTATTGACATACACATCGGCATATTCCGGTACCGTTATACTTAATGTTTTTTGCTCAGGTAAAAGCACCCAATCCAAAACGGTAAAGCTTGCGGTCTGCCAAAGATTGAAGCCGTATTTTGCGGAATTATCACCCTTGCTTGTCAGCACAACTTTACCTAAATCTGCCGAGTCGGTATAGATTATGTAGACCGGTGATGTGTCGGCATATTGCCCCGGCATCTTACGGTATTTATACTCTTCATTCTTAAGAAGTGAAAAGTATAATTGATTAATGACTGTGTTTTCCTCTTCAAATTCCGATACTTCAATCTTCTTGTTTTCAGCCATCAGGGCTCTTACGGTATCGTCATTGACGGTAGAGATAAACTCGTTCATATAGTTTTCCGGTCGGGATATTTCATAGGACTTTATATATTGCCAGAAGAAAACCAAACCGACAAACACCGCAACAAGAAAGCATATTGAATATATAATCAAGCCTTTTACGAATTTACTCTTGGGTTTTCCCGCATTGTCTTTATTATGCATAACTGCTTTATCTCTCATAATCACCTTACCAAAAATGAAGTGGGAAGAGCCCTCGGACCGGTTACCGATGCACAGACATTGAGTACCTCACCCTCATAAATCATAAGTGTTGAGGAGCCGCCGTCTAAATTGGAAGCGTTGACTGCTCCGAAATCCAGCATAATATCCGCTAAGTCGGCATATGTGGCGCCCAGGGAGTTCATGCGTCTGCCGTCAACCACCAGCATCAGAACCGCTCCGTCGGCACGTTGTCCGATTGCCGTTCGGGGATTTAATCCGCTTATGAGGTCTTTTTCAAAACTCTGCACTTTTCCGTTTATAATCAAAGGGGGTCCGAAACTGACCGCCCACTGTATCTTGGCATCCATTGCCTCCTGTGTGGTCATCATGCCTACATGCAATATACCCTTATCATCAAAGGCGGAGACATTCAGTTTTACATCGGGGTCACCCCAGACTACTTCACCGTTACATATAACCATACCGTCGGGAGTGCCTTCATGACCGCCTCCCAAGGGATCATAGAAACCGCCCGCATTGATACCGGCAACGGCATCATACTTTTCCACCATTTCCGTAAGCTTTAAGCCTTTTCCTCCCAATTCGTCGGGAGTTCCCACAAATACTCTTAAGGGATCTTTTACTATAAGCATAACCGCTTCATAAAGGCTTCCCTTTATTCTGACAACCTCTATATCTTTTTCCTCCGGAACGGTATCTGTAATATCGGTATCCTCCCCCGAAGGAGGTAATGAAGAGGTAGGTGTGGGTATTTCAATTAAGGAGGTATCGGTTTTTTCTTTCGGTTCTTCTACAATCTCCGAAACAGTAAGGGTTGCAAGCTCTTCATCCGACAGATATATGTCGGCCAGAAAGCCTACAGCACTTGTTTCTCTTACCGACAGCACAAACAGTTTTTTTGCGGTAGGAGAAGGGCCTTTTACCAATACATATATAACTCCCAGCAGAGCCACAACTATTAAAGCTAAAGTGGTAAAGAAAACAGCCAGAGTTTTCAATATTACTGAAACCGCCCTTTTTGCAGCACCGAGTTTGTTTGTCATAACAAGTCTCCTTACTTACCCTTCATATATTATATTCACAAAGAGAGGAATTTCCAATATAATATTGGTGCCGTTAAGGGGATATGCGGCAAAGAAAAGAAAGGTATTGTTATATAAAGTATAGTTGTCTTATGAAAAGGAAAGCATATAAATTGCTTATATTGATTATAGTTGCAGCTCTGTTGCTTATGCTGTGCGGTTGTGCCGAACCGGTTATTTCTCCGAGCGAGACAACAGTAGTTTTACCATCACCCACACCCACACCGACACCCACACCTACAGTTATACCGGAAACGGAAACACCGTCTGCAACACCCGAACCGACTCCCGAGCCTACAGAAGAGATAAAACCCGATGCGGAGGATATAACCAAGAAGGTGTATGTAAGTGTTGACGGGCATTATTCCGACAAGCTTTCCGATTACAGTTTCTATTCCAAACACAAACTTAACAAAGGATCAAAAATAGAGATATCGTCTTATGAAAAGATGCACTCTTTATACATAATATGGGACAGAATACCTGGAGAATGGACGCTTAATATAGGTGATGAAAAATTGACGTGCGGAAAGAACGGATTTATACATGAATATATAGAGCTGCCGTGCGGTTGCACAAGAATAAGTATTGAGTTGACAAACGATGGTGCAACAATATGTGATGTCTATGTTTTCACATACGGCAATCTTCCCGGATGGGTACAGATATGGAATCCTCCGTATGAAGATGCCGATATGCTGCTGATACCCACTCATGCCGATGATGAACATCTGTACTTCGGAGGTATGATGCCGTATTATGCCGGACAGTTACAATACAAAGTCCAGATTGCATATCTTACAAACCATTGGGGAGAACCGTACAGGCCTCATGAGTTGCTGAACGGATTATGGACCGTAGGCATGACCGCATACCCTGTTATAAGTGAATTTGAAGATAAATATTGTTCAAATCTGGAACATGCCAAAAGCGTATATCCTATGGAGGATGTGCTGAATTTCCAGGTGGAGCTTTTAAGAAGATTCAAACCGGAAGTGGTGATAGGACATGACTTAAAAGGTGAGTACGGTCACGGAGCTCATATGTTGAATGCATATGCCCTTACTTTAGCGGTGGAATATGCCGCAGACAGTACAAAATATGTGTCATCGTATGAAAAATACGGTGTATGGGATACTCCGAAACTGTATCTTCATTTATATGAGGAAAACAAGATTTTAATGAACTGGGATATTCCGCTGGAGCGATTCAACGGGCTTACAGCATTTGAAATGGCCGTACAAGGCTATGACTGTCATAAGAGTCAGCACATATGGTCCTTTGCCGTAAGACAGGGTGAAAGTCAGTACGATTGCAGATGGTTCGGATTGTACAGAAGTCTTGTCGGTCCGGATGTGGAGAAGAATGATGTGTTTGAGAATATATTATCGGGAAAGTAAATATCGGTAACACTCGATTTTATAGCGCTTATTGTAACTAAAATATTAGTAAAAATGAACTTTTAATGAACTTTTCCTGCAAAGCGTTGACATAAATGCCTGTTATGATAGTATCAAACATATTAAAACAATCAAAATATTAACAGAAGCAATATAAGGCTTTAAGTCCGTGTATATATTTTATTAAACCGAGAGGTGAGATAATGGAAGCTAAAAAACCCAAAGTCAAAGCAAGAATAGCAGTATTCATAATTGTCGCTATCCTTATAGTTGCAGCGGCAGTGTTTCTGTTTTTGTTGCTGGGAAGATAAAGATCCGTTCCTGCATGAAAGACGGAAAGCTTGTTCCGGAAGAAAAAACCGATTGAGTGTTATTAATTCTCCAACAACTTGATAAACTGCTGCTTGTTGACCGCTTCTTTTTCCTTTAACGTATTTGTTGCTTTTATAACTCTCTCCCTATGTTTAAAACTCTCTTCCATTGCATTAATAACGGAGTGTTCCGTTACATCGGAAAGTTCCAAGCATGCCGAGCTTTCTATATAGTTCATGAAACCCGATACTTTTACATCATAGGATATTCCCACTACGGGAACATAATTTGCGGCTGCGAATATCAATGCGTGAAGTCTCATTGCTACAACCTGTTCCATCTTTGACATGAATGCCACTACCTGCTCGGTGGGATATTTATTGCGAATTAAATAGTAAGGTGTATCTAACAGTTCCGCCGTCTTTTCCGACACAGATAAATCCTTGGGATATTCCATAGGGAAGAATATTGTGGTAAATCCGTATTTGTTATACATATGCTCGCAGGCTTTTGCAACGGCTTCATTCCTGTTGAAGTTTTTCCAGCTTCTAAGTGCCAGACAGATGTATTTTCCGTCTGCGGGTATATCTTCCGAAATGAATATCTTATGGGTGTTGCTTTTATCGGCGGTCAGGTTTATTGCGGGGTCTGCGGAAACGGTGATTTGAGGTTTTGTTACTCCTAAAGATTGCAACTCTTTTTCCGACATATGATCGCGTACCGTTATTACATCCACATAGTTATCAATTATCTTTCCCGACAGCTTTCTGTTGAACGGTCTGGATACAGGCCCTATTCCGCAGCCGAACATTATAACCTTACAGCCCAGTTTCTTGGCAAGATAAAGAGTAAAGGTGTAGAAGAAAAGCGATCTTGATGATGTCACATCCTGAATAAGGGAACCTCCTCCGCTTACAAATATCTTGGATTTTCTTAACAGGAAAAACAGCTTTATAACATTAAAGGTGTATATGGTCTGAACTCTGTCGATTGCTCTTTCTTTTTTAGGCCTTAAGGTCATTACACATATATCCATATCCGGATCTATATTCCTCATACTGGATAAGGTTGTGTATTTTATTGCCTCATCACCGGCATTACCTCGCCCGTATGCTCCGCATATAACTACCTTGTTGCGCTCCTTTTCGTTAAAGTGTTTGAGTATAAGCGAATAGATATCTTCCTGTTTATTCTTCATTGCCTTTAGCGAGAAGTTGGCTTTTGTATGCTCATAGGAAGCTTTTTGCATGGTTATGCGTTTATTCTTGTCTTTTGACAGTTGATACAGATAATTGCCTAATGTCTCATAATCCTTGGGCTCGAAAATGTATCCGGTAACTTTCTGGTCAATCAGTGAAGATGCTCCTCCCACATTACTGGAAACGGGGATGGCTCCCGCCCGGATTCCTTCGGTTAAAGAGTAAGGGAAAGTTTCGCTAAGTGAGGATATTACATCAATGTCTATTACACTGAAAAAGCTGTCCACATCGTCTATCCAGCCCAAAAAGTGCACCTTTTCACTTACACCCAGTTGATTTGCCAAATCCGTAAGTTTTTGCTTTTCTTCGCCGTCTCCGCCGATAAGAAGACGCATATTAGAATTATCGGCATGAGCTTTTGCAAAGCCTTTTATAAGGGTGGGTATATCCTTTATTTTGGTAAGACGTGCCGCTATCCCTATAATCAACTCGTCGGGATTATACGGTATGCCATATTGTTCAAAATATTCCTGCCTGGATATCTTAGGCATTTCTTTTTCAAAATCAATGCCGTTGTATATGGAAAACATGTTATATGCCTCAAAGCCTCTGGATATCAGGGTTCTTGCAAACTGTTCGGTAACGGCAATGTGAAACTTTATTATTCTCAAAGCCAATGTATTGAACAGACCTATAGTGGCCTGTTTGAACAAGTTATGCATATAGTCTTTTCTGTAATCGGAGTGTATAGTGGTGGTAACACACGCATTTCTGTGCCTTTTAAGAAAAAGTCCCATCATGTTGGCTTTGGCTCCGTGACAGTGAACTATGTCCGGTTTAAATTTGTCATATTCAATAAAAAGGGCATGAATATCTTTGAGAAGGAAAGCACTTTTAATTTCCGTCACATCAATGCCTTCGGCTTTGGCGCTTTCGGCAAAATCTCCGTATCGGAAAGATACCAGTTTAAGAGTATTGGTACGGGAAAGCTCTTTTGCCAAAGAGATTATATGGGTTTTTGCTCCTCCTATATCACCGCCGCCGGCAAGATGCATTATCTTCATAAAGTCCTCACTTTAAGTTTTCGGGGTTAAGACAGTGAAGTTCTTCCACCGTGAATATACCGTTTTTGCGTATTAACCTGTCATCAAACATGATTTCTCCTCCGCCGTACTGTTCGGTCTGTATGCACACCAAATCCCAATGAATGGCGGAATCATTGCCGTTGGGTGCTTCGTCATAGCAGGCACCGGGGGTAAAATGGAAAGATCCGCATATCTTTTCATCAAACAAAGTGTCTTTCATGGGATCTAATATATACGGATTTACACCTATTGCAAACTCACCTACATACCTTGCGCCTTCGTCGGTATCTAATATCTTGTTTAAATGCTCGGTATAGTTGGCTGTAGCTTTTACAATTTTACCTTTTTCAAATTCCAGACGGATATTTTCAAATGTCTTACCTTCACTGACCGAAGGAGTGTTAAAGGTTACATAACCGTTTACCGAGTCTTTTACCGGAGCGGTAAATACTTCTCCGTCGGGTATATTCATTTCACCGGCACATTTTATAGCGGGAATATTCTTTATGGAAAAAGTCAAATCGGTACCTTCTCCCTTTATATGCACTTTATCGGTTTTGTTCATAAGTTCCACCAGATTATCCATTGCGTCACTCATTTTTTGATAATCCAGCGTACATACATCGTAATAGAAATCGGTAAACTTTTCGGTATTCATTCCGGCAAGCTGAGCCATGGACTCATTGGGGTACCGCAGCACACACCACTTTGTATATTTGACTCTTCGGTCAAAGGAAGGCTTCAATATTTTAGATGCCAGGGACAGTTTTTCCGAAGGAACGGTACTTATCTCATATATGTTTTTACTTGCCCGTATGGCTATATATGCATCCATCTTCTTCATGAAGTTCAGGTCCCGCTCGTTCATTATTTCCAGCTGCTCTTCCGTTATATGCTCATACAGTTTCGGGGACAGGGACGAGTCGGATATCTGTACAAAAGGCAGAGCTTTTGCCTGATATGCCTTTTCCACCAGCCTCTTAACCAGGTCGTTATCGATCTCGGAGACGGAAATGAGTATCTTCTCTCCTTCTTTAAGTCTGCAGGAATAGTTGATTAATAAATCTGCCAGTTTTTCGTTTCTCGGATCTTTCATTTTTTCTTCTTTCTTATCAACAAAATATATTTGAATATATATTATCATAAAACATAACATCATTGATTGTAAATAAGGCGAGTATCCATTAAACTTAACATAGCAGGAGGTATTTGCGCATGAAGAAATGTGATATTTTAGTTCCGATATTCACACCGTTTAAAAAAGATCAGACCGTGGATTATAAGGCGCTGAAAAAACTTGTAAGATATGTGTTGGATAAAGGAGCCGACGGACTGTATACAACCGGCAGTTCCGCGGAGACCTTTCTTCTGACTGAAGAAGAAAGAATGAAAACGCTGGAAGTAGCCGCAAAAGAAGCAAACGGAGCGACTGTTGTGGCACATGTGGGCACACCCGGTACGGCGTTAGCCGTAATGTATGCGAAACATGCAAAAAGCATGGGCGTTGATGCGGTAGCTTCGGTTCCTCCGTTCTATTACTTACACGGACATAAGGCTATAAAAAAGTACTATACCGATATAGCGGATGCATGCGGCTTAAAGATGATGATATACAACATTCCCGGTGCTACGGGTGTGGATATGTCGGTAGACCAGATAAACGATTTGTTGTCCGATGACAGGATTTACTCCATTAAATATACCGCTGCCGATTACTATGTGTTAAACAGAATAGCGGTTGCATCAAAAAAACCGATATACAGCGGCAAGGATGAAGCTTTCGCTTCCGCTTTAATGGCGGGAGCAACCGGTGCTATCGGAACAACAATGAACATATATCCGCAGGCTTTTGTACAGATAAAAGCCGCCTTTGACAAAAAAGACATTGCTTCGGCACAAAAATTACAGACAAAACTGAACAACATTATACAACCCATGATTGAAAGCGGTGCGGTTATTCAGGCTATGAAATATGTGTCAAAACTTGCGGGAATTAATTGCGGAGAGGCAAGAAGGCCTTTTAAGAATCTTACGGCGGAAGACAAGAAAAAACTGGAGCAGGCAGTAAGGGATAATGCGTTCTAAAAGAAAAAAGAAAAAGAAAAACAGATTACAAAAGGCAATAGCGATTATTTTACTGATTTCGGCACTGCTGTTTACGTCATTACAGCTTTATGTAATGCTTTATCCTCTGTCCGATATATTTGACAGTGTTGAGCAGTTGGGAAAGATTGAAAGACCTCAGGCCGTTCTTGTACTGGGAGCGGGGGTATATGCAAGCGGGAATCCTTCACCCGTACTTAAAGACAGGCTGGATTACGCATATCAGGTATATGAATACTATGACGGAAAGATTGCTGTTATAGTGTCGGGGGACAACGGCACCGTTGAGTACAACGAAACGAAGGCCATGTATGATTACCTTATATCCAAAGGTGTGAACGCAGACGATATCTACAGAGATTATGCGGGATTCAACACTTATGACAGCATATACAGAGCGGGCTATATCTTCAAAGTGCAAAGCATAATAATATGCACACAGAGATTCCATATTTACAGAGCATTGTATATAGCAAAAAGGCTGGGCTTTAAAGCATACGGATATGCAGCGGAGAACAAGAGCATATACAATATGACGTATAATCATATAAGGGAGAGTTTAGCCAGGATAAAGGCCGTTCTGGAAACGGATATTATGAAAAGACAGCCCAAATATCTCGGTGACCCCATACCGGTAAAACAGTACGAGTAGTGATTTATGCAGTTATATAAGCAGTGTATATGCACCGTGTTTTAAAGAGGTGGCAAAATGGAAGATTTCAGATACATTGACAGAGGAAAACCTATACCCAGGGAGCAGTATACCGACCAGCCGTATGTCGTGGTTGCGGATGACGGAGCATGGGTCTGCGTTCTGACAACCGCATACGGACAGGAAGGAGCGGCCGGAACACATGTTGGTATAACCGTAAGTTATGACCGGGGCAATACCTGGACCGATCTGTACTTTCCGGAAGGCGATGATTTAAGAGAGTCGGCTTACGGAGTGTTGCTGAAAACATCGTTTAACAGGATTTACTGTTTCTATAATTTCAATAAAAACAACTTAAGAAATCTGATATGCAGAAAAGAGCGTCTGTCTCACAGAGTGGATATGCAGGGAGCTTTCGTATTCAGATACTCCGATGACTCGGGAAAGACCTGGTCGGAAAGATACGAAGTACCTATAAGAGAAACAAAGATAGACAGAGAAAATCCGTACGGAGGGAAAGTTCGCATGTTCTGGACCGTGGGCAAACCTTTTATACTGGACAATGACGGCTACGTTATAATCCACAAGATAGGCGATATGCTTACCGTATCCGAAGGCTGGCTGTTAAGAGCGGTTAATATGAACATTGAGAAAGATCCCAATAAGCTTGTGTGGGAAACACTGCCCGACGGCGATATAGGACTTATTACCCCTAAGGGCGGCGGATTGATTGCCGAAGAACAATCCATGGTTGTATTAAGCGATAAAAGTATTTACTGTGTATACCGTTCTATAGACGGTCATCCGGTGGAAACATACAGTCGAGACAAAGGACATACATGGGAGCAACCGCAATACAAAAGGTATGCCGACAATAGATTGATGAAACATCCGAGAGCGGCAAACTTCGTATGGAAGTGTAAAAACGGCAAATACCTGTACTGGTACCACAACAACGGAAGCAAATGGTATGAAAACAGAAATCCGGCATTTTTATGTTCCGGTATCGAATATGACACAAAAGAAGGCAGGAGGATAAAGTGGTCGCAGCCGGAAGTGCTTTTATATCATGAAGATCCCGGTGTCAGAATGAGTTATCCGGATTTCATAGAGGATAGCGACAAATACTACATTACCGAAACACAAAAACTCGATGCAAGAGTGCATGAAATACCGGAAAAATTCCTGCAAAGCCTTTGGAATCAGTTTGAGTCATCGGATATAACCGATGAGGGGTTACTTTCAGAAAGCGAAGGCAAATCGGTAATTGATATGCCGGAACTTCCCGTATTCTGTATCACCGACAGGAAGAGTCACATATTTGCAACAAAGAGTACCGAAAGCGGAGTTACCTTCGAGCTTATATACAAAGCGGGAACGGGAAAGAGAAAGATATTAGACAGCAGGGATGCTTCGGGAAAAGGAGTGCTGATAGAACAGATATGCGACTGCAGAATTAATATATTAATGAATGACGGTGTAAATACCTGTTACCGGAGTTCCGATAAATATATGCTGAAACCCGATCAGATAAACCATATAGCCATAATAATTGACGGAGGTCCCAATATAGTTTCCTATGTCATCAACGGAATGTACAATGACGGAGGTCAGGACAGAATATTCGGTTTCGGTCGGTTCAGCACATACTTCAAGGATATGAACGGAAAAACAAAAGCATGTGTGTGTAAGAATGTTTTGAAGTTAAGAATATATGGCAGAGCACTTTTGACTTCCGAAATTATATCCAACGGAAGAGGCTACAAAAAAGGGGGTAAATATGAAAAATACGATTGATATAACGGAAAAGGTAATGATTAACGGGATACAACAGAAGATTCATATTATAGGAACAGACAGCGTTAATCCCGTTGTACTCTTTATCCACGGAGGACCCGGTGTAGTGGACAGACATAACGTAATGAAGCATATGTTAGATATAACTGACAAAGTGACAATAGCGGGATGGGACCAAAGAGGTACCGGCGGAAGCTATAAAGGGGCAAAGAAAGAGGATATGAATTTGGATACCTTTGTGGAGGACGCAAGGGAGATTACGGAATATCTTTGTAAAAAATTCAATAAAGACAAGATATACATACAGGGACATTCATGGGGATCCTGCGTAGGCACAATGCTGGTATACAGATATCCTGAGAATATAAAAGCGTATTTCGGACAGGGGCAACTTGTGAACGGGATAAGAAATGAAGAGAAAAGTTATGACTACGTGCTGGAAAAAGCAAAGGCTGCCGGTAATGAGAAAGATGTGCAGAAGCTTCTGGAAATAAAAAGACCGGTAGAGGGGCTTTATGCAGGCGATCCGATAAAGGGATTGATGGAACAGAGAAAACTTTTATCAAAATACGGCGGTGCAACATTCAAATGCTCATCAATGTGGAAGAGTACCGTTAAACCGATACTTTTCTCAAAGGAGTACACATTGTGCGACATAGCCGGCGTTTTAAAAGGCTACAGTTTTTCTCTGAAAAACATGTGGGAAGATATAGTTAAGCTGGACTTTTCCCAAGAGTATACAAAGTTTTCCGTTCCCATGTTTTATCTGATAGGAGCTTCCGATTACAATACACCGTTTGAACTGTCGTATGAATACTATAAAACCGTAGAGGCTCCGCTTAAAGACTATATATGGTTTAACCGATCAAGCCACAGTCCGTTAGCGGAAGAGCCGGAGAAGTTCAGTAAAACTCTTGCGGAAAAAATACTGCAGGTGGAAGCGATGTAGGTCAGGGCAGGAACTTGCTTTACATGCACAATATAGCAATAGGCGATAAGATAAAATGTTTAAAAAACACTCATTCAGTGATAAAATAGGCAATACAAAATGAGCAGGACGGGAAATAATGCTAATATACGGCAAACTTATCAAGAACAATTTAATACTGGTTGAAGAAAAAGCCGAATGTGTCAATCCCGACATGAACTTTCAGCAAAGACTCACAAACTGTCTTGTGGACATATGCAAGAAGATGGATATACAGGTTCCGGTATGGATGAGTAAAAACACCAAAGAGCTTGCGCGATTCAACAAGACATTTTTCACCGATGAGCAGTTTATGGAGAAAGTATACTTTGACCGATTTGAAATAGAGATGAAGAGGAAGGATTAAGATGAAGAATAAAATATTTAAAACATTAACTCTTGTTTTATTGATATCGTTGCTTTGTACGACCTTAACCGGATGCAAAATACAGCTTAGCGAAGATGAATATACGGTCGGTGAAATACCGAAAGGGTCCTACCGCCTGGTATACTACATAGTAAACGAAGATCAGAATATTGACGGAGACCTCACATTCAAGTATGTAACAGACGGGAACATAACAAAAATGCAGTCATATGCGGAGTTTGACATGTGGCAATACAGAGCACAGGTCATATTCGATACCGATACTCTTATTCCGTCTTCTTCGTACAAATCCAATGTTTTCTATTCCGGAAAAGAAAAAGACTGGTCGGTAAGAACCGACTATACGAAAGAAAAGGCAACTATAAAAGCGATTCAGGAAGACAAGCAAGCGGATAAGGAAGTAGCAAAGCCTGCACGATATCTTGACAATGAAATGATTAACCTGACACTCGGGTTAATTGAGATTGAGCAAGGCGATAAGGTGTACATAAATGTGCTTGTAAACGAAAGTGCAATGTTTGCTCCTTATGGAGTAACCAATCAGACGATGGAAACAATTACCGTTAACGGTAAGTCTTATGAGTGTGTCAAGTACTCTGCCAAGTATGCGGGATTTTCCTTATTCACGGCAAGAGAAAGCTATTTTTGGTATACAAACGACCGAGACAGAAGATTGGTGAAATTTGTAAGCGGCTCTCAGATAATGACTTTAAAAGAAATTATAGAGGTGCCGGCTGATGACCCGTGGTTATTTGGTGAATAATGAAACCTGATGATTTTTTACAATGGCTGCATGTTATAGAGAAGATGAAATGCAATTTTCGGCATTCAAAGACATCCTGCGGAAGAGAGGAATCGGTTGCGGAACACTCCTACCGGCTCATACTTATGGCATATGTATTAAAAGACACTATACCCGATGTGGACATGGACAGAGTTGTGGAAATGTGTATTGTTCATGACATAGGCGAAGCGATAACGGGGGATATACCTTCTTTCAGGAAAACAAAAGAAGATGATAAAAAAGAAATGGAGCAGGTGCTGGAATTTATACGGCAGCTTCCGGAAGAACGCTATCAGCATATCAAAGAACTCTTTTCCGAGATAGAGCAAAAGAAGACAAAAGAGGCGATAGTCTTTAAAGCATTGGATAAAATGGAAGCGGTTATACAGCATAATGAGGCGGACATATCTACCTGGTTGGATATAGAGTATGAGCTGCAGAAAACCTACGGCACAGAAGAAGCACAGGTTTGTGAATTCTTAAAGACCCTAAGAAATCAGGTACTGAAAGATACCGAAGAAAAGATAGAGAAAAGTAAAAGAGAGTAGTTTTTTACATATTGACTTTTTGCAATATTTCGTGATTAACGGAATGAGATTCCGAAAAAATTGTCGGAATTCTTTCTTATAGTATAAAAAAAAGCATTTTTGTCAGTAGACATATATCGGCAATAACAATAGCATGATACTCGAAAGGAGTATTATGAAGAAATTTACATCTTTATTGCTTGTCATATGCTTAATACCGGCAGCCGGAGTATGCGGTGTTAATGCTCAGGCTGCAGGTTCACGGTTTAGCGATGTGCAATCATCCCAGTGGTTTTTTGAACCGGTCATACAGTTGTACGGAATGAATATTATAAACGGATATCCCGATAACACATTCAAACCCGACGGCAATGTCAAAGCCGATGAGTTGATAAAAATGATAATAAAAGCGCTGGGTTTTGATATAGGTAATGCTGAAGGTTACTGGGCTCAAAATTACATAGATAAAGCAGGTGATATTAAGCTTTTGGAAGGATTTGACGGTGAATATCAAAAAGAGATTAACAGAGGGCAGGCAGCCTTGCTTATCTCCAATGCCATGACATACCTTAAGGAGCCGGAATTTTATTCGGAAAAGATATATCCGTTTGATTTGGGCGCATATACACCTGATAAGTATAAAGAGCATATAAAAAAGTGCTACAATGCGGGAGTTATTAACGGGTTTGAAGATTTCACTTTCCGATTCAATGAGACGCTTACCAGAGCACAGGCCTGCACCTTATTAATCAAGCTTATCGATAAAACAAAGAGAGATACCTCGGTGAGATTCGATTGCTCGTTTTTGGATAATACAACCAAAGATAATGTGCAATACAAGGGTGTTACATATGAGGAATTATCCGATGTTATAAAATCCACTCTAACAGAAGTAAAGGATGATATCGGGTATATAGTGGTGGAAAAAAGAGTTTATGAGACCAAGAATACATATGAGATCCGATACCACAAATCCGCCATAAATACCAACCCCACATATTGTTTGTTTGCTTTCAGGTTTTTTGGAGGTCCGTCGGGATATACCGAAACACAGTGGGGTTACGATACAATGTTTTTAAAGTTGGAACTGAAGAAGTTTAACTGGGATGACGGTATACCCGATAGCTTCTATAAGAGTAAAGTTAAAAATGCACTGTGTGCAGCTTTATCCGAACATAATCCTTATGATATAGCGGATTATGTAATAGACAGATATGTATTTTTACGTGCTTTAAAACCTTGGGATGCATATAACCTGTTGGAAGACAATTCCAATGAAACATTGAGGTATGTCTTTTTCACTATGCACAATGTAATAGGCAATTTTACTTTTTCAAATAAAAAATGAAAAGGTAAGTATAGAGCAAAATAAATAGCGCAACTTATGGAGAAGATAACATGAAAAGAGCTATCCTGTCTTTGATTACGATAATTTTACTGTTAAGCATGTGCATTAACGCATTTGCATATTGTGAAAGTTTTGAGAGAACCGGAAAACACATAAATGTCGCATATGTTTCCGATGTACACACTCCGCAAGGTCATCAATGCGGATATATTTGTCAGGATTGCGAGTTGATTACCGTGACGGGATATACAACACTTTCAACATGTTGTCGGTGCACCGGTAATCATAACTACTATACACTTTCTGTCGGATCTCATACCGCTTACGGGCATTTGGTAAAATTGAAGTGCTCAACCTGCGGATACACGACCTCCTACTATAAAAAAGATGACAGCTGCTGTGATTGTGTCGGTCATATTCGAGGTCTCATGGAAATAAACACGGAGCATACGCAGGGACTGGGCCATTATTACACCGTTCCCTGTAAGGAATGCGGAGCGATTATAAAAAGCGGATATACAACACTGGCGTCATGTGCTATCTGCAATTGCAGTCATTCCTATACAACAAGCATATCCGATTATCATACGTCCGGATCGGGACATTACTATACCAAGAAATGCAGTAAATGCGGCTATGTTTGCGATTCGGGATATACAGAGAAATCCGACTGTTGCGAATGCAGAGGATACCATAATTACAGTTACAGCGTATCTCCTGCTCATACAACATACGGACACTATGTTACACAAAGATGTTTTGACTGCGGACATAATGCCGACTATTACACGACAGTACCCACCTGCTGCTATTGCAGAGGTTATCACAATTACTCATATACCGTATCACAGGAACACACTGTTGACGGGCATAAAAAGACCGGTACCTGTTCTGCATGCGGGCATATCACCGTATCTTATACAACACTTGCCGACTGCTGCCTGTGCAGGGGATATCATGATTTTTCCGAATGGTCGCCGGTTTCAAAAATACATGAGGAACAAGGACATCGACAGAGCAGAACCTGTAAAATTTGCAAACAAACGGAAGACAGGTTTACTACATACAGACCGTGTTGCTTATGTCACGGACATGATATGCAGAAGACATCGAATATAGGGGAGCATACCGATTTCGGGCATGCCGTCATATACAGATGCATAACATGTGGATATGAAGAAACAATATACGAGGACATGTTCGGCTGTTCTTTATGTTCCAATACTCCCACAAATCAGGAGGAGTTTATGCTATGGATACAATATTTAGGAATACCTGTAAAAAGTGTAAACGGTAACTATACCGTATCCTTCACAATGTACCGTGATTACGGATATATTGTTTACGGTAATCCTCAAGATGTAGTGAATAATCATTGTGTAGCAGGTGAATATCAGTTCTTGGGATATACGTTTGATGAAGACCCTTTTACCAATATATCTTATCAGAACACCGAAATGGGTCCCGTTAATGCTAATCAGTGGATATATGCCGAAATATCCGGAGCGGTCGAATCGTGGGACAGGCTGGAGCCTTCGGTGCAAAAACCGTATATGCTGCACACAAATCTTATAGGGCACGGAGCGGTGAATTTTACCGCAAATGATATAGGTATGGCTAAGACAAGGGTGCAGAACGGCGCATCCTGGCTCAGTACCGGTTCCATCTATACCTTCAAAACCAACGGATATTATGCCACTTTCAAGGTTCCTTCAATGGGTGTTCCCGATGTAAATCTGAATGCCGCTTTTACTGAAGAAAGGCTTACCTATTCCGCTGCCGATGTACATAAGAAAGGATATATCAATGTAAACTTCACCATAGACAAACCTCTTAAGGAAATTGACTATATAAAACTGTCGGTACAGGGAGGTAACAGCATTATTCTGCAGCCTCATGAAAGAAACGGGCAACTGGAGCTGGACATACCGATTCAGAGTGTCATGCCGGCAAGGTATAAGGTGAGGGTATTAATAGAAGTTAAGAGCATATTTAACGATGTTCATATAACAAGAGAGTATTGTTCTGTAGACCTTTATAAAGAAGAGACTCCGTATAACCCGACTGATCCCGTACAGCCGGAGGAAATAATATCCGACCTGCCGGAAGATATTCCGTATCAAGCGAATTATGATATTCACGTTACCGACATTTCATTGACGGGTTACTGGAATATATGGCATCTGAATGAAAGATTTACCTCACTGGAAAGAGTTCGCTTAAATGTGGCGGTTGAGGGAAGAGTAACAAAACTGTCGGTCATATTCAGTGAAGAATTGAAAAACCGCACATACCGGGACAAATACGGAAACACCTATGATTATAAAGAGCTTTTAGGCAGTTATGACATGTGCCCGAATGATATATGTTATGAAGGATTATGGGAGAACGGCTACACATTGAATACGGAATATATACTTCCTCTGTGTCCCGATACCGTTGATTCTTCCGGTAACAGAATAAAGGATAAGTATTTTATAAAAATAATAGCCGAAAACGAGAATAAGGAGCACACAAAGGAATACCTGATTGATATTACCGGCAACATTTATGATTTTCTGTATGTGCAGCCATAGCATATGATGATATAATTTCCATGATGAATATTTGTGTATTCGCCTCGGGCGGAGGTTCCAACATGCAGGCGGTAATAGATGCCTGTAAGAACAGGAAGATCAATGCAAAAGTAGTACTGGTTATTTCCAACAACAGTGATGCCTATGCTTTGGAGCGCGCAAAAAAGGAAAAGATAGATAATTATCATGTAAGCGAGTACAAATATAAAGAAGGTTTTATTGATAAGCTGTTGGAATTGTTGGCAAAGTATGAGATTAATCTGGTACTGCTTGCAGGCTATATGAAGAAATTGCCTAAAGAGATTGTGGAGAGATATAAAGTGCTGAATATCCATCCGGCCCTTCTTCCCAAATACGGAGGCCGGGGCATGTACGGAGAAAGAGTACATAAAGCGGTACTGGAAGCCAAAGAAAAAGAATCGGGCTGTACCGTTCATGTGGTGGATGAACACTATGATAACGGTAAGATACTAAATCAGATAAAAGTTCCCGTACTGGAAGACGATACCGTGGAGACATTGGCAAAAAGGGTATTGGAACAGGAACATATCATATATGTCGACACCGTAAAGAAAATATTGACAAAAGAAATAGAGATATGAGGAGATATGTACAGATATAAAACAAAAGGAACATGTTCAACCGAGATAACTTTTGAGATACAGGAAGGAAAACTGAAGGATGTGAAATTTACGGACGGATGCAGCGGGAATCTTCAGGGTATAAGCAAATTGCTTGAGGGTATGGAAGCATAGAAAGCCGTAAGCCTGTTGAAAGGCATTAAATGCGGTTATAAAGAAACATCCTGCCCCGATCAGTTGTCCATAGCGATAAGTAAGGTGTTGGAACACTGAATCCTTTTTATTTTACCATTCCCAACAGTTGTCGTACCCGTTTTTGCAGATGCTTTTCAATTGCCGTCAATCGCTCTTCCGGCCAGTTAACGGACGGATGCCTCTTGAAGGTAAAACCGATTAAACGACGCAACTGCTGTGCCTGTGCTTTTCCCGCAACTTCTCTGCAAATGTCTTCGAATGTTACATCCGGATAAGCGGGTAGACGGGTTTTAGCATATTGGTCAAGGTTTTTGATGTCTTTAGGCATAGCATAATTAAACAGTGAAAGTCCGTGGTCAAACAGAGGTGCAGGGGCAATCAATGCACCTGAATGATTATCTCTTAAGACTCCGAAATTTCCGAAGTGTCTGTCCTCATTGTAGATTACCGCGTCAAATACCAGCATGCTGTGTACCGCTTGGAGAAAATCTTCCCCGATTGAAGAATAGTATTTTAATACCGCTTTCAAACCGCCCGATGTTACAATGCGTCCTACCGGTACAAAAGCGGTATCAATATCACAAAACAACTTGCATTTTGAAGCTAAAATACCTTTCCAGTTCTCCAATTCATACTGCACGGCATTTAGACCCATGGTCTGTGCAATTTGGCAAGCATAATATTCACTGTAAGGCTCGTTTCCCGTATTAGCGGCACCGAATGTGCCTCCCTTATACAAGTAAATACCGTCATTATCAATAAGGCGCCATGCTTTAGGCAACATTCCGGCAGTAGTCAGCTCCGGCGAGGTTGTGAAACCTCCGTGACTTTGCTCTATACCCGTATAGGCAACCAAAGAAAGAATTTCCGAAAAACGGTTTTCATAGAGGTTATACTGAGCAAAGGAACCTTCAAAGCCCTCCGGGACTACCCAAAAACTGTCGTTAAGCGACAAGCCCTTGCAAATATCAATAATACCTTTAGTATCACCTTGAGACAGATTTAAAGTTTTCAAGATCTCTTTCACAAAGGTACGGTTTTTAGGAATCACTCGTTTCTCCAACCATCTCAAAATGCCTTTATCAGACAGTTCCAATCCAAGCGGGAGTAAGTGAAGTTGTTCCTTGTCAATAGAAATAATATGTGCTGTCAATCCTTCAATTCCTCTTTTCTCAAGAGAGAAAGTGAGTAATACTTTGTCAAAGAGCCGTAACTCGTAGTTGTTTTTCATATGGGAAAGTACTTTCGTTGAAGGTGCTGTCAGTTCAATTTTCAGCTCCAAAACCGAAGCCACTTGTAGTAAAAGGTCCAATGAAGGACTGTGACTTCCGCTTTCCAAGCGTGATATGGCGGAACGGTGCATACCTAAAAGTTCAGCTAACTGACTTTGTGTGAGACCTTTAGCAACCCGTGCTTTTGTAATCTGTTTGATAATATCCTGACGAAAGTCTTTAATATTATTGTCCGTCATTAAAATGCCTCCTGCTCTATTATTGCAAAATGTAACAAATTTGTCAACAAATTACAAGAAACATTTAATAACAGTTCTACGTGGTAACAAATATGTAGACAATTATTTGATTAAATTGTAAATGCTATTCCTACCTTAAAAACTTTTCGTGGTTTTTTATTATTTTCCATAAAACCAAGCACATCTGCAAGACGACAAATCTTTTCAAATGTATCTCGGACAAAACCAAGAGCATTGGCTTGTCTGTTCAGTTCTGCTTTACTAAAGTGCAGCATGATAATCTACTCCTTTATTTATCACCGTATTTATATCCTTTGGTGCCATAAGTCTCCATTCCGGATGATATACATATCCTATATGTTCCTTTGTGAGATAGCGGTCGGATTTAGGTATACGATCTGCGCAGATGCGGAAGAAAGCATCCGATAGACCGTAAGACTCGCGAAAGTGTTTCAGGATAAAACCGGTTTTTTGGTAGAGAAAACCATTTTGATATTCATTCAGAGTAAATAGCAGTTTTTCTTCATTTAGGGTAGGTATCAGATCAAGGCAGCGGAGAAGCTCCTCCAGTCCCGCAATCTTATCTACATCATTGATACTGTCGATAACCGTCTGTTCTACTCCTGTAACACGGACACCTCCTATTATTTCCGTTTGCACAGTTCCTTTAGGTGAAACACGGCGGAAAGTTATTCCATCGTATTCAAAGTCCTTGAAACGACTGCCTGTCATAACATAAACCTCATAAAATACTTGATTTGCATACCCATATACTTCAAAGGCACTATGATGTGAAACGGACGCATCGGGAAATAGGCGGCTGCCTATTCCGTAACGCGATAAGATTGGTTGCTTGTTCTCTATGCTTATCGCAACGTAAAAGTTATGCCTGACCCGTTCTATATATCCTTTTTTCTGATATTGTTGTAATATGGTGGCTGCTGTATTATCCCCCAATTGTAAAGCCTTAGCAAGCTCACTACGGGAAAAGCAACCCATTTCTACCATATTCTCATAGTATTTCAAAAGAATATACCTCCTGTATTTTTAATTATTGCACAAAAAGACTTAAACAGCAATATAGTTGTGCAATTATTAAAAAGGGGAGGAAATAAAAAAAGCGGTAATTTTGCCGCTATTCTATAACCGTTAAAACATCTTCCAAGGATTTTCTTTTCTTCGGACGGAGTTTGTCCGAGTCGTCTTTATAGCCTACCGCTATAACCAGCCTTATCCTGTCGGACTTTTTAATATTCAGCAGTTCTTTAATGCCGTTTTCATTAAACCAACCTATTATACAGGTGGATAATCCCAAAGCTTCAGCCTGCAATACAAAATGTGCCACGGATATCCCTATATCCATTGAGGAAAAATCCTGATCCTTTAATCGCTCTCCCATAGATGCCATTGCATTGGTAGGTTTTTCGGTAATAACCGCAAAAGCGGGTGTTTTGGTTGTAAATCTGTTGGCGCCGGCGGACTGTAAATGCCTTACCAGTTTAGTTACTGTTTCACTCTCGGTAATAAGGGTATAATGCCACGGCTGACCGTTACATGCCGAAGGTGCTATGGCCGCAGACTTTATGCACTGCATAAGTTTTTCTTTTTCAACTGGTCTGTCCGAATAGTTTCTGCAACTCTGTCTTTTTGATGCCAATTCGTAAAAATTATCCATTATAAGCCTCCTCAATCATACTTTCTTCCCAGGTTTCGGGGGCCACATATCCTAAAAGATTGACAACCGTAGCCGCCACATTGGCCAATCCGAAATCGCCTTCTTTCAGTGCATAACCCTTGTCTTTTCTGTTGTCATAGATAATGAACGGAACTTTGTTAAGAGTATGACTGGTTTTGGGCACCGGTTTTCCCGTTTTTCTGTCTATTGATATGATGCCTTTCTTTGTCTCGTACATCTCCTCGGCGTTTCCGTGGTCTGCCGTTATTATGGCTACTCCGTTCAATCGGTCCACAACCGGCAACATTCTTGCCAGACAAAGGTCTACCGATTCCACACCTATTACAGCCGCATCGAAACTGCCCGTGTGACCTACCATATCCCCGTTGGGGAAATTCATTCTCAGGAACTTATATTCTCCGCTTTTCAACGCTTCCAGAAGCTTATCGGTTATAAGGGCGCATTGCATCCAGGGACGTTGCTCAAACGGTATCTTATCCGAAGGTATTTCAACATATGTCTCACCTTCAAATTTGGCGGAATTGTTTCCGTTCCAGAAATATGTGACATGTCCGAATTTCTGTGTTTCGGATATTGCGAACTGTTTAATTCCTTTTTTGGAGAGATTTTCTCCCAATGTGTTTTTTATATCCGGAGGGCTGACCAAATAGTTCTTGGGTATATGAAGGTCTCCGTCATATTCCAGCATACCCGCATAAATGACATTCGGTACTCTTACTCTGTCGAATTTGTCAAAGTTCTTTTCTTCAAATGCTCTGCTTATTTCAATAGCCCTGTCTCCGCGGAAGTTGTAGAATATAACACTGTCGTTATCTTCTATTGTTCCCACCGGTTTATTGTCTTTTGTTATTACAAATCCCGGAAGAAACTGATCCACCACATCGGTTTCCGCCCTGTATGTCTCTATAGCTTCCTTGGCGGAGGAAAATGCGCGTCCTTTTCCCAATACATGAATTTCCCAGCCTTTTCTTACCATATCCCAGTCGGCTTCATATCTGTCCATGGTAATATTCATTCTGCCGCCGCCGCTTGCAATTTCAACATCAAAACTTTTACAGCGCAAAGTATCAAGATACTCTTCAAAAGGCTCCACATATTCCAGGGCCGATGTTTCTCCGACATCTCTTCCGTCCAATAATATATGCACACGCGCTTTTTTAACTCCTTCGGCTTTTGCCTGTTCCAACATTGCTTTAAGATGAGCTATATTGGAATGAACATTGCCGTCGGAAAACAACCCTATAAAATGTATTGTAGAATTATGCTTTATGCAATTGTCTTTAAGTTTAAGCCAGGTTTTCCCGCTGAAAATGGTTTTCTTTTCTATGGCTTCAAAAACCAGTTTTGCTCCCTGACTGTAAATCTGTCCGGAACCCAATGCGTTATGACCTACTTCCGAGTTGCCCATATCCTCATCACCCGGTAATCCTACCGCAACACCGTGAGCCTTTATGGTCGTATGCGGATATTTGTCCATCAACATCCTCAATGTAGGAGCATTTGCAGCCGCTACGGCATTTCCTTCTTTTTTATCCGATAACCCCACTCCGTCCATTACGATAAGAAGAAGCGGTCCTTGTATTTCTTTGAATTCAGAGCTTTTTTTAAGCATATTCTATCCCTTTCCGTAGTACTTCCGTACCTCTTTAAAATTATATCATACCGCAATATGCCAATCAATTACGGCTGTTGGATATAATATAGAAGGAATATACAATGTTTTATTAACAAATATATCTCCAATTGTGAACAATTGTGAACAATTTAAGTAATTTATTTAACAGTTCTCTGTTTTATGTTAGAATGAACCGTGTGTAGCAGCAGTATTAATAAAAAATATATATAGAAGAAGAAAAAGAAACAGAGTATTGTTTGGATAGTTAAGTCTTGAAGATACAGTATATATGCAATTTTATTGTATTTAAATCGGAGGTCTGACAGAATGGAAAACAGGAAAAAAAGATTTGCTATTTTGATTATCGCAGCTGTAATTATAGTTATTGCGGCTTCACTGTTGTTTTTATTCCGTGACAGATTATTTAAAAAAGACAACTTTGTTGTTACAACATTTAACAGCGATATTGTAATAAAAAGAACGGATGCGAATGAATCGTTGGATATGCCTTACAGATATACCAAAGCACTGATGGATAACTTATTTATATTCAGACAGGAAATTGCCGGCATCAATATAGCATCCGTAAAGTATAACATGAGCGATAACTATATCAATTGGCATACACCGGAGGGTGTTTTAACAGATACCGACAGAGGTAAAGGTAAGCAGGTAATAGATGAGGTAAAGTATTTCAAGGGTATATCCACTTTAAGTTCGATAGTTGCCGACAAGGAAGACTGCAAGATATCCATTTATGAAGGCTATTCCGAAGATTTACTGATGCATGATTATCAAAACTTTGCCATTATACCTTCTTCCATGAGTAAGTATTTTGATAAGGATTTGCCTGCCGATGAAAAGGTGTTGAATATAAGGAATATGAGATACGGCAGCATGTTGCATTTTACGATAATAGGGGAGTACAAGACTGAAGAAGAGTATGATACCTTGTATGTTACGTATACCGGCTTAAGTACCTTAATCCGTGCCGGCAGAGCCGATATTCTAAACCATGTTGACTGTCTGGAAATTGATGTGAATGAGGACAAGGATCTTAATAAACTTATGCGTTTCTTAAGCGAATATTACGCGGATGCACAGGTGCTTTCCCAGTATACGGAAAGGAATAATATATATAACGACCCTTATCAATATATGTTTGTTCACTCAATGGGTATAGAACCTATTGAACTTAAAGAGAATGTAATCTATGAAAAGAACATAATAACCATATCCAGAATGGACGGGAAGGAAGATCTTGAAATGTCGCATGTGTATGCCGATGCGATAATAAAAGGGTATAACAAATATTCACAATGCATAACCGATTTAGATATAAGTACGGGAGTAAAAGGAATTAATCCGGCAGATTATCCTCCCGGTTCGGAAGCTTTCTGGAATCAGCCGGTATATCAGTTGCTTTTAAAATATGACACGGTATACGAGGCTAAACTGAAAGAAACGCTGGGGGACTTTCCCTGTTATCATCAGGCCGTTACAAGTATAAATGAAATATTAAGGATGAAAAAAGACTGCAAAGTTACATACTATCTGAACTATATGAACAGTGACCTTATTGTACCCAGACAGAAGGACTTGTTGGGCAAAATAAAAGGCTATGCCATAGTTCCCAAACCTTTGCATGAGGCAACATCCGATCTTCCCAATTTTAACAATCACATTGTTGAAGTATATGAGAGCAGGGTATATGTCGGTATAGGCGGAGTTGACCCCAGTCAGATAGACAGATCTCCTCATTTTAGAGCCCAATTTAAAATAATAGGGTATTACGAGACAACCGATCCGTATGATACCGTGTTTGTAACATATGTCGGATGCAACGAGAAGTATAAAAGTGCAGCATTCAAGAACGAACATATAGAGTCTATAACCATGAAGACAAAAGGAGATGTGGAGATAAGTCCGTTGATTAATTTTTTGAAGTTGTATTTTGCACCTTCGGAAAACGCCGCTGAATATGCAGGCAGTACAAATGAATTGGGTTTGGCGTATGAATACAGTTTTACAATGAAGGAGATTGCGGAGTAAAAATTATGCCGTAATTTGTGTTTTACATAAGGATTTACAAACAACCGATTGGAGGGTAAAAACATGAAAAAAACAAATATGATTATAGCTGTCGCCTTAACAGTTATAATAACTGCATTGCTGTTGGCATCTTGTGACGGTCTGTCAAAAAAAGAAGAGGGTTTGATTGATGCAACATTCAGCAACGATATAGTTATAAAAAGGGTTGACGGGAAGCAACCGGCAAATATACCGTATAAGTATACAAAAGCCCTGCTTTCGGACAATATAGCATATATTGACGGAGTGGAGGCTGTAAATATATCTTCTCGCAGATACAACATAAAGGATAATGATATAAGTGTGCGCGGAGACAGGGATTTGTTTGTTTCTTCGGAGGAGGAAAAAGCTGCGGAAGTTATGGGCTCGATAAAGTACTGTAAAGGTATAACTTCCCTCTGCACGATAGTCGCCGACAAAGGAAAAAGTAAAGTGGAGTTTTATGCAGGATATTCCGAGGAGTATCTTACAAGTGTAGATAAAGCTTATGTAATTATTCCGTCTTCCATAGGTGAGCTTATAAACGAAGAGATACCTGATTCCGACAAAAGAATAGTACTGGAGAAAGGCGCTTTCGGTATAACATATTTCACTATAATAGGGGAGTATGAAGTAAAAGACAGGAGCAAAAATAAAGGTGAGCCCGATACCCTATATCTGTCATATGCGGGATTTGGTAACTTGATTAATATGGGTGAAGAGATTGACATAAGCTTTGTTGATTGTCTGGAGATTGACGCAGATGAGCAAGCCGATCTCACAAAACTTACCTACTGTCTTACCACATATTTTGCCGATGCAAACACGCTTTCTCAATATGAAGGCAGGATAAACATGTTTAACGAGAATTACTCATATATGTATGAAAACTCCGTCAACATGAAGTCGTTGGATTTATCACCCGATACAGATTGTGAAAAGAAAATAATAACCGTTTCCAGAATAGACGGAAAAAGTGATTTGGATATGTCCTATGTATATGCAGATGCGTTGGTAAGAGATTACAATAAATACTCACAATACATAACCGATATAAATATAAGTACCGGTTTGGGAGGACATGATCCTTATGAAAATGCAAAACTTGAGTCAATAGACAAAGGCGGTGGTTTTATACAGACAAATTTTATTCTTGATAATGCTGACGGTCTGAATATAAGTTTTGCTTCAAGCTCAACCGGTTTTCGCGATGCGGTAACCAATATGATTACACAGAATCGTAAAGATGCCTTGGCAGATGTAGGAAAAGGGAAAGCTTGGAAAAAACACGTTCAATATCTTTTGCATCAGCCTATAACCAGCATAAGTGAAATAGAAAAAATGAAGAGCAACAGCGAGGTGACTTTTTATACGAACTATACAAACAGGGATCTTGTTGTGCAAAGAAAGGAAGATTATATTGAGAGTACCTTTAAAAGCGACGGTGATATAAAAGGATATGCGATAATACCTAAGACAATGCATGATGCCGCAAGCGCTCTTCCCGATTTAAAAACCCATATTTTATACCTGAGCGAGAAAAATGATGCTGTGGAGAGTAACCAGAAAGTATTAGTCGGTTTTAAGGTAATAGGCTATTACGAGACAGATGACAGATATGATGTGGTATATATAACATATGCGGGCAGTAATGATAAGTATACAAAGGAACGTTTCAGAAATGACTATATTAACTCTGTAACCATAGAAACAAAAAAAGATACCGACATTACACCGTTGCTGGAATATCTGGAGCAGTATTTTGCACCGGCAACCGATACATCAAAATATGCGGGAAAGAAAAATGCATTGGGCAGGGATTATGAATATTGCTATACAATTAAAAGCAATGCGGATTAATTATTAACACGCATTATTCCGTAACTTGTGTCGTATTTAAATAAACAGCGTTAGTGAAAGTATTTGAGGGCATTAAGTGTATGGTGAAAAAGAAAAAGACAGGTTTGATTATTACTGTCACTGTAATCGTTTTAGCGGTTGTAGCAGCATTGTTGTTTCTTTTTCGCAACAGACTTTTTTGCAATATCGGACATTTCAATGTCACAACTTTCAACAGCGATATAGTTATTAAAAGGTCGGATGCACAGGAACCGCTGAATATGCCGTACAGATATTCCAAGGCTTTATTGGATAAAAGGTTGGTGTTCAGAGAGGAAATAGAAAGACTCAACATAACCACCGTCAGATATGAAATAAGTAATACGGGTCTGACTTTGTATAACTGTAAGGAGGTTTTGAAAAATCCGGAAAGCGGAGTGACAAAGAAAGTTATAGAATCAATAAAGTACTGTAAAGGTATAACTGCATTAAGCGGTTTAACTGCTGATAAAGCGGACAGTAAAATCACAATTTACCGAGGTTACTCTGCGGACCTTCTGGAACAGAGTTTACATAACTATGTAATAATTCCCTCTACCCTTAGCGAACATATAGATTCTCAATTATCCGATAATGAAAAGGTATTGTTCCTTGCAAATTCCGGCACAAGCAGTCTGGCATATTTCACCATAATAGGGGAATATGAAACCAAGCACAGACATGACACTTTTTACTTTTCCTATTCAGGATTGAGCAATGTGGTGCTGGGAGGGAAAGAAGATATTGCCGATCATATCGACTACATGGGGATTGATGTAAACAATAAAGCGAACCTTGTAAAATTCTCATATTTCCTGAGCGAATATTTTGCAGACTATAATGTGCTTTCACAGTATGAAAAAAGAATAAACAAATTCAATGAACCTTATCAATATATGTATGTAAACAATGTTGATATCCTGCCGATAAATCTTTCGGAAGATTCCGGTTTTGAAAAGAATATAATAACCGTAACCGGAATAGACGGTAACGATAATCTTCAGATGTCGCATGTATACGGTGATGCATTAATTGAAGACTACCATAAATATTCGCAATATATAACGGACATAATAATAAGCACAGGGGTAAAAGGAGAGGATTGGTCTAAGTACCCGCTAAATGTAAAGATTCCCTGTTACGGTATTAATTTCGGAGGTTACGGATTGGAAGGCTTTTATGTGAAATATACGGAATACTACCAATCACACGGTATGGATAGTCCTTGGTACCATCAGGCTGTTACAAGTATAAGAGAAATTAAAAGTATGAAAAAAAATTGTGATATAACATTTTATACCAACTATACCGAAAAGGACCTTGTTGTTATCAGAAAAGAAGACTATGTGGAGCCCAAGGATCACTTGGACAGCGGCATAACGGGATATGCAATTGTGCCTAAAATGATATGGGAATCGGTCCGCAACCATCCCGATATAGACTACCAGATTATAAGGTTGTTTGAGCAACCGAAAAAAGAAGACAACCCTTCGGACAGAATGAGATTCGGATTTAAAGTAATAGGCTATTATGAAACCGCTGACGAAAGTGATACGGTGTATGTTACATATGGCGGGTATAACAGGAAGTATGTAAAGGAGCCTTTCAAAAACGAGTGCATCCGGTCTATGATTATAGAAACAAGAAGCGATGCCGACATTACTCCGTTGCTGGAATATCTGGAGCAGTATTTTGCACCGGCATCCGATACATCAAAATATGCGGGAAAGAAAAACCTATTGGGAATGGAGTATGAGTACTGTTATACTATTACCAGTGAGCAGTAAAAACGGCGATTATGACAGACTTTGCCGTAAATCACATTAATCGGAGGAAAAGAAAATGCTTAAACTACAGGGAAAATCCATATATTTAGCAGCACTGGAACGTGCAGACTGCCGCAAACTTTTTGAGGACAACGAATACGATTTTGAGAATCCTACCGATATTCTTTACATCGGTTATTCTGTAGAAGGAGCCGACAAGTGGTTTGAGGAGATACAGGCGGCACAGGGAAAGACACATGTGCGACTGGGAATCTTTCTCAATGACGGTACTGTGATAGGAGATATCGCCATGCAGAATATCGATAATCGTAACCGTTCCTGTTCCATCGGCATGGGCATACAGAAGTTGGAAAACCGTAACAGAGGTTATGGCAAGCAGGCAGTCTCGCTGATACTTGAGTACGGTTTTTGCAACCTGGGTCTTGAACGCATTACGGCAGGCACATTGGACTGCAATATTTCAGCAAAGAAGTCGCTGGAGAAGCTGGGATTTGTCTTGGAAGGACGCGAGCGCAAGGCAATCTATTTCGGCGGCGTGCGTCATGACCGGCTTTGTTATGCTATGCTTGCGGAGGAGTATAATGGAAAGCAGCATTAAAAAGTTCTGGAATGACGGTTCCGATGAGTACTATAACAGAGCATATAACATAAACAACAATGCGATAAGGATAAAAGCCGACCCGTGGTGGGCGTTTCCCGTACCTGTCCGTAATATGATTCAAAATGCGTTTAGCAGTATGAAAGGTATTAAGGTGCTTGTACCGTCAAGCGGAGACAACGGAGCGGTTTTTGCCTTTCATTTGCTCGGTGCAACAGTTGTCTCTGCGGACATTTCGGAGCAGCAACTGGGAAATGCAAAAAGGATTGCCGACAATGAACGCTGGGATATTGAATTTATTCAAGCCGACACTATGAAGTTAGACGGAATGTGCGATAGTGAATTTGATCTTGTCTACACATCAAACGGCACTCATATCTGGATAAATGACCTACAAGCTATGTATTCAAACTTCAACCGTGTGTTGAAGCCGAAGGGAAAGTATATTATGTTTGAAACTCATCCTTTCAATCGACCGTTTGACGATTCAGGTGCAAAAATAAAAGTGAAAAAGCCGTACAACGATACAACAGGAAACCATTGGCGAATTATGGATATATTTAATGCCGTTATCAGCCAAGGCTTTTATATTCTGCATCTTGAGGAATTTCACGCAGAACCCGGGGCACACGACTTATGGTTTTACAAAACTATTAAAGAAGCCGAAGCGGACGGAAACAGGAAATATGATATAAAGCATAATCCGTTCGCGGCTCTGCCGGCATGGTTTGGGCTTTCCTCAATAAAAAGATATTAGGACGAACTTTATTAAATAGCACTATTACTATTACCGAAATTTATTGACATTACAAAGATGTGTTGATATACTTCGGATAAATTAAAAAGGAGCGCCAAATGGCAGTAAACAGAAAACACAGTTCAAATATGTATTATTACAACTATTACTACTTAAATAGGCTTGGGCTGTTATTGTCGTAATTCTTTTGTAGAAACAATTAATGATTAGGCTCAGGCAAACGCTTGAGTCTTTTTTGATGTAAGGAGAAACAGGTATGAATAATGGAAAAACAATGGAAATTCTAATGAAAAATGCGGTCAATGTTTTCAATGAAGAAGAACTTCGCACAAAGCTGAGCAGCGGGAAATCCCTGAAGGTAAAGTTCGGTGCCGATCCGTCCAGACCGGATTTGCATCTGGGACACACGGTGCCTTTGAGAATGCTGAAAGTGTTGCAGCAGGCAGGACATCATATCATATTTGTGATAGGCGATTTTACCGGCATGATAGGAGACCCGTCGGGCAGAAGCAAGACAAGAAGTCAGCTGTCTTATGAAGAAACCGGAAAGAACGGTCGAACATATTTTGAGCAGGTAACAAAGATATTGGATCCGTCGAAAACAGAGATAGTATACAACTCGGAATGGCTGGGAAAGATGAGGTTTACCGATGTTATTGAATTGGCCGGGAAGTATACTCTTGCAAGGATAATGGAAAGAGAGGATTTTTCCGCAAGGTATTCGAATAATCAACCGATAGGTATTCATGAGCTTTTATACCCTCTTATACAAGGATATGATTCGGTTGCGGTTAATGCCGATATTGAAATAGGAGGAACCGATCAAACATTTAATCTTCTGGTGGGCAGAGAACTGCAAAAGGATTACGGGCAGATTCCTCAGGTAGTTATGACTTTCCCGCTTATTGCGGGATTGGACGGAGTGGAGAAGATGAGTAAATCTTTGGATAACTATATAGGTATAGATGAGTCGGCGGAGATAATGTATGAAAAGTGCATGCGGATTCCCGACGGATTGCTTACTGACTATTTCAGACTTACAACGGATATTTGTGAAGCAGAGTATACCGATATTATTTCTGAGGATATAAGAGAAGCCCATAAAGTATATGCAAGAAAGATAGTGGAGATGTACCACGGAAGAGACTGTATTAATGCGGCGGAAGACAGATATAACAGTATTGCCGCAAAGGCAATTCCGGACAATATAGAGGTATTTCATATTGAGGAGCATGAGACGGGCATTATTGATGTTCTTGTAAAAACAGGTTTAGCAACATCCAACTCGGAAGCCAGAAGACTGATAGCGGGCAGAGGTATTAAAATTGACGGTATAACTGTTAATGACTTTAGTGTCAGATTAAAAGGTAAGTTTGTTATATGCAGAGGGAAGAATAAGTTTATTGAAGTAAGAATGAAGATGATATAATATGCAAAAGGAGATAATGAGGTATAAATGAATCGGTTTATGACACTTTCCGACAGTATTGAGATATAATAGTTTATAGCAAAGAGAGGTAAAAAACATGAATGAAACATTAAGCAAACTATGGGATACTCTGCTTGAAGCATCTGCTACGGCGGGTTTGAGGATACTGCTGGCAATAGCGGTACTGATTGTAGGTCTTCTGCTTATCAAATACCTTGTGAAGTTTATAGTGAAATCCAAAGGATTCAATAAAATTGACGTAACGGTACAGACATTTTTAAAAAGCGCTCTGGCTATTACATTGAAAGTGCTTCTTATTATCTCCGTGATAGGAATACTGGGTGTTCCGCTGACATCAATAATAGCGGTGCTTGCTTCTGCCGGACTGGCAATAGGATTGGCATTACAGGGAGCACTGTCCAATTTTGCCGGAGGGATAATGATACTGGTATTTCGTCCTTTCAAGGTAGGAGATTTTGTAGACAACGGAACGCATATGGGTTATGTCGATTCAATAACCATATTTTATACAAGGCTGCTGACAAAAGATAATAAACTTGTAACTGTTCCCAACAGTACCATGACTACCGCATCTATAACCAACTTCAGTGCAAAAGAGTTGAGACGCGTGGATATAGAGTACAACGTTTCATATAAAAACGACATAGATAAGGTAAAAAGTGTTTTGACTTCAGTAGCGGAGAAACATCCTTTAGTTCTTAAAGATCCGGCTGTAACATCCGGAGTTTATGCTCATGGTCCTAATTCACTTGTGTATGTATTAAGAGCATGGTGTAAAGCCGACGATTATTGGACGGTATATTTTGACATGAACGAAAACGTAAAGAAATCATTTGATGAGCAAGGGATTGAGATACCTTTACAGCAGGTGGTTGTGGATATAAAGGATAAGAATAAATAGGATTAATTTGGTTATAGAAGAAAGCATAAGTAGTCGGTGGCATGTGCTGCCGATTTCTTCGTAAAAGATAATAAGAATAATTGCTTAATCAGCATCTGTCGATAGCATCCTTCAAAAGCAATATGGCTTCTTTATATCCTTCAAATCCTTTTCCCGTAACGGTTTTTATACATACATTTGCAGTGTAGGAATGTTTCCGGAAATCCTCACGTTTTGTAATATCGCTTAAATGCACTTCCACAGCCGGAAGCCCCACGGATTTTATTGCATCGGCAATGGCTATACTTGTATGGGAATATGCTGCGGGGTTTATGACTATGGCATCGGAAATCATATATGCATCCTGTATTTTATCGATGATATCACCTTCATGGTTGGATTGAAAAATCTCACATTGAATATTGTTTTGCGTACAGATATCCTTTATGTATCTTACTAAATCCGCATATGTTGCATGACCGTATATTTCCGGTTCTCTGATACCCAGCATATTCATATTGGGTCCGTTTATAACTAAAAGTTTCATAAGCCTAACACCTCATATATTTTTAAATGTGCTTTATCTGTATCGTCACAGTCTATTTGATAATCCGACCAGCCGAGATAATTATTCTTTCTTGCTTTGTAAAGCTCTTCCAAAGTGTTTTGCTGCGACAGCGGTCTGTCGAGTGTGGAAAGCAGTGATAAATCTCTTTTCAGAAAAACGACAATACCGTTCTGGCGTAAGAGATAGCGGTTTCTTTCTCGGGTTACAACACCGCCGCCTGTAGATATTACACAGTTGCTTTGTTTAGTTACTTTTTCCAGCACCTTTGTTTCAATGTCCCTGAAGAAAACTTCTCCTTTGTCTTTTATAATGTCCGATGCACTCTTATTATATGTTGCGGCTATTACCTCATCGGTATCTATAAAGGCTCTTTCAGTCAGTTCTGCAAGAGCTTTTCCCGCAGTGCTCTTTCCGCTTCCCGGCATTCCTATGAGTACTATGTTCCCGGTTTTCTTAGCTACCTTTTCAACTACTCTTTCAATTACGGAATCATCGATTACGGAATCGGTAAACAGTTCGGCGGCTTTCTTTGCCTGTGCCACAAGCATGGAGAGTCCGTTATATGCTTTTATACCAAGTTTGGATGCCTCATACATCAATCTTGTTTGAGCGGGATTGTATATGAGATCGAAAAGAGCAATACATTTTTTGAAAGAGGAGATATCTATAACGGTTTTGCCGTTGTCAGGGTACATTCCCACCGGTGTGGAGTTAATAATTATATCGCTGTCATAGTGATTGCTTATATTTCCGTAATTTTCCTGACCGCTTCTGGATACCGTTACCAGACAGCCTGCGTTCATGTCCCGTATTGCCGCTTTGATTGTGGCAGCGGAGCCTCCGTCACCCAGAAGGAGAACCTTTTTACCTTCCGGATTTATGCCGCTTCTTTCAATCATATATCTAAAACCGTAGTAATCGGTATTATCTCCTATAAGACTGTTTGCTCTCCATATAACGGTATTGACACTGCCGGTTCTTTTTGCAATAGGTGTCAGTATATTACAGTATTTCATAATATCTTTTTTATAGGGTATCGTTACGTTAAAACCGTCAAGGTCGCTGTTATGTACAAAATCATAAAGCTGATCGGGCTGCTTTTCATAAAGCCCGTATTCATAATCGCCCAGATGAGAATGTATAAGCGGGGAGTAACTGTGCTGTAATCCGGCACCCAATAAACCGAACTTCTTATTGGAATATCCGAACGCAGACGGCTTAGAAATATTCAGCTTTTCCTGATAAGATTTGCTTGTATCAAACAATGTATTGAAGAGTATTTGTGTATAGGAGACCAACTCTTCGTCCGTCTTGGAGATAATATCTGAAAGTTTGGCTTTTTCCAATTCACTGTTAAGTATGGGTATGTTGTGTACTTTTTTATACTCTGCAATGTCTTTTACAATGCCCATTCTTTCCTGAAATAATTGTAAAAGTTTATCATCAATTTTATCTATTTCTTTTCTCAAATCGTCTAAATTCATTTTATCCCTTTATATAATTTTTAAATTATTCCCATATTCTGTATGATGCATACATGTCTAAAATTGCTATTGCAGCCGCCGCTTCCACACAGGCAACCGCTCTGGGCACGATACATGCATCATGTCTTCCGCCTACCTTTATTTGCTCACTGTTATTGTTTGCCATATTGACACTTTCCTGCTTAATACCTATTGACGGAGCGGGCTTTACGGCCACTCTGAATATCAACGGCATCCCGGAGCTTATGCCTCCCAATATGCCGCCGTGGTTGTTTGTCCGCGTAAGAATTTTGCTGTCTTTGATATAGAAAGGATCATTGTTCTCGGAGCCCTTCAGATTGGCGCAATCAAAACCGTTACCGAACTCTATTCCTTTTACTGCGGGTATTGCAAACACGGCCTTGGAAATGTTGTTTTCCAGACCGTCAAACATGGGCTCGCCTATTCCTGCGGGAAAGTTATATACCCCACATTCTATTATTCCGCCTAACGAATCATTCTGTTGTGATGCTGTACGAATGCGCTCCTGCATAAGTATGCCTTTTTGCCTGTCTATAACGGGAAAGTCATTGTTTAAGAGTTTTTCAATATTCTCTCTGTTATCTTCTGCAGGATTGAAAGATATATCTTCCGTATCGTATATCTTTTTTATGTGTGCATGTATGCTTATACCGTACTTTTCCAGTATCTGAAGACAGATACCTCCCGCTATACATAAAGGTGCGGTCAGTCTTCCCGAGAAGTGTCCTCCTCCCGAAGTGTCCTGAAAACCTTTGTATTTTATATGAGCCGTATAATCGGCATGAGAAGGTCTGGGGATATCCTTAAATGATCGGTAGTCTTCGGGATTTATATCTTTATTGTAAATAATTGCACATATCGGGGCGCCGCATGTAGTATTTCCCATCAGTCCGGAAAGAAACTCTATTTCATCCTTTTCTTTCCTTTTTGTGGAGAACGGTTTATCTATGGCACTTCTTCTTTGCATAAAAGCGGTGAGTTGCTGCATATCTATTGAAAAACCGGCAGGCAGATTGTCGATAACCACACCTACAGCTTTTGAATGAGATTGTCCGAATATAGTGACTGTTATGTTTTTTCCGAATACCGATGACATTTTACTAAATCCTTTCCGTTATACCGCCTATAGACGCAAAATCCCGGAAAAAGGCGGGATATGATTTGTTTACCGCATGCGCCTCTTTGATTATTACGGCATTTTCACACACAATAGATGCTATTGCCGCGGTCATGGCAATTCTGTGGTCATTATGGGAACAAACTGTTCCGCCGTTCAACATTTCTTTTCCTGTTATAACCAGGGAATCGGGTTTTTCCGTTATATCAGCACCTAACGTTTTAAGCATATCACAAGTGGAAGATAATCTGTCACTTTCTTTTAACTTAAGCCTTTTTGCATTGAATATATTGGTTGTTCCTTCGGAAACAGCTGCCAAAAGAGCAAGTACGGGGACAAGGTCGGGTATTTGTGATGCATCAATATCAGTGGCATTTAACCGGTTCTTTTTGACGGTTACAGTATCTTTATTAACTGTAACATATGCTCCCGTTGTTTTAAGAATATCGATAATTGTTTTGTCGGTTTGTCGGGAGTGTATATTCAATCCGGTAACGGTAATTGCTCTTTCAGAGAAAGCTCCGGCACAAAGGAAGAATGCCGCATTGGACCAGTCTTTTTCAATACTCATATTTCCTGTCGGTGTATAAGTAGCATTGCCGGGTACTTCAAAACCTTTCTCTGTTTTAATAATCTTTACATTGTATTGATTCATGACATCAGCAGTCATATCAACATATCCTGAAGACTGAAGGTCGGAGGTTAGCAGGATGCCGCTTTTATTCTTCAGAAGAGGAAGTGCCAGAAGAAGACCGGATATATATTGAGAAGATACATCACCGGGTAATTGATATATACCGCTTTTAAGCTGCCCTTCGGTAAGGAAAGGTACGGTTCCTTCTAAAGATAATGTGCAGCCTTTTCCGATAAGCTGATTATATAAAGGTGTTATGGGTCTTTTGGATAACCCTTTTTTCATGATAAAGGAAGACTTTGCTCCCAATGCACAGGTAACCGGAAGAAGGAAACGAAAAGTGGAGGCCGATTCATTGCAGTCCAAAAGGGCATTTATTCTTACGGTTTTTATCGGATTTATATAAAACCCGTTTTTTTCAGCGGTAATGTTTGCACCCAATGAGTTAAGGCATTGAACGGTAGCATTAATATCGGAAGAGGTGTCGGTTACTTCAACAAAGTTAGGTACATCTGACAATGCCGAACATATGAGATGTCTGTGTGCATGTGATTTTGATGTAATCGCCTTTACGGTACCCCCCGGATTCTTTACTGTAACCGATATATCCATTTCAACCTCTATATTCCGTTGCGGTTTGTATTATGTCGGTCAAGTCTGACATATCGGTTTTTTCTATAGTGCATTTACCTATGTCCCGTATAAGTATCAGATTTATGTGGCCGCTGCTTCTTTTCTTATCCGCCGTTATTGCGTTTGCGATATCTTTTGCGCCGTATAACAAATCGGTATTAAAACCGTGGAGGTTCAGCATATCTGTTATCTTTGTTAAAACTTCCTTACTGCATAACCCTTGTGTATAGGAAATTTTAGATATTAAATGCAGTCCCTTTGCAACCGCAGCACCGTGCGAAATTGTATAACCGCTCAGAAGTTCAACAGCATGAGCTATCGTGTGTCCCAGATTAAGAAGTTGTCGCATACCGATATCCGATTCATCTTTTTGTACAATGTCTCTTTTTATTTTTACACATTCGTATACGATGCTTTCGATATCGCTTTTTAGAGGTTTTTTTATACGGTTAAAAAGCTGATTGCCCGATAATATCCCGTATTTTATAATCTCGGCATATCCGTCTTTAAATACTTCATCCGGTAAAGTATCCAATAATGAAAGGTCGCATATTACCGCTTGCGGCTGATAAAAAGCACCTGCGAGGTTTTTGCCTTCTTTTAAATCAATTCCCGTTTTTCCTCCTATTGAGGAATCCACTGTTGCAAGCAATGTGGTGGGAATGTGTAAAAGCGGTATACCGCGCAGGTATGTAGCCGCAGCAAAGCCGCCGAGGTCACCGGGAACCCCGCCACCGAAAGCGATAAGCATATCCGATCTGGAAACTCCTTTAGTTGCCATATCATTGAGTACCGCTATGTAATTGTCGGTGTTTTTGGATTGCTCCCCGTGCGGAATAATATACCTGAATACCGACAGCCCGTTGCTTTCCAAAGAGTCGGTTAATATAGAGCCGTATAGCGAATCCACTATGTCATCGGTTACGATATAGACAATATTACCTGTTAAGAAAGGCTTAATATATTGATATGCTTCCGACAGAATGTTTTTATCTATTATTATGTCGTATTTCTTTGAACCTGCTACAGTTATTTTTCTCATCTTGTATCCGCCATGTCACTATTATACATTATCATCTAACGGTTTGAAGTTATGTTTATTAACAAACCGTATAATGATAATATGATTATGTTCTTAGCAGGCTCTATAAAAAAGAAAGTAGCATGTGCTACTTTCTTCGAGTTGATGTTTATATTATTCTTCTTCAAACTCCTCTTTGGAAACTCCGCATATCGGGCATGTCCAGTCTTCCGGAACATCCTCCCATTTTGTGCCGGGATCTACACCGTTATCCGGATCGCCATCCTTTTCATCATAAACATAACCGCATACCATGCAAACATATTTTTTCACGGGAACAACCTCCTCCACAATTATATTTATGACTATACACTATTTTACGGCAGTTTTCCACAGTCCGTGCAGATTGCAGTATTCATATGCCGCAATTACCTTGTCGTCATCGGTGATTGCAAATGTTGCCACGGGTTTTTCCCCTGGAAGAAGGGATTTACGTTGTCCGCCTTTTGCCGTTTCCAGATAAATCCACATGATATAGTGTTCTTTTACCATGGGATGAGCTACGGTGGATACTTCCACAACTACATTGTTGCCGTTCTGTTTTATTACAGGCAGGTGTTTTTCATTTGCACCGTCGGTTGTATTTGCAACCAATTGCTCCATATTCACTCCGCAACAGACAATGGGCACACCCGAGTTATAAATCATTCCTATCATATTTCCGCAACGTCTGCAGATAAAAAATCTGTTCTGATCTTTTTTCATTGTATTTCTCCTTTCTATTTAGTACTTAGTACTATTAGACTTTTATTATATCACAAACATATAGTTGTCTATAGGTTATTTGCAAATATATTTTGTACACAAAGGTTCCCGGTATTCATAGTTTCATAATTTCCATAATTGTTACCAATGTACTCATTGACTTGATATAATCAGTATTATAGAATACTCAGAATATTAGCTGATTGAGGGATTTATGAACGAGTATCTGCATGCAATAAAGATAAAGTGGCGGAATTCCGCTTTTGCAAGAACATTTAACCTTACTGATGAAAAGGCTAAAGGAAGAAGTTGTTTTTTAACTTCGTCCATACTTGCCTCTTTAGCTGCACAGTTAAGCGGAGGAGTGTTTTATACCGGTTTTCTCTTAAGTTTCGGAATTAATATCGTTAATATAGGGATAATAACCTTTGTTCCCGTTGTTACAAGGTTGCTGTCGATATTCTCTCCTTTTATTTTGGAAAGATTCCGTTCAAGAAAAGTTTTTCTTACTGTAATGGGTATATTGGCCAACATAATAAATATATTAGGTGTAACGCTACTACCTAATATTATTACGTCGGAAACGGGAAGAGTAATAGGATTCACATTATTGGTAACAATATCTTCAGCAATATCCGCAATAATCGATCCCGGTTATTCCGCCTGGCATGCACCGTATCTTCCAAATGAGATAAGAGGGGATTATTTCACATTAAGCTCCGGAGTAAACAGCTTTTTGACGCAGGGCGTGGTATTGATTCTTTCATTGGTAGCAGACTCCTTTGCGGGCAGCCCCAGGCAATTGGAAATAATAACGGGATTCCGTTATGCGGCATTGGTATTGGCTGTAATGCATATACTGGTATTGGCTATACCTAAGGAGTATCCTTATGAGCAAAGCGGCAGCAAGATAAAATTAAGCAATATATTCGTTCTGCCTTTTAAGAGTAAAAAATTTCTGTGGACTGTTATCCTGATAGGCTTTTACTATCTGGGAGCAAGTCTTACAAATGCCTCCATTAACATCTTTTTACTTCAGGATGTAGGTGTAACCTATTCTCAGATTAACCTTATAAATGCCGTATATTTCATGTTTTTTATCTTTTTCGGAAAGATGTGGAAAAAGGTTCTTAAAAAGTATTCCTGGTTTAAGACTCTTGCAATTGCAATGCTTTTACAGGGACCGACATTCATTATGTATGCTTTTGTCACAGCGGAAAACTATACCTGGCTCTGGTTTACGGTAAGACTGTTGCAGCATGTGCTCGGTGTAGTTTCCAATACGGTTATTTCTTCAATGCTGTATGTAAATCTTCCGGACACGGACAGGACATATTATGTTTCCTTCTATAATATAGTAATACATATGTCCTCTTTCTTAAGCATGATGCTGGGCACCATGTTCCTTTCATGGATGGGAGACAATGTCTTGAATGTTTTCGGTTTTAAAATGGCGGGTGTTCCCGTATTGCTTGCCATAACCGGTATAGCGGAGGTTATTGTGGGAATTCTTTCCTGGAAGTTTAATGATAAGCTGCTTCCCGATGATATATCAAGGAGATAATAGTTACCAATATTCCCGTTGACTTGGTATAATCAATATTATAGAATGCACAGGCATTTACTGATTGAGGAATTTATGAGCGGGTACCTGCATGCGATAAAAACAAAGTGGCGGAATTCGGCTTTCGTAAGGACATTTAATCTGCATGAAGAAAAGGCTAAAGGAAGAAGCTGTTTTTTAGCCTCATCCCTTCTTTTATCGTTAGTAACACAGTTAAGCGGCGGAATATTCTATACCGGTTTTCTTTTAAGTTTCGGAATAAACATTGTTAATATAGGGATAATAACCTTTGTTCCCATAATAACAAAGCTGTTGTCGATATTCTCTCCTTTTA
The DNA here is from genome assembly GCA_022706885.1 of Bacillota bacterium. GTDB lineage: Bacteria > Bacillota > Clostridia > DUPQ01 > DUPQ01 > DUPQ01. The sequence continues at coordinate 182,393 of JAKJBR010000001.1, forward strand.
TATTGGAAAGATTCCGAAAGAGAAAAGTTTTTCTTACGGCAATGAGTATTTTAGCCAATGTAATAAACATATTGGGTGTAACATTGCTGCCCGATATTATTACATCGGAAGCGGGAAGAGTAATAGGCTTTACATTATTGGTAACAACCTCTTCAGCAATATCCGCAATAATCGATCCCGGTTATTCGGCCTGGCATGCACCGTATCTTCCTGACGATATAAGAGCGGACTATTTCACACTGACTTCCGGAATCAACAGTTTTTTAGCGCAGGGTATTGCACTGGTTCTTTCATTGGTGGTAGACTCCTTTGCGGGCAGTCCCGGGCAATTGGAAATAATGACGGGATTCCGTTATGCGGCATTGGTGTTGGCGGTAATACGCATACTTATATTGGCTATACCTAAAGAATACTCTTATGAACGAAGCGGCGACAAAATAAAGATAAGCGATATATTCGTGTTGCCCTTTCGTAATAAGAAATTTTTGTGGACCATTATCATTTTAGCCTTTTACTATATGGCAATAAATCTGACAACCGCCTCTATAAACATCTTTTTACTTCAGGATGTGGGTATAACCTATACACAGATTAATCTTGTCAATGCGGTATACTTCATGTTCTTTATCTTTTTCGGCAAGATGTGGAAAAAGTTTCTAAAGAAGCATTCCTGGTTCAAGACACTTGCCTATACAATGTTTATGCAGGGACCGACATTCATTATGTATGCTTTTGTTACACCTGAAAACTATATCTGGCTTTGGTTTTTAATAAGATTAATACAGCATGTACTGGGTGTTATTGTAAATGCCGTAACCGCCTCAATGCTGTATGTCAACCTTCCGGACAAGGACCGTACAAACTATATTGCCTTCTACAGCATAGTAGTTAATATGTCCATTTTCTTGAGTATGATGTTCGGTACATTCTTCCTTTCAGTTATGGGAGAAAATACGCTTAACTTTTTCGGATTCCAAATGGCGGCAGTGCCTATTCTGCTTGCCGTAAGCGGCATAATGCAGATAGCGGTGGGACTGCTCTCCCGGAAGTTAAATGATAAGCTGCTTCCCGATGAATTATTGAGAAGATGAACACACAATCAGTTATTGCCAATATTCCCGTTCAATTGATATAATCTGCATTATAGTACTCACAACATCAGCGGATTGAGGGGTTTATGAGCGAGTTCCTACATGCAATAAAGACAAAATGGCAGAATTCCTCCTTTAGAAAAACATTTAATCTGAACGACGAAAAAGCTAAGGGAAGAGACTGTTTATTAGCATCATCCATACTTTCATCGTTAGCTACGCAGTTAAGCGGCGGAGCATTTTATATCGGCTTTCTAATATGCTTCGGAATGAATACCGTTAATATAGGGATAATTATCTTTGTTCCCATGATAACAAGGCTGTTGGCCATATTCTCACCGTTAATCTTGGAAAGGCTTCGCAGAAGAAAAGTTTTCCTCACGGTTTTAGCCGTATTGGCTAATGTGTTCAATATTCTGGGGGTGACACTGCTTCCCGATTTAATTATGTCGCAGACGGGTAGAGTAATAGGATTCACACTGCTGGTAACCTTATCCTCCGCAATATCCGTAATAACAGATCCGGGTTATTCCGCCTGGCATGTACCTTATCTTACCAATGATGTAAGAGCGGACTATTATACCTTAACCTCCGGAATAAGCGGTTTTTTTACTCAAACCGTGGTTTTAATCGTTTCATTTATAATAGATTCTTTTGCCGGCAGCCCTCAGCAAGCGGAAGCCATAATAACATTCCGTTATATTGCATTGGCGTTAGCCGTATTGAATATAGTTGTATTGGCTATACCGAAGGAATATCCCTATGAACCAAGCAGAAAAAAAATAAAGATAAAAGATACATTCATCCTGCCTTTAAAGAATAAAAAATTTCTGTGGACGGTTCTTATAGTAGCCCTTTACTATTTGGGATTTAACCTGACAAGTGCCGCCATAAACGGCTTTTTGCTTAAAAGTGTAGGTTTAAGCTATTGGGAAATCAACCTGATAAATGCCTTATACTTTCTGATTCATATCTTTTTCGGTAAGGCGCTGACAAAATCTCTTAATAAGAATTCCCGGTACAGGATACTCGGTTATGCATTACTGCTGCAGGGACCTACATATATCATGTATGCTTTTGTCACATCGGAAAACTATATATGGCTTTGGGTTATTGTGCGATTAATGCAGCATGTACTCGGAGTTATCATAAATTATATTATCGCTTCGTTGTTAAATGACAATATTCCGGAAAGCGACAGAACAAATCATATTTCCTTCTATAATCTGGCAGTACATATGTCCTGTTTCTTTAGTATGATGTTGGGTACTTTATGCTTTTGGCGTATAGGGAATAATGTCATGGACATTTTCGGCTTCAAATTGGCAGGCATTCCCATTGTGCTGGCAATAAGCGGCATAGCTCAAATTTTAGTCGGACTGCTCTGTCGGATATTAAATGATAAGTTACTTGCCGATGACTTACAAAACGGATAAATATGTTTCCTTATTACCAAAAAGCTTATCAACATAACACAAATATGTTAATTTTACTTTAAACAGTGTATAATCTATATAAGAAGAGGTATTAAAATGCATTACGGATTTATTAAAGTGGCGGCGGCAAGTCCATCATTAAGAGTTGCGGATTGTAAGTACAATTGCGACGGCATTATTAAAACGATTAAAAAGGCATATGACAGAAAGGTTCAACTTCTGGTATTTCCCGAACTTAACATAACGGGATATACCTGTGACGATCTTTTTTCACATAAGCTTCTTATCGATCAGGCATTGACCGGTCTTTTAGATATTGTCAAAGCATCGGAAGGCAAAGAAATGCTTATCGTTACGGGACTTCCGGTTAAGGCGGAAGGTTATCTGTATAACTGTGCCGCAGTAGTGTATAACGGAAATATACTGGGTATTGTTCCCAAAACCCATCTTCCGAACTATAACGAATATTATGAGATGCGTATATTCAGGAGTGCACCGAAAGAGAACTCCGTAATAGATATTAACGGTACGTCGGTACCGTTCGGAACAAGGCTCATATTCCGTAATATGCTTATGAGCGATTTTTCACTTGCTATAGAAATAGGAGAAGATTTGTTTGCTCCGGTAAATCCCGGTTCTTTGCATGCAATGAACGGAGCCGCGGTTATAGCAAACCTTTCGGCAAACAATGAACTTCTGGATAAAGCCGGTTACAGAAGAACGCTCATTGAAGCGCAATCGAGAAAAAGTATATGTGCTTACATCTTTTGCAATGCATCCGAACAGGAATCCACTACGGACATGGTGTTTTCCGGTCATAAGATGATAGCGGAAAACGGAACGGTTCTTTCCGAAGCTCTGCCTTTTGCCGGTGAATACATTGAAACCGAAATAGATCTGGAACGCCTGTCTCACGACAGAAAGAGCCGGTTGCCCGTAGCGGAACAGCATGATAGCGGCTATAAGATTATACCGTTTACAATGAAGCCTGTTGAATGTCGGATATCCCGGACAATAAAAAAACATCCTTTCATACCGGAAGACAGCGACACGATGGCAAAGCGATGTGATTTGATATTAAATATACAGGCAACGGGTCTTAAAAAGAGAATGGAACACACAAACTGTAAAACCGCGGTTATAGGTATATCGGGAGGTATGGACTCCACACTTGCATTGCTTGTTACACATAGAGCATTTAAGGATATGGGAAGGTCTCCTTCGGATATAGTGTGTATATCCATGCCGTGTTTCGGTACCACAAAAAGAACAAAGGATAACGCAAGCAAACTGAGCAGGATTCTTAATACCGATTTCAGAGTAATAAACATTACCGCGTCGGTAAAAAGACATTTAGCGGATATAGGGCATGACGGAGCAACAACCGATGCCGCATATGAAAATGCACAGGCACGGGAAAGAACGCAGGTATTGATGGATATTTCCAATATGACAAACGGTATGGTTATAGGAACCGGCAGTCTTTCGGAACAGGCAATCGGCTGGAGTACATACAACGGAGACCACATGTCCATGTACAATGTAAATACTTCAGTGCCCAAAACATTGGTGAGACATATTATCCGGTACATTGCTGACCGTTCGGAAAGCAAACTTAAAAACGTGCTGTATGATATTCTGGATACACCGATAAGCCCCGAACTTATACCCGGTGTAAACGGTGAAATTATACAAAAGACCGAAAGCATTGTAGGACCTTACGAACTGCATGATTTCTTCTTATACTATTTCCTCCGTTGGGGCTTCACGCCGAAAAAAATACTTATGCTTGCAACATATGCGTTTAAAGATGATTATTCCGCCGATGAGATTAAAAAATGGCTGAAGATATTTTTAAGAAGATTTTTCCTGCATCAGTTTAAGAGAAGCTGCAGTCCCAACGGACCTAAAATAGGGTCTGTTGCACTTTCTCCAAGAGGGGACTGGCGCATGCCGAGCGACGCATCTTCTGAGGGATGGATGAAGAATCTTGACTGAAAGAAAGGAGGTCTGACATGGACAATGTGATTTCTTATCTCAGAGAACTTAATTTTGTGACCATGATTATAAGGATTGTGTTGGCTTTTCTTTGCGGCGGACTTATAGGTATGCAGAGAGAAAGGCACGGTCGTTCCGCCGGGTTTCGGACACATATTATAGTGTGTATAGGGTCGGCGCTGACCGCAATGACAGGTATCTTCATGTCGGATATATTGGGGTTTGATACCGATCCCATGCGACTTTCCGCTCAGGTACTTTCCGGCATAGGATTTTTGGGGGTAGGTACCATTCTTGTTACCGGTCATACTCATGTAAAGGGACTGACCACCGCTGCGGGGCTTTGGACAATTGCCGCTGTAGGTTTAGCAATAGGAGCGGGATTTTATGAAGCTGCTATTCTGTGCGTTATAATACTTGCAATAGTAATGGCTTACTTAGGCAACTTCGGGTCCAGAAGGATAAAGATGGATGTTTATCTGGAGATTACCGGCAGCAGGAACATAAATACCGTTATAAAGGACATTAAAAAAGCGGGATACACCATAGACAATATCGAAGTGCATAGCGCAAAAAGCGGCACATACGGCAATATAGGATTAAGCATTGTAACAGGCATACCGAAAAAATCCAATGAAGAAAAGGTAATAGATGATATCACGGCAGTGGAAAATGTAGTACTTGTTGTAAGATGTGACTGATGGCGGATAAAAGCAATCTAAACGGCATACCGGTTTTCAGAATAGAAGATAATCCTGACGGACATCTGATGTTTTATGTCAAAAAATACCGACCGGAAAACGGAACACATTATCTGCATGCTCATGAATGCATACAGATAAACTATGTATACAGCGGAAAAGCCGCTCATGTTATACATAACAAGAAATATGACCTTGTCAAAGGAGATATTTTTGTCATTCCTCCGAATGTTCCGCATCAGATACAACCCGCGGGAGTAAGCGATACCGAAATAGTGGAGTTTGAATTTGACCCCAAATTTATTAACGAATTTCTTAATGATTTGAAAAAGGGCGAATCGTTCTGGGATTTTGCATATATAGAACCCTTTTTGGTGGAAGAGCATTCGGTCAGGCCGAGGTTTAATCTGGTAGGCAAGATACAGTGTGAAACGGAAAATATTTTTAACGAAATACTCAGGGAATATGAAAACAGAGAGCCGGGATTTGACCTTATAATCCGCTCGTTGCTTTTGAAGCTTTTAGTAATGGCGGGAAGGGAGTTTACCAAAAGCATCAGCAACAGCAAATCGGCTAAACTATTTGAAAGACACAGCGACGCAATAAAAGGAGCAATCCGATATATTGAAGAGAACTATACGCTGGATTTGAATATAGATACCGTGGCTAAGAAGTTTCATTTGTCTCCCTCTTTCTTCGGTTATCTGTTTAAAAGCCTTACATCCAAAACATTCAAGGAATATATAACCGGATTGAGAATAGCAAAAGCGTCGGAGATGCTGAAGCACACCGATGACCTGGTTATAAACATATGCTATGAGTCGGGATTTAACAATGTAAACCATTTTAACCGCACCTTCAAACAGATTATCGGCATGACACCGGGACAATACAGAAAACGATTTATGAATGGAAACAGTCAATAAATAAGTGGAAAGTGCAAAGAAACACCGCAATAAAGAGATTAATGTATAATAGAGAAAGTGTATTTATACAAGAGGAGGAAAATATAAATGAGTGAACTTGCAATATTCGGAGGAAAGCCCGCAATAGACAAAACAAAGGTACCGGATTCGCTTTTTAAGTGGCCTATTGTGACCAGGGAAGATGAAGATGCCGTTTTGGATGTCTTAAGAAGAGGCGCAATGAGCGGACTGGATGTAACGGAGAAATTCGAGAAAGAGTTTGCCAAGTGGCAAAAGAGAAAATATGCCATCGGATATTGTAACGGAACAATGTCACTTCAGGCTGCAATGTACGCATGTAAAATAGGAGCGGGCGATGAAATAATATGCCCCAGCAAGACCTATTGGGCATCCTGTCTTCAGGCGTTTAATCTCGGTGCAACAGTGGTTTTTGCAGATATACATCCCAGGACATTATGTATCGATCCCGATGATATAGAGCGATGCATAGGACCGAGAACCAAAGCAATAATGGTTGTGCATTATCTTTCACATCCGGCCGACATGGATCCCATTATGGCCATTGCAAAGAAACATAACATTTATGTGATAGAGGATGTATCCCATGCTCAGGGCGGTATGTATAAAGGCAGAATGTTGGGTACATTCGGTCATGTGGCCGCAATGTCCGCTATGAGCGGAAAATCTTTTGCTACAGGGGAAATGGGTATTCTTGTAACCGACGATAAGGAAATGTATGACCGTGCTATGGCATATTGCCATTATGAAAGAAACAATTCCAAGTACATATCCACCGATTATCTTCTTAAATATGCTTCCATGCCTTTGGGCGGAGTTAAAGGGAGAGTAAACCAGATGTGTGCCGCAATCGGAAGGGTGCAACTGAAATATTATGATGAGAGAACTGCCGAGATAAGGAAAGCTATGAAATATTTCTGGAGTCTTCTGGAGGGAGTTCCGGGAATCAGAGCACATATGGTGGATGAGTCGGACGGATCCAATATGGCGGGGTGGTATGCTCCCCACGGATTATACTGTCCGGAAGAACTGGAAGGACTTTCTGTAGAGAGATTCTGTGAAGCGGTACAGGCGGAAGGCTTTGCAGCCAGAGCGGGCGGAAACAGGGCTTTGCATCTGCATGATATATTTAAAGACTACAACGGATTGAATTACGATAAGCCTGCAAGAGTGGCATTTACCGACAGGGATGTGCGTAAGCTGGATGAAGGTATAACGGTATCGCAACATGTGCAGATTTACTCCATACCGTGGTTTAAACACTATATGCCGGAATGCATAGAGATGTACGCAAACGCTTTTAAGAAGGTGGCTTTGAATTACAAGGAGTTGCTTGCCGGAGATGAAAAGAGAGGAACGGAAAGCGGAAGATGGTTCTTCTATACCGATAAAAAGGAAAAGAAAGAGAAAAAAGGAGTAAAATGAGTAAAAGAATTATCAGGTACGGAATAATAGGATGCGGGGGTATAGCACATACTCATGCCGAGGCTCTTTTACAGATAAAAGAAGCAAAACTTGTGGGAGTCAGCGGTTGTTCACCGCAGGAGCCTATTCCTTTTGCCGAAAAATACGGCATTAAAAGTTTTGACAGTAATGAGCATCTTCTGTTAAGCGACGAGATTGATGCCGTAACAATATGTACTCCGAGCGGATATCATGCACCTATAGCCATAAGTGCGGCACAGCATAAAAAACACGCTATTATTGAAAAACCGCTTGCCTTGACCACGGAAAGTGCTAAGCAGGTAGTACAAGCTTTTGCGAAAAACGGCGTGACCGGCAGTGTAATTTCACAGTTAAGGTTTTATGACGGAATAAGGAAAGTAAAAAGCATAATCGAGGACAAAAGACTCGGTGATCTTATTATGGCCAACCTTACCATGAAATTTCACAGATCGCAGGAATACTATGATTCCGGTAAATGGAGAGGCACCTGGGAACTGGACGGCGGCGGAGCAATGATGAATCAGGGTATTCACGGAGTGGATGCGCTTCTTTATTTTATAGGAGAAGTAAAGAATGTTTACGGCTACATACGCACTTTGACACACAAAATAGAGGTGGAAGATAACGCGGTTGCGGTTGTGGAATTCAAGAACGGTTGCTTGGGAACAATAATTGCGTCCACATCAATGGTACCGGCATGCAACAGAACAATAGAGATTCACGGCACCAAGGGTACAATACTTCTCGAAGAGGAGCATATTGCACGTCTTTACATAGAAGGCGAGAAAGAGTATTCGGCTGATGATATAGCACAGGGAGAAGCGGCAAGCAGCCATATTATTACAGCCGGCGGACATGTAAAGCAGCTTACCGATTTTACCATGGCTCTTGTTGAGGGAAGAGCACCTTATGTTTCACTGGAAGACGGAATGAAAGCCGTCGACCTTATAACGTCCGTTTATGCTTCTTCAAAGACCAACAGCATATACGGAAGATAGAAACACTACGGAAAAAACATACAGAAAACTAATGTTAAAAGAGAGCCGGAAGGCTCTCCTTTAAATTCGCTGCTATTTCTGCAATTTACCTTTCTTTTGAACTTATACATATACATTTAACTCAAGCAGTACAATAATTTGCAAAAAATTGATTTTTATATGTATTATTAGTGATAAAATATCTGATAGGTAGGGAAAATTTGATTTTTAATATATAAAGGTGAGAAAAATGCTGGAAGTATTGAATGTAACGAAAAAGTACGGAAAAGTGGTGGCAAACGATGATATATCTTTCTCTGTTAATGACGGACAGATAGCAATTCTTTTAGGTCCCAACGGTGCCGGTAAATCCACAATTATTAAATGCATAAGCGGTCTGTTGCGTTTCAAGGGTGAGATAAAACTGGACGGACACGATAATAAATCCATTGAAGCAAAGCGGTTATTGGGGTATGTACCGGAGGTTCCCGCCGTATATGATCTTCTGACAGTGGAAGAGCATCTGGATTTTATAGCCAGAGCATTCAGAGTAAAAGATGACGAATATGAGAGAAGTCTTTTGGAGCGATTTGAACTTTGGGACAAGAAAGCAAAATTAGGCAAAGAATTGTCTAAAGGAATGCAGCAGAAATTATCCATATGCTGTGCATTGGTACACAAACCCGAGGTCATTGTATTTGATGAGCCTTTGGTAGGTCTGGATCCTCATGCCATTAAGGTTATAAAAGCCATATTTAAGGAATTGAAGCAAGACGGAAGAACAATACTGATCAGTACCCATATGATTGACAGCGTCGAAGATTATTGGGATATCGCTCATATAATGATGGACGGAAAATTTGCAGCTACAAAATTAAATGAAAGCGTTTCCGGTGACGACAAGGAAAGTCTGGAAGAACTGTTTTTCAGGATTACCGAAAAAAAGAGTGAAGAAGCATGAAAACAAACGCAATTACATACCTTCTGACAAAGAAGTTGAAAAACAGTATTAAGGAATTGTTTAAGAAACCGGCTCGCTTGATATATGCCATTGTAATGATAGCATTAATAGTCGTTACGGCCATATCGGGGAAAAAGAATGTGGATGAAAATACCGTATTTCGTGATCTTAGAGAACTGACAGCGGGTATTACGGCATTGTACATATTAATATTCGGTCTTATAGCCTATAACGGGTTTAAAAACGGAGCGACAATGTTCAAGATGCCGGATGTGAATCTCTTATTCACATCACCCATGCATCCCAGAAAAGTGCTGTTTTACGGATTATTCCAACAGTTGGGTACCTCTTTACTTCTGGGAGTTTTCATCTTATATCAATACTCGTGGCTGCACATTCTGTATGGAATAAACTTTTTGCATCTTATCATTATACTGTTAGGTTATTCATTATCGGTGTTTGTTGCACAGTTGACGGCTATGGTTATATATTCCTTCACCAGTTATGATGATAAAAAGAAAAGAATAGCCGCTGTTATTTTCTTCGGTATAATCATTGCATATGCAATAGGACTGGTAATGTTCTTACTTAAAGACATGGATAATGTACTAACCAATCTTGTAACTGCGGGAAACAGCATATTCTTGCGACTTATGCCCGGGGGAGGATGGATAGGCGGAATACTTAACGGTATATTGCTTAAGGATGTTTCCGTCATGCTTCTCGGTATAGCGTTAACCGCAGCATATATAGCGGGGATGACAATTTTGCTTTCTTATGCAAAACAGGACTACTACGAAGATGTCTTAAAGACAAGCGAAGAGCAGTTTTCACTTGCATCGGCACAGAAAGAAGGCAAGATAATGGAAACGGTCGGCAAGATTAAAGTAGGCAAAACCGGTCTTTCCAAAGGAGAAGGTGCAAGTGCTTTTTACTACAAGCACAAACTGGAAGAAAGAAGGGCAAGAAGATTCATACTGGAACCGGCCGGTATAGTATTCATGATTGTTTCCATCGTATTTGCCGTATTTATGAGAAAATACGGAATAGCTTCCATTTTTGCATATACTACATATATGCAGATGATATCGGTCAAGATGGGTCGTTTCTCCAAAGAACTCGGCAAACCTTATATATACCTGGTACCGGAATCTTCTTTCAAAAAGATATTGTACAGCATTGCCCAGTCTTTTGCCGGCTTTTTAGTAGAAGCGGCTATATTATATATAGCACTTGCTTTTATATTAAAACTTACGCCGTACGATGTTGTCATACTTATATTGGCCAGAATGACATTCTCCTGTTTGTTTACCGCATGCAATATACTCATACAAAGGGTTTTCGGGACACTGTCTTCCAGAACACTTATATATATCTTCTATTTTATTGCTTCGTTTATAATGGCGGCACCGGGAGCGATTGTTGCGGTATTGATAAGCAATACGGGATTTGTTCTGCTATCTCAGTATGTATTACCGTTTTTGGCAATGTCCGTCTGCAATGCAGCTATATCCTTGCTGGTCATATATTTATGCAGGGATGTTTTAAAATATGCCGAGTTGAAATAGTATAGAATACTTCCGATGTCGGTAGCGGTCAATTTTTAGTCCTGTTGCTTTGACGATTATTCTGATATAATCTATCGGTCGGATAAAGAGAGCGATGGATAGGAAAAGTAAGTTTTGGGCTCATTTTACAGCATTAATAACCATTATAGTATGGGGAAGCACTTTTATCGCCAGCAGGTTTATGTTGGACTGTTTTACACCGCTTCAGGTCATGATAATGAGATTTTTACTTGCATATATAGTCCTTGTGCTGATAAAACCGAAATTTACCAAGATTATATGGAAAGATGAAGCAATATTCATTCTTATGGGACTTACCGGTTGCTCACTGTATTTTATTGCGGAATATAAAGCGCTCACAATGACATCCGCTTCCAATGTCAGCATAATCGTAGCATCGTCACCCATACTGATAGCGCTTCTGGCTCACATATTTACCAAGGATGAGAAACTGAAGATAAATACGATAGCAGGCTTTGTAATTGCTTTTGTGGGAGTTGCTTTTGTTGTATTCAACGGAACCTTTATCTTGAAACTCAACCCGCTGGGAGATTTGTTGGCCTTCTTATCAGCTCTGTCCTGGGCAGTTTACTCTCTCATCCTGAAAAAGATCATTAACAGATATGACAACATACTGCTGATACGAAAAGTAATGTTCTACGGGATTGTAACGACTGCTCCGTTTCTGCTCTTGGAAGGCAAGCCGTTTGATTTTGCAGCCTTTTCCGACCCTAAGCTTATTATCAGTATTTTGTTTCTCGGTGTAGTGGGAAGCGGATTGTGTTATATGATATGGAATATACCTGTAAGAACGCTCGGAATAACGATAACCAACAGTTATATCTATGCCATCCCTTTTGTGACAATGATATTGGCAGCAACCCTTTTGAAGGAAAAAATAACCGCACTGGGCGTCTTGGGTGCAATGTTAATAATATTGGGAGTTGTTATTACAGGTTCACCAAAAAATCTTCTTAAAACAGGAAAAAGTAAGTAAAAAATCAGTTTCACGTGAATGTTTAATAGAATTATTTATGAAGTGTAATAACTACTATTTCCGGCATATTGAATAATCTTAACGGCAATATACTTCTGCCCAGACCCCTGCTTATAACTACCGAAGTATCCATATAATCATGCATTCCCTGATAATACTCAGGAAAAAATCCCTGATCGGGAGCAATCAGACCTCCGACAAACGGAAGACGGATTTGCCCGCCGTGTGCATGACCGCATAAAACAAGGTCAGCATTTACTTTATTGAAAACTTCCGGAGCATAAGGTCTGTGACAAAGAACCAGGTTGAAATGCTCCTTGTCCAAGGCAACATCGGTACTGATAGCATCCGCATCTGCATATCCGTATATAGTTATGCTTTGCTCTCCGATATATATTTTTTGTTGCTCGTTATCCAGAACGGTTACTCCGTATCTATCGAATATTTCAAGAAGAGAAAGATAAATAGGGGAGCTTATTTCATGATTTCCCGTAACAAAATATACCTGGGCAATATTGGTAAGCATTTTAACGGTGTCTTCCGCTACATCAAGTTTCCTGTTGTGTAAGTCAATAAGATCGCCGGTTATCACAATAATGTCGGGATTCAGTGTGCATACCTTTGCTGCACCTCTGCCTTTGAAATTCTTGCTGTGTAAATCGGAAAGGTGAATAATTGTATAACCGTCAAAAGCATCGGGCAAGATGCTGCTGTATTTATCATACTCGGTTACTGTCAAGGTGTTGTTCTGCCACATCATGAACGGTATCAGCAATATAATGACCGTTATAGCTATGATAACTGCCTTCTTTGTTGTTTTGTAATCTCTTTTTCTCTGCAGTCCGTCAAATTCCATACCGCGCCTTATTGTAACCTCATATCAATAAGAATGCAAGCCTTTTATTAGTCTTTTAATTATGCTGCACGATATGATATACTTCAGCATGTAGATATTATACGAGGTAGCAAATGGGTAATGTATGGTTGGCATTCGGACTGACACTTATAGCGGGACTGTCTACGGGAATAGGAAGTCTTATAGCTTTTTTTGCCAAAAAAACCAATACAAAATTTTTATCGACAAGCCTGGGATTCTCTGCAGGTGTAATGATTTATGTATCCATGGTGGAAATATTTTCCAAAGCATCGGATATGCTTACCGAGGTACACGGCAAGAAAATCGGTGTCCTGTATGCCATTATTGCCTTTTTCGCAGGGATGATTTTTATAGGTCTGATAGACAAGCTTATACCCAGTGAGAAAAATCCCCATGAAGTGAAAATGGTTGAAACTGAAAATGAAGAAGTCAATAAAAGCAGGCTTAAAAGAACCGGAGTGCTTACCGCTTTAGCTATTGCAATACATAATTTTCCCGAAGGTTTGGCTACATTCGTTGCGGCACTTCAGGAACCCAGAGTGGCTATACCCATTGTTGCGGCTATAGCCATACACAATATTCCCGAAGGTATAGCGGTTTCCGTTCCGATATACTATGCTACCGGCAGTAAGAAGAAAGCTTTTTTCTATTCCTTTGCTTCGGGATTGTCCGAACCCATAGGGGCGTTGATAGGCTACCTTATACTGATGCCTTTTATGAATGATACTATCAGCGGAATACTTTATGCGGCAGTTGCGGGTATTATGGTATTTATTTCCATAGATGAATTGTTGCCGTCTGCAAGAGAATACGGAGAACACCATCTGTCCATATACGGAATGATAGCAGGCATGGCTGTTATGGCTTTGAGCCTTTGGTTGTTTATATAAAACATCAACAATGGGAAAAAGCATCTGAGATTTTTCTTACAGCAAGATAATTGCGCATTACTTTTATTCGGTGTTTCAGTACTTTCTTTACCAACGGTGAGGTATGATCCTTATCAAATCCGTGGTATGCACCTTCTGCTAAATATATTTCAACCGGTGTTTTTGCATCGCTAAGTTTATCCGCATAAGCCAGCGCTTCATCTCTCAATGTATCCATTTGTGCCGCTTCGACATAAGCGGGAGGAAGATTACAGAAATCCGAATTGTGTAAAGGTGCCGCATACCCGAGCATATCAGTATGTCCGTTTTTCAGGTACAGATTCCACATATGGACGGTAGCGGTTTTTGTCCAAGCCGCATCTTTATATTCGTCCATAGATTTTGATGTAACGGAATTGTCCGTTACGGGATAGATAAGTATCTGTGCATTGGGCATATGTTTTTTGTTATCACGCAACATATGACATACCGAAGCTGCAAGACAACCGCCTGCGCTGTCTCCGTATATGAGTATATTGTCTTTGTCTATAAAATAGGTGTCTGCATTTTCTGTTAAATGGTTGAATGCATTGTAGCAGTCATATAAAGGAGTAGGGAAGGGATGTTCCGGTGCAAGCCTGTAACGGGGCAGAAACACTCTGCATTGTAATTTTTCAGCATAGTATATGGCATTTTTAGTCATCAGGCTTGCTAACGGCAATACGAATGCGCCTCCGTGAAAATATATTATTGCCGGTAAGCTTGTTTTTATATTTGCCGGTTGTATAACGGTGCAGGGTATTTTTACATTGTCTGCAACAGGTATATGAACGGTTTTTTCGGAAATATCTTTATTGCTCTTTTGCAACTTTATCTGTAAATCGGATAAGCGACAACCGGTTCTTATTAGAGCGCGGATAATGGCATTTTCAAAGTTAATGTTTCCCAAACTTATCGGTTTTTTTAATTCTTTGCTGTAGTTGTATTTACTCATTTGTCCGCCTTCCCGGTAGTAACTACGCTTTATCTCTATATACTGATATTTTACCATAAAGCATACGCAAATATGCTTGTCGGATACATCTGTTATACGTATTGTTTTTATGATATAATGGGGCAAAGCGAGGACAAAATCATGTATTGTAAAGTTTGTGGGGCAAACATTTATGATGGTGCGGATTTTTGCACCAATTGCGGTCAAAGAGTCGAAAAAGCAGCTGTGTGTCTTAGCTGTAATGCTGTATTAAATCCGGGAGCCGGATTTTGCGCGGTCTGCGGAACTCCCGTAACTCAGGTTGCACCGCAGCCTAAGAAACGTGTAAAAAAACCTGTTAAGAATCTTAAGAAGAAAGTATTGATATCCGTCACAGCCGTTGTACTGATAGTAAGTATTGTTTTAGGGATAATGTATGTGCCGGATATTATAGCCCGAAACAGGAGATATAAGACATCTGTCGGAAGGGCTCAGAAAGGTACGGTTGTGACCGTCGGGCAGGATAGTCCCGTTGCGGAGGCGGAAGGTATAACCGTTGATTTCGGCTCTTTTGCGCCGGAGGAAAATGTTAAGCTGGAGATAAATAAGATAAAAGGCGCAACGGACAGTGAAATGGGTGAAGCTTTGGCATCTTACAGAATAACGGCTGACGGGCAGGAACATTCGGAATTTGCCGGTTTTGTAAGAATAACCGTTCCTGTGGATATGACCGATTATGATGATATAGATATCTGTGCAACCTATTATGATGACCAATCATCAAAGTGGACAGTTCTTCCTCATGAAACATTCAAAGAAGAGAACAAGCTTATAATCTATACCGATCACTTTTCGGATTTCTCCGTATTTATAATATCCAAATCCACTACAAGATTTGCTACGGCAGCACTTAACTATAAGGTTATAAGCAACTTTTTTGAAGGCCAGGAAAACAGCTCGGTTTATGACAAATTAAAAGCGGGTGAAATACCTACCGATTCCGATTTTATAACAATGGGGTTGGGCTTCTTAAACTTTACCAGCACCGCATATGATCAGAAGATAACCATGAGCACAATTATGAAGAATCTTCCTCTATCGCAGGTAGAAGCAATGAGTAAGACTCTGACTAAAATAGGATTCGGGCTGGTTCTGTTAAAAGCAAGTTATGAATATTTTATCTTAAACAGCACAGATGCCGCTGCACAGACTTTGCTGATGGGTCTTATGGAACTCGGACTGTTTGCCGCAGCCGGTGCTATCGGAGGACCGGTGGCTGCAACGGTTGCATTCACAATATGGACAGCTTCTTATCTTATGGGGTTATCTTCAGCGTATCAACGCTCAAAGGATATTGACACGGCCATAAAGACACAGGAAGAGTTTGTGGACGAACTTTATTTATACTGCATCAATGTAAGAGCAAGACACACGGAAGGAGGATGGTATTACAGATATAATGCACCCGTCATGACTTCCTCGAACTCGGGATATATTTCCTTTAAAGCGGGCAGTGATGCAGATTGGATTAAACTTTTTGACAAGTTATATGAACTTAACAAGGACAATCCCAACGCCTTTATTGATGCCGTTGCGCATGCAATTAACACCTATCATAAATTATGGTCATTGACACCTGTGAATTACAGAGGTAATTCCTGGAGGGATGACAACGACCCGATGAGATATGTAAAGTATCCCTCTTTGAGCAAAGCCGACGAAGAGATTGTTACAGCAACTATAAGAGAAAACCTGCGGAAGCGTATGGCACCGATTATAGCCGATTATAAAAGGAAGATTTTTATCAAGATGCAGGTTGAGTTTGAAATAGCATTGGAAAAGGAAAGAGACAATTGGAACAGACCCATTTCTTTTGAGGTCACTTCCGATAAAGAAGAAAAATTCTATGATTTGTATAATAATGCAGTGATGAGATTTGCTGTACCCGAAGAGTTGGTTATACATATGTCGGAAGAAGAAATAGCCAGATATTCCAATCAATGGCGCTTTCCCAAAGCTGAAAAAGAGGAAAAGCCTAGATTGGAAGCAACTTACTTAGGATACTTTATTGCCGGAATGCCCGATACATTAAATATATTTACCGATAACAGCTCTCTGAAACAGAACCTTCCGAACCGGACGGTTAAGTTTAAATTCAGCATGCCCGATACCGTAATAACTATTCCCGATCAGCATCCTCCGTTGAGTGAAGTAGCAGGCAGCTATACGGAAGGAAGCATGTTTGTTGAATATGTTTATGTAGGTGAGCATTTTGAAGAAGCATTAGCGAGAGCACAGGAAAGGGCAGACAGATTTGCAAAAAGTATAGGATGTGAAACTGCCGGCGAAATAAAAGTAACTCTCGGTAAAGAGCTTGTGGGAGAGACAATATATACATCAATGACAATTTCCGCCACTGATGAAAATGAAGGATACATATATTTTAGCGGAGTGGATTTAGGCTATATTGATTTTACATATGATGAAATAACAGGAGGGCTCAAATTCGACAAAAAACATGTAGCAGGGTATATGGTAGCTTCATATTTACCCAATAAGGAAGGTATATGCGTAAATGGCAGTGTGCGGGTAACCGCTCCGGGGTTGGATATGCTGGATTATCATGTTAATTTGAGAACATCATTCGTTAAGTAGTAAAGGATATGAAACCTTATTTAGTCTTATTCGGAAAAACCGTTGCATCTTACCGACTGTTTGCGGTTCTGGCTGTTATATTAGGAATAATCATTCTTTTTCCGTTATTTAGTAAGAAGAAAGTAAAGGCATGGAAAACGGCAATTTTGGCTGTTTTCCTGCCGGTATTCTTCTTTATAGGAGCCCGGTTGTTCAACATTTTTGTTAATCCCGCAGCTTATGAAGATATTTCGTTTTTTGAGCCGGAGTTTGTGGGGCTATCAATATACGGAGGTTTTTCGGGAGCCCTGCTTGCGGTAGCGCTTTGGTGTCTTCTGTTTCGTGTGTCCGTATTCGGCATTTTGGATTTATGCATTGTTCCCGCTGCCATCTCTTTTGCGACAGCCAGGATAGGGTGCTTTTTAAACGGATGTTGCTCGGGCAAATTCACAAGCAGCATATTCGGTGTTGTATATCCCAAGTTCGCCGATGCAGGCGGTTTGGCAAGTTATCCCGTACTTCCCACTCAGTTGTTTGAGTTGACATTTGCCGTTATTATCCTTGTACCCGCTTTAGTTGTGCAAAAAAAGAGCGACAGGTTTCCTGAAGGGAGTGCTTTTTTAGTATATGCGAATCTTTTCTGTATAATGAGACTGCTCATTCTTCCTTTCAGAAGATTGCCTTATGAACCTTGGGTTAAGAATTACTTTTATCCCGCTTTCTATTTAATACTGATATTTATATCTCTTGTTATTTTTCTGTTCAGATATATAAAGAATCTTAGAGTTAATGAAAAAGAATATTAGGGATAAATATAGAAGAAGTGTAGAAAAAAGCAGGCTTTAACCTGCTTTCTTCTACTGTTGTGTTGTTATTCTGCATGCATAAGGAACATGCATGTTTTCACTCTATTTCTTCTGTCTTCTGAAGCATAAGAACCAGTCAAGGCAGTACATATCCTTGTCTTTGGACTCCATTCTCTCTTTTGCCACTCCGCAGGAACCTGCTGTGGGAACTATAACATCGTCACCCGGTCTCCAATCCGCCGGAGTTGCGCAATGATCGGCATCGGCTTTCTGTAAAGCCTGGATAATACGCTTAAGTTCATCAAAATTTCTTCCCGTTGATAAAGGATAATACAATATTGTACGAATCTTTCCTTTAGGATCTATAACAAATACTGCACGGACCGCCTGTGTGTTGGACTGTCCCGGTTGAACCATACCGTAAAGGTTGGAAACTTCCATACGAATATCTTCTATAAGAGGAAATTTAATCTCGATGTTCTTTTTTCCGTTCCACTCCAGTTCCTGTATTTTACGAAGCCATGCAATATGAGAATATAGTGAATCTACCGAAAGACCTACAAGTTCGGTGTTGAGAGCCTTAAACTCTTCTATCATGGAACCGAAAGTCATGAACTCCGTTGTACAAACGGGGGTAAAGTCAGCCGGATGCGAAAAGAGTATTACCCATTTCCCTTTATAATCTGCCGGAAAGTTGATTGTTCCCTGTGTAGTTACCGCTGTAAAAGCCGGTGCATCATCTCCCAAAAGGGGCATTCTTCTTACATTGTTATTTTCCATATTTTAAATCCTCCTTGCTCCTTAATTATACTATGTCCTAATTATACAATCAATATTTACTAAAAAATGTGATAAAGTCACTGTTGACACCCATGAGGGTGTATATAATATGATTAAAATGAAAGTTCGGTTGAAAGACCTAAGGAGGTACAAAATGGCAGTATTGAATATAACAAAAAACAATTTCGAAAAAGAAGTTTTAAAATCAGGCAAGACGGTACTTATAGATTTCTGGGCCGGCTGGTGCGGACCGTGCAGAATGATTGCTCCGACAATTGAGGCGGTAGCAGCGGAAGTGACCGACAAGGTTGTAGGTAAGGTCAATGTAGACGAGGAACCCGAGCTTGCACAGCGTTACGGCATAATGAGCATTCCCACTTTGGTTGTTATCAAGGACGGAAATGTTGTAAGAAGAGCAGTCGGCGTACAGTCGAAACAAGCTATTTTAAAATTACTGGATATATAAATTTCAACCCCCCTTTTGAAAGATATACAAAACCACACATTCCAAAGAATACCGCCTTCACAGGCGGTATTGTCTTTTCGTGAATTATTTTCTTTTATTAATTTTCCTTTTACTTTGTTTTATTTTATGTCTGAAGAGAATAAAACCTTATTGTTCACATATCCAGTTTCATATCACCAAGTTTGATGATACCTTTTTTTCTCATCAGTTCCGATACAAAAAGCGAAATCACGGCAGGCAGTATAAACTGTACGCCGATAATTGAAAGTAATGTATACCAGACGGGAAATCCGTCCGCAAGCATGGTTTTGAAAGTCATTATGGGGCCTACCAGTCCCGATGTGCCCATTCCCGAACCGGTTGCATCACATGTCATTTTCAAAGCCCAGGCGGATACCGGTCCCGCTATCGCACTTGCCACTATCGGAGGAATCCAGATAACGGGTTTTCTGACTATATTAGGCATTTGAAGCATGGAAGTGCCCAGTCCCTGCGCTATTAATCCGTTCACTTTGTTTTCTCTGTAACTGCTTACCGCAAAGCCTATCATCTGAGCACAGCAGCCTGCGACGGCCGCTCCCGCTGCAAGACCGGAAAGTTTTAATATTATTCCCAAAGCTGCGGAACTGATAGGTAATGTTAAAACACATCCCATGACTACCGCAACGACAAGACCGACTATGAAAGGTTGCTGTTCCGCTCCCCAGTTTATTACGGCACCGACAGCTTCCATAAATTTGGAAATAGGGGGACCTATAAGCAGACCTGCCGCTGACCCTGCGGTAATTGTGACCAAAGGTGTAACCAGTATATCGACTTTTGTCTTACCCGATACAAGATGACCTATCTCTATTCCTGCCAATGCACCCAAAAACGCACCTAAAGGTTCTCCGGGACCTAAAAGTAATAAACCTGTTCCGGGGAATGCCGTGCCGGCCAATATGCTTGCTGCAAATGCTCCTACCATTCCCGCAACACCTGCGGATACCGATACCAATATGGACTCCTTGAACTTATATGCCACACCGAATCCTATCCCGGCTCCGGTCAGAGCTTTGGCTACGGAAGCCACCATGTTTATATATTCACCTGCCTTACCGCCTATCAATGAGCCTATCTGGGCTATTATGGTACCGATTATCAAAGTGGCAAACAGTCCCAAAGCCATTCCCGAAAGTCCGTCTATAAAGACATGGTTTAAGTATTTCTTCACTTTATCCCAAAACTTGTTTTGTTTATTATCGGTCATGCGTTTCTCCTTTATCGTTTTTCCTATTGAACAACATATATTATGTTATGTCAAATAAAAAGTAAAAGATGGTTAATGTTTTAACAAGTATTTTTCTGCGGTTTAATTGAATAAGTATCCCCGCCGTGATACCATTGATTATCAGGACCAGCGTTATAATCCGTTAATGATATGGGATTATTACGAAAAAGGGCAGGGGGAGGTTGACATGTATATAACTCATCTGATACACAGCACATTCCTTATAGAAACAAAGAAAGCGTTTATACTTTTTGACTATTACGGGAAAGGGCAACTTCCCGAGCTTTTTGATAAGGACATTTACATATTCTCCAGCCACAGCCATGAGGATCATTTTGATATGAAAGTATTGGAACTTTTCGCGGACAACCCGAGGGCATTCTTTATCATGGCATATGATATAAGGAGAAATTTCGGTGACAGAATAAAGTCCGAATATCCGAATGTTCAGGACAGAATAATATATCTGATGCCTAACAGGGAAACGGATATAGGGGATGTGCATATAGAGACATTGGCCTCAACCGATGCAGGAGTGGCATATATTGTAACTCACAATCATAAGGTGTTCTTCCATGCCGGTGATTTGCACCTTTGGATATGGAAAGAGGAGAGTGACAGGTACAATGAAAGAATGAGTAACGCTTATTACAAAAGGATAGCGGAACTGAAAAACAGGGTGATTGATTATGCTTTCTACCCGGTGGATTTACGCCAGGAAGAGCATTATGATAAAGGGTTGAAATATTTTCTGGACAACACAAAAACGGTGAAAGTTTTTCCTATGCATTACTTCGAGAATTACTCCACAACCGATAAAATATTCCAAAACAAATCACTGAGTGACCATTATGAGAAAATAGTAAGGATAGAGCATGTCAATCAGGTATTTCATTTCGAGGAGGAGTCATGAAACACACATTTGCACACTTTAATTTCAATGTAACCGATTTGGATAAATCCGTAGTTTTCTATAAAGAAGCATTGGGATTGGAAGAGGTCCGAAGAAAAGAGACTGATTCATTCACTTTAGTGTTCTTAAAGGAGCGTGAAACAAGTTTCCTGCTGGAACTTACCTATCTGAAGGATTTTGACAAGCCTTCATACGACCTAGGGGATAATGAGTTTCATCTGGC
Organism: Bacillota bacterium; assembly: GCA_022706885.1. GTDB lineage: Bacteria > Bacillota > Clostridia > DUPQ01 > DUPQ01 > DUPQ01. The sequence goes on from JAKJBR010000001.1 coordinate 204,323, forward strand.
AATGATAAGCGATGACTTTGATGCTTCATATGCAAAACACAAGGAAATGGGCTGCATATGCTACGAGAACAAAGAAATGGGCCTGTATTTTATAAACGACCCGGACGGATACTGGATAGAGATACTGCCGAAAAGATAACGGAAAAAAGTATTATGCGGTTTTTATTCAATACAGTCAAAACCATTTGACACGGATATGGCTATTGTATATATTAGAAGGTAGCAAGGATTTGGTATTTGTACGAATGAATGAGGTGCAACATGGAAAGACAAAAAAGAGTATTGGCAATACATGACATATCCTGTTTCGGAAGGTGCTCGCTGACGGTAGCATTGCCCATAATATCGGCAGCCGGGATAGAATGCACGGTTATCCCGACAGCTGTGTTGTCGACACATACCGGAGGGTTTACCGGTTTTACGTTCAGGGATCTTACAGAGGATATAATGCCGATAGTGGAACACTGGAAAACTCTGAATATAGGGTATGATGCGTTGTATACGGGGTATCTCGGATCGTTTGAGCAGATTGACATAGTATCCGACATATTTGATATATACAAAAACAAGGATACCGTAATATTGGTAGATCCTGTAATGGCGGATAACGGTAAGCTTTATGCGTCGTTCAGTCCGGATTTTCCCAAAGGAATGGCAAGACTTGCTTCCAAGGCCGATGCGGTTGTTCCCAATATTACCGAAGCCTGTTTTATGCTGGATAAGAAATATAAAGAAGGACCGTATGATGAACAATACATCAGGGATTTGTTATTGGGTCTTGCAGACATGGGTCCCCATAAAGTGGTTCTGACAGGTGTCTATTACAATGAAAAGGAACTGGGTGCGGCTACATATGATAAGACCATTGATCAATTCGGATTCTATAAAAGAGAGCGTATAGAGGGATATTATCACGGAACCGGTGATGTTTTCGGCAGCGCATTGTTGGCAGCAATGATTAAAGGAAAGAACCTGCCGGATTCCGCAACGGTAGCAGTGGATTTTACGGTAGAAAGTCTTATCCGTTCATATAAAGAAAAAACCGACATACGGTTCGGTGTAAACTTTGAAGCAGGTCTTGAAAAACTGGCAAAAGTATTAAAATAAGAAGTCGTTTATATTACTTATCACTGTCATAAAAAGTAATCATTACCGTTGTACCTTCACCCGGAGCACTTATTAAATCAATATCCGCTTTATGTAATGCTGCGGCATGTTTTACGATGGATAAACCCAGTCCCGTTCCGCCCGTGTCTTTTGAATGGCTTTTGTCCACTCTGTAGAAGCGTTCAAATATTCTGGGCTGATGTTCCGGCGGAATACCAATGCCGTTATCTTTAACGGAAAGAATGATTTCATCTTCTTCTTTTGCTAAGGAAATATCAACATGCCCCTTAGGATTATTGTAGATTATGGCATTATCAATCAGATTGTACAGCATTTCATAAAGTATCGGAGCATAACCGTTTATATACACATCTTTCAAATGTGTGTTTATCGCTACATTCTTATGTTGCGCTATCGGTGTCAAATCATTAACAACAGAGGAACAAATCTTTTTCAGGCTGACGTACTCAAATTCCTTCTCCAGATCCGATTCATCCAGTCGGGATAACTTCATAATATCTTCAATAACCTGAAGCAGTCTTATAGCCTCGGTGTGTATCATTTCCGCAAAACGGGGCACATCCTCTTTTTTTGCAATCTTTTTCGATATGAGTTCGGCATAACCGGATATGGAAGTAAGAGGTGTCTTCAGCTCATGCGAGACATTGCCGGAAAATTCTTTTCTTCTCTGTTCGGCCTGATCCTTTTCCGTTATATCGGTGATAAACATAAGTGCGGCATGTTTTTCGGGATTTTCCTTTACCGGACTTGCCGAAAGCTGATATACCAATCCGTTTTTTTCGAATTTTGTCGTCATCGGTTTTCCGTCAAGTGCAGAGCGAACCGCTTTGATATAATCGAGGTCTCTGCAACCTTCCATGAAGAATTGCTGTATACTTATGCCGAGTATTTCTCTGGCGCTTTTATTTGCACCGGTTATATATCCTTTTTCGGAAAACACCACGATTCCTTCGGACATATTATTGGATATGAAAGCAAAATTAATGCGGGCTTTGGACATTTCCTGCACATTTTTCATTAATTCGGTTTTCTGTTTATCCAATCTTAAGAGCAAAGGAGATAACTCATCATAAGTTTTGTTTGATAACGGATTATCCAGATCCAGAGTATTAATAGGTTTGACAATGGATTTTGTCAACAGTCTTGCTATGATTACAGACAGTGATATGAAAGTAATGAATATGATGATAATCCATATCGCGGAACCTATCATTATTCCTAAAATGCTTTTGGTTGTAGCGGCAATACGTAAAATGTTACCGTTTCCCAACTTCAACGCATAATAGTATATGCTTTCTCCCAATGTATCGGAATATCGGGTAATCTCACCGGACCCGTTTTGTAAAGCCTCTATTACCTCCGGTCTGTCCGAGTGATTATCCAAATCCGAGGCCTGGGCTAAATTGTCATAAAGAACGGTCCCGTTATTCTTTATATATGTTATTCTGTTGGAACTGTTAAGCCCCACTTTGTTAAGATACGAGTACATGTCGGGAGAATCATCGTCATACGTTTTCAGAGCATCCGAAACATAAAAAGATTCGTTTTTAACCTCGCGCTTTATGCTGTCGAAAGTGTTATTGTACATTATCCAGGAGATAAGGACAAAGGTAAGTATCATGGTCAGCAACGAGGTCAGGAAGATGCTTATGAAAACCCGTCTTCTCATGCATTGCCTCCGATAATATATCCTACGCCTCGTATTGTTTTTATAATATCCCCGTATTTTCCTAATTTTTTCCTCAGTGTCCGTATATGTACGTCAATTGTCCTTGTTTCGCCGGGATAATCATAACCCCATACTCTCTCCAGCAGAGAATCATGTGTCAGGACTATTCCCTGATTAGCCATAAGTTCATATAAAAGCCTGAACTCTTTGAGAGTCAGAACCACAGGTTCCGAATCCAATGTAACGGTATGGTTCTTGCTGTTTATGCGCACTCCTTCATATACATAAGTATCGGTCTCACTGTCGGTATCATCTTTTCTGGATACTCTTCGTAAAAGGGCTTTTACTCTGGATACCAGTTCCATTATACCGAAGGGTTTGGATATGTAATCATCGGCGCCGCTGTCCAGTCCGATTATCTTGTCATACTCGGTACCTTTTGCAGTTACCATTATTATCGGGATATGCGCCGTTTCTTTTGAAGAACGTAATTTTTTCAGTATCTCCAATCCGCTCTCCCCGGGTAACATAATGTCCAACAGTATAAGCTCCGGTTTATTTACCGATATTTTACTGTACAACGTTTTTGCATTATCCATGCCCTCTGCTTCAAAACCCGTGTTGTTAAGGGTATATACTACAAGTTCCCGTATACTGCTGTCATCTTCCACAAAATAAATCATTTTTACAGTTCCACATGTATGCCGGTAATGGAGAAAGCGACCCATCCGGCAATATTTGTTGCGTGGTCTCCTATTCTTTCCAAGTATTTAGCTATCATTATTATATCAACCGCCTGTTCTCCGTGTCTCTTGTCTTTTGATATAAGATCGACAATGCCGGTTCTGACTTTAACAAAAAGGTCATCTACCACATCATCGTAAGCTATTACTTTATTGGCAAGTTCAAGATCCTTCTTGACAAATGCGTTTATGCTTTCCGAAACCATTTTTATGGTTGCCTCAGCCATATCGGCTATATGTACTCTGTCCTTGCTTTTGGACAGATTGGCAAAAGTAACTATCTCGGCAATGTCTCCGGCCTGTACTCCGATTCTGTCCATGTCCGTTATCATTTTAAGTATTGAGGATATCTGACGTAAATCTCTTGCAACGGGTTGTTGCTGAAGAAGCAGTTTCAGGCACATTGCTTCTATATCCTTTTCAGCCTGATTTATATCCTTAACCGATTCCATTACTTTTTTTGCAAGAGGAATATTATTCTCAAGTAAAGCCTTTATAGCCGTTGCAATGGCTTTCTCACATAATGCACCCATCTCTATAAGGCTGTTATTTAATATTTCTAACTGCATATCAAATTTACTGCGCATCATCCGAACCTCCCTGTTATGTAGTTTTCAGTACGCACATCAGCCGGGTTTGAGAATAAAATTCCCGTATCGTTCATTTCTATTACCTCACCGAGAAGGAAAAATGCCGTCTTATCGGATATTCTGGTTGCCTGTTGCATGTTGTGTGTGACTACTATAATAGTATATCTGTTTTTTAATTCCAGTACAAGGTCCTCGATTTTAGATGTGGATATGGGGTCCAATGCACTTGTAGGTTCGTCCATCAGCAGAACATCCGGCTCCACGGCCAATGCACGTGCAATACACAGTCTCTGTTGCTGACCGCCCGAGAGTTCCAATGCATTTCTTTTCAGACGGTCTTTTACTTCATTAAAAATAGCCGCATCGGTCAGGGATTTTTCCACTATCTCGTCCAGCTTTATCTTGGCTTTTACTCCGTGTGTCCTCGGTCCGTACGCGATATTATCATATACGCTCATGGGGAAAGGATTGGGTTTCTGGAACACCATACCCACTCTTTTTCTCAGCAGATTGACATCAATATCTCCGTATATGTCCACTCCGTCCAACAATACCTTGCCTTGTATTCTACAGCCGGCTATAAGGTCATTCATCCTGTTGAGCGTTTTAAGCAATGTAGTCTTACCGCATCCCGAAGGCCCTATAAAAGCGGTTATTTCATTCATCGGTATAGACATATTCACTTTTTTCAATGCCTGAAATGTATCATAAAAAAGATCAAGATTTTCTATTACGAATTTATCCATTCAATTTTCCTTTCGTAAACTTCTTTGCTAAATAAGCGGACAATGCGTTTAGTAACGATACGGTAACTACCAATATTACCGCCGTAGCATATGCCGACTCGGTATTCATTCCCTCCGACCATAAAGCATACAGATGCACCGCTAAAGTTCTTCCCGAACCCATCAGGTTCTTGGGTATATGTGCTACCGTTCCGGATGTGTAGATAAGAACAGCGGTTTCACCTACAATTCTTCCTATCGACAGTATTATTCCGGCAAGTATACCCGGCATTGCGGCGGGTAACACTATTCTGAATACTGTCCGAAGCTTGCCCGCTCCCAATCCGAAACTGCCTTCTCTGAATGTGTCCGGAACACTTTTTAAGGCTTCTTCGGTGGAACGCATTATTACGGGCAGTATCATTATTGCCAGAGAAAAAGCTCCTGCCAGCATGGAATATCCCCAACCGAAACCCGAAGCGGAAGAGACAAAAAGCAGATAACCGAACAACCCGAATACTATAGAGGGAATTCCCGATAAAGTTTCGGTGGTTAATCGGATAAGTTTTACAGCTTTACTGTCACGATTGGCATACTCAACAAGATATATACCGGAGAATATCCCCATAGGTGCCGCTATAATGAGTGCGACAACAGTCATAGTTACAGTGTTTACAAGAGCAGGGAACAGCGACACATTCTCCGATGTGTATTTGAATGCGAACAGGTCCCACGACAAATGCGAAACGCCTTTAATTAAAATATATATTAAAATACCTACAACCGTCGTTATTGTAACACCGGCTGAGACATATACTATACTTTTTAAGAAAACAGATTGTCTCTTTGCAGCTTTCATGATTTAATTCCTTTCTTTATAATAGAGAAAAGTAAGTTAATAATCAATATAAAAACAAAGAGAACTACTGCCGTGGAGATAAGAGATTCTCTATGCAGATCGGCTGCATATCCCATCTCCAACACAATGTTTGCAGTAAGTGTTCTTAAGCCTTTTAACACACCTGACGGCATTACCGGCTGGTTGCCTGCAACCATTACGACTGCCATTGTTTCGCCTACGGCTCGGCCCATGCCCAATATTACACTGGACAGGATTCCCGATTTGGCAGCCGGAAGCAAGGAATAAAACACACTTCGCTCGTGGCTTGCACCTAAGGCCAATGAACCTTCGTAATAGCTGTCGGGTACTGCTCTTATGGACGCTTCAGACATGCCGATTATTGTAGGAAGTATCATGATACCAAGGACGACGGAAGCAGCCAACATACTGGTTCCGCTGACATTGAAAGTATTCCTAATAAACGGCACAATGACCATAAGCCCGAAAAAGCCGTATACCACGGAGGGTATACCTGCCAGCAGGTTTATGATCGGCTTAACGATTTTATATAACTTTGGCGGACAGAACCGCGCCAAGAATACTGCCGATAGAATTCCGACCGGAACGCCTATCACCAGCGCTCCGGCAGTAACATAAAGGCTCCCTATAATCATTGGAAATACTCCGTATATATCATTTCCGGGTCTCCATGTTCTACCCAAAAGAAATTCGGCAAACCCTATTTTCCTCATTGCCGGAAGCCCGTTGGCAAACAGGAATATACATATAAGTATTACCGCAACGACAGACATGAAGGCGCTTACAAAGAAGATCGCCTTCATGATGTTTTCTTTTACACTTTTACTTTTTTTACTACTCAAAACGTCAATTTCCAATCTCTGACCACTTGGTTATTTCGCCGATGTAAATCTTGGTTACTTCTTCAGCTTTCATACCTACTGTAGGATTCTCATTATTAACTATAACCGCTATTCCGTCAATAGCTATTACGGTAGGTTTTACCCCTTTTTCAATTTCACTGTCTTTAAGAGCTCTTGAAGCCATTCCGATATCACAGATTCCGTCAATAGCACTGTTAACTCCTGTTGTGGAATCCGACTGGTTAATCTCTACAACAGCATTGGGATTAAGCTTAATGTATGCTTCTTTAAGTTTTTCCATAACCGGTGTTACCGATGAGGAGCCTGCTACGGTTACTTTACCCGAAGGCTTCTTGCCTGCAAATGCTTCGCCCGATACTGCGGGAATATATCCGGATTTCTCCACAACTGCCTGTCCTTCTTTGGACAATATGAAGTTAACGAAGTCCTTTGCAACATCGGATAATCCGTCTTTGGTAGCAATATTGAAAGGACGGGAAACTTTATATGTTCCGTTTTTGATATTTGCAACTGAGGCAGCAACCCCGTCAATCTCCAAAGCCTTAACCGTATCGTTCAGTGAACCTAAGGAAATATATCCTATGGCATATTTGTTCTGGGCTACGGAAGTCAATACTACTCCGGTGCTGGAGTTTATGTCCGCAGTGGATATTGTGTGATCCACTTTTTTGCCGTTGGCATCTTTCTTCTCAATCTTAAACAGTTCAATGAAAGCGCCTCTGGTGCCCGAACCTTCTTCACGAGCTATAACGGTTATAGCCGTTTTGTTATCAAACCCTTTCTGAGCACATCCGCCAAGCATGGCAAGCAACAGAACCAGGCTTATAACTATTGTTATTGTTTTTTTCATTCTTTGTTCCTCCCATTTAATTTTACAATAATTTGTTTTCTTTTTCATACCTAAAGAATACATTGTCGATGTAAAGAGTGTGGACATTGATAGGTAAAAACAATGTAAAATTGAAAATTGAAATATTAAATTATGTAAAGTAGGAAATTTTACCGAAAGGAGAAAAAGTCAGCAATATTTGTAGTTTTTTCCAACAATGAGAAAAAGATATGTAAAATTTGGATTTTTCTTTAAAATGAGAAAAAACTATTGATAGGTATTGTTAATATCGGACATTTTCTTAACGATATTTCCGTTTTTTATCAATAGAAGAAACAAATAATGTATATGATTTGAAACAGCCGTTCGTGTTGACACATAAAGGGAGAGAGTGATAAAATATTTTCTTGAAGAGAGCTCGTATATGTTGCAAAAAACGGTCTGCAACGTTTCTACCGGGACACCTTAGACCCGACTATGAGTGGCTTATTCCATTGCGTTGTTTTTATGGTGCAGTCACTACGAGACTGCATTTTTATGTATGACGGGAGGATTAAATGAAAGTATTGGTACTGATGGGAAGCGACAGCGACTGTAAAACGGTAGAACCCGGTCTTAAATTTCTGGAGGAATATAATATTGAATATAGTGTAAGGGTATGTTCCGCGCACCGCACACCCGATATGGCCAAGCAACTGGCCGTAAATGCCAAAAGTGAAGGTTTTAAAGTCATAATAGCGGCTGCCGGAAAAGCGGCCCATTTGGCGGGAGTCATAGCCGCGCATACCGTGTTGCCGGTTATAGGGATTCCCGTTAAGACAAGCGATTTAGGAGGCATGGATTCACTCCTTTCAACGGTGCAGATGCCTGCGGGAGTACCGGTTGCCACGGTGGCGATTGACGGCGGAAAGAATGCAGCAATATTGGCAGCCGAGATACTGGCCCTGAACAATGAAGAATTAAGCAATAAATTGCAACAGTTCAAAAAAGAATTGGAACAAAAGGTAATGCAAGCGGACAGGGAGATAAAAAACAAGTAATATGAGCGGAGTTTTCGGAGTATATTCAAAAGATAAATCGGTTAACATAGCGGAGAAAATATATTACGGACTGTATGCCCTCCAACACAGAGGACAGCAGAGTGCCGGTATAGCGGTCAGAGATAAAGATTTAATAGAGTGGCATAAAGATAAAGGTCTTGTTCCCGAGGTTTTTAAAGGTCCGGATCTGGATAAACTGCCGGGGGATGCCGGAATAGGTCATGTGCGGTATTCCTCGTCCGGCGATGTATCCAAAGGAAATATCGAGCCGTTGGTACTGAAGTATATAAGCGGATATATGGCCATAGCAAAGAACGGCAATATTATTAATGCAAATCACTTAAGAGGAAAGCTGGAAGCCGACGGATGTATGTTCCATACCACCAATGATACCGAAGTACTGGCGGCACTTCTGACCAAGTTCCGCATAAGCAGCGAACATATAGAGGATTCGGTGGAGCAGATGGTGAAATATATTCAGGGTTCCTACTCCATTGTCATGATTACCCCCAGATTCCTTATAGGTCTTCGGGATCCTCTGGGCATAATGCCTCTTTGTATAGGCAAGATTAACGGTGCAACATATGTCATTTCCAGCGAATCGGCCGCTATAGATGCGGTTGACGGGGAATTTATAAGAGATGTGGAGCCGGGAGAGCTGGTACTGATAGATTCCGACGGTATTCAGTCAAGAAGGTTGTTTGACTGCAAAAAGAGCAGTTTATGTATATTCGAGCATGTATATTTTGCTCGGCCGGACAGCATTGTTGACGGGGCATCGACACATGACGCAAGGGTAAATGCCGGAAGGATTCTGGCAAAAGAACATCCCGTACAGGCGGATGTGGTAATAGGAATTCCCGACGGCGGAACCGATATGGCATACGGGTTTGCACAGGAAAGTAATATAGTTGCACCTGCAGGTCTGTTAAGGAATAAATATGTGGGCAGGGCGTTTATAGCACCCAATCAGAATGCCAGAGAAATAGCTGTAAAGATAAAATTCAACCCGGTCAAGACCGAGGTCAAAGGTAAAAGAGTGGTACTCATTGATGATTCCATAGTCAGAGGAACCACAACCAAGACACTTGTCAGAATGCTGAGGGAAGCGGGAGCTAAAGAAGTTCACTTAAGGATAGGCTCTCCTCCATACAAGTTCCCTTGCTATTTCGGAGTGGACACTTCCAGCAGAGGACAGTTGCTGGCCAGCAAGAATGATAAAGAGGCAATATGCAAATGGATAGGTGCCGACAGCCTGGAGTACATCAGTTATGAAGGAATTATCAAAGCACCTGTCAATTCCAAAGTGGATTTTTGTACTTCCTGTTTTACAGGAGTCTATCCCGTGGATGTACCTAAAGAGTTTTAGGAGGATAAGTGCTGTGAAAGATGCATACAAAGAAGCGGGAGTGGATGTTCAAGCAGGTTACGAGTCTGTGGCTTTAATTAAAAAGCATATTCAAAGAACGGTAACCGAAGGGGTGCTGGGCGGAATAGGAAGTTTTTCCGGATTATTCCAAATAAACTTGAATAAATATCCTACCCCGGTATTGGTTTCGGGAACCGACGGAGTGGGTACCAAACTGAAACTTGCTCATTCCATGAAAGTTCATGACACGATAGGGATAGATGCGGTGGCAATGTGCGTCAACGATGTACTGTGTCAGGGAGCCGACCCGCTATTCTTTTTAGATTATATTGCATGCGGCAAGAATTATCCCGATATAATTGAAAAGATAGTAAAAGGTGTTGCCGAAGGATGTATACAGGCAGAATGTGCCCTGGTGGGAGGAGAAACGGCCGAGATGCCCGGCTTCTATAAACAAGACGAATACGATATAGCGGGATTTTGTGTCGGAGCGGTCAACAAGCCTGATATAATTGACGGATCGTTGATAGAAGAAGGCGATGTACTTTTGGGATTGGCATCAACGGGAGTGCACAGCAACGGTTTTTCCTTAGTACGTAAGATATTCGGAGAGGATACAAAAAGCTTAAGCAAAGTATATCCCGGATATGAAGCAACCATAGGCGAGGTGCTTCTTACACCTACAAAGATATATGTAAAAGATATTAAAAAGATAAGGGCCGTTGCTAAAATAAAGGGAATGAGCCATATTACCGGAGGAGGATTTGTGGAAAACATACCGAGGATGTTTAAAGACAACAATTTAACTCCCGTAATTAACAAGGGCAGCTGGGCGGTGTTACCCGTATTTGACCTCATAATGAAGCAAGGGAATATAACCGAAGATAATATGTACCGTACTTTCAATATGGGTATAGGAACGGTAATAGCGGTAAGCAAAGAAGATGCGAAGAAAATACAAAAACAATTTAAGAACGAAATATACGAGATAGGATATGTGGCTTTAGCCTGGGATGTCAAAAAGTTAAAAGATATTGAGGAAAATATATATATAAAGGAAAGATAATATGATTAGAAGAGCATTGATAAGTGTAAGCGACAAAAGCGGAATTGCAGAATTTGCAAAGAGATTGAGTGATATGGGTGTGGAAATAATTTCCACCGGCGGCACTTCAAAAGTACTTAGCGAAAACGGAATAAAGGTTATTCCCATTGAAAGCATAACCGGCTTTAAGGAATGTCTGGACGGAAGAGTAAAGACGCTGCACCCCAATATACATGCTGGTCTGTTAGCTATAAGAGATAAAAAAGACCATATGGATACATTGGAGAGTCTGGATATCACCCCTATAGATATGTTGGTTATTAATCTCTATCCTTTCAAAAAGACCGTACAGAAAAGCAATGTTACCAAAGAAGAGGCTATTGAGAATATTGATATAGGCGGACCGGCAATGTTGAGAAGCGGTGCCAAGAATCATGCAACGGTCACGGTTATTACCGATCCTTCTGATTATGAAAGTGTATTAAATGAATTGGAACAAAACGGCAAAGTATCTTATGAGACCAATTTTAGACTTGCAATAAAGGTATTCGAACACACCGCTAATTACGATGCAATGATAGCCGACCATTTCAACAAGCTTACAGGAGATTACAGCTTAAAGAATACTTTCACCGTTACTTATGAGAAGCTTCAGGAAATGAGATACGGAGAGAATCCTCACCAGAAAGCCGCCTTCTATAAAGAACCCGCAATAACAAAGGGAACCATCTGCGATGCGGTGCAACTGCACGGCAAAGAACTTTCATATAACAACATAAATGATGCCGACGGTGCATTGTCCATGCTCAAAGAGTTTCCCGACAAACCTGCATGTGTGGCGGTAAAGCATGCTAACCCCTGCGGTGTGGGAGTGGGCAAAAATGTATTTGAAGCATACAAAAAAGCGTATGATTCCGATCCTGTTTCCATATTCGGAGGAATAGTCGCATTCAACAGAACGGTGGATGTGGTAACTGCCGAAAAGCTCAATGAGATATTTTTAGAAATAGTTATTGCACCCGATTACAAAGATGAAGCTCTTACATTATTAATGAAAAAGAAGAATTTAAGAATTCTTAGATTGGATAACATAACATATAACAATGAAAACGAATATATTATGAAGAAAGTAAGCGGGGGAATGCTTGTACAAAGCAAAGATAATTGCGTTGTAAACATGGACGACATTAAAGTCGTGACCGTAAAACAGCCTACCGAACAGCAGTTGAAAGATGCCGTTTTCGGAATGACTGTATGCAAGCATGTCAAATCCAATGCGATAGTACTTGTAAAAGACTTAGCTTCAATCGGAATAGGTCCCGGACAGATGAGCAGGATAGGAGCGGCCAAGATAGCCATATCCTTGGCGGGAGAAAGGGCTAAAGGCAGCGTCATGGCATCGGATGCGTTTTTCCCGTTTGATGACTGTGTCATAGCGGCCAAAGAAGCGGGCGTGGAATGCATAATACAACCCGGAGGATCGTTAGCCGATAAGGACGTAATTGCCAAAGCGGACCAATTTGGTATCTGTATGATATTCACGGGAATAAGGCACTTTTTACACTGAGAAAGGTAAAAGATGAAGGTACTGGTAATAGGGGGAGGCGGCAGAGAACATGCCGTAGTAAAAAAACTTTCCGAGAGTCCGAAAATTAAAAAGATTTATTGTGCTCCGGGTAATGCCGGAATGGGAAAAATAGCGCAATGCGTCAACATAAAGGCTACCGATATAGACGGTATACTGGATTTTCTTAAAGACAACCCTGTGGACCTGGTTGTGGTCACTCCCGATGACCCGTTAGCTTTGGGACTTGTGGATAAACTGAACGAAAGAAATATACGTGCGTTCGGACCGACAGCTAAAGCGGCTGAAATAGAAAGCAGTAAAGCTTTTGCCAAAAATCTTATGAAGAAATACGGTATACCTACGGGTGCTTTTGAAGTTTTCGATAACCCCGAAAAAGCTTTGCAATATGTTAAAAACAGGCAATACCCTCTGGTTATAAAAGCGTCGGGACTGGCGCTGGGTAAAGGTGTGATAATTGTTGAAAATTATCGGCAGGCAGAGGAAACCATAAACCAAATGATGATAAACGATATGTTCGGCTCATCCGGCCACACCGTTATAATCGAAGAGTTTTTACAGGGACCGGAAGTTACCGTACTGGCATTCACCGACGGTAAAACCATAAAGACCATGCCGTCGTGTCAGGATCATAAAAGAGTATTTGATAACGATAAAGGTCCCAATACCGGCGGAATGGGCGCTTTCAGTCCCAGTAAGCATTACACAAAAGAGATAGAAGAATACTGCATTAACAACATATTTTATCCGACAATAAGAGCCATGAAGAAAGAAGGTCGCAACTTCAAAGGCGTAATATATTTCCAGATGATGCTTACAAAAGACGGACCCAAGGTAATTGAGTATAATGCCAGGTTCGGAGACCCCGAAACACAAGTACTTCTGCCGTTACTGAAAACCGATCTTCTTGATATCTTCAATGCGGTAACAGATGAAAGGTTAGACAAGACTGACATTCAATGGGAGAACAGTGCCGGTGCCACGGTGGTTCTTGCAAGCGGCGGATATCCCAAAGAATATACCAAAGGTTACCCGATATCCGGTTTGGAGCAGGTGCAGAAGCAGGGAATAACCGTTTATCATATGGGAACAGCCATGAAAGACGGGGAATATGTTACCAACGGAGGAAGAGTCCTTTCATTAACTGCAAAAGGAGATACTGTTGAACAAGCGGTCGCAAGAGTATACAATAATATCAATAAAGTATGCTTTAAAGACATGCATTACAGGAAAGATATAGGCAGAAAATGAAACTGGGAATCTTAGGAGCAACATTTGATCCGGTACATAAGGCTCACATCCTGATGGCGAAATACGCACTGGATTATTGTGAGTATGTGCTCTTGACACCCTGTACAAAGCCGCCTCATAAAGATAATACCGGTATAACCGATGACAATATCCGATATACGATGCTGTGTCTGGCATTGGACGGTTATGAAAAACTCATAGCTTCGGACATGGAACTTAAAAGAGCAACAACCACATACACGATAGATACATTGAGACAGGTAAAAAAAGAATATCCGATTTTTGAAAAGATAATATATATCATAGGAGCGGACACCCTGTTTCAGCTTAAGACATGGAGAGAATATGAGCAAGTGTTCAAACTCTGCACATTTTTGGTATTCGGAAGATCGGGCTTTACCGAAGAGCAGATAACCGAACAGATTGAAATATTCAAAAAAGATTACGGTGCCGACATTATATTCGACATAAGATGCATATCGGAAATATCCTCTACCGCAATACGTAAAGGGATAGCGGAGCAGGACAACTCGATAGAGTGGATGCTGGACAAAAAAGTGTACAGGTATATAAAAGAAAATGGGATATATAAGTGAAGAGGCAAGGCCGGATATAGTAAAAAGGTATAGCCCCGAAAGATATGAGCATGTAAAGAATGTTGTCGAATTGGCAGATCATCTTGCAAGATTACACCGGGCGGACAGCGAAAAAGTATATGCGGCGGCACTTTTGCATGATATTGCCAAAGACATGAAAACAGAAGATATGGCGGCAATACTCGAAGCTGCCGGTATTTTTATTGACAAGCAATATCATACCGGCAATATACTGCACGGTCCCTGTGCCGCGGTAATAGCAAAAAAAGAATACAACATAGAGGATGAAGAGATTCTTAATGCCATTTATTATCACTCGTTCGGAAGGGCGGGGATGGGACTTACCGAAAAAATAGTATTTATTGCCGATGCTGCGGAAAAAGGAAGAACATACAAAAACGTGACTAAAATACGCAAATTAATGTACAATAAACTTGATGAGGCGGTGGAACTGAGCCTTGACGGGACGGTATATCATGTGCTTTCCAAAGGAGAAGTTCTCTATCCCGTAACAGCTGCCGCTTTGGAGTATTTCAAAGAGCAAAGGATTAAAGATTAATGTATACGGGTATTTTCAAAAACGCATACAAGGTTATAAAAACCGAGGAAGGATATTTTCCCGTTCGGTTTACCGATAAGCAGCTGGAATACTATAAAAACCTTTCCAAGGCAACGGAAGACCGGTCGCTGTGTACAGCCGGTATATGTATGGATTTTTATACCGATGCCGAGTGTATAACCTTTTCCTACAGAGCCGACCATTTTTCCAGAAGATATGTGGGATTTGATTTTTACGAAAACGGTATATTTAAAAGACACATAGAAGAAGCATTGGATACAAAGCAGTCTACTTTAACTTATCCGTTAACGGAAAAAGGTATAAAGAGAGTGACCGTTTATGTACCTAATCTGAGCAGAATAAGGGTGTATGATTTGGATATAGGTAATTTTCAATGTATTAAAGAGCAACCCTCTCAAAAACTTCTTTTTCTGGGAGATTCCATTACCCAGGGCATGGTAGCTTTGAGTCCTTCGTTGGCTTTTCCCACACAGGTTGCAAGAGCCTTGAATGCACAGAGTCTGAACAGGGGTGTCGGGTCGGCGAAGTTTGATGTGGATTCTTTGGATGAACAGGACAAATATGATCCCGACAGTATTTTTATTGCATACGGCATCAATGATATCTATCAATTAAAAGATATGGCGGATCTGGAAAATGTACTGAAAACAGCCGACAAGTATTTATACAAGCTTAAGAATATCTACAAGCATGCAAAAGTATATATTATTACTCCGATATGGTGTTTAAGATACGATGAAGACCAATCATTTAAGGAAATGTTTGATGAGTATCAAAAAGAATTAACGACATTAGCAAAGAAATACGGTTTTATTCCCGTAAACGGCTTGGCTCTTATGCCGCATGACACCAAATATCATCAGGACCATACGGTTCATCCCGCAGATTCGGGATTTAATCATATTGCGGAAAATCTTCTTAAAATAATCGGGAGGTAAGATATGTGGGCACAGAATAATGCAAAGAGATGGGTGATTATGTCTATAATCTTTATGCTTATCGGAATAGCGATGATTGTAGCGGGAGCGGTTATAGGCGAGATGAATTACTACTGGATGATTTATGTCGGAGCTATATTATTCCTTACTTTCTTTATATGCTTTTTTATGTTTATCCGGCAGGCGAGAAATCTGGACAGCATGCTGAAAGGAACGGGTTTATTAGCCCATTGGAGATTTGAAGAGAATGAAAGACTGCAAAGAGCGGCGGAAGAGTTCCTGCAAAGAAAAACCTCCAACAAAGTAATGCTGCTGGTAATAATTGCGTTTGTTGTGATAATAGGAGGATTATTTGCAATATTCGGTTTCGGCAACAGTAAGGATGCCATATTCTTCATTGTAGTATTGCTGGGTATTCAGATATTGATATCTTTAGCGGCTATTTTAATACCCAGGGCTCGGTATAACAAGATGAAAGAGGCTGCTCCGGAAGTGTTAATAAGTCCGTTCGGTGCATGGATTATGGGTGAGTATTTTCAGTGGAAAGCACCTTTAACAAGAATCACATCTGTACAGTTTGCCAAAGACCGTGAAGACAACTATACCATAACGGTTAATTTTACAATATGGCAGCGATTCGGACCTCAAAAGCTCCAGTGCCGGATACCCGTTCCCAAAGATACCGTAACGGAAGCCGAGACTATTGCATCGGATATCGCTAAAATTAATAAAGTACGGTTTTTAAACGAAACAAAATAACCTATTTTATATCCGCACCGCATATATCGGTATATTTAATGACTTTTGAACCTGTTTCTTCAGTCAGTACTATTACCTTTTCTTTTTTTATCGGATCAGTTTCACCGCCTGCGGAAACAATAACAATTTCCACTTGCTTGCCTTTAGGTAACATGGCTACCATGTTATTGAAAGGGGGTGCGGGGTAGCCTGCCCACATAGGCGCTGCCAGTATAATTTTTTCATAACCCGACAAATCCAAGTCTATAGGCAAAATATCCGTAGGTTGCTGTTGTAGTGCCTTAGGGCATTCGGTAAAAAGATTTGATAAAAAACACTTTCTTTTGACTGTCTGCACTTCCATGATATCGGCGGAAAGTTCCGCTGCCATATTTTCGCAGTATTTTTTTGTTTTACCGCCATATGAGTAATATATTATTGCCGTTTTCATAATTAACACCTCTCAGATATATTCTATACATTAAATGTAATATAACTATAAAATTACTGTAAAAAGTTGAAGAAGGCAAGAAACGTATCGGCACCTATTGCCATTGCTATATACCAGCTTATAACGGCCAGAGGTATGGCGGTAATAACATCGATAATTACATGCTGTTTTACAAATACCGTTGATACTATAACGAGTAGTGAAAATATAATAATTATCAGTTTTAAAAATAACGGAAGACCGGTCGCATAAAGTGCCGATAATATAAAAAGCGTGGATAGAGAACAGTGCAAAGAAGGCAGACAGCTCAGTATTTTCTTATCATGCGAGTAAATGAATCTTACTACCTTAACGGAAAAAGAATCTCCTTCGGGTTCGGGTCTGATGAAAGTTGTGGGATATACCAGATATATTATTCCGCTCGTTATATCCACTATAAATAAAGACATTACATACAGAGCATATGTTTGCAAGGAATAAAAGTATAGAATAAACTGTATTGTGAACAAAAGAACAAACCAGATAACATACGGGAAAATGAAAACCGGTATAAACGGTATCTTATCATCCAGTTTACTTCCCAGCATATGAGGATTTTTAACAAGAAACTGAGTGCCCCAGTATACCATCGACTGAATTATAAATATCCCTATAAATATCAGTGTTACTTTCAGTAAATCGTTGATACAGTTTTCCTCCATTCCTCATACTCTAAGCATAATAATGCTTTTATCAATTATATGCAATGTTTATGGAAAAATCCCCATTCTTTCTTAATAATACCGAATATTCGCTTTTTTCATTTATAACTTCCTTTTTATGTTATATAATCAAAACATACAAGGAGGTAATATTGGATACTGAAAATTTTAAGAATGAAATTGTTGAGGTACTGAAAGAAAAAAAAGCAAAGGATTTAATATCCATAGAGGTAAGAGATGTAACTACACTGACAGACTATTTTGTAATATGCACGGGAACTTCCGACCGGCATCGTAAATCCATGGCTGATGATGTTCAAGATAAGGCGGAAGCGTTGGGAATGACGGTTTCCATGCCTGTGGAAGGGTACAACCAATCTAAATGGATACTTATAGACTGTATGGATGTAGTGGTAAATATATTTGAAAAAGAAACCAGAAGCAGGTATAACCTCGAGAAACTCTGGAGTGACGGGGTTTTAGAAGAAATACGAGAAAACAACAAAGAGGAGAAGAAATGATTATTACGGGAATCAGCGATGAAGCGGGCAAACATATTACCACGCAGATTGAAGCGCACAAAAAATTAGGGTGGAATACCTTGGAATTAAGAAATCATAACGGTGTCAATCCTTCCACCACTAACTTCAGTGATCAAGAGTTTAATCACATAAGGAAGATAATTGAAGAGCACAACTTTAAAGTAACTGCTTTTTCTTCAGCTATAGGTAACTGGAGCAGGAGTATAAGAGGGGATTTCAATATTGACAAAGAGGATCTGAAAATATCTGCAAAAAGAATGAAGATGCTCAATGTCAGGTATATAAGGATAATGTCCTGGATACCCGATGAAGACGATAAAAAATACACGAAGAAAGAAGTAATCAGAAGATGTAAAGAACTTGCAAAGATGGCCGAGGATCTTGATATAGTATTGGCTCATGAAAACTGCACGGGTTGGGGAGGAGAAACTCCGGAAAATATGCTGGAGCTTAAACAGGAAGTAAACAGCCCCAACTTTGTACTCCTTTACGACACGGGAAATGTAGTGGCTCACGGTTATGATAAGCCTATGAAGTTTTTTCAAGGACTTAGGGGACATATCGATTATGTGCACATCAAAGATGCGCTTATCGCAAAGCCGGGCTTAGAAAATCAGTTCCGATATGTTGGAGAAGGTGAAGGAAGAGTTAAAGAAATACTGGACATACTTATCAATGAGGACAAGTATGACGGAGTTATATCCATCGAGCCGCATGTAGCCTCTATTGTTCATACAGGAGAGAAACCCGCCGGTGATGAAGAGCTTTTCCAATCATACATAAAATACGGAAACATGCTTAAAGAAATGATTGCATCAATAAAAAGATGAGTGAAGATAAAAAGAAAAAGATAAGAAGAAGGAATATAAAGCTTATCATAGCATCTGCTATTATTTTAGCCTTACTTATCTTTATTCTGACCGATAAAGGAAAACAACTGTGGGACTTATTCCAGTTAAACGGAGAGCAGTTCAAGAAATATATTGAAAGTAAAGGCAAATGGGGTCCCGCTCTGTTCTTTCTGCTTTCCTACTTACAGGTTGTAATTGCTCCCATACCGGGTCAGATAACATATTTTGTAGGCGGTATGCTGTTCGGTACCTGGGGAGGTTTTGCCGTCAACCATACGGCAACAGTATTGGCATCAATAACCGTTTATTGGTTAGGGAGAGCATTCGGAGAACCACTTACGGATAAACTGGCAGGTAACGGAAAGACAAAAAAAGTTGTGGATTTTGTCAAGAGAAACGGTCCCATATTCTTCCTTTTAGCATTCCTTATTCCGGGATTACCTGACGACCTTTTATGTTATGTCGCCGGAATAGTGATGCTTCCCTTTAGCATATTCTTATTCCTAGCGCTTGTTGCAAGAATACCCTCAACTCTATCCTTGGCATTTCTGGGAGACGGTGTGCTCAAATGGACAACGGGACAGATGATATTGGTTATTGTCATAATGCTTGTTCTAATTGGGTTAGTAATAATATTTAGGAAACCTATAACGAATTTCTTAAATATGCTTGTCAGAAAAGAAAGCAAAGACGATGATGTGGATATAACGGATATGATGACATAAAGAATATTAAAAAATAGCAGATGACAGAACACAAAAGACAGGTTATAATATCTAAGCACGGGGTGTAGCGCAGTTTGGTAGCGCGCTTGGTTCGGGACCAAGAAGTCGCAAGTTCAAATCTTGTCACTCCGACCAAAAAACATCGGTAAATATCGGTGTTTTTTAATTAGTAATATTTTAATCTATGCTCAGTGAATAGGAGCAACCCTTTGAGGCCGAAAATTTCAGCCTCAAAACCAAAACTCATTTCAATCCACACTCCCACACGGGGAGCGACTTCCATTCTTTGACGGCCTCTGCGGGCTGAATCATTTCAATCCACGCTCCCGCACGGGGAGCGACGGGAACTTAAGGAATTGGAGGAGGGGGAATAAAATTATTTCAATCCACGCTCCCGCACGGGGAGCGACAACTAAAGTTAGGAGCATAAACTATATCAGAGTAGATTTCAATCCACGCTCCCGCACGGGGAGCGACTGCTACTTTGCAGTTTGTATAAAAGATAGGAGGCATTTCAATCCACGCTCCCGCACGGGGAGCGACTACAGCGACTGTACAACAGTATGGTGACTATGTAAGAATTTCAATCCACGCTCCCGCACGGGGAGCGACGCTAACAGTGACCAGCGGGAAGCATTCTATGAATCATTTCAATCCACGCTCCCGCACGGGGAGCGACTTTGACAGTAAGTTAAATAGTCCTCAAGTATCAATTTCAATCCACGCTCCCGCACGGGGAGCGACCAAAAAACATAAAAATAAACGTTTCAACGCTATATATTTCAATCCACGCTCCCGCACGGGGAGCGACCTCAGCTCACTAAATTAAACAAAGAAGTAGACAAATTTCAATCCACGCTCCCGCACGGGGAGCGACCTTTCAACCGTTCCAGGCCGTCACAGGCGGCCCAATTTCAATCCACGCTCCCGCACGGGGAGCGACGAATTGGCGCTTACAGAGCGCTGAGGAAGAAGTTATTTCAATCCACGCTCCCGCACGGGGAGCGACTGAGGGATGGAAATCAAAAGTTATGGCATGGATGATTTCAATCCACGCTCCCGCACGGGGAGCGACACGCTAAAGGCGACGCAATCGGGTATGCACAAAGTATTTCAATCCACGCTCCCGCACGGGGAGCGACCGGAACCTAGGTGGAATTGGCTTGTAGTAGGAGCTATTTCAATCCACGCTCCCGCACGGGGAGCGACGTCCAATATTGCGGCAACAATGAGCAAAGCGGCGGCATTTCAATCCACGCTCCCGCACGGGGAGCGACGAATTGGCGCTTACAGAGCGCTGAGGAAGAAGTTATTTCAATCCACGCTCCCGCACGGGGAGCGAC